>OZ255840.1:4839147-5444041 GCA_965277795.1 Lapillicoccus sp.
TGTTGAAACACGACCGATTCTCATAAGTGCGCCCGCACGCTTAGAAGCTATTAGAAGCGCCATGGTGTGTCTGAAATGAGGTACAATGCGGTAAGGCAAGGCAATATATTGGCTGAAAAAGAAAAGATGGGATGGTCGTCAGTCCTCAATCATTTTTCGATAGGGCTGAAAAATCAAAGCCTTATCGATTGCAAGGGAGCCGTTAGCGTGGCTTGATCCGCCACTTCCAAGCTCCCGATCCTCTTCTGGGGGATTGGTTCGAGATCTAAAGGTAACTCTACTCAAGCAAGAACACTCTCAGAGTCTACGCTTAAAGTCGATTCACCACAACTCTCATACTTCAATCCAACAGCAAGGACAGACCTAGCCGCCATGCGATCATCGATATCCTACACCATGCGTTCTGTATCAGCCCGCCGCTTCCTTTCGTCGAGTTCCTGCCGTTGGGTCGCGCCTCCCTTCTCCTCAGGCCCGGCACCACCTCGTCTTCCAAAGGAAGAACAGGAGCTATTCGAACAACTCCAACGCTCTTCGACTGGTGCCTTTAGCACCCCCAAAGTCACGGTCGTTGTCAATCAGTCGCCTGCAACATCATCATCAGACACGCCACGATCAAGACCCCAGATCAACCAATCGCCACATACGGAGGCAGAAGTGATGACGGATAGCGACAAGGAGATTGCAGCAGTCAATGCTAGAGTTCAGGCTACCGGTGATGGCGAGGAACTACACCCAGACATCAGAAGAGGTGTGAAGCCCGAATTCGAAGGGGAGAGGAACCCCAAGACGGGAGAAATTGGAGGACCGAAGAACGAGCCCTTACGCTGGGGTGGCGACGTAGATTGGAGCTACAATGGGAGGGTTACTGATTTCTAAAGGATGGAAATCCTTCGGACAAATATAGTAGACAGCATTTGCATAGCGTTCTGAGGTATTTTGAAGGAGTAGATGGGGCTTGGTAGTTTACTATTTGCCAAATGGAACGATACTCGTGCAAACAGCACACTTGAGTTGTACGTCGTATGAAGTCGTGATAGATTTACCTGTGCTCCGTATCGGCGCAGCCTTTATACAATGGTCTGAATTAACATTAGCCTTCGGAGGTCTTGGATTTTATGGAGATATTGCCAAAGGCGGTCAGTTTGCAAGGCTGTTAGCACAAGCGTGGGGCGATATCTGTCGAGTATGATGACTACATTATTATTTTTTTTTTACCAAACACAACTACCATAGGCCACCCGTTCTCTCCTTTTTTCCCCAAAGATTTTACACCAGCCACTCAATCATGGAAGGAATCAAGAGAACCTTTGCGCAATGCAAAAAAGAGAAGCGGCCTGCTTTGGTCACTTACATGACAGCTGGATATCCAACTGCGGCGGAGACAGTAGATGTCTTGCTGGGAATGGAAGCAGGTGGCGCTGGTAGGACTCGCTGATGGGCAAACCAGACGAACGCATGCTGAGTGCGCACGCAGATCTCATCGAGCTCGGATTGCCTTTCACAGATCCAATTGCAGATGGGCCGACGATACAGAAGGCGAATACTCAAGCGCTGAAGAATGGTATCACAGTAACATCTACTCTGGAAACTGTACGGGAAGCAAGGAAGAGAGGCCTGAAAGCGCCTGTGCTTTTCATGGGCTATTACAACCCCATACTGAGTTATGGAGAGGAAAGAATGCTCAAAGATGCCCGCGAAGCCGGTGTCAATGGATTTATCGTTGTCGATCTGCCTCCGGAAGAAGCAGTGAGGTTCCGGAATTTCTGCACAAAGGGAGGGTGAGATTACGGTACTACCTTTGCTATCGATATTTGGAGCTGACTGTGGATGACTCATAGCCTTTCATACGTTCCATTGATCGCACCTGCAACTTCCGAGTCTCGCATGAAGCTCCTATGTAAGATTGCAGACTCATTCATATACGTTGTTTCACGTATGGGCGTCACAGGTGCGACCGGTACCTTAGCCTCTGGTCTTCCCGACCTCCTTAAGCGCGTGCATACCTATTCCAACAATGTTCCGGCTGCAGTGGGGTTCGGTGTGAGCACTAGGGAGCACTTCTTGAGTGTGGCAAACATCGCCGAGGGTGTTGTTATTGGAAGTCAGATTATTACAACGTTGGCTAACGCCCCTCCTGGAGAGGGCGCGAAAAAAGTGGAAGAATACTGCTCTGAGATTACTAGGAGGAAGGGTGGATTAAGTAATTCACCAATGGGTGAGAATTGGGAAATCGATATTGTGGAGACGAATGGAGAAACTAAAGAGACCAATGGAGACACCGTCCATGTGGATGAAATCATCGAGGACGGGCAAAACGGGACTGGACCTGGCTTGGCAGACCAACTTGAAGCCCTCAACATGGATGGTGAGGCCGACCCAGCCGCTGTACCTTCACGATTCGGGGAATTCGGAGGGCAGTATGTTCCGGAGTCCCTAATGGATTGTCTTGCGGAACTCGAAGCTGGCTTTAACGAGGCAAGAAACGATCCCAAATTCTGGGAAGAGTATCGATCGTATTATCCATACATGGGCCGCCCAGGCCAACTGCATCTCGCCGAGCGGCTCACGGAACATGCAGGTGGCGCTAACATCTGGCTGAAACGGGAAGACTTGAACCATACCGGCAGCCACAAGATTAATAATGCCTTGGGTCAGATTTTGCTTGCGCGACGTCTAGGTAAAACGGAGATTATTGCAGAAACCGGTGCTGGACAACACGGTGTAGCAACAGCCACCGTTTGTGCCAAATTTGGCATGAAGTGCACGATCTACATGGGCGCAGAGGATGTTCGACGGCAGGCCCTGAATGTCTTCAGGATCAAATTACTAGGCGCTAAAGTTGTGGCTGTGGAGGCCGGTTCAAGGACATTAAGGGACGCGGTTAATGAAGCTTTGCGTGCTTGGGTTGTTGACTTGTCCACGACCCATTATATCATCGGATCTGCCATCGGACCTCACCCATTCCCTACCATCGTACGGACGTTCCAGTCAGTCATTGGAAACGAGACGAAAGAGCAGATGCAGAGGCTGAAAGGCAAGCTACCAGACGCTGTTGTGGCATGCGTTGGTGGTGGTAGCAATGCTGTTGGCATGTTTTATCCCTTTGCCAACGACCCTAGCGTCAAGCTACTAGGCGTTGAAGCGGGAGGTGACGGCGTGAGTACGGATCGACACAGCGCTACCCTCACTGGTGGGACTAAAGGTGTGCTGCATGGCGTACGGACGTATGTTTTACAGAACAAGCATGGCCAGATATCGGACACACACTCGGTGTCTGCTGGTCTAGACTACCCCGGTGTTGGTCCTGAGCTGAGTTCTTGGAAAGACAATGAGCGAGCCAAGTTCATCGCTGCCACAGACGCGGAGGCGTTCAAGGGCTTCCAGCTAATCTCGCAGTTGGAGGGTATCATTCCGGCGCTAGAAACAGCACACGCGGTCTGGGGCGCAGTGGAGTTGGCGAAGTCGATGAGCAAAGACGATGACATTGTCATTTGCCTGAGCGGCAGAGGCGACAAGGATGTTCAGAGCGTCGCTGACGAGTTGCCTAAATTGGGGCCACAAATCGGCTGGGATCTTAGGTGTAAGTAATTCTTGCTCGAGGTCAAGGATCGCATTGCTTACAATATATCTAGTCTGAGTCATTGTCGGGCGTTCTTCAACGCTACAGGTCTCGTGTTGAGGCGCAGGAGGCATTTCATATATGGCATAGAGGGTGCCGAAAAGCGAGAAGCTGTAGTTCTAGATAGACCGATAGACTGAAGCATGAATCCACTATTCTTCCACGTTCAACCGTACCGTTTGAGAGGACTATATGCAAGTGTGAAAGATCTTCCGGATCCCAAGCCCAGGGTCCACAATGTGAGGCAGTCCAATTTTACTCATCATGGTGCATTCTTGATGACGAGGGTGCTTGGAAGAGTGCTTGAATCGCCAATGGTTCGTAGGGTTTAGGGTTTAGGGAGTTGGTCCGAACCTCGGCTCTCCTGCCGCAATCGTCGACATTCACATGCCTAAGTAGCCTGAAAATCTGGGGAAGCCTTTCTTCGATGCGCGAAGCCACTCCGCAACTCAACAAGGTTATGAGATCTGGGGGGAAGAGTGAGAGTGTTTGAATTTCTTCCCTATCGATCGCTGTGTCCTTGAGCTCTGCAAGCTGCGCGACGAGATGGCGGCCCAATCCAAGCTCCTCTTACCCTCTCCCGCCTCGGAGAAGTCCATCAGACAGCTCATATCCGCCCTCACCGACCTCTACCTACGCCATCGAACCAAGATATCACGAACAGTCTACCTCACGCTCTTCGTCGCCTTGATTAATCGGATACGAAATGCAATCTCCGAGCAAAAGGCCGCGTCGCTTCATCAAGCACAAGTCCGGCAACGACCAGGCACGAAAGAGGGCGAAGCTGGCGCGAGAAAACGGGTGGAGCTGAATAGGGAGTTCTTCAAAAACCTACTCAGACTGCTGAGGATAGTCATCCCCGGGTGGAGGAGCAAGGAGCTCCGCTTGATCATCAGCCATAGCGTGTTTCTTGTGGTGCGGACGTTGATCAGTCTGTACGTTGCCGAGCTCGATGGCAAGCTTGTCAGCAGCCTGGTCAGAGGGAAGGGCAGGGAGTTTCTGTTGGGGATAGTGTGGTGGATGGTGGTAGCTATACCGGCGACTTTTACGAATTCCATGGTGAGTGGAGGCGTTTGCCGAGTTGAGTGCCAGTTGACTGATGTGGGAATAGCTGTCTTATCACCAATGTAAACTTTCTCTTCAATACCGGACGCGCCTCACGAATCATATTCACTCAAAATACCTCTCGAATATGACCTTTTACAGCCTCTCCACGTTAGACGACCGAATAAAGAACGCGGATCAATTGATTACGGTGGACGTCTCAAGATTTTCGAATAGTCTGGCAGAGTTGTATTCCAACCTTGCAAAACCGATCCTTGATATGATCATATACAACTACTCCCTCTCGCGGTCTGTTGGTGGCGAGGGTCTCTTCATGATGAGTCTCTTGGTTCAGCTTTCGGCAAACGTGATGCGCGCGCTAACTCCGCCTTTTGGCAAATATGTCGCGGAGGAGGCGCGATTAGAAGGCGAATTCCGGTTCCAGCATTCAAGATTGATCGACAACAGTGAGGAGATTGCATTGTATTATGGGCATGAGGCGGAGAAGGATACGTTGGACAAGGGCTATTTCACGCTTATCAAGCATGTCAATCGCATACTGAGGAGGCGTCTTTACCACGGCGTCATGGAAGATTTCGTTATTAAGTACTTTTGGGGGGCATTGGGACTCATATTGTGTAGTGTTCCTGTCTTCTTCCAGGTCCCTGGTCATGCCAGCCGTCGTATGGGCGACAGAACAGAGAGTGAGTCTACCACAGCGATGTATGATGATCTTGAGCTGACCGTCCGAAGGCTTTGTTACCAACCGGCGGATGCTCTTGTCCTCGTCCGATGCGTTTGGACGAGTCATGTTCAGCTACAAGGAGATTACTGAGCTCGCTGGCTACACATCCAGAGTTTCGACGTTACTCGACGTCATGGACGATATACAAGCCGGACGATTTGAGAAGAAGTTGGTGTCTTCCGCCAGGACAGACGAGAATGCGGAAGTACTTCGTGGCCGGGGCGAGGTTATCGAGAGCGAGGACATTGAGTTCGTCGACGTACCCATCGTTTCCCCTAATGGAGATGTTCTTGTCCGCAAACTAAACTTCTCGGTCAAGCCTGGAGAGCATCTTCTTATTGTGGGACCTAATGGCTGCGGCAAGTCTTCGCTCTTCCGAATACTTGGCGGTTTGTGGCCTGTCTATGGTGGCGTGGTTTCCAAACCGCCCTTTTCGGATATTTTCTACATTCCTCAGCGGCCATATCTGACGTCTCGGGGTACACTTCGACAGCAGATCATCTACCCTGATGGTCTGCGGGAGATGCGGGACAGAGGGGTTACCGATAATGACCTATACGGCATACTCCGGACCGTTGAGATAGAGCATATCGTCGACCGAGTTGGAGGCTGGGATGCCGACGAAGAATGGAGAGACGTTCTCTCCAGTGGTCTGCAGCAAAGAGTTGCTATGGCTCGGCTGTTCTACCATGCACCCAAGTATTCATTCCTCTTCTATCCTACGTTATCCTGAGCTTCATGACTAATAATGCGTAAGGTATGCCATACTGGACGAGTGCACCAGCAGTGTCACGCTCGAGATCGAAAAGGTCATGTATGAAACGGCCAAGAGCCTCGGCATAACACTCATGACCGTGAGTCATCGGAGGAGTTTGTGGAAGTACCACACCAACATCCTGCAATTCGATGGGCAGGGGAATTATATCTTCACCAAGCTCGACGCAGAACGACGTCTCGAGCTAGAAGAGTAAGTTCTTTTGTCTATGGTGAGTGGCCTGATATTAACTCGATGCAGTGAGAAAGAGGAGCTTGATCTGCAACTGCGGACAGTGCCTGAAATCGAACGGAGGATAGCTGAGCTCACCGCATGATGGTAGTATTCCTTGTTCTTCCTCGTATATACCCTGTTACATACCACGCAATGGCGTTCAAACGATATGGTTCATTAGGGCGCAAAGCATTGTAAGGCGTCCAGGAACCAGGTACATATTGGATGAGGGATGTTGTGCATCTGTTGGATACATTGGCTAGGAATAAATATATGTTACCAGTGTTTTCTTATAGCAACAGAGGACTTTGAGGTAAAAGTGCTACAGAATACCTTCTAAATCAGCGATTTGCGGGGGAGGTAGGGTAGCTGGCTTCCAGATTACCGCTAGAAGACGTACGGAGCCCCGGCAGGGCTGAGGCGGGATGCTGCACGGCGTTTCAACGGCTTGTGACTTGAGGAGTCAACGCGAACCCAAGTACGCGCCCGCAAGTCAACAAACGCAGACACCAGTAACAGAAAGCGAAAAAGTCTCCCTATATTGAAATGCTCGAAGGCCACAGTACGCATTCATGACGCCTACCAAGTTTCAGCGAGATGGGCGAGCTGTCGGAATTTCGGGTTGGGCAAACGGTGGAACTCCAAGATGGCCGCATCGCAACGATTCAATTTGTCGGAAGCGCACACTTCGCAGCTGGTGATTGGATAGGAGTAGAGCTTGAGGATGCTACAGGAAAGAATGATGGGTCTGTCCTGGGGGAGCGTTATTTCGACTGCGAGCCTGGCCATGGAATGTTCGTCAGGCCGGCCGCTGCAATCGTCACAGCTGAGCCCGCGCCGAAGCCTGTCCGGAAACCAGATGGCATAGCAAATGGCACTATGCTCAGGGCAAGGCCACTGAGTGCAGCGGTGAGCGGTTTAAAGAGGCAAAGTCTGCTGGATCCTACGGCTGCGAAGAGACAGAGCATCAATGCTGGTAGCCCGACGCCTAGCTCTAGAGGATTGAGAGTATGGCTCTTGCTACACATCTATGGGCTTTATACTAACGTACATCGAAGTCTCCTAGCAAATCCCCAACCAAACAATTAGCTACCTCGGTGTCATCTGGGAATGCCACCCCTCGAACAAGCACGCCCACGACAACGCTGAAGCCTTCTACCTCGTTATCAAAACCTCGGGCTAGCATCAGTGCTAGACCGTCTATGGGACCGCCGGCGGCCCCATCCACAAAAGCACGAAGTTCACGACAGTCCATTGCAGGTACGATCAATGGCGCACCCAAACCTTCAGGTCCGACGTCTCTCTCCGCTGCCCGAGCTCCTTCCAATCGTCTATCGCTACGATCTGGCGTTACAAAGAGGGTGAGCTCTCTAAGCGGTGGTAATCAAGGGAGTACAGGAAGTGGCCAACCTTCGCCTGCAGGGAATCAGGAGCCGGAAGTACTGTCACCACATGACAGTGACCTTCCGGATGACCAGACTGGCAATGTGCTCAGTCCCGCATTATCCCATGCTTCCACGACGAGCCGCGCCATTGAATCCTCCAAGATTGCTCCCAGCCGCGCTAGAGGGTCGCCAAAGACAGCTCAGACAGCCCCGCCATCGAGCACAGCTGCAAGTAGGGAGATAGAAGACCTGAAAACTAAGCTCCGGATGATGGAGAAGAAACGAATGGAGGACCGAGAAAAGCTGAAGGCATTGGAGAAGGTACAAGGAGACCGCGACAAGTTCGAGGGGATCATTCAGAAGCTGCAAGCCAAGTATCAGCCACAACAGCAAGAGATTGTAGAGCTCCGAAAGCAACTGAAAGAGGCAGAGGCCAAGGCAGAGGCGGTCGAGGTACAGCAGGCTGAAAATGACAGTGTGCTGGAAATGGCAACTTTGGATCGCGAGATGGCGGAAGAGACAGCAGAGGCATTGAAGACGGAGCTTGATGCCCTACGGCAGAAGCATGAAGAGGTTGAACTTGAAGTCGAGATCTTACGGGAAGAGAATCAAGAGCTGGGAAAGGAGATGAGTCCCGAGGAGAAGACTAGTCAAGGCTGGATACAGATGGAAAGGAGCAACGAGAGATTGCGGGAGGCGCTGATGCGGCTTCGGGATGTAACGCAGCAGCAAGAATCGGAATCAAGGCAACAGATCAAGGAGTTGGAGAGAGACTTGCAGGCACTTGGATCTGTCAAGGAGCAGTACGATGACAAAAAAGAAAGCCTAGCGCAGGCAGAAGCGGCCAATGATGATCTACGACAGCAGCTTGATGCTGCTCTCGGTGCCGAGGAGATGATCGAAGAGCTTACGGAGAAGAATTTGGCGCTCAATGAGCAAATAGACGAGCTGAGGACGACCATCGAGGATCTGGAAAGCTTGAAGGAACTGAACGATGAGCTTGAAATCAACCATATTGAGACGGAGAAGCAGATGCAAGAAGAGATCGACTACAAGGAATCCGTGTTAGGGGATCAGACTAGAAAGTCGGCGCTGCAAGATGAGACTATCGAAGATCTAGAGTACACAGTTGCACGCTTCCGAGAGCTAGTCACGAACATGCAGAGCGATCTCGAAGACATGCGGGCCTCTCAACAAATCACGGAATCGGAAGCCAATGATCTGACCAGTCGTTCGAGAGCTATGATGGATCTTAATATGCGTCTGCAGGTATCCGCATCTAAAGCTCAGGTCAAGGCGATTGACCTTGAGTTGCGGCGAATGGAAGCGCAGGAGTCAGCGGAGCATCTGGCTATTGTACAACTCTTCTTGCCGGAAGGGTTCAACCATAATCGCGACTCGGTGCTTGCTCTGCTTCGATTTAAGCGGATAGGCTTCAAGGCCAGTCTTATGCATGGCTTTATCAAGGAGCGTGTCCAAAATCAAGCACCCGTTGGCCATGAAGACAGCATCTTTGCCTGCTGCGAAATACTCGACAAGTTGACTTGGGTTTCGACAATGTGCGATCGCTTTGATAGCTTCATCCAGACCTGCTCTCTCGAGGCCTTTGACAGGCTTGAGGGTGCTCTCTACGACTTGGAGCCTGTCGAACGTGCTTTTAATGAGTGGATCGATGGATTGAAGCGCGAGGAGCTCAAGGAGGAGCAGTGCGCTACTGAGCTACAAAGGTATGTTTGATCCTCATACATTAAGTTTCAAGCATCTAACCTTGAGATAGATCAATGGCCTTGATGACACACCTAGCAGAGGTGCATATAAGTGAGGGCCTCGAGCGCTACGCAGATGACATCTACATGCGCGCCCTTCTCATGCAAAGTCAGCTGGAGAACGCTGCAGCAGCGATATCACACGTCAAGTCTATGGCACAGACCAAGGTTCCTCCACCTAGCGATGAGCATGACGAGGACAACCAAGAAGCTTCCGAATTCATGCAGAAAGCTGACTCCCTAGTTTCCCAAATTCGGAGCGCCAAAGTCATCACCAGCAAAGCCATCCACCAACTTTCCGAGTTACGATCGCGCTCTCTTACACTCGACCCCTCGACACTACATGTCTTCGAAGCAACCCAGTCATTGACTTCCAGTCTCGCATCCACCACCCATACAAGCGGTCTCTCCCTCTTCGCATTACTCAACGAAGAAGGCCGCACTACGCCTTTCACATATTCCGAGATGATCATAGCGATTACCACTGGTGACACTACTCCGTTCTCGAGTCTGACATCGAGCATACAAGCCACAACGTCTCAGGTCCAAGTCCTGAACAGCCTCACAACCACACTCTCACAGACCATTGAATTTACTTCCCCAACGCCTCCACCACCATGGCTTACACTGGCGCAAAATCTTCGTGCAGCGTCCACCCACTCTGCTAGCCACGAATCAGAAGTGGGCCGCTTGAAAGATGAGCTGGCGGAGAAGAACACGGCCCTTGCAATGAGGGAGAAAGTGGTCGAAGAAATGGGCGTGAAAGTAGAGGTCTTAGAGAAACGAGCCACCGAAGCCGTCGGAAGGCGAGAACGGGTGCGGGAACTAGAAAACGCAGTAGCGAAAGCAAGCGCGACGGAGAAGGAACTGAATCAGAAGCTCCACCGCCTCGAAGAAGACTGGAAAACCCTCCAACTCGAACGCGAGAACTGGAAGAACACGAACGGCGCCCCCCGACCGGGATCGGCCATTCCAGGAGCGAAGAACATCAGCGAAGGCGAACACGTTCCCTCGGCAGCCTCAGCGCGTGAAATCGCATCCCTCCACTCGGAAATCCACGCCCTCCGCGCCTCCATCCGCCACCTCCGCACCTCCACCCACCTCCTCCTGTACCCGCCCTCCTCCTCCCCGCTCTCCGCTCTCGACGCCCCCTGGCTCCTCAAACCGCTTATACCCTCACTATCTGCCTCGGAACAAAAACAGCGACTCTTACAATCAGAAGCCAAAGCGGCGTTGAAGGAACTGCTGAATCTTGTCACGAGAGAGGGGAATGGGGTTGTCAAATTACGGGATCGACGTGCTGGTGTTAGTGCTGGGTATGGGGATGGGGATGGGGATGAGGATGGGGATGGGGATGGGGATGGGGATGGGAGCGAGAAGAATAGGGGCGAGAAGAATAAGGAAAAGGACGGGGCAAAGGGGAGATTGGGGTGGAGACCGAGGCGGGAGACGGGGCGGTGGGTTGTTGGACGGCAGAGGGAGGAGTGGGAGGGGTGGAGGGAGTGGGTTCGGGAGTTGGGGGGGAGAGGGAGGGATGTTGTCAAGGAGAGGGAGAGGAGGTTGGGGGGAAGGGGAGGGAGGGGGGAGGGGTTGGCACTGGCGAAGGTGCAGGTAAGGTTGCCCGGGTGGGATGTGGCGAAGGAGGGTGGGGGAGAGCAGGAAGTGAGGATCGCGACGGCGGGGGAGTGGGAGGGGTTTGCGGGGGGTTTGGGGTTGGGGGTTGTGGAGTAGGGGGTTGTGGAACAGGGGCTTTTGTGTATGGGGGTGTTTGCGGAAGTTGCGGAAGGGAAGGTAGATTGATTTGATGATACCCATCGGTTTTGTGTAGGTATATAGAAAAGATGTGGATTTGTTCATGAGCGATGTACGCCTGTGTGGTGTTCCCGAATGCCGAATGGTGCAGGAGAGCTGTATGAAGTTTGTGCTGCGCTGCAACGCACGGTCCAGTCATCTTCGTGCTCCTTTTGCAGCCGGATGCTTGGAGGACGCAGCCGCTGCATCGATGTCTGCAATAGGTCCGTACATATTCCCTGATCTTCTTGAAAATGACTACTTGAAAGCCGTCACCCCTATGTTGTCACTTCAATCGGGTTTCGTGGATTGTATAAATCGCATAAGAATTATTATTCAGGGGAGGTGATAATTCCTTTTGATAGACCTCGTTGATAAGGAGGAGACGTGAACGATAACCACAAGGCTGCGGTCGCAACTTGTCGAGCGGAGACTATTCAGATACCAGCACCACGAGACAGACAGACACCGGGTCAACACAACAACTGTTGATATATCCAAAGATCGACAAACTCAGCAGTGCGCAAACAAAAGACTTTCTCAGAGGCAGACTCGAAATCATCCCATCCGACCTCGTCGATCCGACCTAATCAGGGCAGCCCTTCGAGAATCTCCCGCGACGGTCGCGGGCAACGAGGGAAGCCATGGTGGGCCCGGTGGCTACGACGAGCTATTCCATGAGCAATGTCAGTGACACATCTCCCCGTTTTCCCCCATCATCGCTCTTCCACTGTATTCCGAATCTTCCCGCGCAATTGACTTTTTTTCTTTTCTTTTTCTTTTCTCTCCCCTCTTTCGAGGCCTGCGACCCAGTCGCTTCTTTTTCCCGTTCTGGCACCCGGCTTGCGGCGATCGGAATCTGCAGCCCGGTCAGGTACCCTGCACCCTGCACCCTTTTGGAGCCGGGTTGCGGGGAGGTGCGAAATGTTTTGCCGGTGGTGAGCACGCGACCTGGAGATGTGGGTTCATCGGGGATTTTGCTCGAATGTTGACGACGACAAACATGCACGGCCAACGCAGGAGGTTCTCATGGACTCTGTCGCAGGAAAGGGCGCTCGAGAATTGGTGTTCTTTGGGTGCGGGTTCGACGTTCTGCGGGGTAGTAGTCTCGGCGCGATGTGTTGTCGTGGTGAGACGGCCGTGAAAGTGTTTGCCTACCTTACGGACTGGAGGATGCCTTCTCCCAAGTGTGCAGTTGCGCATGCAGGATCTTATACTTGTGGAAGCTCCGGCTTCTCGATGCCATCATCGTCAGGCATGGTCAACGACCTCATCATCAGGCCGGCGTCGTTCCACTTGTGCCGAGACGGCCTCGAGGACGAGGAAGAGGAAGAGGAAGATTGCGGGGTGAGTGGCCCACGAGCCTCGGGCTTTAACCATTTAAGGCACAGGCGAGAAGTGGGAAAAGGGATCCCTGCAGCACAGTGGCACCAAGTGGCACCAAGTGGCACCAAGTAGCCGTCGTCTCCGTCGTCTCCGTCATCAGCCGATGTTCAACGGCCACAGCTCCGACTTGCCCACGCACTCGAATCTTCTCACTCCTCCCCAAACTCGCCTTCCTACGCAAACATCAGGCCCAGATGCTCTCGTCATATGTCTGGCACCATCATCCACACTACCGGACTGCCATTGGACGTGCCATACCCAAAGAAGAAGTGACACACCGAATACACCGAACACACCGAACACTGGAGCCCGTGTTCCTCCACAAACAAGACACGCAAAGCCATTCGGCGCATGCACTTCGCGAGCCCTATACTTCACTTGATTGCTGATACCTCTACACTTTCTTTGGCCGCCCTCTTCTTCTTTTATGCCCCGTCTTCCATTTTATCTTTTCTACTGCTCGCGCGCACGTGCTTGATGCTCCGAATTTGGAGTCTCGGTCAACATGCCTAGCTATTACAGGAAAACTAATGGTGGAGGAGTCCAGGTCGAAGATACGCGCATCTGCGTTGTCATGGTCGGCTTGCCCGCTCGTGGCAAGAGTCTGATCGCCCAAAAAGGTCGGCTGCCTCCATTCCAAGGGTATAACGCTGTCTGACCAGCTCTTCGGATTAGTCGTCCGATATCTCAGCTGGCTTTCAATCTCCGCAAAGGCTTTCAATGTCGGCACCTACCGCCGCCATGATACTCCTCAGCCTACCGCAGATTTCTTTGACACGAAGAATCCGGAAGGAGAGCGCCTTCGTCATGCCGCTGCCGAAGCGGCCGTTGCAGATATGATAACGTGGTTTGACAATCAAAACGGTGTTGTAGCCATATTGGATGCCACAAACTCGGTCAAATCACGCAGACGCTGGGTCAATGAGCGTTGTGAAGCCAACAACATCCAGACACTGTATGTGGAATCAAAGTGTGACGACGAAGACCTCATCATGAGCAACATCCTCGAAGTCAAGACGACGTCTCCAGATTACAAGGGTCAGGATCCGGAGGTAGCTGCTCAGGACTTCCGGAATCGTATCCGTAATTACGAGAAAGTCTATCAGACAATCGACGAAGACGAAAAGGATCTTACTTACGTCAAGCTCATAAATGTCGGAAGACAAGTCATCATCAATCAGATCAAAGACTACCTGCAAAGCCGTGTAGTATACTACCTAATGAATTTGCACATAAGACCGCGCTCCATCTGGCTCTCCAGAGTCCGTACCCCCTTCCATCTCCCACGAACAATGCCTGTATACTAACCACAACCACCCGCCAGCACGGTGAATCCGAATACAACCTAGCCGGCCGCATCGGCGGCGACGCCGACATCTCCCCGCGCGGCGAGCTCTACGCGCGCAAACTCCCCGAACTAGTGGCCCAATCCGTCGGCGACGACCGACACCTGACGATCTGGACGAGCACGCTCAAACGCACGATCCAAACGGCGCGCTTCCTCGCCGCCTCGCCCAAAGGCTACACGAAGCTCGAATGGAAAGCGCTGGACGAGCTCGACAGCGGCGTCTGCGACGGCCTGACGTACCAAGAAATCGAAGACCGCTACCCCGAAGACTTCCGAGCGCGCGACAACGACAAATACAACTACCGGTACCGGGGCGGGGAGTCGTACCGCGACGTGGTCATACGCCTGGAGCCCATCATCATGGAGTTGGAGCGGAGCGAGAACATCATCATCGTGACGCATCAGGCGGTGCTGCGGTGCGTCTACGCGTATTACATGAATGTGCCGCAGGAGAAGAGTCCGTGGATGGAGGTGCCGCTGCATACGCTGATCAAGTTGACGCCGAGGGCGTATTCGACGCAGGAGGAGAGGTTCAAGGGTAATGTTCCCGCGGTGAGCACGTGGCGGGGGAAGGGCAGTTCGGCGAGGCATCAGTAGATGGGTTGGTCTGGCGGGGTGTGGGATTGGCGGTTGGGTTGGGAAAGGAAGGTTTGGTGGTCTGCGGGCGTGTGGGATGGGGGATGAGGGATGAGGGATGAGGGATGAGGGATGGGGAGATAGGTGACGGGGTTGGGAGTGGATGGGTAGGACAGAGGAAAAGGGGGGCGGGGGGGGGGATGAGGTGATGATTTCTATGATCATGATTGAAGGAGAAGGTGAGGGCGACGAAGATCGGGCGTTGATCTAGGGTTCAGAGGATTTGCATGGACTACCGGCGGCTCGGCGGTGCTTGTGCTTGCTTGTCACGGTGTCGGCATTTGCGACGGCGCCGGGGGAGAGTATCCGTTCCGATACCAATGTCTGTCTGTATGGTGGTCAGATGTGGAGTACAGATCCGTTCTATCTATGAATAGCACTCAGATGAGCTCAGAAAAAAGAAACGCAAACATTGGCTGTCATTGACGCCGCTGGAGATGTCGTAGATGTGACCGCGCACGAGGACGATTGAGTTGGGCGAAAACAAGCCCGGAACGTCGGAGAGGGTGGACGTACGTCCGTCCGATTGGGGAAGGAGAGTGAAGGAGTTGGGGCTTGGAGCGCGGGTATTCCGTGTCGTGGATGATGGTGGTGGAGGGAGAGCGAGCGCAGCGCACCGCAACGCAGCGGGGGTGGTGAATACAATACACGACTTGCTTTCTCTCGCCAGCGTTGTCTTGGCGTCGCTCCAGATCCAGACTCGCCAGGGAAAGTGGAACGAGAACGGTGAAACTGAAGCTACGACATAGCTCTTCCTCGTCTCTCTCCGTAGCGCCCTGTGTTTGGTACCCTACTTTCGCGGCGACATTGGTCAGGTGTTCTAAATGCCATTTATGGTGTACAAAAATCTCCAATCACGCTACCGTCTACCGTCTCTATCTATCTACCCTTCCTTCTCACTCTTTTCCTTGTCGTCGTGTCCATGTCCATGCTCATCATCACCGTCCGCTCCCTCGGGCTCCCGATGCGTATGCTCATTCCCATCGTGACGCCTACTCCCCGGCCGATCGTTTCCATCCTCACCCTCACCACCACTCTCAGCACCCGAGACGTCGTAGAGAGCCTCGTCATCCCCGGAGTGTACACTCCCATGCGCAGACCCTGCACTGGAATGCCCACGCCCACGCCCACTCCCACGCCCACTCCCACTCCCACTCCCTCTACTCACCCTCCTCCCACTTCCCCTCCCTCCACCCCTCCCCCCTTTCCCCCTCTGACTTCCCTCAACACTCTCCCCATCCCGCGGTCCGTTGATATACCGTTCCATCATCTTCGGTGGCATCGCCGTCTTCTGATTCTTCACGCCCTGATATTCCCCCGCGGGAGGCTCCAGCCTCGTCATCACCTTCCACCACGCCAGGAAGGCGCCACGTCTCTTTCCCTTTTCCTTTTCCTTTTCCTTTTCCTTTTGGCGCGACGGCGCTCTATTCCCAGCGAAGCCGCGCGTGTGTCTACTTTCGGATATGATTGGAGTTTTAGTATTACTGACGGCAGCAGCTGCTGGTGCTGCTGCTGCCGCTGGGCGATGAGAAGCCACTTCCCGTTCCCGTTGCCCTTCCGGTACGACATGCAGCGCCTTGGCCTCCCCTCCCGGAGGACCGATGGACGCTTGTCTTGTAGTTGCCTGTTTCTGCCATTCCAGATGCTCGAGCACCTTGGCTGCGACTAAATCCTCGATATACGCGCGCCAGGGGTTACGGATCTTGAAACGTGGGCGGGAGGTTTGGGTCAGGGGTTTCTTGTTGGTGTTGGGTGTTGGCTTCGGGTGGCGGGGAGGGGTATGTGCGTTGTAGTTGGGCAGGGTGGAAGGTCCCGGCTCGGCGGCGCGGGTGGATGCTGTGGTGGCGTGGGAAGTGCCATCATCTCCATGTGGTTCGTTGTGGGGACTGTGCGTGGATGTATGGTTGGTAGAATGGGGTTCTCCTGCTTCTGTATCTCCGTCCGCATGTGTAGCTTTCTTGCCTTCTTCCTTGTCATCTTCGTCGCGCCCATGACCACTGAGTACAGCACTCGTACTCCTCTCGCTGCCGACCTCGCTCCCCACTTCGCTCCCCACTTTACTCCCCTCCTCATCCTCTTCCTCCTCCTCCACGGCCTCCCTCTCCTTTCCCTTCGCCTTAATCCCCTTCCCCTTCCCCTTCACAGCCCCCCACCCCCTCTCCTCATCCCTCTCAACAGGATGCCTCTCCAACCCCCTCCTCAAATACAGGATCTCATCCCTCACCTCCTCGACAAGCCCCATATCCAAATGCCACCTCTCCAGCGGCTCTACCAGAAGCAGCAGATCCGTCATGATCATCAAGCGGTTGCGGTAGAAGATTCCCAGGCGGTGGGAGGTGGCGGAGTGGAGGGCGTGGAGGTGGAGTGTTAGGGGGCGGAGGGGGAAGGGCTGTGCGTGTGGGGGGGGAGTGTTAGCGTATTAGGGGTTTGTGGGGGGGGGGGGGGTCCTGAAGGAATGGGGGCAAGGAAGGAAGGGGCGGAGGGGAGTGGGGGAAGAGGTTGGAGGGAAGGAACGTACGTAGGATTCGCGCGCGAGGATGGGTTCGAGTTTGCGGCACCAGCGGCACATGATGGTAGGAGTGCGTTGCGAAAAGCTCTATGGTATGGTTCTGCGCGTTGCATGTCAAGTAGTAGGGTGTAGATAGTGTTTGTAGTGCAAACTTTACCATGAGAGACTTTGACGGGCCACGGCTATGACCACCGTTATATATGACAAGATGTTGCAGGCTTCTGGGGACGGTGAATGACTTTGAGTCATACTTGGGACTTTGCAATAATGAGCTGGAGTCACTGAGAACAGGATTGGTGAATGAGATGGTGAAGCATGTAAGACTTTTTTGTATGGACTTGGGTGGCAATGTAGCTTTTGGAAGAGAGTCCAAGAAACCTCTTCGAATGCCTGCCCAAAGACCGCTGCGGGACCGCGTTACAGGAGAGATTTTGAGGGATAAATTGCAAACCAACTGCGGAAGGAAGTTTAAATCACAGAGATACCCCCATCGAAAACGATCATGTGGTGCAAGTAGATGAGGAGTTCTGATGTTGGGCCTGTGATGATAATTATTCCCCGGTGATACGTTGCAGTAGCTCACCACTCTTCAAAAGAAACTTCACATCGGCTCTCAAACCAAACTGTCCGCCGTCAATTTCAAGTGCAGCAACGAGGCTCTCCAAACTCCCGTCATGTTCCTCAACAAGCGAAACAGCGCAATTTTCGCAAAGGAGCAATCCACATCCCTCTCTAGTAGATGATCCTAGATCCTCCTCATCAACGCTCATGCCTAACGTATTAGGGTTACAGCATTCTAGAAAGGCAGGACCAGGACACACCGAGCAGTATCTATACGGAATGGAGCCAGCATCGAGTTGCAATCCCGGTAATAGGCATTCAATAGCCGCATCGAAGTCAAAGTCATCTGGATCCAGACCCTGGATCGGTTGGATGTCATGCGCTTTGCATCCAGATATTTGAAGTCTTTCGATGGTGCAATCGGGACACATTCGACTCGGCCTTTTGCCCCTTCCGGTATGGCCACCGCTCACCTCGATATAGCCCTGACCAGCACCGTGGTCAATGACTTCCACCTCGACCTCATCAAGGCCGAGGAGACCAAAGGCCAAACTTTCGCACCAATCACATGCTGGTGGCTCATCTTCGTTATCTTCGGCAGGTAGATAGTTGAAAGTAATAGGATGTGCGTATCGAGTCGTGATAAATTTGGTCGTAGGCGCCCCACCGCTAATCAGCGGATCCCGAATCTGCTTCAAGCGTTCGGCTCTCTTTGCACTCACTTTTCTTTTCTTCTTCGGCTTGTCCGGTAGTCTTTCGAATGTACAGCCAATTCCAGCCGCCTTGCAGTGTTTGCAAGGTGCTTCTTGATCCTTGCTCTTGAGGGAACACCATCGCTTCGCTTGCCGACACTGGTTACAGGTGATGAAAGGTCTTTGCTCAGTGGGTACAAATCGTGGTTTAGCACTGAGATCTTGATCCAAGGAAGGCCCGGTTCTAGTCCTGCCGCCCAGCGGACCTGCGATGCATTTGAGGGTTGAATCTGTGCACTGCTGACATGGAAGGCTGTGGTCCCCACCCTCGCGGTAGGAACAGACAATTTTTCGCCGGCGGCAGCTTTCGCAGGGTCGCTTCTTTAGAGGTGGCAGAACGAGCTCGCATTCGATGTCATCCTCCACACAGTCTTCACACGGATACGTATAGCCCTCCTTGAGAAGTGTGCATAGTATCCCCAGTTCGAAACATCCTTTACAGCCCCTTGCCGCAGGATGTCCTAATGTGATCTCCTCGAGACCTGAAATGTCCTGACTAGTGTGGTCGCTAAAGCGGTGCAGAAGTCCCCCTAGTTGGCTTCTTGATTGCTTGCGAAGACTGTAAGGCTGGGAGGAATACGATGTGTTATCGGTCTCGAAAGAATCTCCACTAGCAGACCACCAGCTAATCGAAGGATTGCTACTTTCACTTTGGGACGGCTGCGACAGCCAGTTGTCCGGGGCCTTGCTAAGCTTCTTTAACAAAGCCTGACCTGCACCCGATTCGAACTTGAAGGTAAAAGGGAAGCTCTGGCCGTTCCGTCTCCCAAACTGCCAAGTGTTTGTCCTCGGCTTCTTGGGCTTAGCCTGCTCACAATGATCCCGCAGTCCAGCCAGTGGTTCTCTCTTCCTCTTGGGTGTGATTTCAGGCTGAGCTGTCTTTGAATCGGGGTCATAATCTCCACTCTTGTCTTGATCTACCCACGTGCTCAAGCTTTTGACCGATTCTCGAGTGGCGGTGCGGAAGTTATATTTCGATTGGAAGAAGTCGGCGATGTGCCTTAATCTCTCCGTATTGGCATCATAACCAGAAGAGGATGGAAGCGGGGACGAACGCTTTTCGAGCTGTAAGGCCATGGTGTATATATGGTGGTCCTAAGAGCAGTAGATGGCTTTGGCGGAACAACTGCGACTGTAATGATTGCGCCCTCGTTAGTGATTGGCTTTCAAGAAGAAGGCGGTGACAGGCTTAGGGTTTGGTAAACGATGGGAGTCCGAACTGGGAATGAGAACGGAAGGCGGAAGTCGTTTAGTGGCAACTCGGAGTCCATTCGCTAGATGCGCACAATTGATGGGCACAACGAAACTATGGTCATTCTGCAAGTACGACGAGGTCCTCGGGGTTTGAAGGCTACTGCAGTTAGGGCGAGGACTTGCCGCTACGAAAATATGGCTGCGCAGTATAATGTCGTCGAAATGGAAACGGGAAGGCAGCCGAGAACCCATTCACCCAATGACTAGATACATGAAAGATTTCTAGCATCAATCAGCGTAAGTTTCCAATGGCCGCTCTTCATCAAACATTCTCGTGGTGGAGACTGGTCTATCAAGTCGAAAGCTTACACGGAGACAGGCATCAAAGACAGCCCGCGGAAGGCGAGATAGAACTGGTAACCTTGCAAGCTGAGATAGAAGTGAGATCGTATTGGTGTTAATTTGTGGTAACGCCTAAGTGAATGTTAGTTCGCTGCAAGTGCTTCCGAGGATATACTCCCACTTTGCGCTTGTAGCCTGTTTCTGAATCGGTCTGAAGTGCTGGCAATACAAGTCCGACTGTGGAATGCAGCAATCTGCCATAGATTCTTAGGGGCTTTGAGAGCCGTATGGAGTCTGTCGAGTTCAAGGCCATTGACCCACGGCGATTGTCACTATGGGCGTAGTTGGAGGTAAAGAATTTTGTTTGTCACCCTCGGGTCTTGGAGAGCTCTATATGGGTATTGTTAAGGTAATATTAGGGGTGCACCGCTTCCATAAGCGTGCGTGAAGGTTTGGAATTCAAGTAGTTGGACCTTCGGAGCATGTGTCTTGGCGGGAGCGGTAGACGATTGATCCATCATATGTGAAATTTTTGCCTCAGAGCATCGACGATCTAGTCCAATGAATATCTAGAGCGCATACTCGTTCATAAGCCGAGAGAGTACTGGCAGCCCAATGCCTTGCCACAGCGGCGACCAAAGTGGAAACCTTTCGAGATTGGTGCTTTCGCATGGAAGCGTAAAGCTACCATAGTAAAGCATAGTAGGAGAACATGCCGATGGTGACGTGAAATCAATGGAAGGTACGGCCAAAGATGACAACACGGCATGCCAAATTAAGAAAACAGTCATGCGCAAATTGCTGGATTGAAACGGAAGTGACGTGCTGCGTCAACATGGAGAAGATACCATAAAGCAAGGTACGAGCACAGCCAATACGTTGTACATTGAGCGATCGGGTTCTAGTAAGCATGAGATGAGTGCTAGATGAAAGACAATGGCATTGAGACACATTTCGTAGAGTTGTACATGAGGGACAATCAAAAATCACAGTAGGTTGAGGTTGCGGTCGTGACCCAAGGTGACTAATATATGACTAAACCAAATTAATCTATCACACAAAAAACTTGCCCTCTTACTTCAACTCCACAACTCATAGGCACACCCTGCTGCGGCTCTGCAACATTCTTACGGGCAGAGCTGCGAGACGGTGGCTGCATCTTTGAAGCTGGAATGGCTTGAACATCGTGCCTCGAGCCGGGCGCAAAGGGCGCCATGAAGCTCTTCCTCATACGTCATGGCGAGACTGTCGACAACGTAGCTCAAATCTAGTAAGGGCACTCACTTGGTTCCTTGCAGAAAATGTCACGCTGACAAGATAATAGTGCCGGTGTCAAGGACTCAGCACTGACTATACACGGCTCTTTGCAAGCCACTCGACTGGGGCAACATTTCACAACGGCTGGCTTGCGCTTTACTCGCATCTTCTCTTCGGACCTGCTACGAGCTTATAAGACGGCTAAAGCAATACGTCTCGCACAACCCGAGCTAGCAGTAGATTCTGCAGATCGTGCACTTGCGGTCACCCAAACACCGTTACTGAGGGAACAAGACTTTGGTTTCTACGAGGGAAAGCCCTTCTACGCTCGTTCCCGAGGTACGAATAAGACTGGCAAGGACACTCATCGAGAAAAGCATCAGAGTGATCCAGACTTCAAGGATGTCGAGCCTAAAGAGTCCATGGCGTTGCGGATGGATACTTTTCTCGACGAACAGCTACTACCAATACTTCAGGGTGAGACCCAAGCACTTGACGAGATCGTCGCCATTGTCTCTCATGGTATCATTCTATCGGTACTGTGGAGATGCTTTCTCAAGCGCTTCACTGCTCAAACAGTAAGCCTCGCTCCGGGCCTATCTGTTGGTGGTGGAGGGATCACTCCTGTGGAACACCTTGGAGGTTGGTCCAACACCGGATACTTGGAGTTGGATATTCAACCGCGTCATATGCCAATCGATCGCCATACACATAAGCGCGTTACCAATAACAACGCTAGAACCGCAGATAAGTCATCCGAGAAGCAGCAGTCGGATTACATGATATCTACCACGTTCATCAGACACAACATAGTGATTAGAACTGTCAACGGCAAAGAGCACCTCAAGGGCCTGAAGCGTACAGGTGGTGGAGTCGGCAGCTCCAAGTTCGACGAGGGTCAGAAATCCATTGAATCATTTTTCAAAAAGAGGAAGGTTAGCTGAAGCTGGTGCCGCTCACAACCTTTTCAATTCTCTCTATTCAGCGCGCGATCATCGCACCTTCGATGCGGCCTGGCGCACGAGAAAACAGACCGTGCAACAGCCCTGCAAGAGCAACGAAAACGTTGTCGACCTGTGTGGAAAGCCGAACATAACCCATACAAATAGTTGAGACCGGTACGTTTTCTAACTTTTCTCTATCCCGCCTTTCTATGATGATGCAACAATTCACAACACAGACCTGTTCTGAACCGTCATGTGGATACCACAATTGTACCAACTGCTGTCTGAGATTCAATTGCAACCACCACGTCCCACAGCCATCTTCGTGATCAATAGCTAACGGAGATAACGTTAGTGTAGGTTGTAGCCTTCAGGCGATGAATTAATAGATGAGCCCCCCAGATACATCCCTGACTGCTCGTTCGTTGCAAACGGCTTGATGAAAAAATTAAAGGCAGTGACCTATCCTATGGCGGCAGGGATCCTGAAGGGGTACCGGTGTGTCTGTTCAGGATTCGAATGTCCGAGTGAGCTGATTCTTTTCGCCGCTCGGATCCACTGGGAGGACTGGTCGGTTGCTTTTGGAGATGGTGAATACGGCTACCTTGATCTACATCCCATCACCTTTCCCAACTCTGAAAGCCAACGCTCGAAAACTCTTACACGTCTGGGTATAGCCCAGCTTGCAAACCGCTGGCAGAGAAGGCAGGTCCTGTAGGAATCAGGAGAAAGACGTCGTACAAGAAAGCGGTTTGGTTGGTTAATGCCAGCTCCGCCAGCTCGTCTCCGGAAAAACTGCGCGGGAAACCCTGGGAGCGAGATGCTTTTTTGGGATGGGATTTGCCCATACGGCTTGCACAATAGGTGGCTAGAACCAAGCGAATGTCATAGCCATCTTCCTCTGAGGTGCCTGCGTACACGATTTGTACCATGTCCAGGAGGGTGGTCATTGAAACCTCATCAAACCGGCCCAAGACTTTCAGTACCTTTTTGACAATGTAGATCTTGAACGCTGGCGCTACCAACTTGTTGCCCAACGCGTATGCCTCGGCGTGGAAGCCATAATATAACTCTTCGCAGCCACCGTCCTCGAGGCTTCTAGCTTTCTTCACATTGTATTCTCCGTCGTATAGCCACTGCACGAACAGGTGAAAAGCGTCGGCGTTGTCTTCTGCCAACACAACCTGCTTCGTTCGGCTCTCTTTGAAATAGCTGTTCAACGAGGTCTGGAAGTATTCCGAATGTTGCTTGAGTAGGTCGATATGTACGTGGAAGGTCCGTCGATCATCCGAGTCTCCAACGGTGACTTGGACCATTGGAGACTCGAAGAAGGCGGAGTGGCTTATGATTGGCATCAAGACCAGGGTCTGTAAACTGAGTTGTAGATCTGGAGAACCAAACGAGGCCGTCGACTTTCGAGGTGCTGTGCGGCTTGGACTAGTCGTGACTCGGCGACAGCAGGAAATGTACACACGCCACGCGCACTTTGGCCGGCTTTCCCAGTCGCTCACGTGTAGAAGCCCACGTGGGAAATCCGAGCCGTGCTATAGTGGTATGCTAGTCGACGGCGGATGAAACAAGTTTACCTATCTTTGATGTTCATCTTTGATGTTCATCTTTGATGCCCCTGGCCCGCCTGCAAACCTCAACGGCGGGGATCTGGGGAGCTGGGGTCGCGCTTAGTCATGCGCTAGCCGCGGATTAGACCGCATCTCCCCCCAAAAATCAAGGCACCGCACCGGGAGCGACCAGGTAATCTCACAAACGGCCAACGTTCGCCACCAGATGATGTAAAGGACGAAAGCTTGCTGGAGCGCATACGGACCTTTCTGTGTATCGCAATTGGCTCAAGATGTTTCATCACGGGTGCACGCCGTCTTCTAGCCGTTACTTGAGTTTCCCTGCCATTTCCCAGCTTTTCTCTACAAAAAGAGGCGGGATGGTCCTTCGTCCCAGCCACCATGATGACCACCGCCATCGTGAGTTTTTATTAAAGAGACCCAGAGAGAGACCGTCTCGTTCCTCGTCTGTCGCATTCTTAATACTCTTCCGGCCTTTTGCATATTATCTCTTTGTATTAGTATTCTTTCTTACGCAATAACAATGTTTACTCCATCTCGCCTCGCCTTGGCGGTGCTTCCAGCCCTAGCGCTCGCCCAAGACTTGACCACCTACAGCGTGATTATCGGCGACAGAACATCGCTGGTCGCGTTCCCACTCTACGGCGCCGTGTCTACGACTACGGTTTACGTGACCCAGCCAGCCGCGACTATTATATACGCAACAAGCAGTGGAACAGTACCCGCCCTACAGCCCATTGCGACGATCGAATCCGGCGAAACGATCCCGGTCACAATCAACAGCATCGTCACATCGATAGTAGTGCCCTCACCCAGCACCCCCGTCACCGTCATCATCGCGCCAACCGCCACCTCCACTCCAGATGCTGGCGCTGCCGCCGCGAGTTCCGTCTCCAGCGCGGCAGCAGCCTCAGAATCGAGCGCATCCAGCAACGCTGCAGCAGGTTCGTCTCCTCCACCTCTCTCACTTGCCCCTCCCCCAAACTTTCCCTGCCCCCTCAAAATAACCCACGACATCCCCGCTAACCTCCCCTCAGGCCCTGCCACCACCCCGCTAACAACACTAACAACCCTCACGGCCCCCGCCCCCTTCGAAACCCTCACCACCCTCCTCAGTACCAGCCTCTCCCCCACCGGTCCCGTCGTCATTCCCATCCCCATCCCCATACCAGCCGGAACCTCTTTCACAACAATAACAACCCTAACCACCATCCCGGACGCTTCTGGTTCTGCTTCCGCCGCCTCCTCCGCCTCAGTCGCTAGCTCTGCGTTGAGTAGTGCGTTGTCGGCTGCTGCTGCTGCGCTGTCGTCGTCGACGACACTTACGGCGCCGTCGGCGTCGGCGACGGGGGTTACCACTGTCACGGTCAGTACGGCGTCGGTGGGGAGTTTGGTTACTTCGGCGGTGTCGGCGTCGGCGTCGGCATCTTCGTCTGCGGGGCCGACGAGCGGGAGTGCGAGTTCGAGTACGAGTATGAAGGCTAGTAGTACGGCGGCGCCGAAGGCGAATACGGCGGTAGGGAAGAGCGCCGGGTTGAGTGCGGTGGGCTTTGTTGTGGGAGCGGTGGGGTGGATGGTTTTGTGAGTTGGTGCGGGTTGTTGATGTGAGTATTTGGAATGCGGTGTTGGGGTTGTATGAATATGTGGGGTTCGTATATATGGGATGGTTGGAGTGTGCGGTTTTGTGGTTAGGGATATGGGGAGGAATCGGCGCAAAGGGGTATGTGGGGGCTCCTTGAAGTTGGACTTTTGTTCTGGGTCTCTACACGTTCTGTGTACGGTTTGTTGTATACCAGGGCGGGTTTGTTAGGTGGGCTTGGTAGTGTCTGTACTTTACCTAGTGGAGCGTATCAGCTTTTGGTGGTAATATCATATCTATACTGTTATTCAATCTCCATTTCCATCAATCAGACAGCACGTGTACAATCTCACATTCATTCTCAGGCTCAAGAAACCGCTTGGATGCAGAAGCAATAGACAAAATCAGCAATCTCGGAATAAGAACGAAGAGATCAAAGTAGAGACAAAGATGAATCAACAGATTAACCAACCAGCTAATCAGTCATTCAATCTCACAAACCCACCATTAAGGAATACAGTATAAGACCACTTTCGGAAGAGGCCAGTTGGGTCGCTACGGGGTATTAGGCCACTAACCCTGAGCCGTAGTTATTGCGTTGTCAATGAAAACGCGTTCGGCGGGGGCCAAAGCGACGGTAACTTTTAAAGAGTAAGTGGTTAATCTGCATAAGTCTTATCCTCAGAATAAGACAAAGCAAGAGAGCGAAGGCTTAGTCGGAGAGGCTTTGAGGTGGCGCCTCAGTCGCGGAGTTGCAGTAGGCAGTGAGTGGTTGGGAAAGGGTTTGGGGATGGATGGCTGTTGCCGGAAAATGTAGTTCTCAAGGGCATGCGGCTGAGCGGCAGTAGATATCGGTCGGGGAAAAATGAAGCCCCTACCTACCTTACACAGGCGCTTCAGCCGGCCCTGCGACCCGCTAGCTAGGATTGATTCTGAGCTTGGGGGTGCTGGGGAATAGGGTGCAGGTTGAGGTGGATGGGTGGAGTGGGGTTGGGGCGTTGGTGGGGGTGGGGGTTGTGCTGACGGGGTGGAGGGGGGGATGGGCTTGGGGAGTTTGGGCGGGGTGGCGGGGTATTTGAGGTGGAGGTATGGTGTTAGGGGGGAGGGTGGGGGGGCTGATGATGGCGGGGTTGTGAGGGTGGGAGGGAGGGGGAAGATGCGGGACGGAGTTGTTTGAATGTGTGAGGCTTACATACGAGCTGATTGAATCATGTGGTATCATGGTTAGACAAACTGTTGAATACACACGCTGTCGGCTTCAGCAGGTCGCCTTTCAGGGTAGGGTTAGGGTTTCGGGGCTCGGGGTTTGCGCATGCAGTCACGGCAGGGCCCTATAGTTAGACGATTTCCACATTCTTCTTGGTTAGCTACTTCTCTATTGTTTGCGGTAGAATGTCAATTCAGTTGTCGTGCTTCTTTGCACAGAACGGTCGCAAGACTACCCAGTTTGTGTTAGCATGGATGCTCCTGACTATTTGCCGCCATTTACTCTCCGAGATCAATGTAAAGATTCGACTACCTTGCTAAAAAATGGTTCGAAGCATTTGCCGGAAACCCCTCCCTGATCGTTCCTTATCTTCGGTTCCCACCTTATGTTGTGACTGGGCTGGCTCCACGATAAAAACACCTGTACCCGCTTCCGAAACTGACTGACGATCTTTATGACGCTCATCCCACGCCAAGCGTATGTGCTCCTCGGTACTGAGAGCTTGCTTCAATTCATCTTTGTCCCTTTGATTTACGGGCTTCCTGCATTCGAAATCTCGATCCCACCGCTCGCGCCTGTTCATTTCCTCCCAGAAATCGGCGTCTTCGGAAGAATTATTCGCTGTTGATTGTGAGTTAGTTAAGTAACACCCACTAACTTTCACAAAATGGGTATTTACCTTGACTAGCTTTCATTTTCCGTTTATACACTGAACAGGGTCTATACATAGACCTAATACTCAAACGATATAAGGAGGGATTGAGCTTGCCATAGAACGTCCGCTTCTCAATTCCAGACACTGTTAGGGTTGATGCGTCAGCTTAATACCTGCTACCATGCAATCCTACTTACATTCATGGTATCGGGAAGATTCCAATGCATCAGCTGATAGAGCGAACAAGTAGGTGGTGTCATCTGAAATTTTTGCAGCCGAGAACACTGCGTCGACAACGAACAGCTTGAAGATTTTTCGCTGGAAGTGTAGATTGACATCCGTCCAAGTTCCAGATATGTAGCCGTGGCACCTGATTTCGGTTCCATCTGTGAGCTCCAACTGAGGCGTGTTATTCGGTGGAGGATGCAGAGTGAAATGTTTCCAATCTGCCCATTTCGAGGAGACGAGATTAAGCTGAGGCCCGAAAGTTTCTCCTAGCAACAATGAAGAATCTGTAGGTACGCAATTGAAGAAGCCTTGAACTTCTGATACGTGACCATAAGATCCGAGCTGCAGGTGAATATCAGTCATGTAGAACTTCAGGGTACAAAGAATAGTTACTGACATTCAGATTCCAATAATCCTCTGAATCCATGACTTCCTTGTTCTCCTCCACTGAATCCGGTTCGAGTCCTCCCCTGGATTCACTGATCTTGATCGGAGTATTCGCTTCAGCCTCCTTATGGATTGAGCGACTAACTCCAGAGTCTTTTGCTGCTTTCGCATATTCAAGGTATGATTCGTCCTGTTCAAAGCTCGCAGTACCCATAAAGTGAGAATATGGAATATACGGAACCCGCAAATCGACAGACAGGTCGCTGTTCACATTGCTCTGAAACATCAAAGCGTTGGCTTCAGCATCATGGGTGGGTATTTGTGAATCACTCCCGACTTCTAAGGCTCGGCGACTGAATCTCCAAGCGCAGTCTTTCTGGCTTTCGGAGGGAAATACGGGGATAAGCTTGACGCTGTGAACAGGCAACGTATATAGATTGTGGTCTGCCCACGCAAAGTGCAACGGAGCTTGGTGACGTGAAAGCTGCTCATTGAGTGAGATGATTGCTCCCCAACCACGTTTATTTGTGTGCTTTCCATCTAGAGTGAATTTCCGGGGCTCGATTGATTCGTTCTGAATAGCTTCCCAATGCTCTGAGATATATTTGTGGATGTTGAGTCCAGCATCTCCAAATCGATTCTGTTCAAGGAGTAGGCTTGACAGTTTTGCTTTGAATCTTAGCGTCTCATCATGCTCTTCTCCCAGCTCCTGTTCTGTAATTTCGCACATCTCTCGCAGTGTGGATTCGGCCGCGTCTGCTTCGCCGCACCTTCTGTGGAACTCCGCTATCTTGTATGCACAATCAAGTGTGGGTGGCGCTGTATATCCATGTACTTTTCGAAGCCCAGACAAAGCACGCGATAGCAAAGCTTTAATTTCACCCTTCCAGCGCGTCATGCTCTGAAGCCTGTGTTTCTCAAGCTCCTTCTCGCCCAGGTGCCGTATCTGCTCCTGATTACACTGGCTCCAGTAAGCTTCCATTTCTCGCTTCTCAATGGCCTGAGCTGAGCCCTGTAGGAGAGAAATGATGTCAGGGTGCTGGGAGCCAAAGATCCTCTCAGTACAGCTCAAAACCTGTCTGTACTTCTTGCAGATCCATTCCCTATCGGATTCATACAGCTGATTGGCCGCATAACAGAGGATGACTCGTGTTGTATACAGGACGCCGGGATCTTCAAAGTGGCTCTCCTTCTCCACCGCATCGTAGAAAGGTTTTAGCCAAGATTTGAGATCATCATCCTGGTCCTGTGGAACATCGCTCAATTCAGGGCACTGCGTGAAATAGCTGTTGATTATTCCACCAACAGTCGTTTGAATCCCATGTGTCAAAATACCTCGTTTCTTCATGTTCTCCTGAAAACCCACGGTCCATCGAGATATGTGCTCAAGGTCTGAGATATATCGCTCCATAATCTTCGCTAGGGAGAATCGAGCTCCTATGTGGTCTCCCTCTGATTGTTGGACGTCGGCGAGCCGGCGTAATCGTTGGACCTCAGGAGCCTCTGGAGACGTATTCTGACTTGCTGCCTTCGCGTCTCTGTTCCTATAGAGGTCAAATGGACCTAACCAGTATGCTTTAGACCGGCCATCTGGCCATGTGCGTGAATCGCTAGGTGCGAGAGGGCTGACCCAGGGCTGTTCGTGCTGGCTCCCTTGAAACGACATTTGGCTTCTTTTCTCCTCGTGTCGGACGAGTTATTCGTCAATGTAGACGTGAATTAGAAGAGATCGAGTGTCAAACATGAACAGTGCCGTGAGACATTCATCGGAAACAACATTTGAGGATCTGCAATTTTCTCGCGCACATAAGGTCTACAAGTATAGACGAGATCAACATATCTTAGGTAGACGCTTAGGCAGCAACGTAAGGCTGTAAAGGATCCAGCGTCGCTCATATTGGTGACGTGGAAGGGTTTGGGGGCCAGGCGATGTGGGGTAACTCATGAATTACCTTAAGTTGTCCAACAAACACCCACGTCTCCAACCCACAATAACCCTTCACTTCCCAACGAACTCGCTTCATTCATATGCGAGATGTCAGTGCCGGACGAGACGTTTGGCTATGAGCGACTCTCGAAGACGTTAGCTTTGGATCATGATCTGTCCATGTTTCGGCGTTTTGCTGCCCTCAACATCCGGAACATTCTTTACATGCAAAGCGAGCTACAATCGCTAGAGCTCAAACTACGCCATGTTGACAACGATGCTAACGACAGAGGTAAAGGAAATGCAATTTGGGGACAGCCACGAAGCTGGCACTGGGCGAGGAGGGCCCAGAGCGTCCCGGGCTCGGGAGAGGAGGGCGAGGGATATTGGGATTTAGTGCTCAAGATACGAAAGCTTCTCGAGAAATACAGTATGTCATTCAAGCATATATTTTCCTTCTGGAATCTCTCATTGTTTTGAAACAAGCGACTCAGCTTCTATCTATCATTTCACGTAAGTACAGTCTCCTCTTTGGTGCTGTCAATAATGAGGTGCTTTCCCTTCCTAGATACAGCGCTTCGTCACCAAGCTTGGCTGCAATCTCTTAAGTCTCCGTCTGAGCGGTCCTGGTCTACCCTTCACGGCTTCATTGAGAACAACCGGACTATGCTCTCCGAAGCGGATGCAAAGTACATGGCCATAGACACCCGTCACGATCTCGCGGCTCTAACGTGGCGCGAAAAGGAGGTTCTAAGTCTCTGGATGGAGGAGCACTTGAAGCTTTTCAAGAAAAAGGTACGATTGTACTATAAGTAGCATAGTATCTTATCATGTTGATGACGCTGGTAGGATGAAAACCTCACAAATCATCAGATCGGTTTCATTTCCGAGGAAAAGACAGCCCTGGTTGTACGTCTGTTAGCCATCTCACTGTCCTCGGTGCTGCCAATACTCTCTATTGTGGTACTATATGTCATCAAGTCTACAGCAGTTCGGCTTGGAGTCATCACTATATGTTCAGTGCTGTGCTCGTTGGCGCTAGCTTTACTGAGTAATGCAAGAAATGCAGAGATTCTAGCCGTTACTGCTGCGTGGGTGTCTCATTGCTCTTGTAGGGTTTCAAACGCTAAATCTCCGTAGGTACGCAGCGGTGCAGGTGGTGTTCGTTAGCGGAAACGTCACTAACTCACGATCCATTAACCCTTCAAAAACTCATCGCTGCTACTTCAGGGGACTTTGGGAGTTGTGCCGCTCAAGTAACCATCTGACTTAACGTTTCTCTTGTTGATTGACGATATCAGCGCCAAAGAGTCGACAGCGCGCGAATCCAATGAATGGAACACTCTCCTCCTATGCTAATGGGACTTCTGCTTTGTAAGTGCATTTGCCGTTGTCATCGACACTGCTAGAAGTGGCAGGTATGGAGACTTCGGATGCTGAGTATGCAAGGAAAAGGTAAGCGGCTTGATAAGCTATCTTGAAAACAGATCCTAATCTCGGCGATGCCTTTGCGATTCCGCCTTGCTTTTGCCAATGTGATTGATAAAGCCGCTCGATCAACCCAGTATAGGCGGACAGCATCCGACTTAGCTTTGAATTCCCAAGATGAACACCTCTCTTTTGCAAAGATCGTTTAGTCTATGCCTCTACAGAACTCAGCCTCATACACTATTCTCAATCCACTACCCGTTGTGCTAAGTTGGTTTTGGAAGTACAAGGCGGTTGTTGACCAGATCCTAGAGAACGCTTCAATATCTACTAAGATTGTCAAGGAAATAATTTGTGCAGCCAAAGACAGTGTGGAGACTCGAGTATGGATCTCGTGTCAACCTACTATTCGTCGCAGCGATCATACCAAACCTTCAGCTCTAGGACAAGGACAATAAGTTATCAATGCTACGCGCAGTTCCTCGTAGATTGCTACTTTGTGTTAGATATGCGTCTAGGGCTCAAGTGTAGGGCTAGGGCGGCTTAGTAAGCCGGCCGCTAGTGGTGGCTGGTGAGGCCACATAGCATGCAGAGTCTGCATCACCTACTCACGTATGCGGTGCACGATATCGATCATATGCTTAGATACCTTTTATCCATCTATCTATCTAGCATATCTATTACTTTGCAATATTTGACTGTGACAGAGACACGGTTGGCACGTCCTCATCCTGTACGATGGACTCCGGGTTCTTGACACCCTCCACTGGGCTGCTGATGAGCAAGGCAACATCCACCAAGGTCCTATGTCCATCAACAATAGCAGCAATGAATGAAGGATAGCTCGTCATAAGATTAGTCGAGGGTGTGGACGACCTGGGCGCTGGGTTTTAGATTTGTATGTCTTCAAGAAAGACACAATCCTGAACCTGTGTGACATAAAGTAAGTTCCATCGCATCTGACTTCCACCCATAAGAACAGCACTGATGGCGTCTGCTGCAAATCTAAAAACTGGGTATGAAAACCTTCGTCAACGGGGATGACGATAAATGCAGCTCATGAGAAACACCTTGAGTTTTGTGATGCATTCAAGGGTGTATCATTCGTCCAACTCTTCTTTTAGATGTTTGTCATTTACCTCTTTGTGAACCGGCTTGGCCTTTCTCAGGGCGATTAGACCGTTGGAATTGAAGACGAGGCAAATAGGAGGCTCCCACGAATTAACGCCTAGGCTGTACCATTTCAACGATTTCTTCTTTTCCAACAGTTTGGGTCTGTAGAAAAATGAAATACTCATGAGGAGTTGTGGTCATCCCATAGTGTATTTACCTAGAGCTATTCATACAACTGTTCTATAGAGAGACGACAGTCTGGTCAGATGAACGTCAAGCATTGGTTTGAAAATTCGGTTTCCCCCTTTAGCATTAATACTCAGATGGCTGAGAGTGCTCAGGGAAGAAACACCGAGAAGGGTTGAGGCGTGGCAGATTCTAAGAAATTTCAAAAAGCCAGGGAAGCCAAAGCTGCTCGATACCAACACATAATTTCAACCGTTCCAACCGACAAACATGCCAAAGATGAACGAACGCAGCACGGTGCAGTTCCCAAACCAATCCCCGAAAGCATCACATTCGTCCACTGAGCTCCCGCCCCTGATTCACATCATTTCTTGTCTCTCTTCGCCGTTCGGGAGCTCTACTCCCCTATCACCCGCTATTTCATTTAGATCACTGGCACATCGTTGCACCAGGAAACGTGTCCGGTCACTCCGGTGTCCTTGATCCTCAGAAGACAATGACCACGCAGCCACTTGCTGCTCAGCTCTTAACCTCTGCTTTCGTTCCCTCACCACGAAAATAGACAGTGTGGCGATGAGTAGCAGGCCGAGAGGGACCCCGATCGCAGCATCAATCGTTGCTGATTGGCTGGGCTTATGAGATGGTAGGATTGTTTGTGAAGAAGATGGTACGGTGTAGCAAGCGCTTGCGGGCACTGTTAAGATAGAGATCGCCGTGGTTTGTTGAGAAGCGGTGGTCTGTAGTGGAGGGGAAGATGATGATAGTGAGGTTAAGGATAAGGATGGACTTGCTGAGGAGGCATCCTTGGGAAGATCTAATCGTGAGATGACTGCAAACTCCCAGGGGAGAGTGAAGTTGTTTGCAGCACATGGATTCAAAGTCGTTCCGTCAGCGCAGCTGTAGTGAGGTTGTCCACCGGGAGACCCCAAGATGATGCAAGGATAAACTGGTAAGAAGGAGGTTTGCATCCAGCCACCCTGAGAGCAAACGGTCGGGCACTCAGGCGCTTGCCAAGTGCTGTCTGTACAGCCACCTCGATAAACATGTCCATTGACGCTATAACAGAGTCCCTCTGTCACACAGCTATCATTAGGATAGCAGCATGCGCTGTTCCATGCAGTGGGCTCACAAGGTATATAGCTGCTGTCCATGCGCCCAGTTGGTTCATAGCACTAGGTTAGCATATTCAGTGACTTTGAAGGAAAGATCTCGAGTGTTCACTTTTATGTGGCTACATTCCCATTTTTAAAGTAGCTGTATAATATAGCCGTCCCTTTTCTAAAGAAAGTCTTAAATTAAGGGATTGGTGCTGATGATACATTTACGCCTCGTCACAGCACCATCTGATCAGGCAACTGTATAAGCACGAAACACAGCCCATGGCCCTGGTGCGTAGAGATGACATAGTAGACATTGAGGCAAAGTCTGGCTCCAAGCGGCACAGCAAATCCTTCTAGTGGGACAAGGAGGAACAAGAGGCGTAAAATGAGTAGAATACCAAAGATACTGATATAGAGGATAAGCGGAGGAATGGAAGGCTCGCCCCCAAGCCTTCAGCAATACGAATAGAAGCAGCTGCTTGGTGTGTTACACCTTGTTCGGCAGATTGAATCATTCAGATCGATGGCTAAACACTGTGCCTACGGCGTTCAGCGATGATCTGAATTGGGACTGGTGGTGGGCTCTGTTTAGTCAACAAGCAGCGCCTGTGTAATGCTAAAGACAACGGAGCGAGATTCTCTCATTTACCATGTCGTGCCTGTGTATTATGGCGAGTGGCGACAAAGCCTTAGGACATATTCACGAATAGCTGCACTCGTAACAGAGAATGAATTGTAAGGGAATTGGGCGGCGAGGATGAAGAATAACTGCGAGCGCGTGCGAGGCAGGACGACTATCTTCTACTTGGCTGATGGCGTAGTCAAGACTCGACGAAGACTGCAACGGAAATGCATCAAATATTGATGTACCTGCCTAAGGTAAGGGTTACAACTCGATTTTCATGTGACTTTCTTAGCCGATCATGCTGCCTGGAAGAGGATCGCATATTGATGGCATTTCTCCACCTGGAGAGGCCTTCTGGAAATGGATTCTTTAAGAGACAGTCGCTAACCATGCGACGACGTTCTTTCGTCACTGGTAGAGCTTCGAACGTCGTCGAGCTGCCCTTCATCTCAACGAGCACCAGCACCTTCCTCAAACACGACCATGTGAAACCCTCCAGCTTCCTCAACAGAGGTGACTTCAACTTCAATACCCCCATCCCACCACCCCGCCTCCAATCATGACCACCACAATCCCCTTCGAAATCACCTCCCTCCACCCCCGCCACTTCACCATCACCCACCATTCCTCCCCCCAGTCCTCCCCCTCCCCCACCTCCGAACTCACCTCCATCCTCACATCCATCCTCTACACCCCACCTCCCTCCTCCTTCACCCACCACGGTCTCTTCCTCGGCCCCACCAGCCTCGCCTACCTCCTCCACCGCCTCTCCCACCTCCACCCCCACCTCACCATCTCATCCCACTCTCTCCCCTCCTGGGCTGCATGGGCCCTCTCGCTCCCACCCCCCGCCCGTCTGCTAGAAGAAAAAGCCACCAAGAGAGGCGGAATCGCCGACGAACTAATGGCCACACACACCGTCTCCGCCCTCCTCCACTCCTCCACCGCCACCGCAGCCACAGTAGTGCGACTAGCCCGCCTAACGCTCGACCCCCGCCACTGCTCCAGCAACGAATGGCTCTACGGCCGCGCCGGGACATTGTACCTCCTCCGCGCACTTTCCACCCATTTCGCCCGTAACGACGCACCCGCCTCTCCGCAGCTTACCGAAGTACTCGCTGACATCGAAGCGGTCATGGACGCCTTATGCGAAGTCATCACCTCCACCCCCCGCCCGTGGACCTGGCACCAAAAACACTACCTCGGCGCCGCGCACGGCGACGTCGGCATAATCACGCAAGTGGTGCTGAGCCGGCCGTGGGTTGCGCCCGCGGTGCGAGCGGACCTTCTGGCTGTGCTGGGGGCGCAGCTCGAGAGCGGGAATTGGCCTTCCTCGGTGCCGGTCGAGGGGTCGGCGGAGGAGGATAAATTGGTGCAGTTCTGTCATGGGGCGCCGGGGGTGGTGGTTTCGCTGCAGAGTTTGGTGCCGTTTTTCCCGGACTTGGGGGCGGAGATGGAGAGGGCGATTGAGCGGGGGAGGAAGTGTGTGGTGGAGAGGGGGCTGTTGAGGAAGGAGGCGTGTCTTTGTCATGGGATGGCGGGGAATGTGATGGCGTTGGGGGGAGGGGAGGAGGAGGAGGAGGGGAGAGAGGGGTTTTATGCTTGTATGGGGGAGGGGGTGCTGGAGGAGTTGGTGGACAGGGGAGTGGTGTTGGGTTGGGAGAGGAGTGGGGTTGATTTGATGGGGGGGAGGGCGGGGGTGGCGTGGGCGTGGGGGGTGAAGGGGACGGAAATGGAGGGGAAGATGGTTGGGTATAATGATTTATGAGTTATGATATTGTATCATGGTATACGAAATATGATACGGTATGATAGTATATGAATTACGAAAAGAGATCCAACTACAGCGTCCGTTAAATATACCCAGAATGCTGTACCATTTAGTCACACGACCCACGGAACTCCCTCCCCAACATACCTCCCTCCCCATCACAACCCCCCTCCCTAGGTCCCAACCCATACTCCCAAACCTTACTCCACCACTCACCCCACCCTTCTCAAATCCTACTCCCCAACCCCCCATCCTCATCCCCATCCCGCCAAAACGGCATAACCTCCCTCCCCCACTCCGCCCTCGCCTCTCGATTCTCCAAAAACAAATCCGCCGGACAATACCCCCAGCGATTCCGAATCCCAATCAGCGGATCATATCCATCGGCCGCCCCTCTCCCTTCCTCTCCCTTCTCTCTACTCCTCTCTCCACTCTGCCCCCTCTCCGCACCCCTCTCACCCCCCTCCCCCCGCTGCTGCTGCTGCTGCTGTTCCTCCCCTTGTCCCCCCCGCTTCGCAGCCTCAGCCTCCCGCCAGCGCTTAATCATCCCACAGACCCACCCCCACAACCGCTCATCAAAGTCGCGCGCAGACGCTAGATAATGCAGTGGGGTATTTCCATGGATGTCTTGATCCGCAAGCGCAGCAAGCGGGTTGGCGTAGTGGGTTCGGAGGAGGTATTTCACTAGCGCTGATTGTGCGGCGAGGTCGGGGGGGATGGCGTCTGCGTCTGCGGCGATAGCGGGGTGTGGGGTGCTGGGGTGGGTTTGGGGTGCTGGTGTGGGGTGCTTCGGTTCGGGCGGGGAGGGGTCTAGGTTTCTACCCGTGCTACGAGCGGACGTTGACACGGCGTGAGGGGGATGCGACCATAGGGTGCGGGGCTGCCAGGTGTCGGACAAGGTGCGGACTTCGTGGATGGAGGCGTAGATTTTCTGTGAGTGGAGGTTGATGCAGGAGTCGTCGCGGGGGAGGCATGCGATGTGCAGGGGCGTGTGACCGAGGGCGGTGGGGCGGAGGTTGGAGAAATTTGTGGCGACGCGGGGGCTGACGGCAGAAACAATTTGTTGGAAGAGGGGGAGGTTGAGGGTTGCGGCTGCGATGTGTAGGATGTGGCAGTTGTAGATTGGGGAGCGGGCGGAGAGGTTGGTGGCGGGGAGGAGGAGGTCGAGGATGATGGGAGAGGGGGAGGGGAGCGTGAGTAGGTGCATGATGGCGTTCAGGCTGCGGGTGATGGTTGATAGGGGGAAGTAGTCGGGGCTGTGGTGGGAATTGAGGAGGTAGGCTATCATTGCTGGGTTGTCGCTTTCGATGGCACGGTGGAGGGGCGTCGAGAGGGTGAGGTAAGATGGTGGTGCTGGGTCTGGCATCTGAAGTTGGTGCTCGGTCGTCCACGCAGTACTGTCGGCACCGGCTTGGACTAGACGCGCAAAGGTCTCCTGGTCCCCCATCGTTGCGGCTGCTTCTAGAGCTGTAATGGGGCCTCTGGAAGCGGATCTGAGGCTTGGGAAATCTTTCTCGGCCCAGAAACGGCAGCGGAACGATCGACGCGCTTCAATTTCGTTCTCGGTCAAGGGGCCCGTCTGCGGTGAGGAAATTGTTTCGAGGAGGTTTTCACGAGGCGGCCAAGAGCCGAATGTGTCGGCGTACAGGTACAGTGGTCGATGGCGGACGAAGCAGGAGCTAAACCGCCGATAGAGATAATTCGGGAATCCGTCGGGGTCGGCGTGGTACTCTAGCAGCAAGGCCACATTTCCTGGTAGGCCGGCAAGGATGGCCTCGGTCAGAGGACTCTTCCAAACGCCATAATCATTGTTGAATATCTCACTTGATGGCCACGTCACCCTACCTAGGTCAAGGCGTGCGGCAGGGAGATTCTTCAGGAGAGATTGTAACGGGCTAATATCCGGATGCCTAGCAGCTCTGATGAGCGGTGGGTAATTTGACAGAGGCACCCCAGCCGAGAGCAGGATACATTCAGAGCAATCTGCCAGAGATGCATCATGCCGGCAGATGGAGCCGTCCATGGGGGGAAGTCGTGTTGCCACTCAAGTAGCTCACAAGTAGCCCACTTTGTCAATAGAACTTTGGGAAAGAAGTCAACGCTCTATTATTAAGCAAGTAATCAAAGAGACGAAAAGATCAGAGGGAAGATGAAGTTGAGAGCAAGTACGCAACGACATCAATGGACCTATTCGTAAATCGGCCACATGCAACTCATGGAAGATAGCATTTAAGCTTGGCTTCTAATGATGGTCGCGATTTGTAGGTGACATTCGTTTCTCGATAGGTCGAGATCGGGTCCTTGTAGAACGACGCCCTCAACTTCTTACATGGCACCTACAGTCAGTTAACTAAACCTCCACCGCTCAACATCTAAACAGCTGGTCACTTGACTCATTCTTACCTGCGCCTTCACCAGCAAAGTTCAAGGGCCAAGGCTTGCGGTATTAGAGGTCAGGATTAGGGGCGAGCGCAGTGAACGTTTAGGTGAATAGGTTAGAGAACATGTCTATATAAGAAGCTGAGGGTGTCCATGTAAGAAGTTGGGGGTGCCGTTCTACGAGGACCCGTCGAGATCCTTACTAATGAGAAATCTTCCCGTATGTAGGTAGACAGGCATATCGCAGTACTGAAGGATCAGGCACCAATGCGCATCATTATGCCAAGTGCCATTTCTCATACAGAGCACCTTTAACATCTCAACGACCAAAAGTGATATCGATGACGATCAACTATGCAGGGGATAAATCTAATCGACTCTCCAGCCTGCATACTGGGTTGAAGCCTTTGTGAGCGAAGCTGCCTGGGCGTACGTTTTAGGCCTCGGGCTTGTTCATCCTCGCTTCGTTCGTCAAAGGCACTGAGGATTGCAGCACGTAGTAACCATATTTCCATCACGGAGTCGCATATATACTACTACTTGATCCGAGAGTGCACTTCTGCGCCTTTACTACCGCCCAGACTTCCATGATGCCCATGGACAGTTACCTATTAAGATTTCGAGCGGTTCGTATTACTCCAGAAACACCTTGATGACAAGAGTAAACGTCTCGTTTCTACCCTCCCCTTCAGCTAAGAATATGCGTCTGTTGTATCTGCCGTTTACGTCATCATCAATAGCTATAAAGTCGTTGAGCCATCCCCAAAGAAAGGTAGCGTAGACCGTGACAGCCCACATCGGAACCGGCGATGGTGCCATCCCGTCATTGAGATGACTGGCTGTGTTGCCAATGATCTGCTGTTTGATTGCATCCGAATTTCCATCTGAAGAAGCCAGTGCAGGGCGTATAATTCCATACATCGCTTCAGTTGCGAGAGCGATTCGCACATCATACATGAAAATGTTGGCATGATCAAAGACGAGATTCATGGCTTTGAAATAATCTCGTGAGGGGGTGCCTGTTTGAGAAAAGTATTCAGTCTTGATGGCGCCAACTTGGCCGAGACCCATTGCTTACTCCTCAATGTCTCTCCAGCCTAAGATACCCTTCATTTCCGAGGCTCATAGCATGTACGCTTGGAGTACCTCGGTTGTCTGTGCACGAGAGCCCACGAACGGCAGGATCATCGGGCGGAAGGCGTTGACGAAATGCTTTTATAGCACGGGAAGAGTACCCCAGGGCTCCAATGCTGCAAGAGCGTGAGCAACAAGAAGTGCCACTTGACTCTCGTCACTCTCAGCATCAGCAGCGGGAGCGATATCCTTCATCAGAGAAATATCGAAGTCCTTCTGGTCTGCCAGCTCCACCGATTATTTCAGCACATCAGCGCCAGATATCGAGACGAGGCGCTCCAGATCAGACGGATATTGTTAAGCTGAGTCTTTTTTGGGAGTACTGTCCATGGGCCAATTCCTGGTGACCTGTAATGGCTTTCCGACCCTCCCTGGGGCGGTATTATCCACTTATGGCAGCTACACATTTGAGTGCGAATGATGCCCAGCGCATAGTCAATGCACTTTCCTATGGGGATTGGGCTAATATACCGCTCCAAGTCCTTGGATATCTTGCGGCAGCCTGAATGACCATCAAAGCGAGCAAGTTAGGAGAAAGGCTCATATTCGGCAAGGCGCATGGTTCCTAGGAATCCGACTGGGCAGGAATTGCCTTGAAGAGAAAATGCAGTTGGAGAGAAGCCGCAAATGATTAAGGGGTCTGTCAACTCCGCCGCAGAGAAGCCATACAGTCCCCTGCCACGATCCATCACCACGTCTGCAAGTTCAGGGGCTCGAGCATCAGCGGCACCTGTAACGGCCGACAAGACTTGAGCTTCTGGTCCCCCAAAGGCTATCAGATCAGAAGGTATGATGTTGAATAGTTGACTCCAGCCACTTGTTCCTCCTGTACCGCGATCGTCTTGAGTCAAGGAGACCTTCAACTCTTTGCTACAAGCCATGTGCGCCCAGCTGGAGAATGCGGGTATCACCCCCTCAACAAGACCCTCTCCGTTCCTGAAATCTCTCATGCATAGAACAGCCCACTGTCCTGCTGATCTTTGCAGTCCACGGTCGGAAGCCTGAAGTCTAGATAGGATCGACCGAAGTTGCGACACCTAGGCGATTAGCCCAATTCCCGTGAATAGCGTCCCCAGCTATGTCCACACCATGCCTGAGACGTTGACTTGGTCATTGAACGCCATCGGTGCCATGATGATACAATTAGCAGCAAAGCACTGCACTCGTCAGTATCTTCTCGTTCAGGTTTTGAATCCATCTTGGCATCTTGGTGAAGCAAAAGAGCGTGGGAAGTAAGGTACGAACCCAGCCTTGGTTGAATTTATAGCTGCCCCGCCCAAGGCGCCCCTCGTAGGTACAGTACCTTAGGCCCGCAACCTCTAGACTGATGGCAGACTGGTTCGTGAACCACGAAAGAATTTGGCAGACATTGTAGGCAAAATAAGGCCAAACTAAACGAACGGAGTTGCTGAAGATGCGCCGAGTTGGATAAGTTTCACAGGCAAGGCTGACTGAGGTTACACGGTGATTGTCCACACCCACAGCAGCGCCATAACGGAACCTGCAGCCGTGCAGCTTGTCAGAACAGGCTTCCTACTTGCAGACGCTCCACCCCTGCATCAGAAAGCTGATGGTGTTTTGAACAATGGCCGGCAGGTTGTTGACTCGAACGCCATTACGCACGAGGGATACTCCCACCGCTACGTGGCGACCTCTAGATGTAGGCCTGCAAATGAATTATCATGTCTTTTCCCGTGGCCACTAATGCCTTACAGGCTTGGATAGAAGTTACTTCTCTGACGTACCCTTCGGAACAACCTCATTGACTATATACCTACCAGACCCCCGGCAACATGCAGAAGCTCTTCTTCTTGTACTTGTCCCCAAACTCCTTCCGGTACTTGCCCTCCTTCTTCTTTGCCCAAACCCCCATCTGGCCGACCCCCAAGACAATGAAGAACAGCATACTCCAACTCCCAGTGACCATCCACATGGCAATCCATGCCAGAGTTTCAAACATGTAATTTGGGCATGTGACCAAGCCGAATCCTGCACCATGAGGGATGCCGCGTTCTTTGCCTCTACTCGTTCTTAGATTCCGTAGGGTCATGTGGGTATTGAAATTCCCTAGCTCCCCGACAAGATAAAGCACGAGCGCCGGATAGACTAGGAGCGGGTTTGCCGGCTTTGAGGTTGGGGATCCGGGGCGGTAGATCCAGAAGGCAATATTCAGGCCTGCGAGGACCCAGTAGTGGAACGAATTCTTGAAGATATTGCGGAAGGGCATCGTGGCCAATGAGAAGCGGTGGATGAAGATGGTCTCGAGCTCCCGTTTTGCGAAGTGGGCAGTGACAAGAACGAGCGAGAGGGTCTGAAGCTGCGATGGAGCAGGAAAGGAACTATGGCTGGGATTCGAGTAGATGTAGGGTCGTAGGAGGTAGATGATGGGGTGGATGAGGAGGGGACCGAGGTATTCGACGATATAGACCGTTCGCCATCCTAATTGAGGGCCTTTGGAAAGACAGTGAGCGTTATTGAGTCAATTGAGTGGGGTTGAGACTTGATGCGCACCTAGGTCTTTGACGTAGATGGTACTTTGGTCTCGCAACCCCGTCTGATTGATGGAGACATCTTTGCTGTACGGCACTAGACTACCATCACTGCCCTTTGTGATCCTCAACCGATGAACAGAGAAGCCTGCTTGCCGGGCGAGCTGTTCGTAGAGCTCGGCGCCTGAGGCAGTGGGCGTGATAGAGCTTTCTTCGGGGAGCTGCTTGACTGGTTTACCTTTGGAGATATCAGTACAATCGATGACATAAGCTATTGGTAGTAGTGATTCCGGGGAGCATACCCCGAGGACGAACGGAGAGGGTCAAGGTCTTCGAGGACATGTCGAGGGCAAACAAGTCAGCTTATTGACGTAATGGCCTGCATGAGATAGGTCACACAGAAAAGCGGTGATACGGGAAATTGTAGGCTGACCAGTACGGGAGACGGTAAGCACTAAAAGCGCGTTCACATTCGTACGGACACGACGGAGTACGTCCTCCGGGCTGTGCCATCGGCTCCTCCGTGCCTAGGAGGTCGTGCCTAGGAGGTAGTGCCTAGAAGGTACCTTAGTGCCTCCGCCCCAACACGCCGTTTACTCACATCCCTCGTCGATGCGGGATGGCGGAAGGATTAAGTAGGGTGAGTAGGTCGAGAGATATAGCCACGTTCAATATGAAGGTTAGATATGAATAAGGACGGACCCTGATCATCTCAAAGTCAATTGGTCGGTCCTGGGACGATTGCAGCAGTCAGGCAAAGCCGCAAAGCCGTGGTGGGGGCGGTGTGAATTTGGCCCGCACTTCTCCAAATACCGTCGAATAGAAACGAGTACTCCGTATACTGGCTCGATTGTGTGCTGGGCCTCGAGAATTGTGGAGACGGTAGGCTGTCGATAACGCCCAGCTCCACGTCGAGCAATGCCGGTCGAGGCACATGGTGCTACAACAAGGGGCTGTGTTGCAAAGCTCCCCAGTGTGCCACTGCTGCGACTTGGCTATGCCTGCATTATTAGCGAGAGCTGAATGCGAAAGCTGACCGAGTCTACCGTAACCCTCCGCAGCTGGCTGGCTGGCTGGCTGGCGCCGCTGGCTGGGGCTGACATCCTAACCGCGCCATGGCTGCCTCGCCGCCTCGACGCCTTGTCAGGCTTGGAAATGATATATCTTCATGCTCCTGCACGTCTGACCTCCCTTTCTTCTTGTTCCCATGATCCTTACTTCAGTGCCGCCGAAGCCATCTTGCAGCTTGGATAGAATCGCCGTTTTCGGTAAGTGAACGACTCCATTTCTCCACGTGTCAGTGTAGGCTTCACTTGTCTCTCCTGGTTCAATTCGTCGTCACTTGCCATCATCTGCTGCTATTGCTTGGATCTAGTCGTACTAAAGCGTACATGATTTTCCTTCTGATGTTGCCCCCAATAAAAGCTTTGCCTCCCGTTGTCATGCTTCGTCTGTCCAGCATCATCTTAAAACCTGCAGCCTATCGATCATGTTCCGCGGTATTGACCTTCTTCCGTGTCTATGACGCCAACTGTTCTTGTCCTCTTGCTCTCATCGTTTCCTTACTCCGCTCGTCGTCTACTTGATCTCTCAGAATCTGAAGACGCTCGACATCAAGGCTGTTGGCAATCTCGGTCGGGCTTAATGCCTAATTCTAACTCTTGCTCTTCTAGTCGGCGTCTGCCTTTGTTGAAAGTTGTTGGCAGGATACTCTGTATTCCGCCACTCATCATGGCCGACCAGGCTCCCTTGTCCGACGCGCTACCGGAGCATACCTCAAAGAGACAGAAGATTGAGAATGCGTTGGCTTCCATTAGTGGTGTCATTAAAGCTGCTTCCAGACCACTACCCACGCAGACCGGAGATGGCAGTTACATTGTACCTCCCAAGGAGACGGGGCTCTTTCATGATATACGCATGACGAGGCGTGAAGACGTGCAGACTCTACTCAAGGCCCAGATGCTTGAGATGACCGGTGACCCTGTGGACGACAAAAAATATCTAATGGAAAGGCTTATTCAGGTAGACAACACCATAGTACTCGATGATCTCCTCCTAGCTAATTCTCATTTCGTAGTACAACGGTAGGCTCCCATCGACCTCGAAGAACGGAAAAGAGTTGTCCGATAGCTTGATCAATACCTTGTGGGACGACTTACCTCATCCCCCAATGTCGTAAGTTGTAAGCTACCAATCTGCAGGTGTACTGCACGTTAACGTTCATTCAGCTATCTGGGAGACAAATACGCTTATCGAGAAGCTGACGGGTCCCATAATGTTAGGTTTCTCGTCTTGTTTTTCTGGCCACTGTTGCTGACTACAGCCTACAGAACTATATGTCCCCTCATGTGGGGGCTGCAAACACTGCCTATGCGCGGAGTGTTCGCCCACAAACCTCAATGCCTGCTGATCCTCCCGATGCGGGAGTCCTCTTTGACACTGTCATGGTACGGAAGGAATTCAAACCGCATCCAAATGAAATATCCAGCATGCTCTTCTACCTGGCTTCAATCATCATTCATGGTAGGCTGCTCCTTGTACACCAATCCTACAAAATCTAACCGGCCGGTTTTGCCTAGATCTCTTCCGTACCAGCCACGAGGACCCAAATATCTCGACGACTTCATCGTATCTAGACCTTGCGCCACTTTACGGGAGTAACCAGGACGACCAAAACGCAATGCGAACTCTCAAAGATGGTAAGCTAAAAGCAGATTGCTTCGCCGAGAAACGCCTTCTAGGCTTTCCCCCAGGAGTGGGGGTTCTTCTGATCATGTTCAACCGATTCCATAACTACGTTGTTGAGCAACTTGCACTTATCAACGAATCCGAAAGGTTCGCCAAGCCAAAAGAAGGACTTGCTGACGAGCAAATGAAGAAAGCTTGGGCGAAGTATGACAATGATCTCTTCCAGATTGGACGCCTCATCACGTGTGGTCTGTACATCAATTGCATCCTCAAAGACTACGTTAGGACAATCCTGGGATTGACCGACCCCAGTGAGATTTGGGATCTTGATCCGCGCATTCAAGAAAACAAGAAAGGCGCTGGCCAAGGGACTGGCAACCAGGTATCTGCAGAATTCAACCTAATATATAGATGGCATGCAGCTATCTCAGAGCGTGATGACAAGTGGACGAATGAAGCCTACAGCGACATGTTCCCTGGCAAAGATCCTAAAAACCTTAGTTTGCCTGAAGTTCTTCAAGGACTTACAAAATGGGAGCGAGGGCTGCCCAAGGATCCACAGAACCGTCCTTTCGCAAAGCTGCAACGTCGCCAAGACAATACTTTTGATGACGCCGCCCTCGTTGAGATTTTGACTGATAGTGTCAAGGACGTCGCCGGATCATTCGGTGCAAACGGGGTCCCTGAGATACTCCGGGCAGTCGAGATACTCGGGATTAAACAAGCCCGCTCATGGAATCTGGCCACCCTCAACGAGCTCCGCTCCTTTTTCAACCTGACAAAGCATGAAACCTTCGAAAGCATCAACAGTGACAAGGATGTCGTTGAGCAGTTGAAGCATCTCTACGATACTCCTGATCACGTTGAGTTGTATCCTGGCGTAGTCATCGAGGAAGCCAAACACCCCATGATTGGTAGCGGTCTTTGTGCTTCTTACACCACGTCTCGGGCAATCCTGTCCGACGCTGTGGCCCTTGTCCGCGGAGATCGTTTCTACACGCTCGATTACACCCCTAAGAACCTTACCAATTGGGGCTACAACGAAGTAAACTCCGACACGGCTGTCGATGGAGGACAGGTCTTTTACAAACTTTTCCTTCGAGCGTTCCCGAACTACTTCCAGCCGAATTCGGTATTTGCACACTTCCCGCTACACACTCCATCCAAGAACAGGGAAATCCTCACCAAACTGGAAATCGAAAATGAATACAATTTCGATGAGCCTGCACTTATACAACCTCTAACCTTCATTAAATCATACAGCGCTGCCAGGGCTATTCTCGGTAATCAAGAGAACTTCAAAGTTACGTGGGGTACTGCAATCAAATACCTGATGCACAATGATGGCAAGGAATACGGGAGCGACTTTATGCTTGCTGGAGACGATCTACCCAACGCCAAGTCACGGGAGCTTATGGACAAGGCGCTCTACCCTGATAAATGGTATGAGGAAATAAAGAAATTCTATGAGGAAACCACGCTACGGCTCCTGCATCAGAACTCATATAAGCTCGCCGGGGTTAACCAAGTCGACATCGTCCGCGACGTCGGCAACCTTGCTCAGGTCCATTTCGCGGCGGATGTATTCAGTTTCCCATTGAAGACCGACGCGCATCCTCACGGCCTTTTTTCCAAACAGGAGCTCTACCTGGTCATGGCAGTGGTGTTCATCTGCATTTTCTTCGATGCCGACCCAGCAAAGAGCTTCCCACTGCGCAAGGCTGCTCGTACTGTTACTGAAAGGCTCGGCGAAGCGATCCAGGCTATGGTTGAGCCAGTCCACAGATTTAGTCTTCCCGCTAGCTATCACCAGCATACGCTACTCTCGCAATACGGCACGCATATGGTCCAGGAATTGCTCAAGAGTGGCCTTGGCGTGAAGGACGTTGTCTGGTCACAAATTCTGCCCACTGCAGGCGGCATGGTAGGACTCCAAACAACTACGATATTGTGCATTATTGATATGGTCTGTAGGTGGCGAATCAAGCTCAGCTGTTTGCACAAACGCTAGATTATTACCTTTCGGAAGAAGCTAAACCACACCTCGAGGAGATTAACAAATTGGCCAAGCTCGATACACAGGAGGCCGACGAAAAGATACTGCGTTAGTGAGTATATACGCATTCCGAACTTCCTATAGCAAAACGTCTAACCTTCGTGCTAGCTTCCTGGAGGGCTCGCGAATGAGAGGTACCGTTGGCTTATATCGCGATGTAGCCACTGACACCACTATTGAAGATGGAGAAAAGACCATCAATTTGAAAGCGGGCCAGAGAGTAATGGTAAACTGCGTAGGTGTTCTGCGAACGGCGTTCAGGCCACAAAAGCTTTCATGAGATGTTAATATGTTATCCAGATCACCGCTTCTATGGATCCGGATGTCTTCCCAGAACCTGAAAAGGTGAAGCTTGACGAGCACGACCGGCCATTGGACTCCTACATCCATTATGGCATGGGGCCCCACAGCTGCTTAGGCTATGAGGCGAGTAAAGTAGCTATGATGACCATGTTGAAGACGGTGGGTAAATTGGATGGTCTGAGGCGGGCGCCTGGCAAGCAAGGCGAAATCAAAAAGGTAGTGATCAATGGGTTCACGATGTACATGACGGCCGATCATTCGAGCTACTTCCCCTTTCCTACCACGATGAAGGTGCAGTGGGATGGGGAGTTGCCACCGCTGAAGGGGTAAAAGTGCTAGGTTTCTACGACGGAGCTTGCTGTGGAAGTTGGCTGGGCTTTGGGGCTTTCAATCCTGGGCAAATTGCGAACTTTCTTAGCTGCGTAGATAGTCGTACGACAGCACAACCTTAGTCGATTGCTCTTTTATATCTCCGATCTCGAATCACAAATGCAGCAAAGCCGGGTGAATATAGTGTACTGTAGCAGGGTACGGAGTAAATGTCAGGAGGCAAGGTGAAGGTGTTACGTATGTGGAGCGCTGGGATTATCTGCCAGTGAAGAGGCGTGAGAGGCTCCGGAATGACATTGGCGCTAGTTGCGGAGCTTCCAGAACATTTCCAAACCTCGAGCTGTGAAATCGTCTTTCACCGCGACATCACTCCACAGTATCTCTACCAACCTGAAGAGGTCTCAAGACTGCCGTCATTAACGGCACTTCACTCGCCATCCACCTTGCCGTTGTAGACCAAGGAAAAGCGACCTGCACCGCCAACGCCTTGTCATCTATCTACGAGCTTCCGGCACTCCTCATCTTCTCACCACAACTCTGCCCAACAACGCCTTGGACGCTTTCATCCTGCTATTCGCCTTAGACTAGCCGTGGGAGTCATTTCATCAAAGAACTTCAAGTTTCGGTGTTAAAGAAGCTTCAACACACTCAAGGTAACTGCTCCCCGCTGAAGGTACTGACCTCATAGCAACCGCCAAACGTTTCAGTCACTCTGGATCATCACACCCAGACCACTAATATCTAGGACACTCTCACCCCTTTGGGTCTGCTTGAAGGCTGGAAACAACGCGTGACCCTCCCTCGGCTGCGGATTGATAGACTTTCACATGATTCTACCACATCAACTTCGCAGCGACAATGGGGAGAATCAAGAAGGCAGCGGGGCCTAAGCACGAAGCCACTCTCGTAAGTGTCGGCTCATGATGCAATTTAACCTCGAACGATGAGTACTGTTAGGCTTACTGTTATGATCTTGCAGTCTCCGGCACTGGCTACGTTCATCACTACTGCCATAGAGCTTCCCCTCCCTCAACTACCCGCACACCTCCTCACATTCCTGATTCGATGGCCTTTTCCTAGGGGAGATCTCTACCACTGGATACCTCTACTCAACCGCTTTGACAACATCCTAGAGCACTTCATCCAGGAGTATTGCCTAAACTCCGGGCCACAGACGCAACCCTTTGCTCGAGCGCTGTTGTTAAAAGGGGCACCAGAGGAGGGAAAAGACATATCCGCTGAGAGCAGTGAAGAAACTTTGGATCTATTAGGCTTCGGGGAAGAGGCCGATCGAGAGTTGGTAGAGACAATCTTGAATTTCTCGCGTATGCTGCTGGAAAATTGCGGCAACCGGAGTCTTTACAACAGCAGTGATCGACTTGGAGAAATCCTTAATACTACCTCGTTGTCATTATTGTCCTGCACCCTTCGTCTGGCTGTCCGCTTGGCCCAACGCTACCATGCATCGCGTCAGCGCGGCGCCAATGCTAGTCAACATCTCAACAATGCTCTTTTGGCAAGTCACTACAATATCGATCTGGAGAAGGTGCTGAAGTTGGCCATGTCTTTTGTTAAACACCTGCCACCTACGACACTCGGCTCGACATCGACTCCAGCTACAGTACCTACCCCCAAGGCAAAGGAGAGGCGGTCGTCGAATGTTTCTAGTCGGCAAACCCTGGCAAATCCCGTACATGCCAATGATTTACTGGCCATTGCTAGGGACGAAGGTTTGGCTGCGAATGGCCTCACTCATAAAGTCAAGGGACAGAAAGCGAGAGAGCAAACAGACTCAAAATGGGAGGATTGGGGTAGTGTCTGTCTCACTTACTATCACACACCACCATCAACAACCGATGAACAGAAAACCTCCGCCGAGGGTACCTGGTTCGGTCCTGTCCCTCCGGCACCGGCCACGCCCACTCCGAATCGACGAGCGTCTGGTGTGTCTCGGCCGAGTCGGCTCTCAAGCTCGGATGAATCGCCCGGCACATCTACTGCTCTTTCCGTTACGACAGCCGAGGAGCAAGCTTCTGGAGGAATAAAGACAATCGAAGTACCCCTTTCACGGATTGTATCAACAGACCTGAATCAGATTTTGAGGAGCACGCTCCCGGAGCTCCCGAAAGATTTCCACTACGATTTACTCTGTAGGCTTCGAATCGCGCGAGCGCTCACAGGTTCTCTTTCCACGAGACGAGAGATTCTTGCCATCCGCATTCTCGCTATCATGAATCTTGCATACATATATCCTGAAGTCACGTTTCAGCAGAAGATACTCCAGCAAGACTCTGACGAACCGCGGAGGTTACAGCTTGCCTACCAGCTTGCAGACCTTGTGCACCCGCCTGGCCATGGAGGTGCTGGCATCCCAATCAGACTACAGACCTTGGCTCTTGGTGCTCTGGAAGCACTTGCTAAACACAAAAGCAAGGCTCCAGATGTTTGCGCTGCGCTAAACGTCAACGTCAATCACGGCGTACTGTTCTACATCCTCCGTAAGGCCGTTGCGGACATGGGTGTCGAGGACATCGAAGGCGAAGGTATGGAGGGTGACGAATGGCGTGATGCTCTGTTTTCTCTGCTCGAGGCCTTACCAGCCTTTACACCCCGGACAGGAGAGACGCTGGTGGCAGCCGGATTGTTAGACATTCTGATCGAGATTCTTACACTGCGCACTCAAAAAGCGGAGCGCAACCACCCAAAGGTTCTAACGTTCCTAAACACTATCATTTACACGGTTCGGGACGCTTTTCAAACGTTCGCGAATTCCAAGGGATTAGATACTATTTCCGACCTTTCTGCATATGAGGTTCAGTCGTCACTGGAAAAGTCGCAATCTGGATACGGTCTACCGCCAGACCATCGCAATCAGGTCATCGATTACCAAGTTCCCTACTTCCAGCAGCAGACTTTGCGCTGGCTGTTCAAATTCGTCAATCACATGATGCAGCACGGTAGCGGTAATTTTGACAGGCTGTTACGGAACCTTATAGACTCTCCGCAGCTACTAGGTGGTCTTCGTACAGTCATCGTTAACGCACAAGCATTCGGTTCCAACGTGTGGAGTGGAGCTGTCAATATCCTCAGTAGTTTCATACATAATGAACCTACCAGTTACGCTGTGATCGCAGAAGCTGGATTGAGTAAGGGCCTCCTCGAGGCGGTCACCTCGAAAAGTATCAACGGCATCGAGGAGTCTAAGAAAGGGGCGCAGGAGGGCGCTCAGATCGTCGCCCCTCCGTTAATTGATGCCGAGGATACGCCGATAATCATCCATGGAGGCACAATCGTACGGGAAGAAAAGAGACCGCTCGCCCAGGGAATTCTCCCGGCTACAGACGCCATAGTCACGATCCCCCAGGCTTTCGGAGCCATATGTCTAAATACATCCGGCATGGAATTGTTTCAAGCATCAGGCGCACTTGACATCTTTTTCGAGATCTTCGAGAGTCCTGACCACGTCAAATCCATGACTTCGGAGGTCGATCTTCCAAGAATCCTGGGCAATTCTTTCGACGAGTTAGTGCGACATCACCCACCTTTGAAGAAAGCCGTGATGCAAGCAGTCATGATTATGACTGCCCGTGTCGGATTACTTTGCAAATCACGCGCGTGGGAAGGAGGAGTCGGGGCTAAGCTATGGGTTGAAGGCGCCGACGGACAAATGCTAGTTGCTGGCGGAGCAAAGTCCCTACTTCAGGAATTGGGCCCTCAATATGCTGAGCATGTTTGGAAAGCGAAGCGTAACAGCAGCGAGGACGTCGTGATGGGTGATGCTCCATCATCCTCGGAAGTTGGTGTACACGAAGCTCTTGCCGACTTTGAACGGACAATCAAGGCAGAAGACATTGTCGATAAAGAGGACGATCAAGATGGGCCCAGCATTTCCACCTACATCAACGTGGCGGTCAAGTTCCTGGCTGGATTCTTTGAAAACACTTCTCTGTGCTCTACTTTTGTCGAACTTGGAGGGCTTGACTTTGTACTTGACTTTGCAACAATGCCGACCCTACCATACGATTTCAATAGTCAGGATGCCAGTCAGGAAGTTGCGAGGGTCCTTCATATGCTCGCCGAGCAAAAGCCTCATCTCGTCTTGCCCTCACTAGTCAGACGCACACAGATAGCAGCGGACATGCTCGAGCCATTGATGAACCACAGCAACGGATCTGCGTTCTTCGCGCCTTTCACGTCCTCGGAACGAACCGTGTTGGATGGCTCCTCTCTGTCAAGCCTACCTACTAATGGTACATTGCTTGTCAAGTCGTTGGTATCCGTGCAGACACTATGCAATGTCCTGTCAGAAACATTCTCGCCCCCAATATACAATCCTCGGTCGAGCCATATAGTATTCAGTCAGGTCAACCTAACGGACATGTACATCAAACTCGCCAAGAGCCTTGGTCGCTTGCATCGGGCGTGTGTATGGGAAGAAATCCTTCTACAGAAGAGCCTTCCAGACTCATGGAAGGAAGCTACGAGAATCAAGGGCTATCCTCTGGGGAGCGATGAAGCCAATGAGGTCTTTGGATTCATTGGTCGAGATGAGGCTGCAGCAGAATCAAGTGATCCTACGACGAACACGAACGAGACCGTTCTTAGCCCTACGGACACACCTGGACAGCTAACGCCAACGACAGCCGCTAGCATCAAGAAGCCCGCGAAAGCGCCGGTAGTAAAGGATGAGACGACGGCCCAGTTCAAAAACGTTCGGACATTACGCTATCTGCTAAGCCAAATTCCTTCTTCAATCACACCGTTCTTCCAAGGACTTGGCAAGGCTCTGATCACCAAGCGTAGACCGGAAAGTTACCCACGCCAGAATGCTTATATGGTCGCAGATGCCCTGGCCGAAGCTACCCTCGAACAATTGCGCTTTGGTGCACCTGAATTGGACTCCTCCCCTAAGGACATGTATGCTTATTGGATTGTCATACTGACATCCGTCTCGCAACTAATGATCGAAGGTATGATGCAATTGGAGAAAGGAGACACGGTGTTTTGTGACTAACAAGGTATTAGGCCCTCTCGAACGTCCACATTCGCAATGCTTGACATTAGTGTTGCAAGCTTTCAAGAATCATGGGGGACTAGCCTCCATCGAGTATCTACTTAGGAAGTTCTTCGAAGAGGTCACCTCGTTATCAAGCTCGAGCGGGAATGTGATGGATGGTAGTGATGGCGCCGCTCGCTTGGCGTCTGCTTATGGGGGCATCAAGATCATTCTCACCTTCTACACCCAAATTACCAACTCGAAGTATATTGTGGACGCTACGCAGACCTCAGCACTCGAATCGAATTCCCGCGACAGGGAACAACCTCACTACTTCTCTGCTGCACAATTCTTAGTGGAACTAAGAATGGCAGTACTCCCGGTAGTCAGAATGATTTGGGATTCTGACTTCGTGGATAAGGCATCAAGCTCTATCGTAAAATGTCTCATCGAGATCTTGAAAACCGTCTTGGACGGCGAGCATGAGGGTGGGGCTTTCAAGCGCTCGGAGAAGATCCCCGCGCGAGGCACGCCACCCCTTAAGATATTCCAAATCCATCGGGATAAGGTGAGCGCATTAATAGAGAAGGGTTATGAGAAGGAACTCGTTTGTGAGGCCTTGTATCGCTGCCACAATATTCAAAATGCCGCCGAGGAGTATTGCAAGGCCCTGCAGAGTCGGTCCAGGCTTCGCAGGAATCCTATACCATCTTACGACAAGGAGAGGGAGAAGTCACCATCACCGCATCGAACCCCTCAACGCCAGGACTCTGATGCTACGATACCAGATGCAGAACATACAGGGTCAGCTTACCAAGGATCCGTTATACCAGCACCTTCTTCCGACGGTCTACCAGCAACACACGCAGATCCTCAAATCGAAGTTGAGGTTGAAGAAGCAGACGCGGAGGACGCAGGTACAAGGTCAATCCCGCCACCGCCGCCCGCTCCAGGAGTACCCTTAGAATCTAGCAGCGGTGACGGTGACGGGCTAATGCGCATGAGTATCGACAACTTACTCAACCAGGCGGACATGCTCAGCAATGATGAAGCGGCTGCCATTGCCGCTGCCACTACACCTACCAATACGACACCTCCCCCTACACGTGTCAATCAGATTGACGCGGAGAGATTTCCGAAAGTTGTCACATTAGATGACCTCAATGAGGAACGCTTGAAAGTCAGAAACAACCTTATTGATCGGGCTCTTGATGTTCTCAATGTTCACGGTGACGTGACGTTTGAGCTGGCAGACCTGATTACAGCTGCGGCTGCCAAGGCGACAGACGTTGCAACCATGCGGAGAGAAATTGGCGAAACACTTGTGCAATCCCTCATATCCTTCCAGATGGATGAGGATTTCCGATCCGCCGGCAAAAAGATCGCGGCATATGCTAACCTGCTCGCGTTGGTTCTTCAGGAGCGCGAGTTTTATGATGCAACCTTGGACGAGCTGAAGGGCAACTTCGCAGCTTTGCTAGGGTTCGTCAAAGTCTTCCCCGATCAGACTCCAGAAGAGTCTTCTCCATGGATTGGACAGATTCTTCTCATTGTCGAGAAATTACTTGCGGAGGACGCACAACCACGACGGATTGAATGGACGCCTCCAAGCAGCGATGAGGCGCGCGTTGACACCTCGATAGCGGAAACGGAAGCTCCCCTTATCCCTATGGACGAGAAGATGCAGCTATTTGAAGCTATCAACGAAATCTTACCACGCATCCGGAAGGACGAGTCACTGGCTCTATCTGTCGTGCGCGTGCTGGTGATACTTACACGAAATCGTGTGATAGCGTCCAAGCTCGGCGACAGGCGTAACATGCAGCGTCTTTTCGTTATGGTGAAGCAACTAGCTGGTATCACCAACGAGAAACTTCAAACCTCATTCATGTTGGTCCTTCGGCACGTCATTGAGGACGATGAGACAATCAGACAGATCATGCGGAGTGAGATTGTAGCCAACTTCGAGACAAGACCAACTCGTCCCACCGACACAACCGGCTATGTTCGACAATTTTATCATCTTCTCCTCCGGTCACCGGAGATCTTTATTGAGGTGACGAACGAAAAGCTCAAGCTCCAGAAGTTCGACGCGAGTCAACCACCGCAGATACTAGTTCTTAAATCCCAGGATAAGGACGCCGGACCCTCTCCTATACATCCACCTACCAGCACTATCGACGAGACGAGAAATGAAGGGGTCAACGAAGCGCAGGTGACCGGAGATGTCAAGCCAACAACAGAAGAAAGCGATAAAGCCTTAAGCGAAAAGCCAAAGCCTGCTGAGGCTAAACCACCTGTCGTCGAAAGCCCTGATGGAGTTATCCATTACCTGCTGTGCGAGCTTTTATCGTACAAAGATGTGGAGGACAAGGATCCGTCGCCCCCTGCGAAAGAGCCTATGAAAGAGCCTACACCGTCTGTTACTGCAGATGTGGAGATGTCCAACGGCACCACGCCGACACCAGTAGGTTCACCGGCACCTGCGGAAACCGCGGAGCCTAAAAAGGCGGACAAGCCCGAATTCAAGGCCGACCAGCATCCTATCTATATCTATAGGTGTTTCCTTCTACAATGCTTGACAGAGCTTCTGTCTTTCTACAATCGCTCGAAGATAGAGTTCATCAACTTTTCTCGAAAAGCCGACCCCAAGGCTATGACGCCGTCAAAGCCCCGATCTGGCGTATTGAACTATCTTCTCAACGCAGTCATCCCTGTTGGTACCCTCAATCACGAAGAAACCATCTCTTTCCGTAAGAAGTCAAGTACATCCAATTGGGCGATGTCTGCCATTGTGGCTCTGTGTCTCAAGTCTGGGGAGAAAGGCTATGTCAAGAAGCGTGAGCTGGTCGAGGACGATGATGAACCTGACCTTTTATTCGTGCGCAAGTTCGTTCTCGAGCATGCTTTGAAAGCCTACAAAGATGCTAGCGCTTCTAATGAGCCACTTGATGTCAAGTATTCACGCATGCTTTGTATCGCGGACCTTTTTCACCGCCTGCTATCTGGAAGGCTTGTTCAGAGTGCTAACCCACCAGGCACTGACACCTCCAGTGCGTCTCAAAAGCAACTCGCAAGACTCATGTTTGAGAAGAATTTCATTTCCGCGCTGACGAGCTCGATCGCCGACATTGACCTTAACTTCCCAGGTTCCAAACGTGCTGTCAAGTACATCCTGAGACCTCTCAAACAACTAACGCACACCGCCATAATCCTTAGCGAATCTTCCAGTATTTCTACAACGCCGGGTCAGACCGAAGACGACGAGATTTCCACTGCTACCTCAGTATCGGATATGGACGACGAGAGGGAGGAGACTCCAGATCTCTTCCGAAACTCTACTCTAGGCATGTTCGAGCCTAATCGAGAAGAAGAATCTAGCTCGGAGTCATCTGAAGGAGACGACGACATGTACGATGACGAGTACGGCGAAGAAATGGATTATGAGGAAGAGATGGAGCGTGATGGCGATGAGGTCATAAGCGACGAAGAGGAGGAACTAGAAGGAGTGGGCCACGTCGAAGGATTGCCTGGAGACGTCGGCATGGATCTAGAAGTCGTCATCGACGGTGATGAGGACGAGGACGAGGATCCTAGTGAAGATGATGACGATGATCTCGAGGGCATGGATGACGGCGAAGAGGTTGAGGTCATTGATGAGATCAACGGCGATAACGAGAACGATAGTCTGGCGGAGGGTGAAGATGAGGAGTGGCGGGACGAGGATGAGGAAGCAGAAGGCTACGAGGGTGACGAGGGGATTGACGATGGTATAGGCGAGTCTCAAGATCCCGGGAGCGTCGCGCGAGACGTACGGGATATCATGCGAGAATTCCAGGCTGCGGCTGGTGTTGAGGCTCGCTTGGAGGGAGGCAATATCGCCATGGACATAGGTGAAGAGTACATAGATGATATTGTACATGGTGAAGACGATGGTGAGTCTATGACGTTCCAACTGCCACTTTTACTGGATTCGGTTGACCTTTAACAGAAGAAGACGAAGATGATGATGATATGGAGGAAGACGATGTTATTTATCAACCTGAGTACGAGGGTCTGTAGCTCTTTATTTCTATAATGGTCGCGCTTTAAATACTGATTACACCAGATGATGATACTGGCATACCTCAACCACCATGGGGCTGGGACCCGGATGATGATCCAAGTATTCCAATGCCACGGGGACATCGTCACCGCCTCCATGGGATACCAAGTCCCTGGACAATCTTCCCAGGTGGGCCACCTGATCGTGGTATGCTTGGTAAGAACCGTTGCACTGCTTGGGAATTATTGCTAAATGTTCCAAAGCTCCCACATACCGTTCACACCGACCCTCGGGTGCTCCGCGTGGCAATGACGATGGCACGAATCCACTTCTCCAACGTAGCGATCGCGCGGCAGGTGTCTTGGGCTTCCCAAGAACAGGTCGGCCGGGGACAGATGCAGCTGCAAGCATGAGTGACTGGGTGCATGCCATGGATCCTGGCCACCTCGGACGGCCTCATCTCTCTGCGGAGAGCCCGGTGTCCTTTGTCAACAACATCATCTCAGCAATCGGGCAGGGTGGTCCTGGCTTTGCTACCATGGGTGGCCCTAATGGCGGACTTCATTTCCATATCGCGGGAGCTGGCCCTCGAGGCCTCCTTCCTCGTGAACTTCAGGCAATGCTTGGTCTGAGACGGGCCCCTCAAGAAGGGTCAAGACCTCGAGACGACCCGACGCAGTCGGCAACGTTCCTACCTACTTCCACAGTAACACGATGGCAAGAGGAGGCGCGCCTTCTTTTTGGGAACAACTACGTCGAGAAAACGCAGCGCATAATCAACTCGCTGCTACGTGTATTAGTGCCACCAGCGATGGAAGCCGAGAAAATCCGGAAAGAAAAGGACATAGAAGCCGCCAAAAAGGCCCGGGAGGAGCGCGAACGTAAGTTGGAGGAAGAACGTCTCGCGCAAGAGAAGGCTGAGAAGGAAGCTCAAGCAAAGCACGAACAGGAGGAGCGTGAAGCTGCTGCTACCGCCGAGGCCGCAACTCCTCACCCTCAAGAAGAAGTGAACGCGGAGGGTCACGAGGAGATCAGAGATGACGGGGCAATGGAAGGTGTTGAACACACTACGGAAACAACTACCGAAGCGCCTACCCATCTACCTACCGAGGGAGGACCTTCAGAGCCAACGGAGCGAGTGAGAACTACAATTCGTGGTAGTGAGGTCGACATCACTGGCATGGGTATCGACCTGGAATACCTAGAAGCTCTGCCAGAAGAACTGCGGGAAGAGGTATTGGTGCATCAATTGGCTGAGCAGCGATCGCAAGCCGCCGCCGCTGGCGAAGAACCTACAGACATTAGCCGCGAGTTTTTGGAAGCACTGCCTCCAGAGATTCGAGATGAGTTACTCCAGCAGGAGGCACAGGACCGGCGTCGGCGAGAACGTGATGAGAACCGACGAAGAGCTGCTGCAAACGGTGGGCCTCCAGCTGCTCGCGCCGAAGAGATGGACCCAGCAAGCTTTTTCGCATCGCTCGAACCGGGATTGCGACAGTCTGTGTTGATGGAGACAGATGAAGAAGTACTTGCTCATTTACCACAAGCCATGGTCGCCGAGGCTCGTGCTCTTGGAAGTGATCGAAATATGCACCGCTTTGGAGATCATCCTCGTTTAAATCGCATCCGAGGTATCGAACGAGATGATCGGACCTCAGATCAAGCCAATAAGAAACCCCAGCGCCGACAGATTGTGCAAATGCTTGACAAGGCAGGCGTCGCGACGCTTCTGAGATTGATGTTCGTACCGCAGCAAGGAAGCTCTCGGCAATCACTGAACGGAATTCTTCTCGATGTCTCTCAGAATCGTCAGAACCGTGCAGAGGTTGTCAGTCTTCTCTTGTCAATTCTTCAAGACGGTAGTGCCGATGTAAACGCTGTTGAGCGCAGTTTCGCCCACCTTTCCCTTCGGGCCAAGCAGCCAGCGACCCAGAAGACGCCGCAGCCCTTGAAGCGGACATTGACAGGCCCAATATCGCAAACAACCAACACCGAAATGACACCGTTAATGGTCATCCAGCAATGCCTAAGTGCCTTGGTCTCACTCACACAATACAATCCTCATATCCCTTCGTTCTTCCTTACCGAACACGAGACTGCATCTGGCCTGAAGAGCAAGTCAAGTCGGAAGGGAAAGGGCAAGGAGACCAGAGCCGCCAAATTTGCACTGAATGCCTTGCTCAGTCTGCTAGATCGCAAACTAATAATGGAGAGTTCGAGTTGCATGGAGCAGCTGTCCAGTCTTCTTCAGAGCGTCACCCATCCGCTCACCATGTTGCTCCGAAAAGACAAGGAAAAGGTAGAGGACCCTACCAAATCAACAGAAGCACCAAGCGATCAAGTCACGGAGGGCGTGGTCGCCATCGTTGATGAGGAGAACGCTCAGAATGCCGCGGAGAATACTCAACCTGAAGATACGGCCATGGCTGAAGCTAGTCCAGTCATACCGGATACACTGAGTGAGGCACCACCAATAGCAACCGCAGCCACTGCCATAGATGGACCAACTGATTCGGAGGTAAAGACTGATGAGTCGAAGAAGGCTGTTGAGGAAGAAAATTCAAAGAAACAAAGAACGCTAATTCCGCCCGTTGTACCTGAGTACAATCTTCGACTGGTTGTCAATATTCTTGCCGCCCGCGAGTGTAGCGCAAAGACGTTCCGAGACACTCTCTCGACCATCAACAACCTATCAGCCATCCCAAAAGCAAAGGAAATCTTCGGCAAAGAATTAATCAAACAAGCTCAAGAACTGGGCGAATCGATCCTGGGTGATCTAGACGAATTGGTCCCCCAGATCCAACGGGCTGAGTCTGGCACGGATATCCAAGGCATAGCTCTTGCGAAATTCTCTCCCGCATCTTCCGACCAAGCCAAGCTCCTCCGCGTGCTGACTGCCCTTGATTACCTGTTCGATCCGAAGCGGAATGGTGGTAAAACCAAGCCTACCTCTGAGGAGCCATCCACGGAAGGCGAGAGCTCGTTGGCCAAGGAGGATCTGCTGACAACGCTCTACGAGAATCCGACTTTCGGTCTCCTTTGGACAAAGCTGAGTGATTGTTTAAGTGCAATTCGCCAACGGGAGAACATGCTCAACGTTGCTACGATACTGCTCCCTCTTATTGAGGCGCTCATGGTCGTCTGCAAAAACACTACGCTCAAGGATGCTTCAGTGGTCAAAGCTGCAAAGCACTTTGCGGTGACGAGCCCTCCACCCGAGTCACAAATGGAGAACCTGTTTTTCCGATTCACCGAAGATCACCGAAAGATTCTTAACGACCTCGTACGCCATAATCCAAAGCTCATGAGCGGAACATTCTCGTTACTTGTGAAGAACCCGAAGGTCTTGGAATTCGACAACAAGCGCAACTATTTCACACGGCGACTACATTCCCGAGGAATAGAAGCTCGACATCCACAACAGCCACTACAGCTGTCTGTTCGGCGCGACCAAGTGTTCCTAGACTCCTTCAAGTCTCTCTACTTCAAGAGCCCCGACGAGATGAAGTATGGTAAGCTAAGTATCCGATTCCATGGCGAAGAGGGTGTCGATGCGGGTGGAGTGACCCGTGAGTGGTTCCAAGTCTTGTCCCGCCAAATGTTCAACCCCGACTATGCACTATTCGTTCCAGTTGCTGCCGACCGCACCACGTTCCACCCCAACAAGCTAAGTACGATCAATCCCGAGCATCTTTACTTCTTCAAGTTCATCGGTCGTGTTATTGGGAAGGCACTTTACGAAGGTCGGGCTCTAGACTGCCACTTCAGCCGAGCGGTGTACAAGCGGATCTTAGGGAAGCCGGTATCGATCAAGGACATGGAGACACTGGATCTCGACTACTACAAGTCTCTTCTTTGGATGCTGGAAAACGACATCACCGACATCATCACAGAGAATTTCTGTGATGAGACCGAAGCATTTGGTGACACTCAGATTGTGGATTTGGTTGAGAACGGCCGCAACATTCCGGTCACAGAGGAGAACAAGCAAGAATATGTTCAGCTTTTGGTCGAATATCGGTTGACTGGATCTGTCCAAGCTCAGTTAGAGGACTTCCTTAAAGGTATGTGCTTTGCTCAACATTTGACCTGTGACCATACTGACGTTGAATTAGGCTTCCACGACATTGTTCCCGCCGAGCTCATATCCATCTTCAATGAACAAGAGCTGGAGTTGCTCATATCTGGTCTACCTGATATCGATGTCGATGACTGGAAGAACAACACCGAGTACCACAACTACTCGGCATCGTCGCCGCAAATCCAGTGGTTCTGGCGAGCTGTTCGATCGTTCGACAAAGAAGAGCGTGCCAAACTGCTTCAGTTCGTCACAGGTACCAGCAAAGTGCCGCTCAATGGGTTCAAGGAACTTGAGGGTATGAACGGCTTCAGCCGCTTCAACATCCACCGTGACTATGGTAACAAAGACCGCCTACCGAGCTCGCACACATGTTTCAACCGTAAGCCCCCTTTGAATTCCATGCTTCTGAACCCTTCCAAAGCTAACCACCGCATCAGAACTTGATCTTCCAGAATACGAAAGCTATGAAGCACTCAGACAGCAAGTCTACACCGCGATGACGGCCGGGAGTGAATACTTTGGTTTTGCTTAAGGCACTCCACATCCCTCACGATAACGAAGCGTTCCCACCGAGCATTGCATGGCGCGCAGGGATTCACCACATGTACCAGTCATTTTAGCGAGCGTTGTTGATGGTGTTCTCTTTACTGTTGGCTTGTGTGGAGGGGTTCTAGCCTTGATCTATCATGATCTGCGTTTGCATAGTCTTGAGGCATCTTTGCCTAGGCTTGTACTCCACAAAGGCTAGAAGGATTCGGTGCAGGCAACGTGCAGGTTGTCTGTTACTGGTCCGGCTGAGAGGCGGTCTTACTAGCTTCTCTTCTTTTCGCCATGTACATAGCTTAAGGCTCCAATCTAATTGAAAAGTTTTCCCTGCAGCAGTTTCAGAATAGGAGATATTGAAGATGTAGTCAGGATGACTTACATCGTAGGTTGAGTTGAACCCAAATGTGAACCCAAATATGAACCCAAGGAACCCCCCTCCCCCACGATGCTGCCAAGGTGCTCCACCACGGAACGTTCCGCTATAACATCTCTGACATCAAAAACCAAAGAAAGTCATACCAACCGCCAACCATGGCGACCAACTCAATAAAGCTGCTTACGGGCAACAGCCACCCTCAGCTGGCCAAGCTGGTCGCGGATCGGTAAACTCCATGATGAAAGCGCCAATCCAGCAGAGCGCACAGCTAACAGGCATCCAGACTGGGCATTGAACTGACCAAAATCATGGTCCTCCAATACTCCAACCAAGAAACCTCCGTCACAATTGGCGAATCCGTCCGCGACGAAGATGGTATTCTCTTCAACCCTGTCCCCCTCCCCTCTCTCCCTCTCAAAGTCAAACGGCCTCACTAACCCCGCAACCCAAGTCTTCGTACTCCAATCCACCGCCCCCGGCGACATCAACGACGGCCTAATGGAACTCCTAATAATAATCAACGCCTGCAAAACCGCCTCCGCGCGGCGCATCACGGCCGTAATCCCCAACTTCCCGTACGCGAGACAAGACAAAAAAGACAAGTCGCGGGCGCCGATTACGGCGAAATTGATGGCCAACATGCTGCAGACGGCGGGGTGTAATCATGTGATTACGATGGATTTGCACGCGAGTCAGATCCAGGGGTTCTTCAATGTGCCGGTGGATAATCTGTATGCGGAACCATGCACTTTGCGGTGGATTAGGGAGAATTTGGATGTGCGAGATTGTGTGATAGTAAGCCCGGATGCGGGCGGAGCGAAGAGGTTGGTTTTCTCCATCCCAGCCAAGCCCACCCCAAGTCGGGATGAAAGAACAGAGGCGCGATCAGAAGAAAAGGAAAGGAAAAAGAAAGGCCAGAGAGCTGATGTTTCGTGTTGCGCGATAAAGAGCAACGTCCATAGCCGACGGCCTCGACCTAAACTTCGCCCTCATCCACAAAGAGCGCGCCCGCCCCAACGAAGTCTCCCGCATGGTGCTCGTCGGGGACGTGCAAGACAAAATCGCCATCCTCGTCGACGACATGGCCGACACGTGCGGCACGCTCGTCAAAGCCGCGGACACGGTGATGCAGCACGGGGCGAAAGAAGTGGTGGCCATCGTGACGCACGGCATCTTGAGCGGCAATGCGATCCAGACGCTGAACGGGAGTCGGCTCAAGAGGGTGGTGGTCACGAATACGGTGCCGCATGAGGAGAAGAAGGAGCAGTGTGCGCGGTTGGAGACGATTGATGTTAGTCCGACGTTGGCGGAGGCGTGTCGGAGGACGCATAATGGCGAGAGTGTGAGTTTTTTGTTTAGTCATGCGCCGACTGCATGAGGGGGGAGAGGGGAGGGGAGGGGAGGGGTAGATGGGGTGGATAGATGGGGGGCGTTGGGAGTATGTCGTTTTGGCAGAAGGTTGAAGGTGCTGGCTGTGGATAACAGGCTATGCGTGGATTGGGGCTTGAATACATACTCGAGAGGCCTGCTTTCGATGGATGGACTTGTTATGATACCAATGCCGATCAGATCTCTCGCACTCTGAAGACTGTTCTAATGCCGCCCCTGATGACGGAGGTGAGAGGCGTCCAAGACCCAGCATTCATCAAGAGAGTTATAGTTTCATTTCAAAGGTCAATTAACTACGTCTTCTACAAGTGGCATCCCCAAGAGCCTCCGGACTGTCTTCCAAACAACAGCCGTGTATTCAAACAGCTACCCATACCATTCCTGCACTATGCGCACAAAAGCCCCGCTACAAACGGCCGTCTCATGAGAAACCCCCCCCCCAAACGCCCTCTACTCCTTCCCCTTTCCACACCATGCTCTCCCCACACCTTTCTCTCCCCCTGCTTCCGCACCTACTCATTCCTTTCCCTCCTCCATCCCCACACACTACGAAAAATCCTCCCCCTTCTCCTCAATCGCGTTCTTGACCCTGAGTAAAATCGTCGTCTTCCACTTATCCAACTTACTCAACTGATCGAACTGGAACAGCTTATCCGCGAAGGCTTCCTGGTCGCCCTGCTCGACCGCTTCGGCCAGGTCGACGAGGAGTTGGTGTTCGCGGGTGGAGGCGAAGGCGGGGTCGAGGTCGCGGTAGGTTTCGAGGGCGCGGGTCGTGCCGACCATGTCCTGTGACGGGGAGGGAGGGGTTAGTTCGGTAGGTGTGTGAGTGGGAGGGGCGGGGAGGAACGAGGGAGGGGGAGGGAGATATTGAAGGGAGGAGACGTACACCGGAGGCTAGATGGCACATCCCTGCCTTGAGGAAGTAGTCTTTGACGGACCACTTCATCAACTGGTTACTGATGGATGATCGAGCCACTTTCTCGTAGTTCTCAATCGATTTGTAGTAGTCTCCTTCCAAAGCTGCGAGATCGGCTACCTTGAGATAGAGCTTGTTCGAAAGCCTGCAGTCAACCGAAAGGTCGAGTTAGCCACCGTCCAGAACCATCCCTAAACAACATTCGCCTGCTCCCGGTAATGAAAGGATGTACACTCACGCCTCCGCATTATCGCTCTCGAACCACCCCGCCGCAGTCTCATACGCCTCGACCGCCCTCTTTTGATCTCCAATTTCCGTCTCATACACCTCCGCCAGATTCTGCTGATGCGTCGCCGCCCGCCTGAAATTGCCCTTTAGCGTATAGTGATGTATCGCCTGCTGCAGCACTCTCGCCGCATCTTCAGGATCAGATTTGCGGTAGGATTTGAAGGCTTCGGTAAGGGTATTTGCGGCATCGTCGGGCTCGTTAAGATTCTTGGTTTGGATGGCGGCGGCGTGCTCGAATGCTAGGCCGGCTTCTTTGCCTATGTGTGTGGTAGGGATATTAGTGGGGACTTTCGAGGGTGCGGAGGGGAGGTGGGGGAAGTGGGAGACGTGTACCCTGCTTTTGCATACGGAAGGCGTTCGCGGCTTGGGTGTAGAGATCTGCTGCATTTTCGTACTTTTCTGTGCGGCCGCCGAAGAGACTGAAGCCTCCACTTGCACCCTGTAATGCCTTGTCTGCCTGCGAAGTTCGGTGTCAGCTGTGGTTCAGTCTAGGTGAGGAAGCTGGACGATTGTGTAGTTGGAGGGGGTGATGAGGGACCAACTTTCTGTAGCAGAGCTCGAGGGTCTTGTGCCATTCTAGAGAGGGAGATCCGTACAGCTCAGCATCAATGTAGGAGTGGGAAAGAAGTACTGATAATTTGCTGTTCCGCCAGTTGTGAAATGTCCCTGCGGTGGACACCTGCTTCAAAGGCACATGCTATCCCAACCTCCATCAACCCTACCATAGGGCTGGGAATAAGCGGTCGCGCTAGCGTTGTTACTCGAATCAATTGCCCAGAGCTCTAAGCTTCATCTCGCATACGCTTTCAGAGGCATGGATTCGTGAGTTGTCATCACCGTGTACGGTTCAAAGCTGCGGTGGTGATGGCATATCTAAGAGCGCGGTACTCATTGAGCCCGCTTGCAAGGGCAGTGCAGCGATCTTACGTCAATCCACCAAGATTATTGTTTTTGACGCGCAGCATTGCCTCGAACACATCTGGACCAGATGATATTGAAGCTATGCTTGCTAAGCCGTCATGGTCTGTTAAGTCGCTACTAGACACAAGCCGACAACCCTCCCGGGAGTCTACTATCACTCAAAAGCAACTCCATCACCTTCTCCGCTTGTCTGCGCTTCCACTTCCAAAATCACAAGAAGAGGAATCGAAGATGATTCAGACCCTCGAGTCGCAACTCTACTTCGTAAGAGCGATACAAAGCGTGGACACCAGCGGCGTTCGGCCATTGCAAAGTATAAGGGATGAGACCGCTGAAGCTGAAAAAGAGAACGAGATTACCATGGATAGTTTGAGAGACGCCTTTGCAAAGGAGGAGACAGTCCCGGGGAAAACGCGACGTATCAGAAGACGGAGGGACCTGCCGGTCGATGCAAAGGGCGTGGAGGATTGGGATGCGCTGGCACAGGCACCGAAGAAGATTGGGCGGTACTTTGTGGTGGATACTGGCAAGGACTGACTGAGGCTCGACATATGGCTCGCGAAGGGATCAATACCACGTATACTTGGCCTCGAGGAAGTTCCAAACTTCCAAAACGCTCGTCGAAGGTGGCCTCTTGTCCACTGACGGTCTTGCTCCGTCGCCTAGATTTGCAGTACCCCGCTACTTGAGTTCTTGAGTAAGCCCTCTTCGATTCAGTTCCGGAGAGAAGCTCGGGCATGATGAACGGTGGCAACTGCAGGCCGCGCAGCATTCCTTCATGAGGACCTCTGGGGACCTGAACATATTCGATCGGACAAAATGGGGGCCGGTGATTATTGGACCGTGGGTAAGGGAACGAATATCGCCGCTGTATGTGCAGCAGACCGTGGTATTGAGACTCGTCCATTTCACAATGACTTATTGGCCAGCAAAGCTTTCCCGGCCCTGCTATCATTCGCTCTTCCTAACTCTTTGGTAATCCATGCACCGATTTCTGCCATCTTCTCAACATTCACGCCCGTCTTCGCACCCAGACTGTGAAGACAATACACCAAGTCCTCCGTTGCCACGTTGCCGGTAGCGCCTTTAGAGAAAGGACAACCGCCAAGGCCGCCAACAGCGCTATCGAACGTTCGTACACCGTGTTCGAGGCCGACCACCGCATTTACGAGCGCTTGGCCATACGTGTCATGGAAGTGGAGTGCAAGGTCTTTGCTCGCTATACCGGCAGCAGACAAGGCCTTGAGCAACTCCTGTGTCCGAGGTCCCGTTCCCATACCAGTGGTATCTGCGACAGAAACTTCATCTGCGCCCATCTCAAGCAACGTGGCCGTGATTTCTGCGACTTTCGATGGGGATACATCGGGGCCTTCGTATGGACATCCTAGAGCTACGGATACATAGCCACGAACACGAATGTTGTGGGATTTTGCAAGAGCCACGATTGGCTTGCAGCGCTCGAGCGATTCGGCAATGGAGCAATTGGTGTTTGCTCTTGAGAATGCCTCTGTAGCTGCTGCGAAAAGAGATATTTCTGTTGAGAGAGGTGACGAGGTCTTTTCCTGTCCAAGCGGGCTATCCACTCCCGAGGTTGTGGAAGGCATCTCGTTAGGGTCTTGTGTAGAGGTATTGGAGGCCGGCACCTCTTGTACTTCTGGCTTCGGAGGTGGTGGGTCCTCGTTCGGGTCTTCTGGTGAAGTGACAGGAGCATTTTCGCCCTGTTCGTTATTCGCCTCCCCAGAAGCCTTTATGAAGTTCTTCAGCCCTTTTAAATTAGGCACAAGGAAGTTGTATGCAATGGTATAAGGCGCTGGGGGAGGATGCCCAAGGATGTGATTCAGAACCTCGGCAGAATTGGCCATCTAGATCATGACATGAAGATGTCAGTATGACCAACATGACTGTACTCAGGCCAATGCAAGAGGGTAACATTCGTAACACTGAGGACGCACCTGTGGTACCCATTTCGGCGCCACAAAAGACCCAGCCTCGATATCTCGCACCCCAGTCTTTGCTAGTCGTTGTGTGAGCTCAATCTTGGTCTTTAAAGGTACAGTGTTCTTCTCGTTCTGCAACCCATCCCTCGGCCCGACCTCGACTATCCGGACTTCTTCTGCTAGTCGGCGCGTGGAGGTTGCAAATGTGCGATTGCAGAGCTGGCGACCCAGGCTCGTTGAGAAGTGTAAAGCCCTGAGGGAAGGCATAGGTAGAGAAGATAGGAACAGTTGAGATTCCAAGTGTCGACGGGTTCTGAAAGAATGAATGTGAGGTCATCGTTGAATGCCAGACTGTGGGGAAAGCTTGGGCCACGTCGGCGGAGGATCAGTACCGATCTTGGCATATGTCAGCCCTATCGAACTTTTGGAGGGCTCGGAGAGTTGGAGGCCACTCTACTTACAGCAATAACCTCTGCCTACTTACATTCTCAGAGTATGGAAGACGACAGAGTGCAAGCGAATCTAGCAGATGCAATCAATGTTGAACTCGAAGCCCCGGCGGCAGAGACCCCAAAACAACCAAAGAAGAGATTCATAGGCCGACGAGCAGCGGCCGAAAGAGCAGCCAAAAATGGGGACCCAAACAGTACCATCGAAGACAGCGGAGCCATACAAGGTACCACCACTGTCCCAAATAAATATAGCCATAGCATAAACTAACCACCCTCAAAGTCGCGCAACCAAGACGCCCAGCCCGAGCCCTCAACCAAGTCCCCCCCTCCATCCTCCACGACCCCTCCATCAACGAAGCCATCGCCCTCCTTCCCCCCAACTACTCCTTCGAAATCCCCAAAACCATCCACCGAATCCGCACCTCTGGTTCCAAAAAAATAGCCCTCCAATTCCCCGAAGGACTCCTCCTCTTCGCCACCACCATTTCCGACATCCTCACCCGCTTCTGCCCGGCCACCGAAACCCTCATCATGGCCGACGTCACCTACGGCGCCTGCTGCATCGACGACTACACCGCCCGTGCCCTCGGCTGCGACTTACTAGTGCACTACGCGCACAGCTGCCTCATCCCGCTGTCCGTAACCCAGATCGCGACCCTCTACATCTTCGTCGACATCAGCATCTCGACCCCGCACCTACTCTCCACCCTGCAACGAAACTTCCCCCCGGGCAAAACCCTCGCCTTAGTATCCACCATCCAATTCAACAGCACCCTCCAAACAATCAAGCCCCTCCTCGAACACCACGGCTACAAGATCCAAATCCCACAATCCCTCCCGCTCAGCAAAGGCGAAATCCTCGGCTGCACCTCCCCACGGCTCCCCGCCTCCTCGCCCGTAGACCTAATCCTCTACCTCGGCGACGGCCGTTTCCATCTCGAATCGGCCATGATCCATAACCCCTCGCTGCCCGCCTACCGCTACGATCCGTACTCGCTGAAACTAACGCGCGAAACCTACGCCCACGACTCGATGCTGACCCAACGACTTTCCGCCATCCGCACCGCCCGGTCCGCCACGAAATGGGGCATCATACTCGGGTCGCTCGGGCGCCAAGGAAACCATCATACCATGTCCCTCATCGAAAACCACCTCACTGCGCGGGGTATACCCTTCATCAACATCCTGCTCAGCGAGATTTTCCCGGGCAAGTTGGCGTTGATGAGCGCCGAGGTGGAGTGTTGGGTGCAGATCGCGTGTCCGCGATTGAGTATCGATTGGGGGTATGCGTTCGAGAGGCCGTTGTTGACGCCGTACGAGGCGTTGGTTGCGTTGGGGGGGCGAAAGGGGTGGGAGGAGGGGAATGGGGGGGTTTATCCGATGGATTTTTACGCCAAGGAGGGGTTGGGGCGGACGAGGGAGGGCGATGTGAAGGCGGCAGTAGGCGTGGTGGATGCGGGAGCCGGAGGGTGACGGTCTGGGGTTTAAGGGAGTCGAGTGGCGAGCTCGTTGGAGCTTCACTTGCACGGGGCTTGGAGATGTCGTGCCGGCTTTGGATTTGGTGATAGCAATGGAATGGTGCGGGGATGTGCGGATTGGATGGTCCCAGAAACGCTGAGGCTTGCTACTTCGCTAGTACACTTTACGCTGGAAGGGGGTTGGTTGAGGGCTTTTGTACGAGTCCGCGGTTGTCGAGAGTGCAAGGGGAAGATGGCATAGTCGCGGCACGGGCATAAGAGCGGAATGGTAGGCCCGAAGGAAGGTCGAGGATACCGCGGGTGGTGATATCAAGTTAGTATCGTGCAAGGGTCTAGGGCACAGCAGTGTGGACGAAGGGGCAAGAATGGGGATCCTATCTCCAGCCTTTAAGCTCCCGAACTCTAGAAAAGTAGTGCGGTTGAGAATTGAGCATTGTGTGCTGCGGTTGGAGCGCTAGACTACATAACCTCAAAGCTAGATTTCTGTTCTGATTCCTTACGAGCATACCAAACGAATGTTTAGCGAGGCCGCTCTATCGTTCAAAGACGTCGGTCTGAGAATCTTCGAGTCCATTCTTCAATTCTGCCGCAAGGAAGTTTGAACAATTATGCTCTTAACCCACAAATCCTTTTGAACCTCTCTCCATAACTCTCGTGTGACTCAACAGAGAGTCTGCACGGCTGTGTGCATATTCACGCATCAAACCCTAGGGCTCAGTCTGATATTCAGCGGAGTCGTCTCATTGAGCGTGAAAACCCTCTGGTCCGTCCAATCGCCTCTGGTGTCGGCAAGTTCCATGTCGAAATGCCATATCATTTTCGCCAGCATCAATTTCATCTCGGCCCAGGCCAAGCTGCCGCCACTATCAGTCCATAGACGCACAATGAACTTCAAAGAAAAGGGCTGTCTTCACCTTTTGCCCATGCAGTTCCGCGGTCCGACCTGGAAGGGCTCCAACACTTCCTTCCTGTCAGTGGCAAAGCGAGGATCGGCATTTGGAAGCCAGCGTTCGGGGATGTATGCTTCGGGGTCAGTAAAGTTCCTAGGCGAGTGATAGGCCGTCTTTTGGGGGATCGAAACGTTTGTCTATCGTGCTTTAGTCGTGCATTGTGAATATACGGAGAAGGTGCTCACTCCTTCTGGAACAAACACTCCACAAATCTGGAGGCCACCAAGAGTCACTATCCGAGGGACAGTGAGCGGCCCTGGCGGGTGCATGCGGAGAGCTTCCGTTAATACCGCATGTAGATATGGCAAGGTAGAGACACTGGACAAATTTATATCGTTGTCCGTCCTGAAGGCCCCCTGGATTTCCTTCCGCAGCCTATCCAAAGTCTCGGGGTTCTTGAGCAGATACCAGGTTGTTGCCGATAGAGCTGTGGCACTCGTCTCGCTGCCTGCGAGAATGAGTACCGACATATTGGCATCAATCTCATCCCTAGTCATGCCTTGAGTAGAGTTATTCTGCATGATGTAGGTCATGATATCTGGTCTTTCCGTCTTCTGCTGCATACGCCAATCTATCCTCTTGACTGTGAACTCGAACGATTGCCGAATCTTACCGCTCACAAAGCGAGGCATGCACCATTTTGCCACCGAGTCCGCCGGAGGGAAGTAGCTCAGAGCTGTCAGCCAAGTTATGAACTTCAGACCTTTGAAGATATTCGCAACCCATGGATGATGTTCCATGTTCTCCAAGCTATGGAAAGATTCGCCAAAGCATAGATCCCCAATGATATCAAACGTAGTATAGCTGTACCAATCACATATATCGAACACGGCAGATGTACCGCCAGAATTGATCTGCTCTTTGAGCCTACTAACTAGGAGGTCGATATATCGCAGCAAGATGTACTCTTGCTCTCTCAAAACTTTGTCGGAGAAGGCATGCGCAAGGATACGTCTCTGGCGAGCGTGATCTTCGTTATTAGGCCCAAGTAACGGCTCAGTATTGGTTGGAGACCAGTCTGGCATGAGCTTCATATCTCTAGGTAACTGAGGCCGGCGGATGAAAATGTCATGCCAAGCTGAAGGATTGATAAAAGAAAGTTCATCCGGGGCTATACGAACGACCTCCCCGTAAGCAGAGTGGAGGGCAGTCGTCCAGTTAACTTTTCTGCCGTTGATGATCCGGAAGACGTAGGGCCATCGAGTGGCTGCAGCGACTTTAGGGCCGGGAAAGCCAGATAGTGGGTGGTAGTAGACGTTATAGATAGCGGTACCAATACCCCAGATCGGAATGACGAGAAGCGTCTGGTTATGTTAGTTAGAGAACGGGAAGCCCCGCTGATACCCTACCAAAACTGCGAGCCAGCCTAGAACAGATGATCCGCCCTGGAGCACGTGCAGGATCGCCTCATACATGCTAATACCATTCATCTTTTCGGGAGGTAAGTAGCGCTATGGTTTATTCTCAAAGTTCAAAGTGGTTTTCGTGAATATCGGATTTGAGCATGAGACGTGGCCGAGCATATATAGAGGTCAAGCTCGGACTGGTGAAGGGTATGCGTGCCCCGGACACACAGGTTGCGTGTTGATCGACGATTGATCTCATCGGATGGCTCACACAACGCTTCGAGGGGTTGGTTAAAGTAGTATCATCCATGCTAATTGTGCCCGAGAGGCGTGTCAGCTGCTACTGGGAGTAAGCCCAGCTGCTGGGCCAATCGATCGCGATCAACCCAGTATAACGAGCCGTCGAGGGCCTTCCTTCGATTGGTCTCATTGGCGACAGGAGCATGCTAACACGACTCCACGCAGAGCGCCACCTACTAGACGTCTAGGACAACACATGGCGATCCTGGACCGAGTGTGGTAACACTACACACCAACACTGACAGGCTCCGGTCTCGACGAAAAGAGAATCTTGTGATACACCAGCTCCACAATCTCCAATTCCTCATCAGACACCGTCGCTGCAGTCCCGGCTCCAGAACCAGAAGGTTCTTTGCGGCGAATGATCGCCAGTGGTTTCGGTAGTTTCTTCACCTCCCCCGTAAGGCGCTGGTGCCGTCCAACGTAGAGGTAGACTTTCTTCATCCACACTGTACTCTCTTTTGGGTCAGAAGTAGAGTAATCTGGGAACACAAGCCGGCCGATTGGAGTCTGCCGGGGAAAGCCTTCTTCTTGGGTGTTCGGTTGATCTGATGCATCTACCGAGGGCATGTTGATGGTTCCTTGGAGTTCGAGGATTGCGAGTCCCGACGGGGTTTGCAGTAATTGCGGCATAGGGTTCCAAGTATTGGAGGATAGGTTTGATCTGTCCTGGGAAGGCGGATGTAGAGGTACTGAAGGCATGTCGTAAGGGAAAGTAGATGATGAATTCGATGGTGTTGTTAATGTTAGGGGAGCAGGGCTGAAATTCGAATGGTATGAGCCGAGCACGAGTACTTAGGTCAGCCCTATGAGCGTCACGACCTCGTGACCTAAATGGTAAATGGCAGACTTCAGTGAATGCGCGGAAGAGCACGTTTTCATGCCTCGTGGTGACAAGCCTACGGCTACCTTAGCTTCTACCTCGGGAACTGTTCCGGGGGAGCGGTGAGTCTATGGGAACAACCCTACCACAATATGCGTCTATGAGGAAACTCGTATCTTGAACGCAACGTATTATCCACTGTGTGGTATCAGAGCACGTAAAGATCTCTTTTGGTCGTGTTGGGATGAGTGACTGCAGGGTTCACTGGTGAAGCATTGCCTAATAGTCAATGGCTACACGAGGTTCAGGAGGTTCACTATTCTAGCATTCATCTGAAGGAGCATGTTCTTGCGCAATAGGTAATCATGTGCCAGCACACAAGCGTGACGTCTTAAGCTTCCATGAAAACGTGAATCAGTTTGTGCACGTAGCAGGTCATCTCACCGCCATGGTCCTCCCTGCACCGAGGAATCACCCATCTCGTCGTAACCCTGAGTGTCCTCTCCACTTCAGCATCCCAGGGTCTATCCCTATCACGAAACATCCAAGCGAACCGCCACCACCTCCGGCTGCTGCCTCCGTACCCCGGACGAATGTTACGTAGTGAATGAAATATTTCCCAAAGGACCTCGGAAGCCCCTAAGGCTTGGTCAGTCGCAAGGCAGTGAATTGCCACTCATTCACCGAGTTGTTGTCTGCCTATTGTCTTCCAGAGTTTGCTTCATCTCCTGAACAAAACCTTCCACCCCATCACCAAACCCTCTTCCTTCGACACCAACCACTTCTTGCTCTCTGCTGTTGCATTCGCCACGCTGTGGACCCATCGCCGACAGCCATAAGAAAACGAGTCTTTTGTTGTGTTTGACGTCAAGCATCACCACTCACAACTCCTGTCGGCTTCAACCATCACCCAACGTCCTTGGGATGTCCAGGCAAGTACATCTTCCGATCCAGTCTATTGACATGACAATAGCTGATGATGGATGCTTGAAGCCGTACTCATCCAGTTGATGAGGCCCCTGTACACAATTGAATCAACGAACTCGTGTCTTTGAGATCGTTGAAACCAGGCAACCGTTGGACACCTAAGTCGCATTGGCGATGTCACACACAAATTCAAAGACATGGGTGGCGCCGGTAGCAGCTGAGAAAGAGAGATGGGCAGTCGTTTTCGAGAACTTGGAGAGGATGACCCTGGTTCCGCGTTCTCCGTTTCTTCCCCACACTTACAGCGCATGGTTGTCTCATCGTCTGGAGTGGCTGCAATACCAGGCCGAAGAGGAAAATATGAAAGCAGCGAACCTACAGGCGGAACGAAAGGCGAACATCAAGGCAGGCCTCGTGCATGGCATTGGACCCGCATTTGGTGGGAAGATCTTCGATTGGAGCCGGGGGGCAGTCCTTTCGCAGAAGACGATATGGTCTGTTTGGTACCAGCCGCCAGAGGACTATCCCTCTGCTCCCTGGCCGTCCATGGAAGAGATGAAAGAAGAAGGAGATGAGCGGAATACATCAGGATACAAGCGCTTTCCGGCACTTCCAAGGGTCCCTGGAAACGAGACAGTCGTGTGGAAACAGAAAGCCATGATCGACCCCTACCCCTTGGATCAAGTCTGGGAATTGCCAACGGCCGAGTCCATAAAGACACCATGCGTCGACGAAACAGCATCGGAACTTCTTGGTCATGATTTACTCAAGGCAATTGACCACGAGAGTGTGCCCAGTCAGCAGCATTACGACACGCAGACGGAGGTCGGATCTCAGGAGGACATTGACGATAGTGCCACATTGAATGTCTCGTTGCAAGATGGGCATTTGAGTCGTTCGGACCTCGGCTTGAACCAGAACATCAATACCGACATCAAGCTGGAAAAGTTGTACCAGGATGACGTTAAGCTCGTGGAAATCGCTCCGTGTGATACATCGATAAAGACCATCAAGAAACGGGAACAGTTCCGACGCCAGATAGAGCTGAAAATTACCCAGGAGAAACTTTGTGCTAGCCAGCAAGCGATGAATAACGCGCCCTGCAATCCATTGCAAAGCGTGGAGAATTTCTGGACAGCTTCTTGGGCGTAGCACAGTCGATCGAGGCGTCCGAACGCGGGAACGTACCAAGAATGGTTTGGTTGTACGATATTTCGGCATACTCAAGTGAGATCAAGGCTCGGTCAGGACCGGAGGACCAACCACAGAAGCGACAAGCATACTTGACGCTTTGAAGTGCGAGAAGGTGAGGGCGCAAGAGATCAGAGGCGTCAGGAAGACAAGAATTGATTTCAGGCATCTGAGATGCCATACCCAAGGAACCGCAGTAGTCGTTCACATGTTGCCTTTTTCTTTCTAGCCGCATCAATGAAGTTATGCTTTTCCTACTACAATTGCTCTTTGCAGGGACGAGTGAGATCAGTTCTGATGTTTACAGCCACATGGCCGTGAATGACGCCTGCTTCGGATCCGGTCCGGCTTTAGATTTCGTTCCGCCGAACCTCCAGTGATTTAGCAGGTAGACTCAAGCTTGGTTGACATGAAGAACACCGTGCAAGGCTGCTTTTAATCACTCATTACGTTCACGTCTTTGGTAAGAGTTCCCTCCTCATCGCCTGTTGCATCATTTGCCCACAGAGCTTCGCAGTCGGATTGGTGTGGACTGCTAACGCTTTTCCAATTTGGTTTCCATATCGTCCGCCCATCAAGAAGTCTCGACTTGCTGCTTCTTCATAATCTTGGCAGTCCCAGTGTTGCAGACCATTTACGCGGCATTGTTGTTGTTGAGCTTCGGAGGTTCCTCTTCGAACCGCGAGTATCTTCGCCGTGGCATGAAATAGCGCCGCGCGTTGCGTGTATGCCTGGGCAAGAGTCCGTCCCTGCGCCGGAGAAACAAGATTTTGTGAGCTTGCTGGTGTCAGGAGGGCGATGGCTGTGTTGAGATCTTCGAGAGCCGTAGGACCTGCACTCGAAGCCTTTGGCACCGCCAACAAATCTTCTGAAGCTACTAAAATACTGTCTCCATACTGGATGCGAAGAAGCTGGGCGCGGTTATTGCGGAGAGAAGCGTATTGCGGATATGTGTTGATCAACGACGAAAGGTTGTCGTAGGCTTCGCAGAGGGTTTGAGTGCATGCGACAGACGATGCTGACTCCGTACAGACCACTTCTATACGCCTAACAATCTCCCTCTCTTGCATCCTCAATGATGATAGTAGATCTGCATCCCTGATCACTGGATCACTGGGTAAGGACACATCAACGACGACACCACTCGTAGGGGAGCTCTCGGGGTCGAAGAGCTGCGTCAGCACTGCCGAGTCATTGAAAGACAGATCGACCCTTTCAGACATGATAGCAATTCGCAGAAGTGATTCAGACGAGCAACTACTGTATTAAGAGGCAACGGAAAACGGAATACGGAGTCAAGCTTGCTGGGAGAAGACAATCTACCTTCACAAAGAACAAGAACATGAATTCTTCCATTGTAGCGGGGAGATCAGATGCAAGATGACAGAATGATTCCGACACCGAGTCAGTTGCTCTCTTGAGGTGTTGCAGCCTACCAGCTTTTGTGTCTGAAGGGGGAGCGGTCGACATTTGCGCGACGACCGTCCAAACCACATTCAGACGTTCCCGCTAGTAGCCGAAGCCTCCCTCGCCTCCTCAGCCAACGCATTTTCCGTTTTCCTCGCTGCCACCTATCAAAGGATCATGTAACTTAGTACACAATTCTTCTGTGCCTTAGTAACTTCTGTGTATCTGTGCTCGTACCGATGACGAAAATGATCATCTCGCTATGCAGTCACAAGATAACCTTGTGCCACGCCCCGCTTGTTTTCTGCACATGGTCGGCTATCAAGATTCAAGAAGCGTCCAGAGGCTTTCCTCTACTGATACCCGACTTCGCCAATTGCTTCCTATTGGCGTTCTCCTACTCTTAACTGTCCCTGGCTGCATGTCTCTGTCTGCATGTCTATGTCTACCGTCTACATCCACATGTCTATATCTACATAGCATCATTGAGAACTTTTTTGTTTCTTCTCATCTTATAGTGTTGTGCGTTTGTCTACACGCCCATCCCATTTCTCGTCACTTTTTCGCTGCTCATGGATTCTTCTACAGGCCGTCCCATTGTCATTGCCAGCAATGGCTCCATTGTACCCCTTTCCTCCACTGAACCTCCTATCTCCCCTTCCAACCTAAGCTATCGAGGCTATGACCATGTAACATGGTATGTCGGCAACGCCAAACAAGCTGCGTCATACTACATCACCCGCATGGGATTTAGCCCACTGGCATACCGTGGCCTGGAGACGGGGTCTCAATATATTGCTTCTCATGTCGTGTCTAATGGACATGCTACGTTCGTACTCACCTCGCCAATACGAAGTCCTGGCGATCACGAAGGCACCATCCCTGACAATGATGCACAACTACTTGAAGAGATTCATTCTCATCTGACAAGGCATGGCGATGCCGTGAAAGATGTTGCATTTGAAGTGGACAATGTAAGAGCCGTCTATGAAAAAGCTATCGCCAACGGTGCAAGAAGTGTTCAGCAGCCAACAACTCTAACGGACAAGGTCGATGGAGAGGCTGTAACCGCGGTGATAAGCACTTTTGGTAATACAACTCATACCCTTGTCGAGCGTTCAAACTATCAGGGGGCCTTTCTGCCTGGGTATCACCCAGCAAAGACTGCAGATCCTTTAGCGCAATATCTGCCAGAGGTTCCACTGAAAACGATCGATCATTGCGTGGGGAATCAAGATTGGAACGAGGTGGAGTCCGCTTGCGAATAGTATGCTTGACAGGCACTCCACGTTTCATCTACATACTGACGGTTCTAGTTACGAGAAATGCCTTGGCTTCCATCGCTTTTGGTCTGTTGACGACGCCAACATGTGTACGGAGTTCTCTGCCATGCGCTCTGTGGTCGTGGCGTCTCATAATGAAGTGATAAAAATGCCTTTGAACGAACCAGCAGCTGGCAAGAAAAAGTCGCAGATAGAGGAGTACGTCGATTTCTTCAACGGAGCTGGTGTACAGCACATTGCCTTTCGTACCGACGACATGATCACGAGTGTGACGAATCTCAAGAAACGCGGAGTCGAATTCATCAGTGTGCCGTCGAGCTACTATGATACGATGCGTACGCGGCTGAAGACGACTGGAATGAAACTAGTGGAGGACTTCGAGATGATCGAGAAGCTCAACATCCTAATCGACTTTGATGAAGGCGGATACTTGCTCCAGATCTTCAGCAAGCCCGTCATGGACAGACCCACAGTCTTCCTGGAAATAATCTCAAGAAACAACTTCGAAGGCTTTGGTGCGGGGAATTTCAAGAGTCTGTTTGAGGCGATCGAGCGTGAGCAAGCGGAGAGGGGGAATCTCTGAAAGTACATGGGAGCAATAGGGAGCAAGCGGAGAGGGCAAATTTTTGAAAGTATATAGGAACAGTTGGAGATAGATTCGTTCTTCATGTACCTAGGAGTGGACGGATCCCTCTTACAGATTTGAACGTTGACGACGGAACGACAACAGTGATCTTAGCTGCGTCTTTGTATCCATCCGTACTCTGTATATCGCTTTGTGAGTGCTGAAAGCGGCAGTGACTTGGGACAAAGTCTCAAAGTCAAAGCTGATACGCTCCTACGCGGAACGCTGGCCTCCTGAGCGTGCTAAGGTCCCCATTTACTCCGATAGGGGAAAGCCAGCGGCGTGTAAGCTATTCGCTAGTTAGACTCACTTTACGAGAGCTGAAGGAGATCAGAACGCCTCTGTGTCACAGCTACCTGAGAGAATCTGAAATCACAGAAGGCCTTCAGTGCATTGTTTAGGCCGTCTTTATGAAGCAAGGGATAGAGGTAAGGTAGTCAAATTCATGCGAAGCGCACTGCTGCTTTCGGTTAGTCCATACGCCGCTATAGAGGGGACCTCGCCCTTGCCAATGCTGTAAAGCGTAAAGTGTAAACGTCCCCTTGATGCCAAGGAAATCGGGGGACATCTGTGTCCATGCATGCCACTCTCCGTTTACAACGCATCCACCACTTCCTGAGTCGCATACGCAACAGTGTCTGCGAAGACCTCAGTAGTTGGAGTCCCCCACTCCCTCCAATTAGTGTTATTGCCGACTTTCGAGGACGCCCTGAGGACCAGCTGCTTCAACCAGAAGCGGCTGCAGCCACATCCCCCTAGAGACCCTGGCTGCTACGCAAAGACCCAGAGCTCACCCTCCAGCCCCTCAAACTCAGCGGATTCCCAACGAGTGCCGTCTTCTTCGTTGTCATGAATTGGCGAGGTGAACGTGGCGGAAATGGACACCAAAATCTCCAGTGGAGATAGCTCGGACCGTGAAGGGGCAAGTGCAACTGGCAGCTAGCCTACCAATTTAGATGACTAACCTTGGGGATTAGGACACGTTCGAAGATGCACCAGATACAACCTCACGCCCAGAACCACATCGGTCCAAGTCTATCACCTCTGTACGATCATTGACTGGCCATCCTCCGTCGTCGTCCAAAACAGCTACACCTCAAATGTCCGAACCGCTACCACCAATGCCAAATGGGAACTCCACTGAAGATACAAAAGCCATCGACTCACAGCCGGAACTCGTGCCGCAAGAAGACCATCCGAAATCACCTTTGCTTACTGCTCACCGAATCTCAATAACATCACTTGACGATGTACATCTCGACGAAAACAACAGCGAGAGTTCGCACAAATCCCGTTCCATCGAAACAACCTCGAGCGACGACACTGCACAACCTGCAGAACCTCCACCAAAGTTGCCGCCCCGCTCCCAAGGGCTTTCTGGTTCTTTGCCTTCAATTCCATGGGGGCCCCCACCTCCAGTACCCCTATCCTCGAAACAAACCATTCCAGCGCCAACTCCACCGTCACGAAAGTTGACCGGCCCATTCTCATGGCTTTCGAGGCATACATCTGGCAACAAGGAAGCTGCCTCTGCTCAACAAGCTCCTGCTTCTGCACTAGACCGGCACAACACTGCTTCATCAATAAATACGATTGGTAGCAACCCCGAACTCATGCTGAGTCGATTGGAAGAAAGCAATGAATCTGGGAGCCTCAGTCCTGGGCCCCGGGGAACCCCACAGAACAGTCTACGGGACCGCTTCAAGATGCTACGGATGAGAGAAGAAGCTGGAATAAATTCTTTGGATGTAGAAGACGCAGGACTGTCAACTGCAAATGGAGGAGCCTTGGCGGCTCTTATCGGACGCGGTGCGAGCGTCGGACTAGGGATTGGGAGCCCCACAAGCATAGCTGACGAGAAGGAGGGTGGTCTCCCAAAAAGTCCCTCTCAATCTCCGACCAAAGTCCCAGCTGTCAATCCCACCTTGCCCCCTGGAACTGCTTCCGGTGTGACTGCTGGACCGTCAATGATCAATGACCCTGCATCCCCCGTCGATTGGGATCTCTGGCAGTCGGTGGTGTACGAAGGTCCGGCAGCTGTTGCTAGGACAAGCCCAGAGGAACTCAATCGTGCTATAGCAAGCGGGATCCCAAGCGCTATCCGAGGCGTTGTCTGGCAAGTGCTTGCCCAAAGTAAAAATGAGGAGCTCGAAGGTGTATATAGAGAGTTACTCGTACGAGGGACCGACAAAGACCAAGATCGGATTAGTGGATCCAGCGGTCAGTGGTTAACAAATGGACATCTCAACGGGACTTCCAAGGAGAAAGAATCTTTGGCTTCCTCCGCTTCATCCATACATTCAGATCATTCCACGCCTGCTACATCCGCGACTAACGGTATAACTTCCCCCACGTCCTCGCAAGAACGAGAAGGCGAAAGTGTTGCTAAACTACAAGCTGCCATGCTAGCTGAGAGGAGAGTGAAGGCAAAAGAGGACGCCGCTCTACTAAGGCTTGAGAAACAGATTAAGCGAGATTTGGGCGCAAGGACTAGTTATTCGAAGTATGCCGTAGCTGCCGGTCTCCAAGACGGGCTTTTTGGAGTCTGCAAAGCATATGCACTATTCGATGAGGGTGTGGGATATGCGCAAGGCATGAACTTTCTAGTGATGCCATTGTTGTTCAGTGTAAGCCTGTTTACCAATCGATTTTACTGTCGCTAACAAGGTACAAGATGCCCGAAGAAGAAGCGTTTTGTCTGCTCGTCCGTTTGATGAACAAATATCATCTCAGGGAGATGTTTATCCAGGACATGCCCGGCCTCCACTTACATCTCTATCAGTTCGAACGACTACTCGAGGATCTCGAGCCAGCTTTATATTGTCATCTTCACCGCAAGGGCGTCACTCCGCAACTATATGCCACTCAATGGTTTCTCACACTCTTCGCATATCGCTTCCCTTTGCAACTAGTCCTTCGCATTTATGATCTGATATTGAGCGAGGGTCTGGAAGGCGCCATTCTGAAGTTTGGGATTGCCCTAATGCAAAAGAATGCACAGACTTTACTTGGAATGAACGACATGGCCAGCCTCACCACCTTCCTCAAAGAGAAGCTTTTCGATGTATATATTGACCAAGCCCCATCTTCAAACTCGATCTTAGAGTCCGGGTTCTTCGGCAACGCTGGAGGCATCGACAAGGAGGTGTATCGTGCGGATATGCTGGTCCAAGATGCTTGCGCTGTAAAGATCTCCCCTGAAATGCTTCAAAGCTACACCGTCGAGTGGGAAGTCAAGATGAGCGCTGAGCGGGAGAGAGAAGAACAACTAGAATCACTTCGATCAAACAATGCACTGTTATCACTCAAGGTTCGCTCGCTGGAAGAGCGCGCCGAGAAGTCCGATACGGAACATGTACAGATGGCATCGGAGCTCGTCCGCACCAAAGTCGTGAATCAGGAGCTCCAAGACGCGAACGAGAGTCTGAAAGGGCAAGTCGAGGAGCTGAGAAGCGTCGTCGAGCGGCAACCGGAAGAGGTGGAGCAGAGACTTAAGGCGGAGATGGAACGCATCATGACGCGGAATCTTGAAGTGCAAAATGAGAATCGGGCGTTGGAGGAGCAGATGGCGGATATGGAGAAGAGTCTTGTGGAGACGAAGATGCAGTATGCTGAGGTATGGGACCTTCTTCATAGGTATTGACTTGCATTGCTGACTCGTAACCTCAAGATTCACTCCGACTACGAGACCCTGAAGCAGAAATGGAGCGATCTCCGTAAGGCCCTAGGTGACTAGCATCTGTCATTTCACGAGCGCATAATACCCAGTTGTTTTTAACTATTGCTGTACTGGCTGTACAGCGTTCTTTTGATCATCTTCAAGTCGGCTTCAGCGCTGCAGCGCATTTGCATGGTTTGGCGGGCAGGCGGTGTACGGTACGGTACTGGTAGCAAGCGCGCGCATGCATCGATGTTGTTTTTTTGGCCGGGGAACGACGGGTATATACCTATATTGTATTATTAGTAGAGGAAGACATAGCTTCCGAATGAAATACGTTAGATGATGCGAATGATCCGTACGTGGCTGCTGCCTTTGTCCAATCAGAAGCATGGGGTCATCGAACCACCCGAACCGACTCGGTCGCCGAAATGATCGAGATGCATTACAGAATTCAGCAGACTGGAACGCTGGGCATTTACCCATCGTTGAAACCAATCTGTCGATGTTCCATTCACTACTAGACTTCTGATTCCACCCTCTTCCAATCCATCCACCACTCCAACCCCACAACCGCGAAGAAGAAAAAGAAGAAGAAGAAGAAGAAGAAAAAGAAAATCCCATCCAGCCAACTCATGGCCCCACCCACCCCCTCCATCCACCGCATCACGCTCTTCAAAATCCCCTCCCCAGCCGACCAGACCGCCGTCCTCGAAGCCTTTAAAACCCTCTCCGAGACCGCCACCAAAGATTCCGCTCCTTATATCCTCGCCCCGCACGCCTCGCTCGTTCTGCCCGATCCGCTACTGCCGGGTATGGACCGCTCGCAGGGGTTTACGGTGGTGGCGAAGACGGCGTTTGCGTGTCGAGAGGATATGGAGTTTTATGATAAGAGCTGTGGGGCGCATGGGGCGTTTAAGGGGGTGGTGGGGGGGGTGGTGGAGGGGGGGAGGGAGGGGGTCGTTTGTTTGAATTGGGGGGGTTGAGTAGAGGGAGAGGGGGAGGGGAGTTGAGAAGGGGCGAGGGGATGGGGATGGGGAAGTGGACGGGGCGAGGGGAGGGGGATTGGACCCGGGCGATTGAGGCCGGAGGATTGGAGGGGATGGGGTTTGGACAGGTGTTTGGTGGGCTTGGGAGTTACGGTGGGGTTGTAGGGGGTGGCGAGATGGATGTCATGATGAGATGGAAATCACAATGTTACAAGGATGTAAGCGATCAATGATAAGACCTGTGTGTCATGGCATTCCAACTTCCCCTACCAGACTCTCCTACCAGGGCCCTCCTACCAGACTGTCTCATGTGCAACTCGCCAGCTCGCTTGTCTTCTTCGCAGATGCAAGAGCTCGTGCTCCAGGTTCAGAGTTTCGTCATCCTTTCATTCACCTTATCCAGATCCGAGTCCTAGGTGGTGAGAATCGCCTTCTTGGACTCCTGTGCATTTAGCCAAACTCTGAGGAGGTATAACCTTGGCCTCCAAGGCACACCGCTTTTCCGCCCGTTGTGCTTGTGGTACGTCCAACAACGTGAATAGCATGCTCTGGTCCGTCGAGGTAGCTGTCATATATATGCGCCAAGCCCTGCTTGCGATACTCGTAGTTGTCAAACACTTTGTACAGCTCGACGACTGGTGCATCTCCTATAGCGCGATAGCCACAATCATTGCTTTCGATCTCATAGATCCCGAGTAGGATATTCGAATCCTCGTGTCGGTCTCGAGTGAGAGGGTTTCCCTCGATAACTGTGTACTTGTAAGCCCCAGAAGAGTTTCTGTCCATCCCAACCAAAGGCGGCTTCAAGTGCCAAGTGAAGTGCCTCGAAAGTAGCGGTTGCTGGAATCGATATGAGCCGGGTAACCGCTGGATTAGAGGTACCTATGACAGTAACCTGTACGAGGTAAACCAACATGGTGGTTGGGATCGTCATGTTTGAGTGACTGCGATACTTTAGCATCACTCAATAACTCAAGCCTAGCTTAAGAAGAAAGTTATTCACGGTTTTTGTTGCCTTGCAATCTGTTGTTTGAACACCGTAATGACCTTGGGGAATTCGGAATTCGACCGCACTATCGTTAGGGACGTCGCTGACCTTGTTGCTAGCAAACGCTGGGTGGTCGAGTGGTAGGTTCTAGGATGAGGAGCAATGGGAGGTTGAACTTCGGAAAGGGGTCTGCATTCACAGCGCACATCTTCCGCTTGATCCACTTCACTGCTGTGCACTCCCAGATGTTCGATAGCCCCAAGCCGCTGCTGAGTATGGAAATTTGCAAGCACAAGCATTTGACTCCATACGGACTTCATCGTCGGGAAGATGGAATGGTGACTTAAATTGCGGCCACTTACACTTCATTGTGTAGTGCAAGACCTAGTTCATTCCATCTTCCTGTCCTTAGTGGATCAAGCTTTCGCAGCTCCTTAACCCAATCCTCAATACCATCGGCCTGACTAGGCCACGCTCCACTGGAAGCTTTGTACATCGTAGACAGCTGTATCAGCGATTGGTAAATCCACTTGCAATCTTCTGCACCATCGAGCATTTCCAGGATCTTGTCGATCTCTTTCGTGACATATTCAAGACGCTGATCAGGCGTAAGATGAGACGCCATCGTGTATTGGCATAAATGCGGATCAAAGGTACACATGAGAAAATGATGGTAAAACCATAGAGACTGGTCATAGGGGTCTGTATAAAGCGCCTCCTGGATAAGTACGAGTTCTGCACATTGGTCAGCAACGGTAGACCAAACGAACTTCATGGCAAGGTACCATCATCGAGGAATTTTTCTCTCGCCGTCTCATCCGCTCCCCGTTCATCCAGCAGTCTCGGGATTAGTTTGCTTCGACTGTGCCATGCGGAAAAATTGGACAGATTGCTCTCGATCATCTTCGTAGTATATCGAAACTCTTGCTCGACCATGCTGTTGTTGTCTTCACCAGTATTCAAACATTCATCTTCTAATGCTGCAATGACCGTCCTTCGATAGCCCCAGCCAAGGAAGTTCCTGCTGTCCAGACTGAGCATTTTGCCAACAAGACCGAGTTCCTCCTGCCATAGCCGTCGCGCAGATGGTATTGGCAATAGACTAGTTGATTGTTGAAGGAGCCATAGACGATAGTTCCAGATCCAGTAGCACTTTGGAAATTTTCGTAGTAGAGGAACCAGGAATTGAAGATCATCCGAGATGATTTCGATGATAACTTCATGGCCGGAGGAAACCGTGGTGTCACCATCTTCCTGGTCTAGGGTGATATTCGTGTGTTCACGAAAGCGATGCTGCAATATTAATCGACGATGGTTCCAAATCGTATAGTATTCGGGATTTAGGGTTAGCAATTTTGACGTCATTCGAAGCACCTCGTTGGTGTATTGTCTTTCGCGAATCTGTCTCGATGTCAACGTGGGGTATATATATACACGTTCTTCCAATCTACCTTATCGTTCACTTGGTTTACCAGGTTTTGGTATTCCTCGATCTTCTGCAGCTCTCTCTTGCGGCCCTGCTCAGTCCCCGGCTCGGCGGCACCATGTCTTGGTATGCCATGCTACAGAGAAGGGATTAGCAACCGCAGGACATAGAAAATTCAGTTACTCACACTGGCCATTTTTCAATAACTACTATTCGATTTGTTTCCTATGAACGCATATACTGTCGTGGAGAATAAGGGAAGCTGCGATGTTGCCTGATTAGGCCGACTTACATAAGCGGCAATGTCAACAATCCACGCACCATGAGCGACTTGACGCTCATTACCTGCTGACGCAGGCGTGTGACTACTAACCCATATGCTGGTATAGACAGGTACAACATTGCTAGAGCTATAGCCAGCAGTCTTTCATTGACAGCATTTTTCTCCACTGGTCTTTTCTCTCTTTTTGACGTGGCACCACGATGCCACGCACGGTGTCAACGTCTGTAGAGGATCTTTCCATCACTACAGACTTTTCTCTCCTTAAGATTTCTCGTCCTGTCTCAGTCCCGCCACTCTCCTTCTCTATAGAACCTCGGGCTCTACGCGTGAGGAAATCGCGCGGTTCCACGGATCTCACGCAGCCGTACGGCGCTGCTTTTCCTTCTCCACCGGATTCTGAGTGCTCCTCGCTCGATGATCCTACTCCATATACGCAGGCTTCCAAAGCCCTTGATGCATTTCCTTTCCCTTTGCAGCCGTCCGCTGTAAGAGCTCTGGAAGACAGTGCGCCTCGCGGTCGCGATAAAGCTCGAAAGCCTCATCCGAGGTGCTTCACTGCCGGGATTCTGCCAAGAACTCCGTCGTCGTCTCCGGACCGTTACATCCCAAGGCGTCGTCCATCTGTATCGACCTCGCAGACCTTTCGATTGGGCAAATCGCCTCACCAATTGTCAAACACTGAGAAGCTACTTCGTCAGAATTTGGCATCCCCGGATCCTTTTACTTCCCTCAGCCCGACTAGAATCCGTGACGCCAACAGGCTCAGATCCAGCGTGGAGGAACATCGCACACCGAGATCCCGCTCCAGCACGATCAATGGCCTCAACGTTCTGGGCCTACGAAGGGTAAGCTCTCCTGGAACACATGGCGGGCATGGTTCAGTATGGAATGTTGGTAGTACCACAACTTCCAGTCCGCGCCCGATCGCTGGCATCTCTGACGGCAGAGGTGGCCGCATAGGTAGTGGCACGAATGCGCCCATGTATACATCCAGATTCTTAGTGAACGAAACTCCAGATCAGGACCTGGACCGCTTTGAGCGCAGACTTGCCCTCGCATGCGATATTGATCAAGCCAGCAGAGTTTTTAGAGTACCGCAATTTCCCGAGCGACCCAGAAGTTACAGCACCAGCTCGGCCGATAGGAAGCAGAGGCCTTCTTATGCAGACAACCGAACTGTATGGAGGGACAGTCAATGGGTCAATGATTGGGACCAATCTCGTAAGTCGTTTTCTACAGTAGGCTTCGAAGGAAATTCGCAAAAGAGTGCTCTATCTTCGCTTCCCTGTCACTACGTACATGGTAGTTGAAGGGCGATTTGCTGACATCAGGATATACAGTGGCTAAAAGGGTTCCGAAGTCGGAGACAAGAGCAGTACCAATCACACCCTTCAGATAGGTCTTTATGCTCCGCTGTGCGCATTCTAGCTAATATTAAATACAGTCCTTGACGCACCACAACTGAGGGATGATTACTACTGCTCGCTCCTTGCCTACAGCCATACTTCCCGTACCCTCGCAGTAGGTCTCCACAACCGAGTCTATCTTTGGTCTGAGACGTTCGGGGTACAATATCCCCGAATGGATCTTGGCCGACGCAACACATATGTCACGTCGCTTTCGTTCTCCTCTACCGAAGGCGGTCATAGTATTCTTGCGATAGGTCGCAATGATGGCCAAATCTGTCTCTGGAGTCTATATGACGAGGAAACTCGTTTTCAATCGCAGCAGCCACATGCAGTGGCATGCTTGTTGTTCAAACCAGTCACTACGCGCCGACCTTCAAAGCACTTTGGCATATCCGTGGCTACGGAGGAGCTCCTGGTTGGGGACGAAGTTGGCGACGTTTACTACTACTCGGTCGAATGGATGAGCAATGAACAGAGCGCGATCCAGGGTTGGAATGGTACCATGAGCTTGATGGCCAAGATCAGCGTTCATACTCAACAAATATGTGGAATTGCCTGGTCGTCTGATGGGGACTATTTTGCTACGGGTGGGAACGACAACGATTGCTGCCTTTTCAACGTCAAAGATATACTCAATCGGCCAGATACGTGCAGCGCGTCAGGGCCGCTCCAGGCATTAATGACAGGGCTCAACATTTCGAGTAGTCGTAGGCGCCACACAATAGGTCGCAACTCGCACGGAGTCCGCGGTTCAACTGACGGCATTGCTTCGCGTATGAGGGTTATTCCTGGCCACGGTGGAGTTCTCATCATCTCAGACGGGCGCCAAAAGCACAAATGGCACCACAGCGCCGCTGTCAAGGCGATAGCATTCTGTCCATGGCAACGTGGCTTGATAGCGACAGGTGGGGGATCCAATGATCGCGCCATCCACTTTTATCACACATTTTCCGGCGCATGCCTGGCGACTATTAATGTTCAGGCTCAGGTCACGTCGTTGATCTGGTCCACCACACGTCGCGAAATCGCCGCAACCTTTGGCTATGCCCAGCCGGAGCATCCATACCGAATTGCGGTCTTCTCATGGCCGGACTGTAGACAAGTTGTGGCGATTCCCTGGAGTGGAGAAATGCGCGCCTTGTACGCCATTCCCTACCCTGGCGGCCCTAATGAGTCTACTCGGCAGAGGGGAGAAGGGGGGATGTGGTGGTCACGGACGGCTGAAGAAGGCTGCCTCGTGGTGGCGTCCTCGGACGAGTCTGTGAAGTTTCACGAGGTGTGGAGCGAGGCTAGAAAGTCAGCGGGCGGAAGCTTAGGTCTGCTTGGTGGTAGCGACATCCTCGAGAGCTTAGAGGGTATCGACAAGGAGGGCGCGGAAATCATTCGTTAGTTGGCATGTTATTGCACGGAGTGGGCTTGGAGCGGTAGTCATTTGTACAGCGTTGGAGATCCTCGTGCAAAGCGTCTTTGAGTACATTGTATTCTGGTTTGTTCTTCCCTAGGTCCACAGCCACTCAAGACAGATTGTTCGCCGTTATCAAAATCAATGTCCAGGTATTCTTAACATCTAGTTGACTCTCATTGTTGGGATACCAGATAGTCTTTTCAGTGTCAATCGCTCGTGACGTATCCGTAGTGCATGCTGGGAAATGACGCATGGCCGAACCAAAGTCCAAATCACCCTAGAACCCAAAGACGGATGTCTTTTCACACGTCTGACCAACTTATTCCATTACAAGTGTCAATTACTACCTACATATATCAAATCCTCGGTGGCAAGAGGTCTAGGGAGACTTAGACTTTAGCGAGGAAGCCCTAGCACGAGACTAGTGCCTCGCTTAGCCTAGCACACACATCCAAAATTATTGAACTCTCGACGAGCTCAACATCACGAAAAGAGGCCTTACGACAATCCTATCCTCACCACACCGCCGACTGTTCGACAACCCGTTCAGCAACCCCATCTTGACGACCACCTACATCCGTCAAGATGAAGCTGAACATCTCCTACCCAGCCAACGGCTCGCAGAAGCTGATCGAAGTCGAAGATGAACGCAAACTCCGCGTCTTCATGGACCGCCGCATGGGCGCCGAAGTCCCAGGCGACAGTGTCGGCGACGAATTCAAGGGATACGTCTTCAAAATCACCGGCGGTAATGACAAGCAGGGTTTCCCGATGAAGCAAGGTGTTATGCATCCGACGCGTGTCCGCTTGCTCCTCGCCGATGGCCACTCATGCTATAGACCGCGACGGACTGGTGAGAGGAAGAGGAAGAGTGTGCGCGGATGCATTGTTGCGATGGACTTGAGTGTGCTGGCTTTGAGCATCGTGAAGCAGGGTGATGCGGACCTTCCGGGTTTGACCGATGTGGTGCACCCGAAGCGATTGGGACCCAAGAGAGCGACGAAGATCCGGAGATTCTTTGGCTTGACCAAGGATGATGATGTAGGTTACCATTTATGGAAGAGCTGGGCAGGGAGGAAATGATGTTTACTGACGATGCCTCGAATAGGTCCGCAAGTTCGTTATCCGTCGTGAAGTCCAGCCAAAGGGCGAGGGCAAGAAGCCATACACCAAAGCTCCCAAGATCCAGCGTCTAGTTACTCCTCAGCGTCTGCAGCACAAGCGTCATCGAATCGCACTTAAGCGTCGCCAAGCTGAGGCTTCCAAGGATGCTGCCGTATGTCTTACACTTCCCTTAATACAGCTATACTCTTTAATTCACTAACACCAATTTCTTCCAGAACGAGTACGCCCAGATCCTTGCCAAGCGTGTCACCGAAGAGAAGAGCAAGCGTGTCGAGCTCCGAAAACGCCGCGCGTCGTCAATGAAGAAGTAGAGGAGCTGGGGATACTGGTGCAGGGGACGAAATTGTGGTTGATTGAGGAGCTTGCTGTGGGCTTGGTATGACTTTCGATGACGTTAGGGCGATCGATTGTTGCCAGGCATTTGCGTTCATCTGGCTAGGTCTACAAAAAAGCAAATGTAGAATGGGCCGAATAAACCAAGCAATCTACTCAAACAGTTCGGCGATATGAATTTGTGAAGTACGCTTGATGCCCGTTGCAAGTGACGGTCTATGCCTCCTTGCGCCCTGGGGTTTTCAATGTAACGGTGGATACGGGGCTCGTTTCTCTGCTTCAGAAACGTCGCGTGTTCATCAGCTAGGGGAAGAAGGGCCGGTGGTGACCAACACATCTCAGAACAGCTGAGAAAGCAAAGAATAACAAGGAGCCTGGGAACGATCGCACGCCAAACCGGCACCCGTACATCAAGTTCTATGTGTACCCATCCAACGCACCACTAGTCAACAAGTCAGCGGATCCAAACCAACACCATATCCCCCATATTCCCAACACCATTACCCAATCCCCAGCACCCCCTCCAAAACCAAAATTCCACATCCCATGCCCCGTCCCCCTTATTTCCAACACCGTTACTCCATTATTTCCAGCGTTCCATCCCTCCACACCAACACATCATCCGACGCCCCCTCCCCCCTCCCCGCTCCCAAGCAAAAAAACTCCATCCCCCCCGTCCGTGGTTGTTTGTGACATCTTTGTGTTGCGATAGTCCAGATTCTGGATGATTTTGGCAACCCAGGAAAAAACAAGATGGTGATGGTGCTGCTGGTCTTTGGAGAGAGGATGAGGAGTTTGTGATGCGCTGGTTAGGAAGATATGAAGAAATGACCAATAATATGGGGGAAGATGCAGTAACAGATTCCTTACTAGATGGGGGATTCACTGTTCAGTGTATGAAACGTGGTGGATTGCTGGCAGGTTTTCTGTGAATGGTTTTGGGATTCATGCGGGACAGACTTGCTAAAGAATAAGGTAAGGTATGTAAGACCAAGAGCTGGTGAGATGTCCAAGCAAACAACAATAACTGCGTCCCACAAAGATTTCAGGAGAGAGGCATTGGCAAATCTGAGAGAGAAGGTAACATAAGCAAACTTGAGCATTGGCTGGGGAGAACATTCACGACCAAGGAAAGATAGATAGTTGTATAAGAACGTCCATGTGCCAGCTGCAAAAACTATACGGTCGTGTTCATAGATTTAGGAACAAGTGCAGGAAACGATTGATATGCCTGAAACCAGCATCAAAGGCATGCAACAGGCCAGAAATTTCACATGAAGCTCTTCAAACAATAGCTATGCATCTCAGCTTCTCGAACATGAGCAATATGTTCCGTGGCTCCAACGACAAACCCTCATCTGAACTGAGAGGTGAGATAGAAACAGTGCCAAGTTAGTACGCCCCGAGTTTGGGGGTGTTTCCAATGCATCGGGGACCGACGTCCGAGGATTTGGGTCGAATCAGATAGCGAGAAAGGCCCACTCCCTCCACGCAGCCTATCAATGCTTTTTATACACTCTGATAGACAACAACCGCAACAATGATATGACGAGTAAAGAGTAAAAGGTGCCCGTAAATCATACGACAACCAAGAAATCGGCAAGCTCGTCCATGTGATGCGCCGACCCACCCACCCACTACCTTGGCAATTACGCCAGAGAACTTAAAGGCTGCGAGCACGCATTTCACGCATGACACCGTCAATCTGTCGCCGATAGCGAATGGAGGTGGTGGGCCTCATAGACATGCAGACGTTGCTATAGAGCTCCAGTACCTCGCCCCCAATAGCTGGGTCAAGAAAGTTGAGGAGCGCCAGGCGCGAAGGGAGCAGAAGAGGGAGTGCAAGCTCCATAGCCTCCTCGAGGAAGAAGAGATGAAGTTCTCACACAGCATACAGTTCAATGCGGTGCCGGATTGGAGTAGCAACTATATTTCCTACAGTAACCTCAAAAAGCTGTAAGCTACTTCGTTCAACTAAAACACCCTGCACCTGCACCTGTGCTTAGGTTAATGGCCTTTGCGAGCTCTTCGAACCCCCCCAGCAATTGATCTCTCAACTAACACTTTCTATCTTCCCAGCATCTACGTCCTCGAGAAGTCTATTAACCAACCCAACGCTCCTCTAAGCAATGATCCCGAAGCATCGCCTCTTCTCAACGGCAACAGCGACCCTGATACTGTCTTCAGACGAGCTCTGGATACCGAACTCGAGAAAATATGCTCCTTTTACCAGCTCAAAGAGCTCGAGATCTATGGCGAAGTGGGTACTTTAGTAAAGGACCAGGAGTCCTACGAAGCTGAGACCGAGGGAATAGACCAGGAGCAGGTCGATGGGCTACCTGGAAGTCGGGGCATGAACAAAGGGGGGAGGGCACGTCAAGCTAGCATTTTCAAAAGCTTCGCATTCGGAAGACCACGGCGAAATAGCACGCTCAGTGCATCTCTAGACGAAGTGGCAGAGGACGGAGATAGTGACGATGACGTTGATGAGACTGCGGCGCTGACCAAGACCAAGTCGCCAAGTGACAGGAGGAAGACTATAGACATGGGTGCCAGCCTAGACTTGGACGATATGCGGAGCTCACAACAGCTTCCCAAGAAGAAGCGAAGAGCGAGCCAGGCATACGAAGATTATAGTGATCAAGCCTTTTCCGCGCTATATGATTCAGGCATCACGTTGAAGAAACGGACCGTCAGTCTCTATGTCTCGCTGTGCGAGCTGAAATCCTTCATTCAACTTAACAAAACGGGGTTTTCAAAGGCCTTGAAGAAATTCGACAAGATTCTAGATCGGAACTTAAGAAACAAATACATCGATGAAGCTGTTACCCCTGCATACCCGTTCAAACCGACGACCATGCAGCATCTCGACGAGAACATTGCAAATATCGAAAAGGTATATGCAGATGTTGTCACGAAAGGAGACCTGGAGGAAGCAAGGAAAGAGCTGCGACTCCATCTTCGCGAACACGTGGTGTGGGAACGAAATACAGTATGGCGGGAAATGATCGGGATTGAACGTAAAGCCCAAGCTGCCAACATGGGCCTAAGGAGGACGCTACTTGGCCAAGATAATGATCCTTCAAAGGCACGATTACAGGGTGATGAAGATGATGAGATGGCCATGAAGGAGCTTGTGACGCCGGTTGGCAGATTTACTTGTCCGAAATGGTTGTTCAGCTCCACGTTGTTGGCCTTGTTGGTCATCTTGGCCGTCTTCATCGTGCTGTTGGTCGTGCCGATTATGAAGAAGCCGGAACAGCAGAATTGTCTGGCAATGCTGGTGTTTGTCAGTCTGTTATGGGCAACGGAGGTATGATCTTCAAGATTTCTATATACCATTCGATGCTAAAGAATTACAGGTTATACCGTTGTTCGTGACGTCGCTGCTGGTCCCTTTCCTCGTGGTAGTCCTCCAGGTCGTACGCTCCGATCAGAAACCCCATAATCGATTAGAGCCAAAGGATGCAACCAAATACGTCTTTGCAGCCATGTGGACTCCAGTTATAATGCTTCTGCTGGGCGGCTTCACGATCGCCGCGGCACTATCGAAGTATCATATCGCCAAGCTGATAGCTACCTTTGTTCTAAGCAAAGCTGGTACTAGACCTCGGACGGTGCTCGTCGCCAACATGTTCGTTGCCATGATAGCGAGTATGTTGATCAGTAACGTCGCAGCGCCCGTACTGTGCTTTTCCATTATTCAGGTATGCCTGCCAGCCTGCCAGCGTCCCTTGCCACCCATTCGCACGCTGACAAGTTATACAGCCCATGCTCCGCAACCTCCCCTCCGACTCCAATTTCTCAAAAGCCCTCATTCTCGGCATCGCTCTCGCCTCCAACATAGGCGGTGCAGCCTCCCCCATCGCATCCCCCCAAAACATCATCGCCCTTCAGAACATGCATCCCGAACCCAGCTGGGGCGCCTGGTTCTTCGTCGCACTCCCAGTCTGCATCATCTCCATACTCCTTATCTGGGTACTCCTACTTCTAACCTTCCAGCCCGGCAAAGGCACCCATATTATTCCGATCAGGCCTATGAAAGACAAGTTCACCGGTATCCAATGGTTCATCAGTGGCGTCACGGTAGGGACTATCATTCTGTGGTGCGTGACGCATCAGCTCGAAGGCGTCTTCGGCGATATGGGCGTTGTGGCAATTATCCCTATCGTTCTGTTTTTCGGCACTGGCATTCTTACCAAGGAAGACTTCAACAATTTCCTTTGGACCATCATCATCCTTGCTGCAGGCGGCCTATCCCTCGGTAAAGCAGTCAGTTCTTCCGGTCTGCTGCATACTATTGCCGAAGCCATTACGCAGAGCGTCGAGGGCATGAGTCTGTACGGGGTATTCGTCGTCTTCGCGGCACTGATCTTAGTCGTTGCCACCTTCATCAGCCACACGGTTGCTGCGTTGATTATCCTACCGCTGGTGCAGCAAGTCGGTGCGGGCATGCCGGAGCCGCATCCGAACTTGTTGGTTATGGGTGGTGCCTTGATGTGTTCGGCCGCAGTAAGTTCCTTCCCCCATCGAGTTCGGAAACCCACTGGTACTGAATGAGGCGATTAGATGGCCTTACCCACGAGCGGCTTCCCTAATATGAGCAAGTCCTCCTGTCCAATTTGTGATTTTTTTGAGTAAATACTGACTGGGATGACAGCTGCCATCATGATGGAAGATCCCCAAACGGGCCAACGGTATTTACAAGTACGGCATTTCCTTACCAGGGGTATACCCAGCAGTATTATGACCTTCGCGGTTGTTATCTCCCTTGGTTATGGGTTGATGAAAGTAATCGGGATGTAGTTGCTCTGTTTGCCACCAATCTAGATGTCTCGGGTTTTTCTCTGAACTTGGTTTATTCTATAGATGACGTAATAAGTAGATGTCACCAAGTCTAATTGTCTAATTTGTTAAGCGGTAAGGTAACTGCAAGTAGAAGATTATATGTTATGTTTGAAAATATTGATGATGTTCGTGCAGTGGTGAGATGTTTGTTGAATATGTGCACAATAGATAGAGGCCAAAAATGTATATTGCTATCTAAAATATCGTGCAGAATTGATGTAATGAACGTAAGGTCGGAAGGAAAATCGAGGGCATAGAAACGTTAATATAGACCATTGAGAGTTCCTCACTAAGCCCAATTGAGACGCTTACTCATGACGTGACTGCTTCTCGGTAAAACCCCCTGTAAGAAATACGCCTGCTACGACTGCGAACGGCGAAATTCAACAATGTTGAAGACCTCCCAGGTATCCGGTCAAAATAAGTGGCACCTTGATTCAAGGCGGCCCCCGGCAACACACTAACAACGGACCGCAATGTCTGACACCTTATCACCGCGGACTACAGAGCTCAATGGCTTAAGGGCCTAAGGACTGTGCTTTGTTAGTCAGGGGGTCCTCTTGTTGCAGCAGTCTGTTATTCTAACTCTATGCATGCCCCCCTCAACTGCACAATGACGGGGTTCTACTGTGGGTGATAATTCATTTAAACCATGTCGTGGAGTCCCTCAAGTATATTGATAGTAACATCATAAAATAAAACCACACAAAATCCCGTGAGCGTCTCAGCGGAATTTCTGTTTGAGGACGCCACTCAGAAGTAGATGATGTGATCTCTACAAAGTTACTTCAGTATGCGTACTACAGGAGTAAACGATATCAGGGAGGTCCTCTACCGTAGAATGATGCAGCGCTATAAGCTCCTCACTCAAGCAGCTTGATAGTAATAGAATTAGAGTCAATATTCATGATTGATGAGTGCCTTCCGAGGAGGGGTTCTCGTAAAATGACACCGGCATTTCATACATTGACAATGCCCATCCCCTTAAACATAGGACCCTCAGTTATAGGCCTGCTTAATCCTCAACCAAAGTCAAAAATTCACAACGTGAATGCGTAAGTGCTCACTACACTCATTCTCAACACGGCCCTCAGCCTCAGGACAAGAATAAAAAAGTTGGGGCTAGTGCGGATTGAACGCACGACCTTATGAACTTCAGTCATACGCTGTGGGTTCTTGGTAAGGATTTTGCTGCGAGAGTTGTGTAAAGATGAGGAACTCACCTCTCCCAACTGTGTTGTCAATGATCGTCAGCCATGATCTTTCAGTCAGTTGTGGTGGCAGCAATTGATCTCTATTAATCTCACAGAGTGTGAGATAGAGCTAAAAAATGAAGCTCTCCGGCAATTCTTTTCCTCCTGCTCAATTCTCCGTGTCTCTGCTTCCGGCCGTCTTGCCACTTTCTTAGGTTGAAATTTCAATGCTTTATTCGGGGTCGCGGGAGATTCGAGCGCCATATGTAGAGATGTAATATAACTCAATTTGAAGCTGTGTAAAGGATAGGTAGGAAACTCGGACGAACTACATGATGTGACCGCGCAATATTATCAGTTGCTAACAACTCTGAATAAGGCTACTCATTTTCACCTGGAAGTGCAACGGTATTAAATTCGGTAGATCCGGGTGCCAGGCTGCCCCCGGAACGGACACTTAGAGGGCGTCTGAGCTCCCATGTTTAGGGATGCTTTGCGGCCTAGACAGTCGCCCAGTGCGACCGCCTTAAGGGTCAGCTTTTGGGGACCACCGAGTACCCTGAGAAAGTTAGATGAGGGACGAAAGCCCAGTGTAAGAGAGAAAGTCAGAGAGCGCAGGAAGAGTAAGGAATGGAAAGTTTTATGAGGACTCGTGCGGGAGGGTAGGAGGCGGACAAATTGCCCTGTAAAAACTGCCATGACCGGGCGGATATGACTCGCATGATGGCGATGTTTGCATGGACTACCAACTTAGGTACTAGTGGGATGAAGTTGAATGCTCATAAAGCGCCATCGATGTTCTCGCATATGGGAATGACAATTTTCAGTTTAGTCATGCCACGCCGGCGATGGGCATTTGGCGAGCCGGGCACATGCCGGGGCGGAAGGCAAAGTGGTGGATACCTTATTCATCCGGTCTCCGTATCCGTTGATTAGTAAGAGGCCTTGTGCCAAGATAGTCCTTTCCGCGCTCGTCATGATGAAGCTGCCAACACGCCTCGCCTCTGCGCGGCTTGGATGCTCCTCTCCCGGCCAGACTCGTACAAGGGTCTGGACTCTCACGGCAGGCCCTGAAAGTCCTTCTTCGTCACAATGAGCGCCATGAGGCTTTCGGCGCTTTCGGAAGAAGCTCCCCGCTGTTCATCCTTTATGACCTCTGGGTACTGGGCAACTCCCCCACCAGCCCAACCCACTATTGCCAATTTCTAGAACATATACTTCCATTATATTCTATACTTCTATAATTCATTTTCTGTCCTCAGATTGCTGCTTCTAACCTCGCATCACTGCTACATAAAATAAACACAACAATGGCTACCAATGGCTACCAATGGCGTCAAGAATGGGGAGTCCCTCTCCCTCAAGGTCATGGGGTTGAACTCCGGCACCTCCATGGACGGTGTTGATTGCGTCCTCTGCTACTTTACACAAGGATCACCCGAAGCCCCCCTCCACCTCAAGATCCTCAAGTACGACGATGTCGAGCTACCTCAGAGTATCAAAAAGCCCGTCTTCAAGATCATCCGTGACAACAAGACCACTCCGGAAGAGCTTTCACAGATCAACATGAAACTTAGTGATGTCTTCGCCGACTCCGTCCTCGAATTCAACCGCCGCCACGGCTTCATAATGGACGACATTGACGTTGTGGGCAGTCACGGGCAGACGATCTGGCTACTCAGTATGCCAGAGGAGGGCCAGACACGGAGTGCTTTGACAATGGCCGAGGGTTCGATCCTGGCAGCCAGACTGGGTAAGACCGCTATGACGGATTTCAGAATCTCGGAGCAGGCGGTGGGCAGACAAGGAGCGCCGATGATTACTTTCTTTGATGGCTTGACGCTGCAACATCCAACCATTCCGAGAGCGTGTCAAAATATTGGATGCATTGCCAATGTTTGCTTCATCCCTCCTACTTTCCAAAAGGATGAAGGCATGGACGGTATTTATGACTTCGACACTGGCCCAGGTAACGCAAGTTCTGACAGAGCCCTCTAGTCTTTGATGCTGTTCCCTGGGTTCGTTGACTGGTTGCATTGTGTGGTAGATGTTCATTGACTTCACCATGCGCCACTATACGAACGGCGAGATGGAGTATGACAAAGACGGTCACTGGGGAAAGAAAGGCAAAGTCAGCCAAAAAATCGTTGATGACTACCTCTCCACCCACCCCTACTTCAAGACACCACCTCCAAAAACCACCGGTCGCGAGCTGTTCGGCGATGAGCAAGCTTACGAACTCATCCAGAAATGTGAGACTGCAGGTCTCTCGAAAGAGGACACTGTTGCAACGATCACGAGAATCACAGCCAAGGCGGCAGTTGATCCGTATAAGACGTGGGGCCCCAAGGACAAGGACGGAAATCTGGACGTCCAGGAAGTCTACATGTGCGCCGGCTTATAATCCAAACATCTGGGACTACATGCAACAGGAGCTTGGCTCGAAAGTGAGGATTACCATGCTGGATGAAGCCGGTGTGGGTGGAGGCGCGAAGGAGGCAGTGACCTTTGCATTCCAAGCGTAAGCTCATCGTCGTACTTTCCGCTATGTCATTGTAAGAACTAAAATTATGCAGCCTTGAAGCTGTGGTCGGACGCCCACTTGTTGTGCCACAGCAAAGACACGGACGCCTACGATTGTTGGAAACGTCAGTCCCAGAAAGAATTACCGCGAGCTTCTGAAGAAGAGTGTCACGTTCAGTTGGCACGTGCCAAATGAATACCTGCCTCCGGTCAAGGAGATGGTGCTTGAGCCCGTTAGTAATTCAGGGGCCACCAGCTGATCTTCTTGATGTCTTTAATCTTCAAATTTTTCGTCTATTAGGAAATGTATAAATTATCACATCACTCCGCCATTGGATCTCCATTCTCAACGATCATGCTAGATCCACAGGACTGATAGCCTTGAGCTTAGCTACCGACAACGCCTTGACCGACTTGGTTCTGACCATCATAGATGCTGAGGCTCGCGCCTGAGTACCCATGCTGACCCATATAATCCAGCAAAGCTTCCAGTGCCGCGCAGACTACGCCATAAGTCAACTGGTGATTATTGGCATTCCAGGCGCGGAAGATGACACCAGTGTTGTCTCGACGGCCCCAGACGTAGTACCCATCGCTTATGGGCCCGTCACCTCTGGTTTGAATGTGTCTTCTGAGAGAGTTGCGCCCAGAAATGAGGATGAGGCTAACGGCGCTGGGAGGATCGTCGTGGATTGGTGTGAAGACAATGTACGTTTCGCTGTTCGGCGAACACCAAAGTATTGGCTGGGTGTAACGGCGGTCAAGCATGCTAAAGAAGAAAAACAATGTCAGTTGTCTGTCCCTTCTCCTCGCCACGGGAAGGATGGTTTCACTTACGTGCCGGCAACCGTTTTGGGCGCATTCTGGCAGAACTGGCTCCGTTCTACCAACGAAGTGCTAGTTGGGATGGCCAAGCCGGTGACGGCAAGGTTTGCTAGGGCTACGACTACTGATGCACTGAAGGCTCGCATGTTGCCTGAAGTCTCTGAACCAACGAGCCTGGTAGTCCTCACACACAAACGGTACGAGACAACCATTAAATATGGTCAGGACACCATCATTTTCAGCAAGCCGCAAGTCCTCCTCTCACCGCGCGACACACACAACCGATCCCAGGCCATATCCATCAACCTTTTCACTCCAAGAGTGTAATGGAACAAATTGACATACGAGCACTAATGGATTTTTGTCGCCAAACCCGCATATCGAATCGCGGATGTTTCAAGTGTTTCACCATCCGATCGGCACCAGCGAAAAACGAACCCTCGACGTTCTCGCGGCCGCAATCATCGTGCACCGGCAATATATCGCCTATCCCCACACTACGACCATGTTCCTGCACCGCCATGCAACACCGCATACGGCTCTTATACCCTGTACGACATCCTTGCGCCCCTGCCCAATAGTTCGGCACGGTTCTCTGCTCACGACGTACACAGCCCATATATAACAAACGCAAGGCCTAGCCGAGCATTTTCCAATCCTTTTCCATCCCCGCGCCGGCCGCCCCTCTTTCAATTCCCTCGCTCCCCTTTTTCCCAACCCTACCTCACCAACCATGCAACCCCTCACCGCCACCCTCCTCCTGTCCCTCCTCGCCTCTCTCCCCCTCATCTCCGCCTTCCCATCCCCTTCATCCCTAACCCCGCGCGCCCGCATGTGCCACAACGCGCCCAAAACCGTCGCCGGAACGTAAGTCCCCCCAACCACCCCCTCCCCCCTTTTTCCCCCATCCACCTCTCTCCCATCTCCCCCACCCAAAGCCTAACCCCCCCCCTCTTTCCACCCACAGCAAACTCCCCCGCACCCCCGGCCTCACCTACTCCTCCGACCTCGGCACCAACACCATGACCTGGTGCGCCGCCGAAAGCGCCACCTACATCGTGGTGTCGCTCGCGTACTCGCTCCCGGGCGCCGGCCTGCCCCACCTCCTCGAAGAAGTCTCCCACGCCATAATAGCGCACATAACGGACGCGCACCAAGACGGGCCGATCCCGACGGGCCAGTTCTCGTACATGATACCGCAGCGGGGAGGGGCGACGGTGGCGATGCACGTGTGGAACATGAACAACCATCAGGTCACGTGGGGGGTGCTCAATAAAGCGCTCGAGGCGTTGGCGGATTATTTCAAGTGTACGGAGTGGGGGGCTGCTACTTTTGGGATTTGGGATGGCGTCAATGAGGTGGGCATGGGCGTTGTCGGGTTGCAGGCTAGTACTTGAGATTTCTCTGGTGGGGGAAGGGAGGGGGGGGGCTGGGTTGGAAAGGGGGGGAAGGGGAAAGGTGGGTTGGTTGGTGGTTAGGAGTGTGGGGGTGTGACTGGTGTATAAAGGGATTGATTATGGGGATGTCTTTTCGGGATGAGAGTGGCGTTGATAGAGCTGGGGGGGCCTCCGGGCGCGTTGTCAGATCAGGTGGGAGTTTTGAAGTGGAGAAATGTAGGGGTTTGTCAGAAGGCAGAGTAACGATACGGTTATTCCTGAAATATGATGGAGGCGGTTCTATAGCGATATCGGCATCTGCCTCTGAGGATCTCCTGAACGTGTGAATACTGTTCCACCCTCTTTGTGAAAGAATAGATTTTGCAATGCCACTATCATTATACTTGAGGAGCTCCAAGACCTATTTTAATGTTTTGTGACAAAATGACTTCGTCTACTTCTGAGGGCCTTCAAATACATAGATGGGATTTCATATGGTCCCTTTTTTATGTGTATCCATTCAGTATTACAACTATACTATGAGGGAAAAGGGTCTTTGTTTACTTCGGAGATCCTGAGGGGTTTAAATCACATAATTGCAGTTGTAACTGTCAAACTGCTTGAGGAGCTACAAGTAAAAGCGACTAGAGTTTTTTACAGCGGAGGACTTCCCTGACAACTTCAAGTTCTAAAGTACGCACATTCTGAATAGATCACGTTATCTATTTCTAAGAGCTATTTATTTGCTGTAGTGAGTACAAGGGGATCCCCCAAGGTTTATTTTATTTATTTTCCAAGCCATTCATTTGTCATAGCAGGTGCAAGGGGGATTCCCTGAGATCTACATCATGTTATCCTCGAGCCATTTAATTGTTGTGGTGAGTACAAGGGGATCCTCTGAGAGCTTCACTGTATTTATGTCCTAGGTCTTTTATTTGTTTCAGTGAGTACAAGAGGGGCCCCTGAGAGCTTTATGCATTCATTTTTCAAGTCATGTGCTCGTTGCGTGCTGAGGGACTCCAGACTGCGATAGCCTCAAATCGTGGTATCCTGAAGTAAATGCAAATCACGCCATTGGCAAAAGTTGCGGATGAGTTCAACCTGGCGTCAATAACGTTATTCAACCGCAGGACATTATGTTAGGCGATATACAAAAACCGTCGGTCAATACGCCCAACCGATACTAACATGACTCCTACATCACAACCTTCCCAGCTATATGACTTCGATCTGACTGATACCGTTGAGGCTCTCCCACAGCCAGCTAGCCAGCCACCCAAGATCCCAAACACTGCCGTCATCCACTCGCTCGTCCGTACCCTCTCGTCCGTGGTCTCGCTCGCGATGACTCGACCGATCGATCGTTTTTCGTCCGTTCAGTTCCTACATACTTCAATGTCACCAAATGAGCCCTTACCAACCCTGTTCACTCCTCTCATCTCCACTCCCCTCCCTACCCTCCCCATCCCCATCCCCCCTTCTGCAACCCTAACAAATCCAAACCCAAAACAAGAAGGATGAAACTTACAGCAACCCCAAGGTCAAATCCCCATGAATCTTCGCCTTCAACTGAATCTCCACATCAAGATTAATATCCAACCTCAACCTCAACTGCTCCCCCTTCCCCTCATCCTCCCCTTCTTCTTCCCCCCCACCTCCCCCCAACGCCCCTCCCAGCGCCTTCCCCGCACTATCCGTCGCGCCCCCCACCGCCTTCCCCGCCGTATCGGTAACCTGGTCCGCAGTCCCCTTGACCATATCCCCCGCGCCGTCAACCGTTTCGCCTACTTCGTCGAGGGAGTCTAATGGTCCCCCTCCGCCGCCACCGTTTTGTTCCTGCTCTTGAGTTTGCTTTTGCTGCCCGCCCTTCTTGCGGTTTCGGTTGCGGCGGCCGCCGCCGGCGGAGGACTGGTCGGTATCAGAGGCTGCTTGGCTGCGGCCGCGGCCGCGGGATTGGCGGCGTTTGGAGGGGGCGCGGGATTGTTCTTTGGGGGCTTCTCCATCGGCCTTCTCTTCGCCGTTGGCGTCGCCGTTTTGTTCCGGCTTTTCTTCCGCTTGCTGTTGCTCTTTTTGCTGTTTTTTGCCGAGTTTGGGCGGGGTGCGCTTGGTGCTTTGGGATTCTTTCTTGGAGCCTTGGGCGCTGGCGCCGCCGCTGGCGGAGGCGGAACCCGAGGCACCGGCTGAGGCTTGTTGTTCGGAGGATTGGGATTGCTCTTCTTCGGCCATGGTGGGTGGTTGGGTGACTTATGTGCTGGATATGGGTATTATTAGATCGAGAGATTGCGTGTATAGAAAGCAAAGCGGTGCTATGTATTTCGTATGTGCTGTATTATAGTGGAGATGATCAAGTACAAGACGAGTAAAAGACGAGTTAAAAGCGCATGAGAAGAAGAAGAGAAGCAGCTTGTGTGGCGCGATGGCGATCAATCAAGGCAAGCCAGGCTATGACGCCAGTAATCTTCCTCGAGTCCAGCCATCCTGCTTGCGAGACCCTTCGCGTGCGATAGCCCCGCAAAGAACCTGGTTATCTCGTCTCCCCAGCCACACCTTTGGGCTGAAGTGGTTACGGTCGTGGTTCGTGGTTCTTGATAGGGTCATTAGGATGAAAGGCGGCAGGGATGCTGCCAAGTTTCCCCATCGCATGGCTGGCCGCGTAGCCGTTCTGGAGGTCAATCTGGACATCAGCATGATTGTTCCGGGGAAAAGGAATACGTTGCGAGCGTGTCGTTTTGCTATTTGTGTAGAATCTCATCTTGCTATCTTTTGAAAGCAGCTGCTTGGTTGTGATGCCTGAGGAAATATGTCCGAGGCATAGAACTTGTCGATGCACAATGCGTCGGTACCTCGCTCAAACGGGATGAGTGTGGCTGACGGTGCAGGATTCAGAATGAGCGATTCCTTGCTCTACAGGGGTATGACGCCTGGGCAGGGTAGGTCATGGCGATCCCCAGCTTGCGATGATGTCGCGGTGGCTGTGGCACCACTATTGCACTCTCAAGCCGGTTCTCGTGCTGCTACTGCTGCATAGTCCTTGGCTTTTACGCTGGTGTTACCTTTATCCTCATACTGTATTGCTATTCCTCCGACTCTTACTTCGTCCTACATCAATTTATCTCAGTTCAGTAATCTTCTGCGTTGTCTACCCTGTCCCATCTTCAGAACCCATAGCACTCCACATCCCATACATCTAACCCCCCCCCCCCTCAAACCACCACCATGTCCGACACCGACCAACCCGCCTCCTCCGAACCCGAAGAACCCCAAACCCCCCAACGCAACAGCAACAAACAACGCCCCACGCAACAACTCTCCCGCTCCGACTCCGAAACCGACCCCGGCTACCGCTCGCGCTCGCAATCCCGCCGCGCCCGCCGCCGCAAACAGCAAAAAGGCGGCCAGCAAACTAACCCGAAAGAAAACCTCATGCCCGCCGTGGAAGAAAACCAAGAAGAACCCGAAGACCCCGGCTCGACGATGCAACCGTTCGAGATGATCGGCACGGACGAAACGTCGATGAACGGGCCTGTCACCTACGCCAAGGCCCAGCGGGGGGAGATACCCAAGCGGCCGGGCAATCCCGAGCAGCAGTTGGCGACGGGGCCGAAGGGGGGCAGTGGCGGGGATAGCAGTGGCATGATGGATCAGGATGGATTGAAGTTGCGCATCGAGTTGAATTTGGATATCGAGATTGAGTTGAAGGCGAGTATTCATGGGGATATTACGTTGGCGCTGTTGTGAGTTTTGCCCCTCGAGGATCCCCCTTTGGTTTTTGTCTTGTCGGAGTGGGAATTGATTCCTAAGATCGTGATAGGGCGTAGTGCGTGAGATGGGTGGGAAAGTTTTTACTGTCGAGTTGGGTGAGGGTAGAGCTGGCATTGTCGAAGTGGACGCGAGCTTGGCGGGGGATGGTTCCTGGTATATGAGGGAGGGCCTTGTGATATGGGAGAGCTATTAGCTATCGATCTTGGTACAAGTTAGGCGCTCAGAGTGGGTGTGAATCTGTAGTACAAGTCTTGGATAAAGACAAGTATTGTTCATAAAATCTGCCTGTGAGATTACACTATCTAATGGTACTGTAGTATGATTCCGCTGAAAATAACGTCACAACTACTGCCCAGACTTCCTTTCCAGCTGCTTCAAGGTAAGCCCCATGGTATCCATCTGCTTCCTCAAGAAACCGATCATAATCTCCAACATCTCAATCTTTCCAATGATCCTATCAATCTCCCTGTCGAAAGAGCCCCGTACCCAAGGACGAGTATCGCGGCTACGTTCGTCCTTATCTACTACAGGCTTGTCTTCTTCGGGTTCAGTACACCCATATACATCAGGCCCGGGAAAAGTACCGAACCTGATGGAACGGGTTCTAAGCGTTGGGCGAAAGGAACGTTTCCGATAGATAGGCTCGTGAATTATCAGTCTCCCGACACGGCCGGTGTCTGAACATGCGCGAGAAGTGTCGGCCTCGGTATCAAAAGACCTCCTTGGAGTGCGCTCTGCCGCCTTCGGAGGTGAATTGCCGTACCTGCATAGTGCAAGAGGAAGATCAGGAGTTAAAGACATGAACCGCGGCAAGAATTCCTCTGGTAGCCTGCTGTGCAGATCTCCATCCTTAATTTCGTGGGCTTGTTCTGCAGCTGGGATATAGGGAGAGCCAGGGGATGTTTTCTCCTCCGATTCATCATCCGTCGAACGAGATTGCGGAGACAAACTCAAAGCGGTTGGTGCTTGACTGACTTTGACGGAGTCCAGGCTCGGTGTTTGAAGAGACTGCACACGGATCATGGTCGACGGAGAACTTGTTGTGCTTGCGGCAATACCTGTGTCAGTAAGGCCTAGTCGCAGGTCCTCAACATCGTATGGAGAAGCACGTCGAGCTCTTCGAGCCGCAGTACTAGAGGATCGGATCGCTCTCCCCCCCTGCGTTGCTTGAGAGCCGATTTCCTCAGGTACCATAGGAGCAAAAGTTGCGACATTTGAAGGCGATGGTTCCTGCTCGAGTTCATTCTGCGCCGTCTCTTTCTCCGATTTTGTGGATGAATAAACAGCTTCTCCATCCGATGGCGGCCTATCGTTGGTACCACTCATTTCAGGAACGACACATTCAATCGCACGTTGGCCAGCTACGCGGAAGGTAATTCGAGAATCATCATCACCGCTAGGCACTTCTGCTTTGGCCTCTGATGGAGTGACTATCTCGTCCCTGTGAATGGGACTGGGCGACATGGTAATGTTGGTCTGGGTGACGTGCCTTGGATAGTATTGCTGGGTGATCTTGCTTGGATTGTCAGAGCTTTGTGGGTAGCCTGCGCATTTAAGTATTTGTTCGACTAGCTTAGGAAAGCACTAGCAAGAACACAATGGCATCAGAAATGCACTCGAAGCCTCTGCAACTGCCTTCGGGAGCGGGAAGGCACTGGAAACTAGGAACTAGGTGAAACGCAACGTTCCATTACACGACCGCGATGGAACAATGTTGTATAATGAAATGCTTTTACGGCAGCAATAGAGTGTTTCCCAAATGAAAGACATATGTCAAGGCTCAAAAAAAAAAAAACCGAAGCCACGCTGCAGATAGGTTCCGGCAACAAGTAAATGAAAAACCATGTTCAGCAACAGTCACTTGTGGTAAGGCCCACCTGGCGAGAGCCTCCTGCACGATTCCTGTCATCTTTTCATCTAATGCGTTGAGTATCTCCAGATTTTCCGTATCGAAGGACATTGTGTCCAGCACATCAATCATATGGGAGGGACCACATGTTGTCATTCTGGATATGATCGTGGGATCAGAGTAAGTTATGAGCAGGCGTGTGCACTCTGGGGATCCCCCAACTACTCAACAAGAAGACAGGCGCTAAGACTTAATTAACGAAGAGGTTGTAGAAGCCATCGGACCCTACAACATCCATCTCAGGTATTTAGATATGTCGCTTTCGCTGTTTTAGCATCGGGAGGGCCCCTGTTCGGGAGACTGCCACTTATTTTGTCCATACTGTAGGTACGCCTGTTGGTCGTGGGAGTAAAGCGGCGGCGTGAGGTGGAGACTTCCTTAGCTCCCGCTCCGCCTTTGTATAACCAGAGTTAAGTGCAACCTCCCCGTACTCTGATGTTTGGACGAAGACCTTAAGCAGCATCCACTTTCTTTATCTCGATAGAGCAGCCCATAAAGTCCGTGTCCAGAGGATATCTGTCATTCAAAAGCTGGTCACAGTAGCATGGCAGACCAAACAGCAAAAGACGCGGCTGCGAAGCAACGGATCATCAGTCACATGAACTCGGATCACCAGGATTCTCTGCGACGCTACCTTGAGCACTATAGCCAAGTCTCCTCGTTCTCTGCGCGCGACGCAAAGCTCACAGATATTACCTTCAGCTCCATGGTCATTCTGAGCTCTAACGGCTACTGCACCGTCCCGATCGACCCGCCTTTGACTAGTTGGTCACAGGCTCGTGAGCGCGTCGTGGCTATGGACGCAGAAGCCACAGCTGGGCTAGGACGCTCTAATATCACAGTGAAGAAATATAAAAAGCCAAAGGGCTTCATGGCAGTGGTGTTCGTTGCCGCGGCATGTACCTTTGCCGTCTTCTCAAAGCGATCGAACTTCGAACCCGGATCATTCCTCTATGACAGCGTCCTGAAGCATACCCCGGGTTTTGCGCAATGGTGCTACAAGATACAACCACTAGTCATATATCCTATGATTACTCTTCATGGGTGGGAAGCATATCACATGCAGAAGAGTCGGTTGGAGAAGCACAATGTTCCATTCATGAGCAAGTTGTGGTGGAAGTGGGTCTTGAGCACTTTCGTAGAGGGGGTGGGAGCTTTCATGAGATTCGACAGAATCGTGGAGGAAGAGAAGGAGAAGAAGGAGAAGGCGAAGCATTGATCCGTGCCGTCGATGTTATGGATGCTTAGTGCTTGACCACGTGCGAAGATCATACTCGCAGCGCAGGGTCCACAAAGGTGGCGGGCTTCAGCCCGAGGGCGCTGACAACGACACCACGCCGCACACTTCTATAGCACTTCCCGTGTACATATTCTGCAAGCCACAGGGGCGGAGAACTTTTTCCTTGGCATTCCACGATGTCTCTTTTAGGTGCCGAATTGTTGTGGAGCACCCTAGGCTGAGGACAGCCACCAATCTCGATTCTGCGCCCGTTCCTCGACGGCTGAAACCACCATCGTCATTTTCTAGAACCTCAGAAAAGCCACATCGTTATCTTTTACAGCATGCAAGTTCTTGTAGGATTCTATTATATCCCTTTGGGTTCCACTGGAGCCGCGTGGATCGAATTCACTTCCTCGAGTCATACAATGACTTCCTCACATGTTGCCACTGTAAGAGTCCTCTTCAAGCACTCAAAACTCTCTTCCTCTCTGTATCAGGCGCTCGAACAATCACACATTACCTGCTACTCTGAGGCCTTACCCAATGTCTTATTTTCTAGCCTTCATTCTACTATGGTGCGATTCGCGTATGACTTTTTCCAAAGATGGCTTTGACTGACTGAGACCACCAAGGCTATATCGATATACACGCCTAATAGTAAACATCATCTCTTCCTGGACCTTCAAGGCTATACCTCTTCCCCTCAACCCATCGGTGTCTCCTAGTGATGTTACAGTGGTTGTACCCACCTTGTCTGGCGAGGGAAGTGACTTTCTAGTCTCCATACAGTCAATCCTAGCTTGTTGTCCAAAACAGATATATATTATCACGCCGGACAAGAATGTCGTACGCTTAAGGAGATTGTTTCATTCCCTTTCCACGTCAGCAATCAGTGTTATCGGAATGAAATGTGCGAACAAAAGGCTCCAGATGATTCAAGGCCTGGTCCGTTCGGAAACCGCCATCACGATATTCGCCGACGATGATGTTTTCTGGCCACCAAAATTTCTCATACATCTACTTGCAGCATTTGAAGATCCATCAGTGGGTGCTGCCGGGACCTCCCAACGACTTCGACGGGTCCCGAGCCCGGGATGCTGGAATATCCTCGGGGCTTTCTATCTCGAACGTCGAAATTTCGAGATCTCGGCAACTACCCATATCGACGGCGGTATTTCTTGTTTGTCAGGGCGGACTTCTGCACACCGAACCCACATTCTTCTTAACCGTGTCTTTATTGAAGGTTTTGCAAACGAGGATTGGCTCGGGTGCATGCACCTGGGAACCGCCGATGACGATAACTTCCTGACGCGTTGGATGGTTAACCATGGATGGAAGATAAAGATCCAGTACTGCAAGGAAGCCGAACTCCAAACGACTTTCACGAGCGATGCTAGGTTTCTCGACCAATGTGCCCGCTGGTGTCGCACAAATTGGCGCAGCAACATCACCAGCATGTTTATAGACCGCCAAATCTGGCGGTAATCACCCAATTATCCTTGGAATCCAATAACTGACCGACTTGCTAGCGATCAACCTTGGTGCTGCTATGCTTTGCATCTAGCAACCTTTTCACCCCCAGCTGCAGTAATGGATTGTCTATTGGCATATCTGCTCTACCATTCTGCACAGTCCATGATGCCGGAAAATACGCGACTGACAATGATCGGCTTCGTGCTCTGGCTCGTCTTCACCAAGACTATCAAGCTCCTGCCGCATTTCTATCGCTATCCTGGGGATGTCAAGTTCATTCCTCTCGTGATAGCTTTTGGCTACTTCCACGGTCTCATCAAGGTCTATTCATTGATGACCTTGCATCATGTAAGCCTGTTGGGTCTCATAGTTGATAGAGCTCATGATGACCATTATCTTAGACTACATGGGGTGGCCGCACAGCAGCGCTTGGCGAAGAGAGCAAGTCCCTTCTAGAGGATTCGGGTTTCGAATCCTTAGGTCGCAGCGGTCGCTGGAACATGGTTTAGGCATCATGCTTGGGGAAAGGGGGGTCCGAGTTCTGGGTATTCATGTCAATGCGAGCTTGAATAGAAAAAGGATAGAAGAAGAGTAGAATAATTAAGTAAACCTGTCTTTATGTTCATCACTTGTGCAACATACCAGAGTAGCAACTATATAAACAAAACAAGTCGCTGTCCTCAGCAAGGGTCCCCTCGATTACTTAAAGAAACTCGTAAGGCAAAGGTGGTCGAAAGTATTTATTTTTACAGTATCCAATCCAAGGATCTACATGAATTGCTTCCGTTGTTACTCGTATATTCGGACGGTCCCCGAGCCAGAGCCTGCGACTCCGATATATTTGAACATTGCCGGTTGTACTAGATTTAAAGTTGGCACTTTTTCGCGCTAGTTAGCGAAAAGCTCTAGGGCACACATCTCGAAATTCAAGATCCAACGACAACGACGACATTGAACGCCATCACCACAACCCGACATTGACTGCGTTGGAGGACGACCGATATCGAGAAGGCAAGTCTTCACCTCTATTATATAGGAGATCCAGACGCAGGATTGCGCAGGCTTTCAGATACCCTTCGAGCTGCTGGGTGCGACGACTGGGCCTTTCAACCAACAATCAATCTTGTCCATTGCACTTGCTCCAGCGATACGAACACCACCTTGGGGAACTCTCTTCACGTCAAACACACAATTAGGATGAGCTTTTCGTGTCTTACTTGCTAACAATTTGCAATCTGCAGTCGTCTCTAAACCACCGCAATCATGGGTATCTCACGAGACTCGCGTCACAAGCGTTCAGCAACCGGTGCGAAGCGGGCATACTACCGGAAGAAGAGGTAGGATCTGCTGTACTAGTTACTGGGATTGATACGGTCTAATACCGTTCAGAGCTTTCGAGAAGGGTCGTCAGCCAGCCAACACTCGTATTGGCGCGAAGCGTATCCATCTTGTCCGCACCCGTGGAGGAAACCAAAAATACCGTGCTCTCCGTCTCGACTCTGGCAACTTCTCATGGGGCTCTGAGGGAATCGCCCGCAAAGTCCGCGTCATCGGCGTGTCCTTCCACCCTTCCAATAACGAACTCGTCCGCACCAACACCTTGACCAAGGCCGCCGTCGTTCAGATCGACGCTGCGCCGTTCAGACAATGGTACGAAGCGCATTACGGCCAGAACTTGGGGAGGAGACGTCAGCAAAAGGCTGCTACGGAGACTGCTGAGGAGAAGAAGAGCAAGAGCGTGGAAAAGAAGCAGGCTACGAGACACGCGGCACAAGGCAAGGTTGAGCCGTCTTTGGAGAGACAATTCGAGGCTGGTCGCTTGTACGCTGTGGTTGCTTCACGGCCGGGACAGAGTGGACGTGTGGACGGCTACGTGTTGGAGGGTGAGGAGCTGGCTTTCTACCAGCGTGCTATCAGGAAGTAGACGTTGGGGAATCGGGTTATGGTGCTTTGCGGCAAGGGCGAGGACTTGACAATGCTATTTGCTTTTTACTTCAGATGGTCGTAATAGCAATGTAGAGTGTCCGAATCCTATGCATTTCCAATTGAGTGAGCAGGGTCCCGTGGTACATGGGTTTAGGCACTGAATTATGACTGCGAGGCTTCCCAATTGTCACCTTTCCTACCATCCTCTTCATTGACGCGCCCCTGCCTGCTTTGCCAGCGTGTAATCAGGCTGTCTTCCACAAATCAAGGGACAGTATACTCGAAGCAATGTTGGATCTAGTAGCCTCATTGCACTTCCTGGAATCTTCCATGCATGGAAGCTTTTTATGGAGAAGCTTCCCTGCAGGACAAAGAGTCCTTCGTGGCAGGAATGTATATTAGACAGGGTCTAATCCCACATTAGATAGATCTTTAAGTATCTTAGATTCTCTGTTCCAATAAGCAACAGTAATTGAAAATAGTAAGAGAAACGGTTATAAGCTATGAATAGAGAGGCAGATATAGGGTCGATGGCGGGACCCCCCACCTAATAAAGCTGGTTTCAGTCCGGCGCGGGAATCTGGAACCTCTCGTAGCTGGGCTTGGTAATTCGCAACAGCTCGCTTCTGAGAGATTTGATGGAGAGATCTCCCTCTATTCATGACTTATGATCAATTTTCTTACTAGATTCCGGTACTTAACGTTAGCCCCAAGATATCTACCGAAAGCTAAGGGACAAACATCATTCAGCAACATCTCCAAACGGATCATAATGACTTCCCCACCAACTGTCAAGACCCGCTTCTGCATCATCTCAGACACGCACAATCGAGGGCCACGGCTGGCCACTGCCACTCAATGTGCCTACCGTGCTCCTCTTCCCTCGGCGGATGTTCTCCTCCACGCCGGAGATATTACAATGACAGGCCGCGTTGCAGAATATGAAGGTATGCTGGACGTGCTTAGGCAAGCTGATGCGGAATTGAAGATAGTCATTGCTGGCAACCATGACATTACGCTCGACGAGGACTACTATAATTCTATCGGATGGGGGAAGCACAGATATGGGCGGGAAGATTTGGCAAAAGTACGGGAGATGTGGACTGGAGAGGAGGCTCGCAAGGCGGGCATAGTATACTTGGATGAGGGGGTCAATACATTTACGCTGAAGAACGGTGCTAAGTTCACAGTGAGCTTCACTTTCATTCTATCGTCTCATGACACTCTGGCTAATATGCATTGATCGTCCGCAAAACTGATGCACGGAGTCTAACAGAAGGCAGATCTATACATCACCCTACACCCCTGAGTTCTGCAGATGGGCTTTCCCATACGATCGTCACCAAGATCGATACAACCCAGCGCCAGCAGTCGCTCAGTTCAAAGCCCCCAACCCCATCCCATCCTGGCCACAAGTCGACATCATGCTCACCCACGGACCACCATATCAAATTCTCGACCGCACGCATCACGGAGAGGACGTAGGCTGCGAAAATCTGCTCAAAGCCGTGGCACGCGTTCATCCAAGACTGCATTGTTTTGGTCATATTCATGAAGGGTGGGGCGCCGAAAGAGTTACTTGGACCGGCGAGCGGAAGAAGCAGTCTGCACAGATTGATCAACAAAAGATGCTGGCGGACCGCTCGGTGTTTCTTGACTTGAGTAATGAAGGGGCAAACCCATTGGAGTTTGGTCAGGAGACTGTTTTCGTGAATGCGGCCATTATGAATGTGTCCTATAACCCTGGCAATGCTCCTTGGCTGGTAGATCTGGATCTGCCACTTGCTGAGAATTTAGGATCTGAAGTGGTGTAGGGCTTAGGATCAGAGGTTTCATTTTGGCTACTCCCAGCTTTATGCCATGCCATCCAGAATGACGACTCGGAGGCCCATCACCGACCCATAAAGAGTGGCCGAGACATGACACAGCAAACGTCGTTGCGAAGAAAGTATCTTGAAGTCACGGCGTACACAAGGGGAGGTCTCCAGAGTAGACTCTGAAGGACTCAAGGTCTCAGGGCTTTCCGTCAAAGCCTCGCAAGGAGTTGGGAACTCTAAATGGTCAACGAAATTGACATTGACGTGTGTGTCTTCAACAGCTTAAAACACGAGAGTGACTGCATTTGCAACCATCCACGGCCAACTTATGCCCTACCATCCGGGAGTTTATTGGCTGATTCCCACTTCCCCCACACTTTCTCATCACCTCCGGATTCCCATATAGGCATCTCATTATTCTTTTATTCTACTTGATTTAATTTTAGATTACATATTGACTTTTCTCCTCACAGTACAGATCACTGTTGTTGATTCACAGCAATGCAGGCAACATCTCGGATAAAGCATAGGGTATAAAGAGCTCTGAGAAGAAAATCACAAAGAAGACAAATGACTGATCTATGAGAAACCCTAAGGTCCTATTATTAAACCTTTAGTGCCGCACTGGTCATAGTGTCTCAAGGCAGAACCGATAGTGGTACTGAGAAAGGGTCAAGGACACGTGTATGCTAAGATATCATCTAACAGTATGCCTTTGACAGGAGCGCAAACTTGTGAAGGTGAGGGGAGCAGTGTTTTGATTTCATGGCCTGAAAAATTAAGCATGTCCGCAAAAGTTGGAAGGGCTTTCTTTGATTATGAAGTAGCAAATTGGAAAGAAGAGCTCGGCGTCCTCCTGAGAGTTTCATGTAACGAGACTGCTGACAGTGCGTGAATTGAACGTTGCAATAGCTCTTCCACAGTTTGTGGAAAGTAGTGAAGCACTGTTGAAGGGTGCCCTGTTTGACGCAGCGTACTTTTTCTTGCATGTCTTTGATTTAGTTTAAGCGTTTACGAAGAGGATAAGAATAGCTATGCGAGCGCCCTTTGATATATTGAATAGTTGAGGATTGACTCTGACTCTGTGGCTTAGCTGCAACTGGTTTGATTTGTGGTCTTTCATCTAACACCTATAACCTGATTTTGACTGGTGACTTTTTTACTGATCTATTGGCTGTCTTACAGCCGATATATAGTAGTTGACTGGCAGTAGCGATCATTACATTGCAGTTACTTAATAATCCCAGCACAGTGCTAAGCTCACAGTCACGAATCAAACGCTCCTCATCAACGACGCACCTAAACTGAAAGTTGCTCATAGAACCCGAATTCAACCAAAGCATCTAAGACTATCTAAGATCGATTCTATCTAGTATCAAGCACCGAAAGAAAGAAAAACACCTAATAGTGTTCGCGCCGGAGATCTATATGGTATCTTGGACGTTCTACTCTAGTTAAAACGCCATCGTACAATCCCAGTCCTTCTAACCGTCGCTAATTTGGCAACCCCCGAAAACGCCAATACTTCGTCCATCGGCCCGGTGCTCCTGTCGTAATCCTCGGCCCTTCACAATCCAAACAGTACCCACTTTTCCCCTATCGAACCCCCCCCCTCCCCCCCCCCCCTCACCCCGACACCAGCCCTCACCCATTAGATCCATCAGATCCATCACCCGCGCCCCCGCATACCCACCCTTCCCAGCCCATCATATCAAACCGGATATTCCACCCTCCCCCTAACGTACCCCCAAACCTCCTCGACAATCTCCTCCTGCCCGCCCACCGCCCCCCGAACAAAACAATACTTCCTCCCATCAACCCTGGGTTCCCAATCCCCCGGATTCGCCCCGGCCACCATCCCCCCCGCTTCTTTCAAGATGATCCACCCGGCCGCCACATCCCACACCCAGCACCCAGCCTGCCAGTACACGTCGATAGTCCCGTCCGCCACCGCGCACACGTTCAGCGCCGCCGACCCCAGAGAGCGAATACTCTGAACCATCGCGCCGCCTTCCTCCTTCGACGCAGCCAGCGAGGTAAAGAGCCGGAATTTCACCGCCCAATTATTCCCCTTGCGCTCATTCCCCCACTCCACGGCCACGAGCGCGTTTTGCAAGCCCGTGAGCTCAGGGCTGGGTTGACGCAGCGGGAGGCGGGTTTTCCGCAACTCGGCGCCGTCGTGGGGGTCGAGGATGTGCAGGTGGGCGCCGCAGCCGGCGATGGCGGTGTAGAGGTGGTGGGTGAAGGGGTTGTAGACGACGCCGACGAGGGGTCTGAATTTCGACACGAAGGCGAGGGAGATGGAAGTGTAGGGGTAGCCGTGGACGAAATTCAGGGTTCCGTCTACGGGGTCGACGACGAAGGTTGGGTCCGAGGTGAGGCCCGTGGGGGTGCCGGGCACGTGGGTTTCTTCGCCGAGGAATTGGTAGGTCGGGTAGGTGGCACGTAGAGCGGTGGAGAGCATGTGCTCGATTGCGTGGTCGGTTTCCGTCACGAGGTCGGCCGTGTTGGCTTTGGGCGTGAAGGTTCGGGTTAGGGTCGAGGCTGTCAGCAGCATGGCGCCGGCGGATTTGGCGAGCGTGACGAGGAGCTCGTGGATGTGGTCGAGGTCGGGGTCGAGCATTGTGGGGGGCGAGGGGGTGAGGGAGGCGTAGGTGCTGTCGGGGAGGTCGAGGTCGGAGTTGTGGCGGTCGCGCATTTTGGATGGTGTTGAGGGGGTTGGGGGGGGGGAGGGTAAATTTGATTGAGTTTCTTGATGAGTGGTCGACGGTTTCACAGCTCGATGTGACGGGAGGGGTGCTTGGGAGTGACGATAGTAATTGCTGGTGATAAGGGTTAAGACCGAGGTATTTTGTTCCGAGTGTCTGAGAATGTCTGAGATAAACGGGACCCAGATAAACAAAGAAACAGCTGTTTCAAGTAGTGGAATGTCTCAACTGCCTCCGACACGAACGACACGAACGGGAAGGTGAACGACAGGTGTCATTAAATACACAAGCGCCAGCCGCATCGGCTTCATCGCATCTAGAGAGCACATTTCCCTTTTCGAAAGAAATCAAAAAGGGTGTGCAAAGGGACATGCACGTCCGAGAGCCTCTCCCCTTAGGCAGGGCAAGCAGCGTGCACCTGTTACTGCGTCCCTTATCATTTCCCCTTCCCCTTTGGATAGAAGCATGCCGAGGAGGAGCAGGCACATGCAGTGTCAGACGACCCCGGCCATGCCCACATGTGGAGCGGACGAGCCCGCGCATCTTTATACCAAGCACGGCGGAACGAGCAAATAATAGGCAGCATCATCTCACACGTGCACCAGCCAGCCATGCCGGCCCTCCTCAGCCCGGGGTCTCCCCCGACCAAAGCAGGGCGTCGATGTGTCCAGCGGCTCGTGGAACTTGGAACTTGGTTGGAAGGATGCCTCCGCATGGAGAGCCAGGGGTGCCGGATGGGGGCCGGCAATGCACCGTGCCAAAAGCCAGTTCGTCGGCAATGATGCTCGACGCATGCTGGGCCGGACGAGAAAGGGTATCTTGGTCATTGCTGTGTCATGTTCCTGTCCTGCGTTGGCGTGCTTGACAAATTGATGCTTCTGCTTCTGCTTCTGCTTCTGCTTCTACGCGCAAACGATCATGGGTTGCGTAGGCCAGGCGCAAATCGCGAGAAGGATTCTGTTCGACGAATGCGGCGATGTACGGTACGAGTATGCAAGTGGGCTTTCCAGCTTGGGCCGGCAATAAGAGAGTCGAAAATGGTGTTACCACTCCCAAAGAAGGATGATATCGATATGCAAAAGGGGCCACGCAATAAGCTACACCGCCTCATCTAAGGCTGCAGGCCTCCCTTGCATGCGGCGACCCGGAGCCGTCGTGATCCTGAACGGGGGGCGTAACATAATTCACATTGGGTCTCCTGGACGGGCCAATCACGCTATCTCGCGCGCCTGTATGCTTGTTGGGACACCTTTCAACCAAAGTCGGGCACGCGTCAGAAAAGAGGGTTGCTACTGGCTTTTGCGACGATGACTGGCCTCTTGGCTACAGGATGCACATGACATGGCAAGTTGCAAACGACGCAGAGGGAAGGCGTCGAAAGGAGTCTTACGGAATACCTCGTACCAAGCAGCATCTGTCTCCTCCGAGTACAGTCTGACGAGGAAGTTGCAATAAGCTCGGACTACCATGCACGTAATCGCTGATTTCGCTACCTGCTACCCACACACCGGTAAAGCAGTGCTTATAAGCGCGCGAGTCACTCATGCGCTTGCGTGTTCTTTTGACTGCCTCACATCTGCTGCCGGACCTCGGTGGCATGCGGCTGGAGCTGGGCGACAAACATTTCGAGAATGACGGCTTCCCCCCCTCCAAGATATGGGTATAGCTAAAGTACCGAGTACATGAACACAAACTGGTTACCCGATCCAAACAGCGATGCTGATGTTTCCACCCTCGCTGAATCGCTTCCGCAAAATACCATATGCAAAATACCCAGTATACAGGACATGGCCGTGCCCGGTGACATATGAACAAGGGTATACCCAGTTGCCACGATTATATCCAGAAGAAAAATGTCATTGCTTCCGTCTCGCCCACCCCCGGACTTTCGGTATCCGGATCCATACTCTGCCGCTACTGCTGTAGCACGCTCGCGACATTGACGCTAGCTTTGTTGCCCTTCCTGCCAATACCTAGCATGCTTAGTCTCTTCCTCTTACCCGTTCCAGCCTCTGACGTGTTCGAAGAAGCTGCCGTCGACTCCGAAGTCGTTGGTCTCGGGCTCAGGTCCCCACCGCCAGACCGGCTGATGGTGCTCATGTTCCGGTCCCTATCCCGCCGTTCTACGGGAGATGAAGGGGGTGCGGAACGTCCAGTGGATTGATGACTCCCCAGAGGCGGGCGAGTGTCGTGATTTCTCAGCTCCCTCGAGCGACTCGTCGCTCGACTCGAGGTGGGTTCGTCGTTGCTGTGATTGACACCATTTGTTCTGGGCTCTGATGTGGCCGTATTATCGGTAGAGCCTCGCGTTAGGAAGGAGAGACTGAGCCTGCTGCGGGTCGTTTCAACTTTTTCCGAGTGCGATTGGCTGATGTCAGGGTGTTGAGGGGACTGAGATGTGACGGAATCGGCACGGGTCTTGTCTCCGTTAGAATGGGATGGAGACTTTAAATTTGGTGACGAGGATGTATCAAAGGTCAGTGGTGGCACTGGCTCCGCCGGCGGAAGCCACGAAAGCTTGGATGATGAGATCGTGGTGGGTGGCAAGACGGAGTTGGGTGGTGAGGCTGTGGAGGGTGGTGAAACATAGTAGTGCTGTTGATTTGGCACCAGAACTGCAAGTTCGGAGGCGAAAGTCGAGTAAAATGTGCGCGATAGATCGGCCTGCGTGGCTTGATAGGCAGGTCGGGAGTACAGATTCAGGCACTGTTTGATTTTTAGAGCATGGTCAAATAGCGCCACCTTCAGAGCATTCTCTAGAGGCTGAAGCTCGACTTCCCGCGTGAATTCTTCATCGTCAGTATCAGCCAGCTCATTGGACGGCAGCAGCTGGCGGTACTGAGCTACACTCGATACCGAGGACGGATCGACAGAATTGCTAATGGCCTCGGTGAGATTCGTGAACGCAGCTTCCTCTCCATTTGTCATACGCTGTTGTAATGCCGCCAATTCCGAGGTCTTACGCAACGTTCTCTCTATTGCCGTCTGCAGAGGCGATAACGGCATGGTATCCACGTCTACAATCTCGCTCCTACGCAGGATCGTGGGGAAAGGCTCTGCCGTGGTGTAGACGGTCTTCTCGATCCACTGGGTCTTGATATCAGAGGAAGGCGAGTGGCGGCGTGACGTGATGGTAAATTGATTTGCTTGTGAGTATAATAAATAGTCTCTCGTGGACTGTGGTACTTTCCATCGCTGGTAGAGCGGATGCTCGAGGTCACGGTATGGACTTACGGCGGAGATCTGCAAGAACTGCCCTTCCACATCCTCGATATCACCAGAAGGTACGACCTGTGCAGATGGATGCTGTTGCTGCATGCGATCCGTGAAAGCAGATATTTTCTCGGCAGTAGCGCCTTCGAAAATGAATTGCTTGTCTCTGAGCCCCACTGGGAAGCCTGGACCGCGATATACAACACGGAAGAATCGCGGTGTTTGTATTTCTCCTTTTGCGATCGACTCATGAATTTTCGCCATGGCGCGTTGCGTCCTTGCAAGTTTGGCAAAGTCGAAATGATAAGTCTCATACTGGCCGGCGAGCTCTTGGTAACAAGCCAATGCACTGTTCCAAGCTTGACCCTCTTCGAAGAATCCGATCATCTGAAAGAACAGCTGCTCTCTTCGCTCAAATGAGGTCTGATCTGGGAACTTGGGATTCACAATAGCTTTGACGCGCCACGTCGAATCCCAAGTGTACAGATCAGCGTGTAGACGCAGCGCCAACCCAGCCGCCGTAGTATTACCAGAGTCTGCCTGAACTTGTGCCAATTGATGGACATAACGAACGAAGATAGCCTCTTTCTGCATGTCCCGTAGGAAGTCCATAAGCCGAAGGGTGTGCATGATACGGAAAGCCTCCGTGTTGTCTGTGCTGTGTACAGCCATTAGAAGATCTAACAACTCATCCACCGTAGCAACCAATGCTTTAAGTGCTTGCCACAAGCCATCGCCCTGTATCAGAGCCAATGGTTCGAAGAGATCCATCAGTTCGTTCACGAAGAGTCTCTGTTGCAGGCTTTCCCCAACGTTCTTTGCTTTGAACATGTGATCAAGAGCGTCGATTATTTCAGCCTCTATTATGGAGAGGTCGTCGCTCAAAGTCCATTCGCTGACAATCATGGCCTGCATGATCTTGACGGCAACGCTCCGCAAACCCTCGTGAACACTCAAGCATAATTCCACGATCGGCGCCACGAGTCCCGGGACGTATTGTACTTGATAGCCGCCCATACGTTCTAATCCATACCGCCTTTGGTCCTCCTGACTGGTCTCCCATCCGATAGCAGCCCAGCTTCGTCGTAGAAGATCTGCCCCTTGTTCTCGAACGTCGCCAGCAATCTTCCAGACCGCCCTACGCTTCTGCTCAGGGAACGTTTCCAGTGCAAGAGCGTCGCTCCTCACGAGTTTCAATAAGGCGACGAGGAAAGCCTTCCATATATCGGTGTTGAATTGGTCTGCATCGTCTGGAGAGGGGAGGAAGTTGTTAGAGATGACTTCAAAGATATGCTCAAGCATCCGCAGTAAGGATTTATGGTGATACACATGAAGACTTAGCCATGAGCTTGGGAATGCTTCACCACCAAGGATTGAGACGTTGACGCCGAGTGCAGCTATTAGAACGTCCACGGTACCCGGCTCATCAGCGGCAAGATACTTGTGGAAGGATTGGTTTGAAAGTTGGGAGAGCAGCGCCGCTAGTTCGATGAGTGCTTCGTCGAATATTTGCCCACCGGCAATAGATTTGGTAGGAAATGGATACGTCGCCGGGAACAATATTGACAAATTTTGCTTCGGTGCAGACCCGACGCTCTGGATAGTGCGGTATGACTGGACGGCCTTGACGAAATGTTTAGCCATTTCTGAGCCAAGCACGTTCACTTGGGTCGAGACGATGGAACAACACAACCGCACTTGCTCTCTCCATTGATCTGTTACCTGATCGGTGGAGCCCCAGTATGACTCTAACCATTCTGTAGTACTGGAGGCAAGGAGCTGCCGTATGCTCTTTCGCGTGAAAAGCTTGAGATTCGAGAGATTGAGTATCAGCACCAGCTTGTAAAGAGTAAGTCTGCCCCGAGCCTGGTCGCATGCATCCACGAAGCTGATAGCCATCTGGAGGATCTCATCCTCCATGAAGGATTTACCGAGTTCTGGCAGCCATGTATGCATGTGCTGCACAACCAAGGTTTTGCTGCCTATCAGAATAGGGGATGGATCTTTCATTAGAGCCTCCAGAGCCCTAAATATCTTGTTGATATCGCGATTGAAAGTCGCCTGAGTGCTTGTGCCAATTCCAGCTTCTTTAATCTTCTGCTTCTCTCGAGCGCTCATAATGAACTTGAGAATATGGCGTCCTACTTTGAACGTAGCTCGGAGTTCCCGCGAGCTTTGAGGGTCTGTAGGATTTGACAGCAGTCTGAGATAGCTTCTGATTAAACATGGTGTGGCGAAGGGGTAGTCAAATCCGTTTTCCGCATATTGATCTACAAGCGGTCCTAGATTAAATCGTCGATCATGGACAATCCCTAAGACTGTAACAAGAGCCTTGAGGACGGAATCTCCAAAGTCATCCTGGCCTGTGTGATCGACTAGGATTCCGAACAAGGCGTCAAAGACATCACTTAGCAGTTTCACTACCTCGATTTCAGAAACAAAAACCAAGCGTTGTAGCAGCTCCAGAAGTTGACCTCTAGATTGCTCCCGCCACTTCAGTATTCCCAGAAGTACTTTGTCTTGAGAGAATTTCGTGCTGCACAGGTATGTATCCAGCCGTAGTGTTCCGACCGGACCAGTCAAGGTTTCGTCCTTGGAAGTATCATCTTTTCCTCTTGAGCTCCAGGGGAGATTCAAGTAGGCCCCTCTACCGGAATCTGTGCTAGAGGTCATCTTATCGTATAGGTAGAGTAACGGCGAGTGTGATCCGTCTTTCATGAATGCCTGCTGGTCCCAGAGCGGCATCCAGCATAGTGCGAAGGGGAAGCCGGGAGCATCTGCTATACTCATGATAAGATGTGCGCCAGGGACATCTTCACTCGCAATTGCCAACCTGATGGTCTGGTTCCAAGCTTCGCCCCTTTCAGCCACAGTGGTACGCCACGCCGTTTGTCCGCCACTGTTGGAACTTGGGAATATGCAATGCTCTATCCGTTCCCCAGACGCTTTCCGTACTTCTATGGTCAGCTGGAGATTCCGTAAATTAAGATTAGAAGAGAGCGGTACAGTCCCGCGTTCGGGATGAGAGAGTAAAGCTTGACGCGGGAGGAAAGGCTCCCTAATGGTGAGATATATGTCTGATCGAGCTTTGGTGGGTGCTCCGGAGAATCCAATCTTCGGTGTCTGGACGACATTCTGCAGCAGCGTTGGAGTATTACTGATAAGTGCGTTTGAATCCGGATCTAAGAACGGATGGATGTGAATTTGGACATGGTCGAGAGTCTTTGACTTTGCATACTTGCCCGAATGACTCGTGATTAGATCACGAATCAGGTCGTCACAATGACTGTCCGAATCTTGATCTCCTGTACCTATCTCAGCAGGAGACCATACCTGTACCGTCTGCTCAACGTCATTGGTTTGACTCATGAGTTGTGTGATGTTCAAAACGCCCACTCCCACGCTCCGCTTGAAAGACTGTGGACCTTGCTGTGTACTAGGGCGCTGAACCATTGGGGTTGAAGGCCGACTAAAAGGTGTGGCGGAAGTCGACGAGTCTGCAGTAGTTGGGGGATGACTTGATTTTGGCCCATGCCGACTTCTATTCCGGTAGGAAGATCCGAGCTGCTTTTGAGCCCACATAAGGCTTTGCCTACCACCCTTCGCCGTGGACGAGCGGACAGAGTTGCTTGACGATGGCGCTGTTGGTTCGTTGTCACGCCCAGGGGTTTCCACTCGCGTAGGTGTTGAAGAAGCTGTTCTCGGCTGCTGGGGCGCCTGGACTTTGACAACCAGATATAGCTGGGAATTTGCCCCCGAATTCTCTCCTATGTCGAATGACGTAAGGTTAGTGAATATCGTCTTCATTTTCTCCAAAGATACACTCCTGCTGAACCGATCTTCTGACGGAACGTCCAGCACAAAGCAATCGGTCAATGGGCGAGGCGGCTCCATTGGGCTTTTTGAACAAAGATAGATAACCAGCGTTGGAGATTCTATGCCATTACTTGTGATAGTCTTGACATCTACCAGGAGATGATGTAAATTGACAAGATCGACGTGGGTGTCCAAAGGCTTCTCGAGCAGACTCATCGTTGATTGGAGCTTGGTCATCTCAACAACCGAGTCATCACCAGTCAGAAGCCGACCTCGCTGCCTTGGGTCTCTGACTATCACTTCGCTGCTCAGCATCTTGTTACCACCAACCAGGCTCCAGATAGTTTTCTCCCGTAGCATCCTGAGCTCTTGGGCTGTGAGCACACCATGCAGAAGTTGCCGACGAGAGAGATCAAGTTGATGGACCAGAGCCGAGACTCTTTCAAGCACAGAGTAGCGTCGAGATAGGAGTAGTTCATGCAAATTAGTTGAATGCCACTCTCTCAGACATGACGCAATTTCATCCACTAAAGGTTCCGACGCCGAGGTGGGAGTCTCGTCCCCAATTTTGAGCATCGGCACAGGTGCCGGAGGTCTTGGTGCGCCAGGTTCTCGCCAACCGGTTGTGACTACGATGGGAACAATCGATCGCTGTGACTCGCGAGACTTGTCTGACGGTTCCGAGATGCTTCGGGAAACCGCCTTGCCATCCAGGGAACTTGCATTCTCAGACTTCAGCCGTGAAGATGGTCGGCTGCGTGTGCCTTCGGCGCCTGATGCTTTCTTTTTCTTGCTAGTTGTTAAAGATCCTCTAGCCTTGGTAGAACCATTCTTGCTTCCGGTCCGGCTAGGACCGTCAGATTCCCTATCCACGCTGAGCCGCGCGTTTATCCCACCGTTCGTATATATGTAACTTGGTACGATATCGTCCTGCTCAACGCCCTCTTCCCGTCCAGTGACTCTTGTATCCCCCAGTACTTCTCGAACCTCCACGCAGCTCCTTGGGAAAATGCCCGAGAATACCCTGGCCTCCAGAGTTTGCCCCTTGACGCTTGTCAATCCTGCCAGCAGCGAAGGCGGTGCCACTAGATAGCCCCTGTACCATGATCCGTCAACGCCGCCTTGCTCGATGATGTAGAGCTCATCGCCAAGCTCTAGAGGGAGGTCGGCTGGAGAGAATGGCTGGAAAGGGTAGATGGCAACGGCGAAAGCTATGCGTGACAGTGGCCTCCAGGGCATGTCGAATTCGAAAGAGCGTGCGTGGAGCGCCCAGAGGTTCAAAGGGTGTGTAGGACAGCAATGAATGCGCCTGTGCGACGTGAGCCGTAGATTCAGGACATGTGCGGCCCTTTTTTCGCCAGCTTCGCTTCCTTTTGGGAGAAGGCTTAGGTCTAAGAAAGGCGTAGCGTTGCAACCGTTATTGTTGGACCCCTATGCGGACGAGCTATGGCGGGGCCGATGCAACTCATGGAGGTGGATTAGCGCCAGAGCAAGAGATGCAACGAGCTCGATGTCGAAGGACAGCAAGGTAGCACGGGGAGAGGCAGAGAGATGGATGACTAGTTGTGGCTTTAAGAACAAATGGCAGTTCTACGACTGCGAGTGCCAGTGCCAGTGCCAGTGCCAGTGCGAGTACGAGTACGAGCCGTCTCTCTCGGAGCAAATGAATTCAGGGTCAGGCACGTCTGGGTACCTTGCTGTAGATCTCTCCGACCCTTGTACGAGTACGTCGCAAGCGGCCCAAACGGTCAAACGCGGCTGATTGCCCTTGGTAGCGTAAATCTCTAACATCTCTAACATCTCTAATCCATCTCCAACAGGCATTCTTACGGAGCGTGCTCTATACGAGTATACGAAAAAGATCTGGAAGCCTTGCTTTCAAGGACTCCTTCGGAGCATTTATTACTGGACTAAGGTAGTCGGCAGGACACAGCGATCTCGTGTATCGGCAATCTAGATAGGCGCAGATGCAAAGGTACCAGAGTACATCCGGTACGGTGGGTAATACCCGCCGAGCATCAGCCTTATGTGCCGCTTACGCGCTCGTAGAAATACGTTAACACGTCTGAAACAACGTTCTCGCAATGCCAACATGATGCCGTCTTGCTGCCCCTATTTCGTCTGAGAGAAAAGTTGCCCCTAAACTCTCGACTAGCTGGCTCCATCGACTTGACCAGATCTGCCGCGCAGCGGCTTCCCTTAGAAGTGGTAATCGTATACGAATCCAGCTTCATGAAATCGCTCTTTCGGGACCTGTAACGCCCAACTCATCATCCATAGGCTGGCAGTGAAACGTCCCACAACGAGTGAGACGCTAGTCAATCATTGTTAGCTGACCTCCATGTTTCGTGAGTAGCACTTGAGGCCTGGCTTTGCATGACTGCGAGCCAGATCACCAATGCACCCAAATTCTGGGATGACAACATGATAAGATACGTATATCGATACGTGGCGACCCGCTAGGATAGAGCGTTGACAAGCGGCCTTCTCAGCCAATTCGAGACTGATGGAGCTGTCGGAAGGGTGGAGGCCATTTCGTCGACCGAGGTTAAGTCTTCAAACCGCCTTCTCTAGGTCGCCGCGGTTCTTTCGACACGACTTCTTTGCTGCATCCTAACCCCACGGTCCTATACGTTTTTGATCCCCCCGGTGGTTCAATGATCCCTACGGGGCCCATCGACTGCACCCGTGACGTGTCCGTAGATTTTCATTCCGGAGATGTTCATGGGTTGACCTCACGCGAAGCTCCAGTACCTTGCGATGATGCTGTGGAAATCCTACCGAGATTGGGCCTCTGCGGTTGAGTAGTTGTAGCTGTCCAAATGGAGTTCGCGGATTTATGGAACCAATTGCGGATCTACGATCTCTGATTAGTAAAATGCACCTTTGAACGTGAAGTTGCGGTACGTACCCCTCGGAATGGTGTGTCTTCATGGCCCCAGTCCATGTAGAGTACCCCATAGCCCAGTACAACTGCAGCGCGAGGTCAGCGCCCATTAATCCTGGACTTGAAGGTTTTCGACTTCACTCACAAAGCCCGGCGCCCCACTGCGTCAACTTCACGGCTTTTGTCCACCGTGGCCGCGCCCACTTCAGCTTGGCTCTCCGGCGGTACCTGCGCTCCAATCTAAATTGGTGTTTCGGGTGGAGCTTGTCGAAGTCGGGTGGCCATAGCCGCTGTGCTTTGTATGGATTGGTATGGACATTGAAGGTCTGTATCGAGGCCTGGGAGGCACGTGGTAACGACATGATACCTTTGCTGGGAGTAGTCGACGTTTAGTAGAAGGATGAGGTGAAGTCGAAATAGAGGCGGTCATCGAAACGCTGTCGGCAGCTGCCGAGCGCACTAGCTAGGGTTTGGCGATTTGACGAGACAAACCTTGACTTAGAGTACTTGGCATAGGGTAAGCTCGCTGGCGCAACAAGAGAGTTGCCAGACCGCCCATACATACATCGAGAAGTCTCTTACCTGGTACCGCGATTATGGCAGCGGTCAATGGTACGAACGATGCCATGGACCCAAGTAACAGCTCCAAGAACACTTTGAAGCTTGAAAACGTGGAGCACCCAACTCTTGTTCGAACGTAGTGGCCTATTGCTGACGAGCTCAATTCAGACCGAGAAACGAGACACATTGATCACGATCGAGAAGAAGTATCAGGCAAAATGGCAGGATTCTGGGGTTTTTCAAGCCAACGCCCCTACGACCTCTGAAGTACCTTTCGGGTCTATTGCTCCTGCGGAGCTGCGTAAGAGACATCCCAAATACTTCGGAACCTTTGCATACCCATACATGAATGGCACACTACACGCTGGGCATAGCTTCACAGCGAGCAAAGTGGAATTTACAGCGGGCTTCTCTAGAATGCAGGGAAAGCGCACTCTGTTCCCTCTAGGCTTCCATTGCACAGGAATGCCGATCAAAGCATGTGCAGATAAGTTGGTGGAGGATGTACGCAAATTCGGGAAGAACTTTGAACGGTTCGAGGAAGAAGGGGCTCCACAAAATGAGTCTGCCCCGGCACCTACGCAAGCACAGACTAAGGAAGACATCACCAAGTTTACCTCAAAAAAAGGGAAAGCCTCGGCAAAGGCTGTGAAGCTGAAATACCAATTCCAAATAATGCTTGCCCTTGGGATCCCGCGGGAGGAGATACACAAGTTTGCGGACGCTACCTACTGGCTCAAGTACTTTCCTCCGCTATGCAAGCAGGACATGAACGATTTCGGAGCACGAATAGACTGGCGGCGGTCCTTTGTCACGACGGACGCAAATCCATACTACGATGCATTCGTACGATGGCAAATGAATCGATTAAAAGAGTTGGACAAAATCCAGTACGGTGTACGATATACCGTTTACTCACCAAAGGACGGGCAACCGTGTATGGACCATGATCGAACTGAAGGAGAAGGAGTTGCACCCCAAGACTATATAGCTTTGAAGCTCAGGGTTAAAGAATGGTCTCCTGAAGCCGCAAAGATAGTCGAGGGAAAGCTTCCAAAAGATGCTAATGTATACTTTGTGCCCGCAACCCTTCGACCGGAAACCATGTATGGACAAACATGCTGTTTTGTTGGGCCCAAGACCAACTACGGAATTTTCAAAGTTTCGGAAAATGAGTATTATGTAGTCACGAAGCGTGCTGCATGGAACATGGCGTTCCAAGGTACCTTTTTCAAAAGTGACCACTTCCCGCGAGACGCCAGCGAACTCCCAGCTGTGGTAGAACTTGCGGGGGCTTCTGTGGTTGGCACTTTGGTCACTGCTCCTTTGTCGATCCACACACAAGGTGTGCGTATCTTACCTATGGATTCAGTCCTGCCAACCAAGGGCACTGGCGTTGTCACGTCGGTTCCCTCTGACAGTCCTGATGATTATGCTACGGTTACAGATCTTGCAAAGAAAGCAGAGTACTACGGTATCAAGAAGGAATGGGCAGAGCTTGAAATTCCACCAATAATTGAGACTCCATCTTACGGCAACTTGACTGCCCCCTTTCTAGTGAAAAAGATGAAAATCAATTCACCAAAGGACGCCAAACAGCTTGCAGAGGCAAAGGACCTTGCATACAAAGAAGGCTATTATAAGGGTACCATGTTGATCGGCGACTTCAAAGGCGAGCCTGTTGAAGTGGCCAAGCCCAAAGTCAAGGAAGCTCTCGTCAAGAGCGGTCAAGCGTTCGAGTATGCTGAGCCCAATGGCCATGTTGTGAGTCGCAGTGGGGACGACTGCGTAGTAGCATATCTAGGACAGTGGTTTCTCAACTACGGAGAGAACGACCCTGAATGGAGGCAAACTGTCTTGGATCACGTTGAGGGCGACATGGAGTCATACACCTCGGAAACACGAAATCAGTTTGAGAAGAATCTCGAATGGCTCAACAGATGGGCCTGTGCGAGAACCTATGGTTTGGGATCGAAACTCCCCTGGGACAAGAAGTTCTTGGTCGAAAGTCTGAGTGACAGTACTATCTACATGGCGTACTACACCATCGCCCACTTCTTGCACAGCGACAACTTCGGCACTCAACCGGGTCTGCTTGACATAAAAGCAGACCAGATGATTGACGAGGTTTGGGATTACATCTTCTGCAGACGAGATCTCAGTGATGACTTGATCCAGGCTTGTGGCATCCAAAAAGGTGATCTAGAGAAGATGAGGCGAGAATTTGAGTACTGGTACCCACTCGACATGCGTGTCTCGGGAAAAGACCTTATTCCTAATCATCTCACCTTCTTCCTTTACATACACATTGCCCTTTTCCTAAGGGAGTACTGGCCACGAGGTGTGCGAGCAAACGGTCATCTGCTTCTAAACGGAGAAAAGATGAGCAAGAGCACCGGGAACTTCCTTACCCTGAGCGACGCAGTGAAGAAATACGGCGCCGATGCAAGTCGGATAGCCCTTGCTGACGCAGGAGATGGTGTGGAAGATGCCAACTTCGAGGAGACGGTTGCCAACAGTAGTATATTGCGGCTGTTTACGCTAAAAGAGTGGTGTGAGGAGATAATAAAGGATGAGTCTCTACGAACAGGAGATACGGATGGTTTCTGGGATGATCTTTTCGACAATGATATGAGGGTGCTCGTCGCGGCAGCCCACTCTCACTATGAAGCGTAAGCATCATCGGTTCTGTCCCTTTTCGGCCTCTCATGATGCTGACATATTCCTAGCACGGACTATAAGCTCGCCCTCAAATCCGCTCTTTACGACTTCACCGGCTCACGGGACTTCTACCGCGAAGCCACCAGCGCTGCAGGCATAGGCATGCACCGCACCCTCGTGCTTCGCTACATCGAGTACCAAGCCCTCATCCTCGCACCAATCGCCCCCCACTGGTCCGACTACATTTGGCAAGAAGTCATCGGCAAAGTAAGTGCCTCACCACAACAGCCCAACCAACCAATTACTAAACCCCTCCAACCAGCCCACCACCATCCAAACCGAACTCTGGCCCACCGTCCCCCCCGCCCACCCCGCCCACACCGCCGCCCGCGACTACGTGCGCACCACCTCCTCCAACATCACCTCCGCAGAAGCGGCCCAGCAGAAGAAAAAGGACAAGGGCAAAACCATCGCCTTCGACCCGAAACGGCCCAAAAAACTCACCATCTTCGCCGCCGCCAAACACCCGGCCTGGCAGGAAAAATACATCGACCTCGTGCGCCGCGCCTTCGACGGCGCCACCCTCAACGACAAAGACCTCATCCCGCAAGTCACGAAGATGGGCGAGGGCAAGAAGGCTATGCCTTTCGTGCAGGCGTTGAAGAAGAGGCTGGTTGGTGGGGAGAGCGCGGAGAGTGTTTTTGAGAGGAGGTTGCTGTTTGATGAGGTGGACACGCTGAAGAAGATGGCGGCGGGGTTGAGGAGGACGACAGGGTGTAGGGCTGTGGATGTGGTGGCGGTGGAGGAGGGGGGCAAAGCGGGGAGAGTGGTGTTGGGGGAAGGGGAGGGAGGGTCTAGGAGGGAGGGGTTGCCGGTGGTGGCGGAGGCGGCGGTGCCGGGGAATCCGAGCTTTTATTTTGAGAATGTGGAGGCGTGATGGCGGGCCATTAATGAGGTAGAGAGGAGAAGGGTTTCAGTTCGGGCTTTGCAAAAGCAGGATAGCTAACTAGATACCAGAGCGGAAGCGAATTGTTTCTAACCCTCTTTGTACTCCCGTCATTCGTTCCTGGCTCTTTCTGCGGGTCGTTGTACGATCATCATTACGGCGCTCATATAGCTCGTTCAAGCACACACATTCCTCTCACCCACCTCTCTGCCCATCAATCCAATTGTCCATCACTCCCCACCACGATCCCCAACTCCTTCCTCAAAAGCCCCGTCAACGTCGTCCCATCCCGCAAATAAACCCATTTCCCCTGCCCACTCCCCTCCTTCTCATTCTGCCCCTCGCCCTGAATAACATAATCATACCTCTTCGGCCCCGAGATGGGCGAACTAAGCCAGATCTGCTTGTTCGGCGGCTGTTTATTAAGCACATAGGTGCCATTTGGCGGGAAAACGAGATTCAAGACCCCGGCCTGTGGATATTGGTATACATAAGCAATTCCATATGCGTTGACAACAAAGAGGAAAGGTGGAGATGGTGGGGAGAGAGGAAATTGGGGGGGGGGGGACTTACGCTATACTCGCAATCGACATCATCCTTTTCCTCCTGCAGTGACTCGAGTTTGCTGACCAATTCATTGATGTAGGCGTCGGCGCGCTCGTGGTAGGTTTGGTCCGAGATTTCGGCGGGTTCGCCGACGGTGGTGGCGGAGCCGACGAGGTTGGGTTGCGGGTCCGAGGAGTCGGGGGTGATGCCTTTGAGGGGGGTGGGGGTGGTGTGGAAGCTTCGGTGGGATGGGATGGGGGTGGTTGGGGTGGCGGAGGTGGTGAGATGGTTGGTGGAATGAGCGGAGAGGATTCTGGGAGTGAGGGTGAGGGATGCGGGAGCTGAGAGGGGGTAGAGGCGGAGGAGGCGGCTGGGTTGCCGGGTGAATGCTCGTTGGAGCATTTTGAACGTGGATGTGGGGTTTGTGGATGCGGAAGAGAAGGTTTGGTGTTTGTGTCGATGTTTGGATTGGCGATTGGTGATATCGAGCGGTGTGGAGAGTTGAGCTGATGGGAGGATCGTTATCCTGGAGCTCTCTGCAGGGGGTAGGAGCTATCCCACGTTGCGGGCTCTTGCATCATCGGAAACCTATCAGAATAAGCACATTCGACATATCAGATAATCGATGCAGGACAAGAAATACGTCGTGATGAAGCAAATCCTGAGATGATCTACTTCGACCTACTGGTGTGTACATTCATCATCGCAGGCTCTGGGCAAGATGATCAACGCCGTGCTCGTCTTCAACAATTCGGGTCAGCCACGCTTAACTAAATTCTACACCCAACTCGTACGTCTAGAAGTACCTCCAGGGTTCTAGCAATGCACCAGCTAACCAGTCGCAGGACACAAGCGTCCAGCAACGTCTGATTTCCGAAATCTTCACCCTCGTCTCTCATCGCCCCACCTCCGCCTGCAACTTCCTCCCGTACGTTCCTCTCCATCTGCACAACCACTTCTTCCTATTTTCTCAAAGCGCCCCATACCAATAACTCGTCCTAACCAAACCCCAGACTCCCCCCCCTCCTTGCCTCCTCCTCCAAATCCTTCACCCCGTCCCAGCCCCACAACGACACCCCCAGCCTAATAACCTACCGCCACTACGCCACCCTCTACTTCATCCTAATATCCACCTCGACTGAATCCCCGCTCGCCCTCCTCGACCTGATCCAAGTGTTCGTTGAAGCGCTCGATCGCCTATTCGAAAACGTCTGCGAATTAGATCTGATCTTTAATTTCGAGACGCTGCATGCGGTGCTAGGGGAGATGATTGTGGGAGGCGTGGTTGTGGAGACGGGGCTGGATAAGGTGGTCGAGGGCGTGAGGGGGCAGGGGAAGGTGCTGAAGAGACCGACGGGGGATGGGAGGGCGGGGGGGTTGGGGGGTGGGTTTGCCGGGTTTAGGGCTGTGGGCGATGGGGTGTGGAGTGGGAGGTGAAGACTAGGTGAAGGTAAAATTAAGACAGATGTGTACGATGCAGGGTCACAGACATGAACGGTGAGAAGCCAAGCCTTCGATGACCTGAGTGGTATGTTTAATCGAGTTTGACAGTACAACAGATCCCGTGTTTCCCTCTGCAACCAGAAATAGACATGCCGCCTTCTCCTATCTACCTTGCCCGTATTGATACCCTCAACTATCGTAGCGAGTATCTTGAGATCTCCCTCGACCCTAGCTCGGCCGTCTATGACTCCACACATCGCATACACCAGCTTCAGCCTCTACCATCGCTGCCTGCTTTCAGCCACTTTTCTTCTGCCAGTGTCTCATTGAGTGCCGCAAATATCAGTGACGTCCACAACGACTGCGCTATCCGTCATCCAGAGCAGACCATCCATCCGTGTGTCATACACGCTGATGTGGTATTGACCGAATGTCCAACGGATCGTCGCATCGGTGTATTGATGTGTCTGGAGCCGTAACCCTTCTCCCACCACCACGCCCTTCCCCTCCCCTCCCCTCCTTCCCGTCAAAAAAGACCCATCCGCATCCCAACATTCAAACCCCAACAGCAACCCTCTGCACCATCCCCTCATCCTCCGGCCCCGGTAGATCATCCTAATAAAAAAAACCCCGTCAGCACCCTTTCCACCCCCGCCGTCATCAACAGCAGAGCATATACAACTCACCACGTCAAAAACAACCCTAATCATCAAACTGCAACTTGGACAAACGGCCACGTCCTCGCCATCTTTCAGATCCGCGATGCCGATCTCGAAGCGGTCGCCGCATGGGCAGGGGTAGTGGTAGATTTGGAGGGTGGGGTCGTAGGTCATGTCTTCAATTTCGATCTCGTCGTACATGGACATTTTGAGTGAGATCTTGGTTAGCAGAGTAAACGTAATCTGGATGGGGATTTGGAAGTGAGATGGGGCTTGATGGTGTAAGGCGAAGAGTCAACTTTTTGGGCAAGGCCGGCGAATATTAATGCCGTACCGATGGTTAGCTAATGTGAAAGGGGGATGGCGTGGGATGTTTACTGTTGAACGTCAGGCCACAAGAAAAAACACCTCACATAGCTCAACCCTAATTTTTGAATAACTCTACCAAAACAAGCCCTATAAAACCCAAAATTGAAGCCCTAGACCCGCCCCACCGCCCCCTATCGTTTGACACGCGTCGAGCATAGGGAACAATGTTGGGGGTGTCATGGCTGAAAATAGGGGTGATACCTGCACCTTTACCTGAGCACGCCACACATTTGAAGCACAAAGCGATGACACTCCTGGATTTCACCAACGGCAAAATGAAGGATGGCAGACTGAAGAAGACTGTACAATAGTTGTACATTGAGGCTTTTGTTATCTTCATTAAGGAATTGACTGAGCGAGTGTTAAACCAGTTAGGAACCACTCAAATTGCAGCAGATTTGGGGGCTTTAGTTCAGAGAATGAACTCAGTGGAGAAAAATACTATTATAACAAAAAACCTGCTTGAGACGCCTGTTAATAGGAGCTTGAATTCATCAGCTACAACAGGGTATTAAAACACACAGCTGTGAGCGCAGGTAGCAGCTCAGGCAATGCTCTCACCCTCAGCAGCCTCCTTTTCATTCACATTTGCAGCGCAAAGCACTTAGAGCACCTATATTAACCTTTTAACTCCAGATGATTGCAGGGTGGTTGTCAAGCTGAATTTAACAAACATTAATCACTACTGTACTCTTACACTTAAGACTCTGTGTGACTGAGTCACCAGCTACATTTACATATTCACTGACCTCAACATTGTGTTCATACAGGTTACAGCAGTTAAGCAGCTAAGATCTGAGGACTTAGTGATATATACTTAAACAGTGACAGAGAGAAAGGTCTTGCAGATTAATCTCAGCTGAGCTAAGGCCTTTAAGGCAAGCAAGGTGATGATGACAACCTACAGCATTATTGCACATGAAATTCTAGTAAACAGCATTTAAATAAATGGCCAGAAGCAGATTATAGCTCACATTCAGGCTGAGAATCACAAAATTGAGAATGAGAAAGATATTCTAATCAGCTATATAGGGTGATTATGTGTCCTGAAGTGTGTAACTGGCTCCATGATGATGAAATTTGTAGACACAGAACAGATTAATGTGACTCTACAGACAGGCCTAATTTGAGACTCAGAATACAAGAAGACAGAACTATATAACAGAGCTTGCTGAATTCAGAAGTGCTTTCACTGTTACAAGTATGATCATATAAGTGCTCAATGTGGTGGACAGCAGAAATGTAGCATATGTGCTGAGGGATATAGATTAGAGGATTATTCCTCTAAAGATCTGAGAAAGAGAAAGTGCATGAGCTGTAAAGGCTCATACAGAGTTTAAGACAGCAAGTGCTCAGAGCTTCAGAAAGAAGTGATACACATGCAGGCAGCACACAACACAAAACAGACTCAATAAAGAGTACTGACAGTGAGCACTTAAAGTTCATCTGCAACAGCTCTCCTCATTACTCAATCAGCTATTATATTATCTAGCACCTCACAAGTGAGCATCTACACTTTCACCAACATTAACAACCTCCTCACTACCTGAACAGGGATGAACACCACTTCATCTAAGGCCTCAGTGGTCAGGGGACTTTAAAAGATGTCAACTCTACTCACACTTAAGTTAGAACTAACTCTGAACATCAATGGAAAACACCCTGCATCTTTCACAAAAACTGGCAGAAATTGCACCCCTCTAGGCACTATTAGCAATAATGGGAGAGTTAAATGCAGCATCATCAAATCCTTAAAACAACAATTTATAGATGCAGACACAGAATGAGAAGAAAGGCAAAGAGGTACAGCTACAGGCAGAAAAGAGGCATTCAGAGTAGCAGAGTCTACCTCTGCCCCAGAAACCCACTCTAAGAAGGTGAAGGAAGAGATAAAATTGAATAGAGAGTCAGAAAGTGTAACAATTACAGATATCATCACCTTCATCAGCCTCTAATGTCAGGACACTTAAACCTGACAATCTTACAGCACAACAACATGAAATCACATAATAAAGTTATAACCTTTATACTTCAAGATTAACAGACCTGAGAGTACAACATTCTGGCAATTTAAGAACTATAAAGGAATCTATTCAACAATAGCACTCATCACTTATGTAAGAACTGCTTTCACCTGACCTACTTCACCACTATAGACTCAGAACTTGAGCCTGCCAGGGTGTACTTTTTTATAAACACACAGCTGGACAGAGTAAAATGAATCTTTAAGAAACACTTAAAGGACCTGATCACCCTGAACCTGCAGTATGTAGAGCATGAACAGAGGAAACACCTTCACATTCACAACATCTACTGGAAGGCCATTAGAGAAGATGTAACTGAGACTCTAAACTGACTGAACAGCTTGTTTAAGGAGGATTCAGATGGGCAACATGTGGTGGTAGGAGACTAATGTTAGGAGCATGACAGCGTTCAGGCATGGTTTACTCAGTGGTGTGCGCTAGCGCCTGGTTGGGCCTAGCGCGGCTCACTCCTATATAGTAGACTGCTCGCTCGCCCATATAGCTCCTTACAATTAATGTCCTTTCATCACCATATCTGCATGACTTGCTCTGCATGATCCTGACAACTTCAACCTACACCACTCTGTATGGGAGGGTCTAGAGATTGAGGGAGACAGGGAGGCAGAGCAGCTGCTGACCATTATAGATGAGAGACAACTATCTCTCCTTCTCCCTCAGGGTTTCATTACATGAAGGGCAGGAGAATTATAGAGCACAATTGACCTCACTCTGAGCATATCATCAGTGACACAGAGATTGATGAGCTGTGAGGTCAAGAAGAAGAGCTACAACTCAGACCACCTATTAATACTGACAATACTGCTTCTAGAAGCACCAGAGGCTGCACTTATAATACACAGACAATGGGACAAGCTGAATAAAGAGGCCTTTCAGAAAGCACTCATCACTCAGCTTTTAAGACTCAGACCTGCAACAGAACCAATGGAGTCAGAACAAATGAAGCAACATATAAGAAGCATTATAGAGGCTCTGCAGCACACTATTTAAAAGGCAGTTCCTCTATTTTACTCCAGTAAATGATTCAAGCCTGAGTTTAGTCTAGAGGCTAAGGAGATCACCAGAGAGACTAACAGAGCTCACAGGAAGTGGTAAAGAAGACAGATAGAGAAGATATAGAAGGCCTACAGCAGACTTCACAACATAAAGAGAAAGAAGCTTGCCAAGCTAATGAGAAACACCCACTGAGAAAGAGTGAAAGCAGCAGCAGCAGACTCAAAAGGCCTATAAAAGTTGACAAAGTGGGTAAAGAGTAGAGATACAGTAAGTCAGGCTTTTACACCAGCTCTACAACAGCCAGATAAAACCTCTGCCTCAGAACTGAAGAAGAAAGTGAAACTACTATGTGCAGCCTTCTTCTCAACACCTTCAGAGGCTGATCTCAGCAATATTGAGAGCTATAAGTACCTAAAACCTCTGCAGATGCCAATAATTGCAGAACAGAAACTTAGCAACATTATATTATAAGCCTCAGGCAGTAAGACCCTCAGGCCTGACAGCATATCAAACTGTATACTTCATCTTGCCCTCCCTCACATCCTCTCACAACTTCTTTCACTATACAATTAATGCCTAAAGAGTGAAATCCATCTGGAGGCCTTTAAACACTCCATTACAGTAGTTCTCTAAAAGCTGAACAAGGGAGACTACAGACTGATGAAGACCTACAGATCAGTAGCACTTTTGAACACTCTGAAAAAGGCTATGAAGTCAGTGATGGTGAAGAGAATGAGCTGAATGATGAAGACCTATCAGTTGCTGCTGAGAACACTTCTGGGAGGATGAAAGGGAATGTCAACAGAGTATACAGTACACACCCTCATAGAAGTCATTCAAAGAGTATGAGACTCAGACACATCAGTAATGTCACTCCTTATGCTGGATGTCTCAGGGACCTTCAATAATGTATCTCATTAGAGACTTCTACATAATTTGAAGAGGCACTGCATTCTCTCAGAGCTGGTCAGCTGAATAGAGAGCTTCTTAAAGGACTGAACCTCAACAATAAGACTCTCAAAATATGAGTTAGAACCATTCAACATACACACAGACATTCTACAGAGCTCACCCCTCTCACTAATTCTTTATCTCTTTTACAATGCAGATCTCTTGAACATGGGAAGCAGGAGCAACATGAAGGCAACAGTAATAAGTTGAATAGATGATGTGAGCTTTACAGTGACAGGGGCTTCAGCATCAGCTAATTGCCAGATACTCTGAACACTGCATACAGAAGCAGAGGCATGAGTAAGTAAACACACATCAGTATTTGCCCTCACTAAGTACAAGCTCATCCACTTCATGAACAAGTTAGGGAATTACAACACCTCAGCAGAACTGGCTCTAAGAACTAACAGAGTCTTCTTATTCAGAACATGTTGAGTCCTAGAAGTCATTCTGAATTTGCAGCTGAACTTTAAGACCTACATACAACACATTGAGATGAAGGTAATGATGAGTCTAGGGGGACTGGCAGCCATTGCAGACTCCATATAAAAATTTGACCTTAAGAATCTATGGAGACTATACATCTCAGTGATTCTTCCCCAAATCCTGTACTGCTGCTCAGCATGATATGTAGCAGACTAAGCCTGTAGAACAGTTATGCACCAGCAGCACACTCTTCAGAAGCTTACTGCCATTCAATAATGCACTGAAGCAATTATAGCTGAGGCTTTTCAAATAACAGCAGGACCTGCTCTAAATGTAGAACTTTTCTTACTCTCTATAAAACAGCAGCTGGAAAAGGCTGCAGGGGATGCTACAGCCCGCATACTCACCTCCTCTATCCATCAGAAGCTAATGGAGAGTCAGAGAGTCAGATAAGAAAGGGCACAGAAGCTCTAGAGCCTTACAGAGTGAATAAGAACACAGGGAAGAGCAGATAGCTGAATACCTAACATCCTATCAGAGATCAGACACTCATATGTGATTCTCTCCTGATGATGCCCATCAGCTATATACATTGCCTCCTTCACTGATGACATCATTAAGGTGCATAACATTAATGCTCTATGCAGAGATGATGGGGTGCTCAACATCTTTACAGATGGGAGTGCCATTGAAGACCATGTGAGAGCAGCAGCAGTGACCTCTAAGTTAAAGAAGGAAAGACTATGCTATATGAGCACTGAGGAAATGATCACAGTCTTTAAAGCGGAACTTCAGGGGATAGTTATAGCCACAGCTATGACAATGACAATTAAGGAGACACAGGGGCAAAACCTGTAGGCAGTTAACATATATGTCAACAATTAAGCAGTCATCTGGACCTCAGCTAACTCAGGCAGGCAGTTAGAGCAGTACCTGCTGAAAGAAATAGTTCAGGGCATTAACAAGCTGCAGGAGGCAGGAATTCAGGTGCAAATTCATTAGATTTCAGCACATATAGGAGTTTCAGGAAATGAAGAGGCAGACATAGTGATGAAGGCAGCAGCTCAGGGTGTGAGAATATACTCAAGAAGAGTCTTCTATATGCTAGCTACATGCAAGCAGCAACTCTGAAAGAGGGTCTTTAAACAATGAGCAAAAGAGTAAGAGAATGAGGCTACAGAAAGGACAACCTTTCACCTGAAGAAAGAGCCTAACTCAGAGGTTCTGACAAAGCACACAGGCATTCAACAGCCTCTAAGCTCCCTAATCACACAGCTTCAGACAGGGAAAATTGCCTTAGCACACTACCTTCACAGGATTCAGAGATGGGACTCTTCAAGATGCCCATGCTCACAGGGCATTCAGACAGTTCAACACATACTCACAGAGTGCCTGAGGACCCAGGATCTCCAGGAAGAGCTATTAGGGCAGGCTCACAACATCTGAAGGATCCTTAAAGACTCAGCACTAGTCAAAGCAGCTGCCATCTTAGTGCTACAAGGCAACCTTCTGGGGCAGTTTCAGGATGTAACAGAGGCTTCAAGTGATCTACAGGCTCAGGAGAAGCCTCTGAAGGATCCTGGAACAGGCGGTTCTATAACTGCAAATCACTACTGACTGCAGGAAAGGCAATTAATTGTTTATGGGAACGTTCATCCCTGAGGGCGACAGCCTGAGGGAGGCATTAGCTTTGAACCCAACAGAGACTAGAGGCATTGGGAGACGCAGGCTCAGGTCCCAATCAGGGGGCTTGGGCGGCGGAGGGGAAGGGCAGGGAAGGAGAGCAAATGGGGGAGCAAATGGGGGAGCAAATGGGGGAACAAATGGGGGGGTGATCGCGGACATGACTTCAGACCTATGACATATGACAAACAACATGACATATGACATATCTACAGCCACTTATTCACCATCTATCGCCATTTATCTGCTATTTGTGGCTCATTTGCTCACCTGTTTTCAGCCTACATTTTGCGTATAATGCGCTAGTCTTTGCTTAGTCACACAGTGTATGGCAGCGCTAGGCAGCCTCGGTCACCTATGAATAAATCAATCAATCAATCAATCGTCAGGCCACAACGGTTCGTGATTTGGTTACAGAAGATCCCCTGGAATCGCAATGCTTTCATTTTCACGTCACACTGATAATTGACCATGTTCAAGTCTCTGTCAATCAGATGCGCAGATTTGAACTCGCTATGTCGGATTCATGATATGGGCAGTGCTAATCAGACGCTGTAGTACCACTCACAAAGTGCGCAGGACAAAAACAGTCGCGTGAAGATAAAGGAGTGACTCTGCCCGGGGAAACTTGTCACTGAAAACCCTATCCATCAAAAGAGAGTAAAAGTTGGAGATGACCGCTTATCAAGGAGAATCGAAAACACACCGACGTCAGAAAGCTATCACTTCAATGTCTGTAAAATACGGTATCCCCGATGAAATGTGCTAGACTCCTTTCAAGACATGCCCTGAGGTACTTTGCGGTCGATGCTCGCATCCGATCCAAGATCGCGAGGGAAGTCTGATAGTCGTAAACTCACAAGTGCTAGATCCAACAGATGACCGCCGACGAAACAGTGATAGAAAGATAAAGAGTGGAAACCGTACAAAACTAGATGGGTAAAACTGTGAAACTCGCAAAACTGTGAGACTTGCAAAAGCGTGCGACTCGCAGCGAATGGGCAACCTAAACGACCGAATGCAGTCCCAGTCATAACTACCAACACTGCGAGGTTGTTCGTCAGATAGGCTGCCCCATCACGCCGCTCTACATGAGCGAACACCCAGATGGGGCTCCGCTGCCGCTGCCAACATGAGCTCTACCAAAATCGTCCTTGTCGCCTCCCATGGTGTAAACGTTCTCACAGGAGAGGCTGTGCTTCTTGGCACCACGCTTCTTCACTTTAGTAGTCTTGTCGTTGTGTTTCTTCCCTTCCTTGGAGGCGTCGGTCGTCAAGCCGGCGTGGTTGGAAATCGCGCAATCTTTGCCGGAAAGGGGGTTGGAAGAACCGGAGGAGACTGAACCAGATGTGAGGCCGACCGCAGCCGTGGATCCGTACATAGTCGCACCAGTACCAGAGTGACCGCCTTCAGCTGCCGCGGCGGAATTGACGTGATGATGACCAGAGCTGGAAGCCTTGTGCGCTGTCTTCTGGGCGTGACCGAGGAGCGGCTTGTCGCGACTAGCATAAGAGCCATTGGAGCTGGTAGAGTTGCCAGAATTGGTGCCGGAGAAGGACATGGTCGAGTGAGCCGCAGAAGAAGACGGCATTTTGCTGTTTTTCTGGTTTTGTACGTAGAGAATAACAAAGATGCTCTTGAAGCAGATGCTGTGCATGGCGATCGTGTCAGTGCCACACTCTACATGGTGACGTAGGCCTTGGGATGTCTTGCGACGACAGCTATACTTGCATACCTGAAGTATTTAACCGGATCTCGATCAATCGACGTACGCAACTTCACGACAGGTGCTCGCAAAGACGGCGATAAGTGTAAAGCAGTTGTCTGAAAGGTCTGTAGTCTCAAACCAGTTAAAGAGATGGGGTTGGAATGATAGAATCGAGCAAAGAAAAGCTGTCAGCAATGTGTGTTGGGTAGGAGTAACGATGTGGAAGATGAGAGGAAGGTGTAGTGAGGGGAGAAGGAGGAGGAGGACAGAGAGGAAGACTAGAGAGCCAAAAGCGGGGTAGCGGGTTGTTAGCGTGCCCTAAGCCAAAGGACTTAATCCACCTCACTCCAGACTAGCATGCCGGCGGTTTTAACGTGGTTAGGGTTGGGAAAAACCGACACTAGACTGAGGTATAGGAGAAAGTCGGGACCTGCCGTTAGCGTGCCCTAAGTCAAAGGACTTGGTGCACCTCACTCCAGACCAGCCTGACGGCGGCTTTAACGTGGTAAGGGTTGGGGAAAACCGAAACTAGACTGAGATATAGGAGAAAGTCGGGGCTGCTGATGCTGTTTGATAAGCATGAGCCGAGATAGGAACGAGCTTTTAGTACAGCACACCATCAATAGAACACTTTGCAGAACTTCAGTGGACATTGCAGGAATCGCGTATGATCTAAGTCAGCGCACCTGTAAGAATACAATGACAAGCCTTATACTGATAGTCTCGCATGACAGATTGAACCTGAAGGGGTGCGGTGTTCCTAAAATGTTTCCATACAACTTGGCCGTGACTGCACTACTTACGCATACTGCGGACCTCCAAGTCCACACCATACAAAAACGAGAGACGTCGCTTCGAAAAGGAACAAAGCAACGACTTGCAGGTCCCGAAGCACCAGCAGTACCTGAATTCAAGATACAATCTGCTTTTGCCCAAGAAAGATGACTTTAGCTTTACAGGGAGACCATTCAGACATTAATAAATGCGAGCGCAGGTACGAGAATTCAAAAGAAACCACAATCGATGCTTTACCACGACGGCCTCGAACTTACTCCTACCGTGTCCTGCGGTCAAGACGTGGGGAACCGGACGCCGCATCGTGAATTCATACTAAAACAAGGGGGCGACCCAAAGCCTATTCGAAGCGTGTCCCTGGAGGAGGCCATTGCCTAGATTTGGAAGCAACCTCATGCCCTGCTCCATGCAGATATCGACCGTCTCGAGCGCTCTGAGTTCGGTCCTCCATTCCGTATTCGTTGCTGCGATCACTAGCTGATAGACCTTGGACGAACGGCGGCTGGACCTGAGACAAAGATGCCGTTGGACCTAGTGGACTTGGAAAGGCCGCCTGCTGCTTGTCATCCTGGTACGTGCCGAAGGTTGTCCCTATTGGTTGCCGTCTATGAGGGCTGCTTTGTCTACCACCAACGCCTAGTTGAGATGAGATCTTTGATTGCTTCTGTTTCAAGCGTTCTTCGGTCTCACGCAGCCGTGCTTCCAAAGCTTCGAGTTCTTGACTCTGTGATGAAACTGCTTGTTTCCTGAGTGAAGTCAGCTCTAATTCCCTGAGTCTTACTCGACGCGTTGAGAGCCGGTAACACGTACTTCTGCTCGACAGATTGAGCCAGCCCAGCTAGTTTGCTGTCAATCATGAAAGCATCATTGAGATCGGCGGAGAAAGTCCGTGCAATCGTACTGACAGATAGGAGATCAGCCGAAGGTTCGAATCTTTAAGGGCACGAACATACGACTGCGGGCGTCCGTTGGAATTCCAGTCGCCTTCGCGTTCAGCCATTGTTGGGGTGAGGACCTATTTCAAACCCCCAAGGAACGCGCCGAATGTAAACGTGGTGGACTGCGAGTTCTCGAGGGCCACGGACTGCAACAGCTCAAGACTAGGATCTAGAGATACTAGATCTGTTTGACTAGGGAGGCAGCGCTGTCCGTAAGACCACGCACGTTTGGATAGGTCAACTCGGTCAAGTACCTTGTCCTGGAGGCAAGGTACGGTAGTGATCTAGCTTGCCAAGAAGCTGGGGAGCCGGAAGTCTAAACAAGCGAACGCATGAGGCTGAGGGTCTGCTCGCAGCCGTTCAGGCATTTCTCCGTCGTGGACGAATAACATTGCGATCACGCCTGAAGGATGAGGACTTGAGCCAGGTCTCTGCGCCCACATACCTCAACCTTCGTTCCTCGAGTAGATAAAATGGCGGACTAGCCGCAGGATCTCGACCCGCTCGACCTGGTCTCCTCTCTTGCCCTTTCTCGTTCGAGGTATCTTCAACCTGGCTCCCATCCAGGGATTTGTGGCAGGCACCCATCGTTCTCACGACGCAGGGGTCAAGTCATGGAGGATGGCTACAGTCACGCTACACACTCCTTTGGAGACATTACTCTTCTTCCAGTCCCTCCGCTCAATCGGAGTAGACTCACTAGCCTTTACGAAGATTGCGGAGTCTCTCAAAGCCAACGAGTTCATTCGAGAGAGCGAAACATTCAACGCGGACCGCCTTAGTCCTGACGCACTCAAAGGCCTGTATTTGACTCTAATAAAGGACGAGATTCGCAGCGGAACCGCGAGAAGCGAGAACAGTGCCAGCATCATTGATGAGCAAACCAATCCCCGGAAGCGAAAATTATCTACTCCTCCCATGGAGAGCATCAGCGAAGCCTCCCAACACGAACATCTTTTACCGCAACTGGTAGACCGTCTTTATGCCCGGTACAAAGAGAATGCGGTAAAGGCAATTGAGGATGAGGAAGGAAGATATCATATGCTAACCAGGGATATTCAAGAGATTGAACGTGGGGAATGGGATGCCAGACTGCAGCACGAGGAAATAGTTTCAAGGAAAGACTCTAAAAGCGCTGCATCAATACAAACGCTATTACGTCACGACTCTGGCAATGTGCCTACGTTGAAAGATAGCCACAGGCAAGCAGACAGTCCACAGTTGCAGAACGCCAGTCCTTCCACGACTCCGCTCTACAGACCCTTGCCACCCCAAGACGGCAAACCCCTCGATATTTCCACCAGTGCAGAGGCCAACGCACATCCATCCCATCCGCCATCCACTGCCAGTGGCCAACAAGGCCAAGCTGCGCCACATGATGTTTCTCAAGATATATCAAGGCCGTCCTCTCAATCTCGCAGTCGAGAAGATGCTGTTCCTTTCTTGCCACCACCACAGCTTCCCAACCAAGGGTTCAGTATGGGTTCCCCACTTACGGACGGGCACCGTCGGTTGCCTCAAGCAGTACCTCAATCACAGTCGGCCGTCGGGCCGTCTCCGAGCCCAAGGCCGAGTCAATTGCCTTTGACTCAACCGGAGCGGTCATCAGCTTCACCCATCATTTTACCGCCACCTCCCGGTATGCTTCGAGCCTCTGGATCGCCATCAGGGCCATTAGATGCTTTGGCAGACATGGCTGGACAGCAATATCGGACCAACCCTCCTTTGCCTTCACCACGACAATCCCAACATCCAGGTGCACAGCAGCATTCGGTACAGCTACCACAGCCTCGGAACTATATGCGAAATGCATACCCTTACTACGATAGCCAATCTCCTTACGCTTCATCTTACCAGCCATATGGTCAGCCTCCACTGCCGCAATACTATCCTCCTACCCATAGTGGAATACCACCCCTTCCTAGCCCCGGCTCGGTCCACGGTCAAGGGCCCAGACCCGCCCACCCGCCACAATATCAGTCTCCACTACCTCCTTATGGACACTATCACGGTTACAATCCAAATCCATACCCGCAAACTCCTCAAGCTGCAGCTTTTAATCCAGCCCACGCCTCTCGGTTTGTAGAACAACGAACGCCCATGCCGACGAGTTCTGCAAGGCGGCGACTACCTCAACCATCTCCTATCAACACTTCTGTATCCTCTACCAAATGGAAGAATACGGATCATCCCGCACACATCAGGTCACCTGGATCGCCTGTGTCCCCTGCTTCGAGAGACGTGAGTCCTGTCAGCGAGAAAGCTCCGTCCCCAATACTAGAGCCTTCCCAGCAGCCAGAGACAGCGTCACCAAGCCAGAGAAGTGAACAAAAGCCGATAAAAGATGCGCCGAACTCTAGACAGGACGATGGGGGTAACACTAGAACGCCATCCAAACCCGCCCGAGGTGGTCGATCACGAGGCGCCGCATCCCGAGGTCGAGGGGGTCGTGCAGGGAGTACTACATCATCTGTGGTCGCCGGATCAGTTCCAAGCAGAACTAGGAGCCAGTCTCTTGTTTCCCATGCCGACGAACTCTCGATGGATGCAAACCAAGCCTCGAGTCGCAAAATCAAACCCGAGACACCCGCCAGTGTTCCAGGCGACGATAGCATCGAAATGGCCGATAACACCCCCGATGAACCGGCTCGAAAATCTAATCGTCCTCGCCGAAGTACTTTACGCGGTGTCGAAGTCCCCGAACATAACCGTACCAGCAGCAGCAGGCGCAGGCGCAGCGTTCAACAAGACACGCCCGACGGCGCCAGCGAAACGCCTGATATCCGACCACCTACTTCTCCCAGTACTGCATTCAATAAACCGAATCACGTCCAAAGTAGCCGCAACTTCCCACGCACCAGCGCTACCATAATGAACGACATCACCGCGCACAAATTAGCTTCCTTATTCGCTAAACCACTGACGGAGCGTGAAGCCCCGGGCTACAAAAACATAATCTACAGACCTCAAGATCTCAAATCCATCAAGTCTGCCATTTCGGCCGGTAGTCGCGCCGTAGCTGCCGCTTCGGAGACGACGAGTGGTACACCTGCTGCAAATGAGGCGGGCAGTCCAATGGAAGGAGTCAACACGCCAAGCAAGAGCAGTGGGTCAAGTCTATGGGTCTCGATGAATGCCGATGTCGTGCCACCGAAGGGCATAGTCAATTCTTCGCAATTAGAGAAAGAGTTGATGCGGATGTTTGCGAATGCTGTCATGTTCAATCCCGATCCGAAACGCGGGTTCGGGCAAGCTTTCATGAACCGCCAGAAGGACGACGGAGCAGCTTACGAGCAGCAAGGGCTAGGGCTAGAGCTCGGTGGAGATGAAGAAGGTGGTATAGTGGCAGACACGAGAGAGATGTTTGAGGCCGTAGAGAAGAGCGTGACCAACTGGAGGGCGGCGGAACGGGCGGTTGAGAATACGGGGTCCAAGGGCAACGTCAACAGGTTCCGTGCCACCGACGATAAAGACGAGGATGAGACAGATGAACTGGCTGGTGAAGAGGACGCGGATGAAGAGAAAAGGACCGAGGAGGGTGCCAGCATCCTGGGAAAGAGAAGACGGAAGTAGTGCGAGTGAAAACACTTTGGTACAAGAACATGGCTCTTGCGCCTCGGAGTTCCGAATCAGGCCGGAGGCCGAAGGTCGTAGGCCCTGAGGAACTCCCAGTACTCAGCTCAGAATATAGTGACATGATGTTTCATCAAGCAAGGGGGGTTCCCGGGGTCTCCCCCGGATGTTATAAAATGTGATCCTTAAGCGTCTGCCAGTTTGTACTAAGAAATACGCATATGGGCTGCAGATTCTAGCATTGCCTGCCCACGGCGCCTCGCTGTCGAGGTGGCAGTACTACTAGTAGAACTTATACTACCGTAAGGGGGAAAAAGAGGGGTCCGGCAATGATTGGCTGAGAGTGAGTCTCGATGATGTTTGGGAGAGGTTCAAAATCTGATTTTCTTTTACAAACATGTGTTCACAGAATTCCGCATCAGGCCGGAGCCTGAAGGTTGTAGGCCCTGAGGAACTCCCAACACTCGGAATTGGTGGTGATCTATTCCATTGGGGGGTTCCAGGGTCTCCCACGGATATTATAGAATGTAATTCTTTTGCAACTAAGATGCTACGGAAGACGCCTGCAGAGACTTCACACCGTCAGGCAGGGAACACTTTTCTGTTGGCAGCTCACAACTTAACGATGTTCAGGAAGCTTGGTGGGGTGACAGATCCGGTTTGAAGACGCCGCTTCTTGCCTTTGACATTTCACTATCTCGAAGTCTTGAGTGCTCTTTTCCAGATTTTGAAGCCTAGTCAGTCAATGTCAAGGCTCATTCTCATCCAATCGCCTATGTACATTCCCGTACATCGCTGGACCCTTTTTGCTCTTATCGTAATACTATATAAAAATACTATATAGATATAATGGTAAATACGTAGAATAAGTGATTAATAGAAGTGACACAGTTTTATAAAGCAAAGAGGCAGGAGAGAAGAAAGATAGATTTAGGATAGAAGAGGAAGAGAAAAGCATAGACGAGGAATAGAAGATAGATAGATGACGAGTAGAAGAGGAATGAACACGAAGAACAATAAATCAGAATAGAACAAGGACTGATGCTACAAACTCTCACCTCTAAGATCGACTCTATAGTGTTTACTCACATTCCAGATCGCCACCCTTCTCCTCACCCAAAGCAGCATCCCAAGAACCACAATTCACACATGGCGATCCCCACATCCCCACATCCCCACCACGACCCGAGAAAGCCAGCCCGCCCAGCAAGCGAGTCCAGAGCCCCCAAAACACCATACTAAACCCCCTTCCAACAGCCCCAGCTCAATAAACCATCCCCAAAAAAGCTCGACTACGCCTAACTTGGAGAAAGCAAGCTAACGCCTAACCTTCAAAACATGCTTCTTCCACCTCCACCTCTGGCTCTAGCTCTAGCTCCTGGGCATCTAAACCCCAATCATCCATTCCAGCTCCGCCATATTTATGCTTCAAGCTGAGACCGCTCTGGGCTGAGTTCTCGACCGATCGACTGATCTAAAGTAGGGACCTTTAATCACCTCCACGGCCAAAGGGGTACAAGTACAAGATGTCTCTTGCCGTGGGTGGACTCGCAGCGAGGGCTTCAGGCGCTGGCTTTACATCAAGAGAGAAGTCGTCTGCTACAACAACAATCCGCCGGCACTGCAAAGAATGGCACAATCACCCGGTCTTGATATCTCGATCACACTGGAGCGGCCGGTTTACCACTTTCTTCATCTCCTCGCGATTTCGGCGCTGCTGCTACCATTACTGTGTCCGAAACGTACCGGTCGATTTCCAGGATGGATGCCATTGTTGACATCAGTCATTTGCGCACTGCTAGCCAGCTCGAACCTGACCCAGCGCATGGACGTCCCGGCCCTCTTCTCTCCGGTCCATGCCACCACGAGCAGCAACAATACCAGCGCTTTCGTCGTCACAGGGACGAATAACACCACCACCGATGCCTTCGCCCTCTCCCTATTTAGGGGCGCAGAAAACCCGTTCATCATAATCAAGCTCTTAGCTGGTACGTCCCTTCCTCCTCCTCCTCCTCCTCCTCCTCCTCCTCCTCCTCCTCCTCCTCCTATTCCAACCGATCTCCCACCAAATTTTCTCCCGCAAAGAATCGGTTCCGCTAACAAATATCAAACCCGCAGGCCACCACCCCCTTCCCCCCGTCATTCTAAGCGCAGCAATCGTAGCCGCGATGGTTGTACTCCTATTAGCTTTTTTCACAATGGCACTCTTACTAGGACGGCGACGCGGCTGGTTTGCGAGACGTACTTTTGTGGGAAACGCGGTAAGGGATGCCGAACAGATGGTTGAGATATATGGGAGCGATGGTGTAGGGAGGCGGGAATATCAATATCTATCAGCGCGATTGGGTGGAGAGGAGAGGAGAGGAGAGGATAAGCTGCGCGGAATGGAGCAGTTGGTGTGGGGATTGAATGGAAAGGAAAAGCGGACTTGGGGTTTTTTGGCTATGGGAGTACGGTACGGATTGGACGACAAGGAAAGGGGATCTGTCTGGGGTTTCGGGGCAGTGGGAGGTTGGGTAATGGGATGGGTTGGATAGGTTGAAGTTCTGATTTGGGACGAAATATATCTCACATAGCCCGGGGTTGGGATCGGTTGGAGTTCCGAATTGGAACTATATTCATCACATAGCCCCAACACTGTTTAAAATATCCTCAACAGCAAACTCTACAAAGTCAAGTCCAAAGCGAACAAAATCCACAACCCCATTCAGCGATACTTCCACCCCTCCTACCCCTCCCACCCCTTCATACCCCCCCCCCCCCCCCCTTCTATACCTCCCCCACCACCCCCCCCTCACCCGCCCTCCAAGCGACCGCCCCCCTCGGAAAAACCCTCTTATACAAACTCACGCCCACCGCATCCTGCGGATCAATCTTCCCATCAAACGTCGCCTTGAAATACCCATGCGTCCCCAAACTCTCCTTGACGAAGCCGCTCCTCCCCCTCTTCGTCCACAGCTGCAGCGCCTTGAACCAATTCACGTCTTCGGCGTTGAAGAACATGTACCGCACCGTGACGAGTTTCTTGTGGATCTTGTATGGGTGGCCGGTGAGGATGACGCGCTTGGCGATGACGCGGGAGCGGTCGGGCGGCAGGGAGGTGCCGGTTGCGACGAGGGCGAGGGACGGGGAGGATGGGACGTCCGACATGGGTGGTGGGGATGAGGGGTCTGTTGATGGGGGTGAGGGGTTTTTGAAAAAGAGGGTGGGGACCGAACCCCATGTTAGGGGGGCGATGAAGGTAGCGATGGCGGTGCGGCCCGGGTGGAGGTAGCGGTCGAATTTATGCACGTTGTTGGGAGTGTTGCCTGCTTGGGAGAAGAGAGGGTTGACCACGAGACGGCGGGGGCCGCATTGCATGATGAGGTTTTCTTTGGAGCGGATGGGGTTCGGGTGGTCGGAGCTCAAGGTGATGCTGTAGTTGACGACTGTGCGCTTGTGCTCGTGGCGGAGGAGTGAGACGAGAGCTAGAGGTTTGGAAGGCGAGTAGGATGCCTGTAGAGATGGTGGAACGTTGCGCAGGTGGATGTGGACGCGTGTGCCAGGCTGGACACCACCGACTAGAGCTTCTCGAAGTGCCTGGCTCTTCGCTCCTTTGTAATCGATTATCTGCAGTAACCTGTTCCAGTCTTCTGGTTCATGGGCTCTGTCTTCATGGGTCTCCCAATGGCTTGATCTCAAGCTTTTGAGGCCTCTATATCGCGCTAGACGCTCCCGAGCGAGAACATTGGGGTGAAGTTCGATTTCGTCTGGAAATTCGAGATCCTCCTCTGCCTCATCCTTGCGCTGTGACCGATATGCCGCCAGTTGTTCGGCTTCGTCATCGGGAGACGGGTCTAGGAACATCTCAGTTTGAGGATATTCCGAGGGCGCGGCTTCTGTAGGGTCTCGGCCAGGTGCTGTGTCAAGACCCTCGAGACCGTCCTGAGGAAGTGCCGGTGCGCCCATATTCAGATCACCGTCCGCATCCATTGCATCCTCATCCTCAGAGCCAGAGTCTGACATATCACCTAAGAACCAGGCAGCTTGATATGAGGATGTTCCTTTCGGCAAGCGTTTTGGTGCTTCCGGTAGATGTGTCTCGTCATCCGAAAAGTAGTGGTGATCATCTAGAAGGACACCTCGTTTTTCAGTGTGCGCTTCTGAGATGGGCGCATCATCAACGTCATCCATTGACACATCATGCGGAGCAAGATCTGCAAGGTCATCTTGGTCTTCGTCCGGCGTTTCCAATGTTACCGCCGTGTTCGGTTGGTCTTCGACAACCATCTCGTCTGCTTTTCGTTTCCTTGATACTGGTAATGGGGCTGCGGTAATCTTCTCGATCTGGAAGTAACCCCAGTCTCCTATCTGTACCAGTCGATTTGACTTCAGGCTCTTGCCTCTGACCACCCCAGTCACAATCACCGCCCCTGATGCATATGACGAAGGGTCGCTCTGGCTCGGCCACTGGACGTCTTCCACAAGCATCCAGCTTCTGTCTTCTCGCCACCTTACGCCCTTGGGGGTAGTTGTGCATAAAGAACGGATAACATTCGCACAGTCTTGGTGCGAGTCCACCGAATGAACTTTCTCTTGAGTCGGGAAGAAGTGGGTTATATATGACTTGAGAGAGGAAAGCACTTGAGGTTGCTTCTTGACCGGCTGGATATCGTCGAGGCCTTGTACCGCCGTCAGAACGTTCGAGACGCCTTGCCCCTCGATGGATCGTATCATCAGCTCTCCTAGATCGTCAACTTCTTGGTGTGGCGAGAGTAAGAAAGCCACGAAATCCGCTGTTCTGCATGCATCCAAGGCATCCAGTAGGTTACGAGCCACAGGTATGTATAGTATGTTCTGTTTGAATCTGTCCACCCTTACTCTGACGAGACCCTCCGAAGGAACCTCCACGCTCAGGTCGAGTCCCTGATTCAACTTGTGTATAGCAGCGCGCGCATCGCCGTCCTCACAGAGTGGAACAACGGCGACAATCCGTGGTGCACCGTGCTGACCCGAAAATACGCTGGTAGCTTTGGTGTGTTCTTGATGCTTGCTTTGCTGCTTTTGTCTTGCTTGATGTCGGCGATTTATTTTGGACATGACCTGTTGATGAGGTGTCTTTCGCAGCTTCTTCTCACCGTCCTCGACTTTGCCTGTTAACAGATTAACATGTGGTTACATAATTCATGGATTTTTCTAGGACCTTTGGACAATTCTTTCAAGAAGCCCTTCGTAGAGTGCTTCGACTTGAATGGCTTATGGGAGGCCTTCGTAGTGCTCCGGTGGTGGTGAGCCTCCGCGATAGGCGCCATGGTTCCGCCAGCCTTGAATCTGAAAGGTATTGAAGCCAGTTTGACGTCCCTGGCTTCTCACACAATGCCCTAACGTATGCTGCGGTCTTATCGATATTTTTTTGTGGTGGGCGATTACGTAGCGAATCGCGAACTCTTGGCGGCGCAAGGATTCTTTTTCTGACACTTCAACTGGACGATTACCAGAATCTCCGTGATTTACGTCAATAATGGAACGATAGCAAAAACTGGGCACAACATGGATGAAGAGATCGAGATTATTACGGACGGATTGCAACCGCAGAAGCGGCTTGCAGCCCCCAGCAAACCTACACTAGATCCTGAAGCCGCAGAAATCCAGCGCCGCGCTGCCGAAGCTCAGCAAGTTTATGGACGAGGTCGTAAGATTTCTACACGAGGAGTGAAGGACAAGAAACTACGAAGCAACCTGAAGGCTCTAAAGAACAAATACAAGGATGCAACTCTCAAGGCCAAGAACGCCGAAATCCTACTGGAGAATGAGTCTGGATACCTGGAGCCCGAAGGAGAGCTTGAGAAGACCTATAAGGTCAGGCAGGATGAGCTACGGCGGGACGTTGCTATTGAGACGGCAAAGAAAGGCTTTGAGCTCAAGCTTGAGGGTCTAGGACCCTACACCACAGACTACACGAGGAACGGACGAGGTCTCCTACTCGCTGGCCGAAAGGGTCATGTTGCAACAATGGATTGGCGAGGTGGCCAATTAGGGTGTGAACTACAACTACAAGAGACGGTCAGAGACGCCAAATGGCTACACAACGATCAATACTTTGCTGTTGCACAGAAGAAATATGTCTATATCTATGACCACGCAGGTGTCGAGCTGCATTGCTTGAAGAAGCACATTGAGGTTACGAATATGGAGTTCCTGCCATACCATTTCTTACTGGCTACAGTCGTGAGTTTTACACCCGTCTTCAACGTCTTCAATACTGTAGACCTCTAATAATTCTCTCAGGGCAATGCGGGTTATCTCAAGTACACCGACACATCAACCGGTCAGATGGTCATCGAGTTACCCACTAGGCAAGGGTCACCAACATCACTCGCTCAGAACTCACGCAATGCTATTCTTCATGTCGGACATCAGAACGGTACCGTAACACTTTGGTCGCCCAACTCGAGTACACCTCTTGTGAAGCTTCTCGCTCATCGAGGCCCTGTACGTTCCATGGCCATTGATCGAGAAGGCCGGTATATGGTTTCCACAGGTCAGGACCTCAAGATGGGGGTGTGGGACATTCGAATGTTTCGAGAGGTCAACAAGTACTTCCTCCGCCAACCGGGCTCTTCCGTGGCGGTCAGCGATCGAGGCCTAGCAGCTGTCGGGTGGGCCACACAGACTTCTATCTGGAAAGGACTGTTCGATCGAGCTTCTTCGGATCAAGAGAAGGTGCAGAGTCCCTACATGTCATGGGGCGGCGAAGGGAAGCGGATCGAACGTGTGAAATGGTGCCCATTCGAAGATATCTTGGGTATCTCGCACGACGAAGGTTTCTCCAGTATTATCGTACCCGGCGCTGGCGAACCCAACTTCGATGCCCTGGAGATCAATCCTTACGAGAACACGAAACAACGGCAAGAAGGAGAGGTGAAAGCACTACTGAACAAGCTGCAGCCGGAGATGATCTCTCTCCATCCCGACTACGTTGGCAATCTCGATCTCGCATCGGCTGAAACGCGGAGGAAAGAGGCGGACCTGGACAGAAAGCCCGAGGATCCTATTGCTGCGCTGAAGAACCGGGGTCGGGGAAAGAACAGCAGCCTACGGACGTACTTGAGAAAGAAAGGGAGCAGGAACATCATCGACGAGAAGAGGTTGAGGATCGAGGCGCTACGCAAAGAACAGAACATGAAGGGGAGGAGTCACGTGAAGAAGGGCGAAGAGGAGCTGGGCCCCGCGCTGGCCAGATTTGCTCGGAGGAAGGCGTGATTTTAGTTAATCGATACCCCCCGCACGCATGGATGCCGCACCGTGTCCTCTCTGTCTTGGCGCTCTGGGTGGCGGCAGGTGGGAATGGGGCGGTAGCTGCACGTGTACTTTGATCTCAAAGGGTACGTTGCACCCCTCACCGTTGATGGTGCGTAAAGTTGCATGAGGTATTTGTCTGCACGAATGGTGGCGGTGCTTGCAACTAAATTCGCAAGCGTCCGGATCTTGTTGGTGTTTCAACTTCCTAGGCAGGCACCCGATCTTTTGGTATGCGCCAGACTAGATGTCCAACAAGACATCCAGATCAGTGGTGGTCTTTTCATGAGGAGCGCGTCCATATTAAACGTTCCGTTAGTGAAGAGAATCTCACCGAGGGTTAGATGCGCCGATGCTGAAGGCTGGAGGGCCATTGAGCTCCAGCACTCCAGACTTGCCTTTACAGAAGGGCAGTGTGCTGTTCATTGTTGTTTCGCTACCAAGGACCCCCGCAATTCTCTGCCTTGACCGCTAAGACCGCTATACTTATTTTGATAGTTTGTCTGGTACTTGTACTAGATAAGCTGCCTGCCTTTCTGGATCTAGGTCGCTGACTTGGGCTTTTAAACTTTTAGTAGCTAAGGCAGGCGTGGGATCAATGACGGCTGATTGCCTCTTTGCTTTTGCCTCTGCCGTTCTGGAGTTCGTGTGGCGGTACTTTGCATCATGCTCGCTTGGGCCCCCTATCCCGGTCCTACCATGGCCGCAGTTCTAGAATCGAGAGGCTCCTTGGGCCGTCAAGTTGGGGTGCGAGGAGTAGGAAATCAGCCCCTGATTGGTCTGATCAAGATCAACAGTCGTCGGCATGGGGATTGGGAAGGAAAGTCAATAATGCACGACCAAAGGATGCTGCAAGATTCAGACCATCTCCCGCAGACAGACTCCCGTATCCTAGAAAAGAAATGCGTGCGAATGGGGAATCATCGACCAGTGGCATGGCTTCAGTGACAAAATGAAAAACGTGAGAGTGGCCGTTGGATCTCACGTGGGGGACAGCAGGCTCCTACTTTCCAAGGTACAAGCCAGCCAGTGACTTGGGGCGGGGGGCAAAGTCGTCGTATGGCGCTAACGTACGGAATAATGTGCAGCCTAAAAGCGCAGGAATCAAGCATGCAGGGTCGTTTGCATTTCAGGGTTCTGCAGGGTCCCCCAGGCTCCTTTCAGGGGGTCCTCCCCAAATTGCGGTAAGGTGAGATGGGAAATGGCAAATGGCAAATGGCCTGGCCGCCCTCGAGCCCAGATGTGGAGCTTGCAGCTTGCAGCTTGGTGCGATCGATCGTTGGCACCCAATCACTGCTCGCGGCCACTGGCTGCCCCTCTCGGATGCAAGGTAGATCTACCTTAAGGTACTGTAGGTACATGTATGTACTCGTACCAGGCCATCCGCCGCCACCACGCACATCTCTGAGACTTGACAAGTGCACGCTAGAAGGTCCGGTCCAATGAAGCAGAGGGAGAATGTCAGCCGGCTCAGGCTGAAGGCGGCCTGGAGGCGGCCTGGAGGCGGCCATGGGACCCTTGGACCATCAGCTCCATCAGCTCGATCAAGCTCGATGAAGCTCGATGCAGAAGCTTCCCCTTTCAGCCTTCTCACACCCGTCTTGTCCACTTGTCCACTTGTCCTGCTAGGTGAAAGTGATTCCGAGCACCATGCCGCATTTCGCATTTCGCACTTCACATTGCGCGTCTCGTCTCCCCTCTCCTGAGCATAGCCTACCTAGTACCTACCTAGTACCTACCTAGACTGAAGATTTCTTCCCCTTCTTCTTTCTCTCCTCTTCACAACATGCAATACAACTGCCCTCCTTTCCCACATCTGCATCAACGCTTCGCCGCGTCAGAACCACCATGGACCGCAACCAGATCTTCTCTCGGCGGACCATCGAAGGCCTGATCGCTGCCGGCCACACGATTATCATCACAGAAGGAAGAGTTTTACAACTGGACGGATGGCTGGATAAACATCCGGGAGGCCGTTTGGCAGTGCTCCACATGGTTGGAAGAGATGCCACCGACGAGATCAACGTGTAAACACTCCTCTCCACTTTGGTCAAAGCATCTCCAACCTTCATCTCCTTCTTACTGCGAAGGGTAAGTGATACAGGTGCCAAGAAGACACTTAACATAGCTTATTTGAACGTCGTCGCTGTCGCGTTCTTCTGAATGGATGGAATCTTTCATGTCCAAACATCATTGGCTGACATCGGCTCGCGGCACGGATTATGCAGGTACCACACTGCCAAAACCTTGCGCCTTATGAACAAATACCGGATCGGCCGGATAGCTGGGCCCTGGCTCAACTTTACGCCGCCTATCAGAGGGGGGATCTATCGCTGCACTGCAGAGGATGACTCTACCTCCAGTTCTGATGACTCCGACTCCGACTCCAACCTCGCATCTTCCAACTCCAGTACGACCAGCATCGACGTCATCAACGATGCAAAACTAGATCCGTCGTATCTAGTAGATAACCATCTCATCAACAGACGTAAGCATCTTACACAACCGTCTCCAGTAGATGGAACTCCGGAATGTATTGCTACATATGAACATGTCCCCACGAGGGTGTCTGCCAGTATCTCCAAACGGCGAACATCCACTTTAAAAACCGAACACGTATTGCCCGAAGACTACACTTCGTTCGTTGTACAACATGAAATTGATTCCGACATACGAGACTATCCATCGCTGGACGCAGAAACACAGCAAAGCATAACGAAGAAGTATCAAGCACTACATCAAAGAGTCAAAGATGAAGGTTTCTACGATTGTCGGTATATGGAATATGGCAAGGAACTCATCCGCTACTCTGCACTGTTTGCGCTGTTCATCGTATGCCTCCGCGCAGAATGGTACCTGACCTCTGCTGCGTTTTTGGGGTTGTTCTGGGTAAGATACCTCTACAAGTCCGAATCCCAGACCATATCAACTAACATAATGCCAGCACCAAATCATGTTCACCGCCCACGACGCCGGCCACCGCGGCATAACCCACAACTTCATCGCCGACACTTTAATCGGCATGTTCGTCGCCGACTTCTGCTGCGGCCTCAGCATCGGCTGGTGGAAATCCAGCCACAACGTCCACCACCTCGTCACGAACCACCCGGAACACGACCCAGACATCCAAAACGTCCCCCTCTTCGCCACCTCCCCCTCCTTCTTCAAATCCCTCCACTCGAGCTATTACGACTTCACCTACATCTGGGACTCGTTCGCCAACCTCGCCGTCCGCTACCAAGCCTACACCTACTACCCGGTCATGGGCATCGCCCGCTTCAACCTCTACATACTCTCCTGGCTGCACTTGCTCTCCCCGCGCTCTACAAACCTCGGTTCGGCGGCTTGGACCCGTCCGACTGAGATTGCGTTTATGCTCTGTTATTGGTTCATCTTCGGGTACTGCCTCCTCTGGCGCAGCATCCCCACTTGGCCCCTCCGCGTCGCCTTTGTTCTCGTTTCGCACATCATCACCATGCCGCTGCACGTGCAGATCACCCTCTCCCACTGGGCCATGCCGACCGCGGACCTGGGCGACGGGGAGAGCTTCCCGCAGCGCCAACTGCGCACGACCATGGATGTGGACTGTCCCGCCTGGCTGGATTTCATCCACGGCGGCTTGCAGTTCCAGGCCGTGCATCATCTTTTTCCGAGGGTGCCGAGGCATAATTTGAGGAGGTTGCAGGTGCTGGTTAGGGAGTTTTGTCGGGATACGGGGATCGAGTATCGGTGTTTGGGGTTTGTGGAGGGGAATAAGGAGGTGTTGGGCAGGTTGGGGGAGGTGGCGGGGCAGGTCGAGATATTGGTTAGGTGTCAGAAGTATATGGCGGAGACGGGGGAGAGTGGGTTGCATTGAGTGGATAGGGGAGGGGGGCTTTGAGTAGCGTTTGAGGCTGTGGTTATTGAGTTACATAGAACGATGATTAGGGTTTACATGGAGGTGGGAAAAAAGCTGGGAGTGTGTGGTTGATAAAGATGTGTAAGATGTGTAATTAGAGGCTTGAACGGAACTCTGTAATCAGATACATCATGCATAGAATTGACCTTTGATATCTGGCGTATACAGCTTTCGGCCAAGTCTAGCTAAGATATCGAGCACGAGTGTGGCTAACAGGATACACACTCTTATGTCTACCTTAGTATACCTTAGCTACCATGCGTAGGGTCTCCCAAAAATGAGAGCAGTCACAACCGACCGGACCGGACCAGACCAACCCCCAAAACCAACATTACATTAACAAAGCATCCAACCGACCTAAAGCCCCAAGCCGAGGACATGAATTCACCGTAACGTACAATGTCCAAGCCATCAAGTTCCATAAATCCATCTGCAGCACCCAGATTCCGAACTCGCCACTCCACAATCCGATATTATCGCTGCCGGGTTCCTCCTCGGACGACACCACGACAGGTAGACAGGCAAAAAGTTGCACATTTCAGTTACAGTTAAGAATGCTATCGATTTAAAAGCAATACTAATAATTACCACTCACCCACCCATCTACCCACCCCTCCCCTCCCCTCCCCTCCCCTCCCTTCAAGTAACCAGCCCAATCAATCAATAAACAATCAACACCGGCCCCCAAATCCAATTCAACCTCACCCCCGCCCCCCAAAAAATCTAACTCAACCCCCACCCCACCACAGCACTCCTTCTCCTTCTCGTTCCCCGTGCCCTCGCCCACTTCCCCCACTTCCCCCACGCCTGGGACCTGGGACTGCGACTCAGAAGGGCCTTTTTCTCCTCTCCCCCTTACACAAGCCGGACGGGTCGGGTGGTGATGGATGCCCTCCCCTTCGTACTCGTACACGGGTGCGTGGATGGGTGCGTGCAAGTGTGACTGAGTGATTGGTGCAGTGAGTGAGTGAGCGGATGACTGGTCTTGGAGTGGGGGTTGGGTTGGGTTGGGTTGGCTGGAGGACGGGTCGGTTGGTGGGTTAGGTTGGGTGAGGCGCTCGATGCGGAGGTGGGAGGTGGGCGTGGGCGTGGGCGTGGGCGTGGGACGGTGGGGTCGGTTGAATGGATTGAATGGATATAGTTTCCCTGTGTTGTGTTGTGTTGTGGTGCTTTGATGCAACTAACTCTGGGTTCAGGAAGGACTTCTCCGTCTCATGACAAGCCGGGATGGAGATGCCCCCCTCTTGCGTGCAACGTTGGTGCATCGGATCTCTTGTCTCTGCCGGCTTCTGCTTCGTTTGAACCTGGTGGCGAAGTTGGTCGGAGGCAGCGAGAGATATGGGGTTGTATACCTTGCGTCCATCTTTCCTCGGAGGGTCTTGTTATCCTGCTGGTGGAGGTTCGAGTTCTTCGTCTGGTCGGAGTGGGCCCAGCCTAGTGCAGTTAGTAAGAAAAGTAAGAGAGACCTATTGCGAAGATCTGTGAAGAAGACAGGGATGGGATATTGGGAGTGTTAGCTGATACTAGGGGAAGGTCAGCAAGATAGGGGAGGGGTTTTTGCAAACAAAAAAAACGAAAAAAACAAAAGATTGACATCTCCGCGACGGGAGGCAACAAGTTTTTCTCCCACGTTGAGGGCATCTCTATAGAAACAGAGGCAGTTGATTACCTTCTCCCGTAGAAACGGGGGAGGCTGAAATGATTTTCGGGGCTGCTGGCTGCCAGTAGTCTTGAGAGCTGCAGCCACCGATGGCCGCCCCTGTAAACACAGGAATCTAAAATTGTCTTTCAGGCTCAAAGGCACCAGGAGTTCTGTAGACACAGAAGCAGTTTTCCTCGCCGTAGAAACGGAGAGGAATAGAAAATGCAAGCCTGCGAGAAGCAGAGCTACATGATGCGGGTTTGGTGGTCGCCCTGGTAGATACAGAAGCCTAAAGTGGTCTTTCAGGCTCAAAGGCGCCGCTGCAAGATGCAGAGCTAATGTGGGTATCTCAGAAGAGATGACATGTGTTTGATAGTTGACCGTAGAAACAGTCATAGTTTAATACACTCCCTGCAAAACAGAAGAATGTAATCTTCAAAGCCGTAGCCATAAAAGTTGTTCAATGTCTCGTGTGAATGCTACAATTTCGAGATCGAAGATTGGTAAAGCCAGAATGCACATTTATAAGACAATAACATTAAAGGAATCTTGCCCGCCTGTGAAATATCACTCGAATGACAGAATGCCTCTTGTCCGCCTGTGTAAAGTGCGATATCGAAGGCATAAATCCCATTGCTGCTCCTTATTTTTCAATACTTTATATACTACAATAGTAGCTTCTTTTCAATGAACAGGCAATTCAGCCCTATCTTCATTGGTCTAGTGGTCATGATTGTGAGCTTCTCCTCGTTTGCCTCATATTGGCGTGAGCCTAATAACTAACAAATATACAGTCCGCTTGTCATTAAGCCAAGCGCGGGAGACCTGGGTTCGATTCCCAGATGGAGAGCATCGTATGTTTTTTTCTACTTTTTTGCCTTTTCTATTATTGCTTGGACTCGGTTGAGTGGGAGGTGGTTTTGTTTGGTTGCGGGACGCGAGTTGGGGCGGCGGGTGATAGATGGTAGGTGGTGTATTCGTAGTCTTCCGGTAACTTATTCTGTTAGTTTTGTAGAAGTTATTGAGTTCTGGCCTCTGGCACTGCACTCTGCTCCTTTCTCTCCTCTTGAATTGCCACTTATTCTAATGGTCCGCCTGGCAGGTGTTACATGGGGGAGTAAACAAGGGGTAAGGAATGCAGTCACGTCTGGTCAGGAGAGGAGAAGCTCCCGTACACATCTATAAAAGCACTTAAGGTGGCCGAGCACTGCTTTCATCCTTACGTTCATTCCTATCAATGCGTTCGATGTCTAGATAGCAATAATACACTTTTGGCCTCTATGTTATCGATTCTATCCAACACAAGGATCGCTGTCATTGTTGGATCATGATTTGCTATGCAAACCAGGTACTAATAATCATAATGTATCTCTTTTCCATTACCTGCGATCGTCTGCTAGTGATTCCAGTTACACTTCGTGTGACATGCCGCCCAAGTTGCGCTCAACCGTTTGTGCCCCTGTCTCGGTAGTACCACCTGAAAATAATTGCCATCTCGAGCTTTGGGAGCGTCGCCGTCGATTCTCAACAAGCATCTTCCCCACAGCTCTCAGCTGTTCTTGGATCTTGGGTTGACTCAGATAGTGCTCAGTGACGGCGGTCATGTGGAGTTCAGTCTCGCCATTCTTTTTCCACTCATCGAGCGAAATTCCTTGGAGTCCTTCCTTGACGTTCCATCTGTAGTAGGGCAATCCATGTGTATCTGCGTAAAGGTCCATTTTACGATGTGCCCCCTCCGACTCCGTTTCAAGTCTCTTAACAATGTCAAGCAAACCCGACCAGTGGCCCAAGATTGCAGTACCGACTCTGGAGACCGGTCTCGACATTCCGGTGCCGATACTGACTACCGCGGCAATAGCTGCAGAGCTGTCCTGATTCATTTGCCGCACCTCTGACAAAGCCTCCAGAACTGGATTATTAGTCCCCATCCCACCATCTATGAAAGTCTCCCTTCCTGTTATCGCAGGTTTGAAATACGTCGGGGCAGCACTGGTTGCACGTGCAACTTGCCATATCGGTATGTTGTCTGCTCGATTATCGGACAGTGCGTTCTCGTAACTCCGAAAGAGATAAGGTATCTGCTCCTCCTGCCGATAAGCGGTCACTATTCTATATTGGTGTCAGGGACACAACTCAATTGAATCGCTCAGAAATGACTCACGTTCTGCACATATTTGGTGAGGATCTGAATAGTGTTTCTCTTATGTCGTTGCCTTCACTAGGCATTTTCCATACTTTTTTAGAAATTGTATTCTTTATGAGTATTTCTAGCTTCTTGTGATCGTGTTTGGCTTTGTGCTAAACTGCGTGGTTCAATTCTGATCCAAATCGGCTTTTCCCATATATCTCATTGCTGTATATATGAAACTCTTCCAAGCTACTCTCTACTGTCATACGCAGCTGACCGAGCATAATGGCGATGAGCCTGCGACGATAATTAGCTATTACTTACTTTCAAATTCCTGACAAAGTGGTTACCCTCCGGTACTTGTCCCCACTATGTAGTCGAAGTAATGGCACGGCAAATACACTGGCAGATTTTGTATGCTATGCTCTGACTCCGGCAAGGCCTTGAGAGGAGAGTAACTCGAAAGATGAGGAGGATCGGCCCAAGTTTGCTCCAGGTGAGCAATTACATCCATCAACTCTCTTAATATCAACAGACTTGTATAGCTTCTGACCCCTCCGCCATCTGCATCATATTCAATCACCGAGCCAGTAGAAAAGGAGCTATTAGCTCACCTAAAGTGAGCAAGTACTGCTGAGTCCATGAATCAGGAATATCGCTCTGACAGGCTTGCTCATGGCTTGGGCCGCTAAGTTCTATGAGTCTCCGGAGTAGACTAGATATCGCTTCAGTTGCAGACTGAATGTTAGATAGAAGCTCTTGTGTACACTGTTCATTCCTAAGCATAGGAACAAGTGTCAGCGCAGGACTACAAATTCATTAAAGTAGAAACGTACGTCTCGAAGGCTGCCTTACCCTCGGGCTTCCCCAACCTTTGCAGCGATTCCCTGATGATGTCGAAGTGCTGCCGGAAAGTTTGAAGAGTATCTTGAACTCTTTCGGGGGAAACAAGGTCTGGGGAGTTGAGGGTTTCGTTAATGGAAATGTTGTTCTCGTTGTCTGAGTCAGCACCCATGTCGGAGCCCCAGATCTGAAGCCTGAGATAGCTGTCCTCTATACGGCGGGAAATCAAGTCAAGCTGAGTGGCAACACCCGCTGGTGCCGGTTTCGATATCTCCGAGATATTACTAACACAGTCTTGAAATAAGTTCTGAAGTGAGTGCTCGAGTCTCGCTCTGGGTTGAGTCGCATCGATGTTGCTCTTGAAAGCCGCCATGGGTGATTTTCCTTTCGAAGATGACATTCTGATAGGCAGATGTTTTGTGACTATCTCCACAAGTCTCTGTATGTTGTAATCATTGGAGCACAGAATGTGTCGGATATCAGGAACGGGCTGTGCCCATTATGACTTTAAGTGCGCTCACGTGTTTCGGCCTTAATTACCCCGCTTCCATCTTATCAGCTGCAGGGCGAGACAGGTGAGACAGGCCTCAGGCTTGGAGCTTCATTATTATTCATCCCCTTTTTCAGCACGAATGCTTACAACCGGTTCTAAGAGAGAAGTGTTCAGTCAGCGCGCAGGTCCGAGACATGCTCCCAGAACCATTCTCGATTACTCTGGCGGTGTTCGCCGTAATTGGATTTGTCAACCTCGCACGGCAAGGCGCGCAAGCGGTGCATAAGAACACTAAGGGTTACAAGACCGCGCCGGAAGATCTCCACGACATCTTTACGGATACGCAGCTCGCTGACTTTCAGCTGAGAGAGTGGAGACGAATCTGGTCCATTGAAGATCATACACGTCAAGATTATGTTCAATGTCTGTGGGAAGACGGATGGACACACATCAAAGATAAGATTGACAAGATTGAAAGGATTTCATGCGAGATTGAAAACATTCTTCGTCCACTAATTAAAGATTACATGACCGAAGGTCCCGGGAAAGGATTACCGGCTATAAACAGTGCTAAGGATTTGAGAGCTGCAAACTTAAGAGCTGCCCAATCGGAGTACAAAGCCATGCGAGAGAGTGATGAAAAGCGCATTCGAGCAGAGCTATGGTGGCGGAGCAGAATTCACTTTGTGCTATCTAAGTCAGAGGAGCTCAAGGAGCTGCTAGGGAGGATTTCAGTAACATTTGAGGCGCTGGACAAGTTGTGTGTAACGGCCTATTTTGCGGCTCATGACCAACCCCTCAACATATCCTATCGAGAGCGACGAGATACAGCCATCATACAGATGATAACGTCCCAAGTGATAACGACAAGGGAAACTTCGCGGACTGTGCACGAGTTTTGCCGGTCTACAGTAGAAGGTGATATGGAACTAGAGCTGAGTCTTCTTCAGTGGAGATTGAGGGAGCATTCATCGAATGGATCACAGCCTCTTGTCGCCGGTCTTCCAGAACAGTTGCGCTACTATCTGACTATATCGCCATCCATGCTGCCCTCGACGTTGGAGAATGACAGAAACTCAGATGGTGCTCAGTCTTCTCTCCCTCAGCAACTTGAAATTCTCATTGAGAAAAAGGTCAGATCGCTTGGGCAGTGCAAGACAAATTTCAGGGACGTGTGCAAGGAGATTAGCAACAACAAGAACTGCTTCTTTCAAAGCTCCGTCTTAGAGCCTGCAACAAACACTACTCCCTCTGTCTTTTGGGTTTCGAAACCCTCAGATCCAGTGAGCGGCTCAGGTCGAAATGAATACAAGCTTTCTACTTTCCTCACTAGATCTGCGGATAACGCGAGCGGCGATGACTTGTCTTTACGAGAGAGAGTTGAGCTTGCATATAGGCTTGCTGAGTGCTGCTTACTCCTTCTGAAAACGTCATGGCTATCAAATTTTGAGAGCCGTGGTATCACTAGGGCTCATTGCGCAGGGAAAACATCTAGATATCGGCTCTTCATCGGTCCCCAATCTCACGAAATGGACGTTTACGAGAGCCCCCAGATCCTACGCTTAGGAAGACTTCTACGAGAGCTTGCTTTGGGTATAGGTGTCGGTGTTAGATATGCGTCTAGGGCTCAAGTGTAGGGCTAGGGCGGCTTAGTAAGCCGGCCGCTAGTGGTGGCTGGTGAGGCCACATAGCATGCAGAGTCTGCATCACCTACTCACGTATGTTGTGCACAACATCAATCATATACTTAGATACCTTTTATCTATCTATCTATCTAGCATATCTATTAGGTTATGAGCCCGGAGAGCACTACTGCTACACAATAACGGAGCCATCAAAGAACCCTTTCAGTTGTATGAAAACCTGAAGGAAATTGCGCCTGACCACCTACCCCTAAACCACCATGGCCAACAATGACAAAGACTCAGTGTGACAAGAAGAGAAGTTGAGAGAAGTAGAGAACTGAGTAAGATGATCTAACATGACAATTCTGAACCTTAAGAAGAGAGGGTATTAAGGTATAGTCACTGGTGCTCATATAATTGAGACTACATCAGCAACAATTGCTAGTTTCAACTGAGACTTCATCAGAGCAGTTAAGATCATTAAGAGAGGACTAAATGACAACCTGTTTAAGAATGTGAAAGGCACAGACAATTCAGCAGACATCTAAAACAAATTGAAGGCTGTTTATACACAGATTGAGCAGAGGGTAGTATACACTGAATTACTCTCTTTACTACTACACTCATCTGCATTAAAAGCACAAGAACACAACAAGTCAATTAACTTGTATTTTACAGAGATAACAGACTTAATAAATTAGATTTAAACTGCTGTCACTTCTGAACAAGATGTATGAAATGATATTGCCCTCATTACACTACTTGAAGGTCTTTCAGAAGAATACAACTCAAAGAAAGATTATATACTGAATTAAGATGAAATAACACTGAAGAATGCTCAACTTATTCTATCCTCTAAAGAAGTACAAATTAAAGTGAATCATGAAGTCAGTCTTGTCTCAAACTCAACTCTAGCAGTATGAGAAATGAGTTAAGGTTAAAGGTCAAGAGACTGTTATAACTGTGAAGAGTTAAATTACTTAGTGAGAGACTGCCCTAAATTATATATGAAGAAATCTTGTATAAATGAGTCTATAAAGTGATGCAGCACTGTCAGCTACAACAACAAGTGAAATCCTAAGCATTAAGTTTAAAGAATGAGGGAGTACAATAGTGAAGACAGTGATGCAGAACCATTTACATTAGGCAGAGATTAACTCAACATAATTGCAAGTGCTAGAAGCAATTTATATAACTAATATATAGACTCTGAAGCCTCTGAACATATCATGAACCAATAACACCTATTTCTCAACCTTGAACCATACAATAAGAAATTTGAAACTGTGAGTGAAAATATAATATCAGCTGTTGAGAAAGGAGTCATTAAGATTTGTACAAAGACTGAGACTGTTTAGATTAAAGATGTCACCCTTGTTTCACAGGCAACAACAAATTTGATATCACTGAGACAGCTTCAGTAAAGCAGCATCACCTACTACAATAAAGACATTAAAATGACTCTGAAAAAGAAAGGCAGGACAGTAGTCAGTACACAGTAAGTGAGCAACCTATACATTTTAAATATCATTAACAGCACAGCTATAGCTGTTTAAGACTGACTCAGTTTCTTATATGCACTGATTAAGGAACTACAGCTATGACATTATTAATTGGCCCATTCAGGAATTGTACAAGTTAAACATGCCAGTTAGATCATTACTGAAATGAACATTGCAGCACTGAACAACAATAAAACTCTGCAGAGTAATAATGAGTCAGATAACAACAATTTAAATGAAGATACAACTTCAAATCCTTTGTACAACTTATTACAGGCAGTGTGTGAGCCTTATATCACCAGTAAACAGACCTGAATCATTCAACATAAATTAATGCAACCCACTACACACAAGCTTGAATGAGTTCACTCTGACCTTTAAGGGCTGCATGATCCATCATCTTTTAAAGACAGTTCATATGCAGGGATACTGATTGATGATTTTATAAGAAAGTCATAAGTTTTGTTCCTGTAAACAAAAGATTAATACTTTAATAAGATGAAGACCTGACTGCAACAGGCAGAGAATGAAGCTGGTGTTAAAATGGCACACCTATGTGTTAATGGAGGAGGAGAGTTTGTAAGTCAAGCAATGGCCACTTATATTGCTGATCATGAGGCTACTCTTGAGTTTTCTGCCCTGTACACTTCAGAGCATAATTCAGTGGCTGAACAATGCTGGCAAATCATTTGTACAATGAAAGACTTTATGTGTAAGAGTGTTGATGTACAACAGTAGTTATATAAGTGTTAAACAGGGTGTCATAGGCAGTAGAGTCATGATAGAGTCAATGTAGAAGTTATACATCTTCTATTTCAAAATGGGAAGAACACTGATTGCTGAGGAAGAAGGTCCCTTCCTCTGTGTGCAGAGTTTTCACTTAATGCTCAGGCACTACTTGCTGAGTCATCATATAGATGAGCTATAGTGATGTACTGTTGTACTGTTGTACTGCTATATATGGTGGCCCTGACACAGCATTCCCCTTCCCATAGTGCTGTTCTCAGAGTCAACTGACTGCTTGTAAACTTCATTACAACGTTGTAACAGTTGAAGTTGTAGGATGAGTGCATTGAGACTGCACTAGGGTAAGGCTGATCACATGCCCTCACTTAATTGTGATGATATTGTGCCTGGCAGTAAGTTCTTCATAACATAAACATTAAAATTAACATGTTTACTGTAGGTTCAAAACACCTCTTCTTTGTGTTTCTTCTTTGCTGCCTCTCTTACAACATGTTGTTGTACCTCTCACAGCTCCTCTGCTGCTCATTGAGTGGTGTGATGACTCCATGACGCTGTCCTCATTGCAGAGGTTTCCACCTCATTGAGGGAGTGTTATGAAGCTTGCAGCTTACAGCTCAACATTCTTTGCAGTGTTGTACTTCCTGTCATACAGTATGAATGCTGACATAGTGTATATAGTCCATCAATATTTAAATGCTTGATCCCACAGCTGCAGACAACAGTGAAGACTCACCTCTGTCAGGCAAGCCTGTTGACCTTCATGCCCAGTGCGATGAGGAGGGCTCTGGGGCGTCATCATCAACAGGTGAGCTTGTGGTGGTCAACACCTCCAGAAAGAGATGAGGAAGCAGAGTGGTACAACAATCTGTTCAGTGCCTGAAGAGGGCCAGGCATCTACCTTCAAGTGATGTCTCTGACAGGGGTTCCTGCCCTGTGTGGTGTCACAACAATACCTCACTGCCTGCATGTGTGCAGCAGGGTCATCATTGTGGGTGTGTGATTTGAGAAAACCCCAGTCATACACTGTTGAGTACTGCTCGCTGTGACCCTTGCAGAAGGGCTGGGGTTGATCAGTGCTTTATATCACAGGTCAATTCAGCCTGCACTTGTTACACATCACTCTGCAACCCTTGTAATCAATGCACAGTGGAGCCTTCAATCATTACTGTTCTGACCTCTGAGAGATCTGATGTTGTTGTCCTGTGTGCATGTGTCTATGGTGGCAGGAGGGGTGGCAGCACACTGTAAGTCTGCCTTTTCTAATCCCCTTTCATTTTTTTTCAATTAGTACAACTATGTTGTACCTGTTGTACATATGACATTTTGTTATACTGTCATACTGTTGTACTGTTGTACTATTGATATGCTAATTGTGTATAGTGCCTGAAGGCTGACTAATTAATCCTTATGCTGTCACTCCTTACTGATCACTACTGGCACCCTCTGTGTCTCCTGCAGCTGCTCCTCAACATGAGTCTCTTGACTTTCTTAGAGTTGACATGTGCTAATTTAGTAGTTCTAAGGAGCTTGTCCAGGCCCTTACTGTCTTGTTAGAAGGCACTGCTCACACTTTCTGCATCCTCAACACTCATCAATCTCACCACTGTCAGGAGTACATTGAATTCTCTGAGCAGTACTGCATTGAGGAGATGAGGTTAGAGGCCTCATCAGACAGTGAAGAAGAGTAGAGACAGTGAGTGAATAGCTAGTAATGAAATTGTTTTCCCATTCTGACATCTGTACTATGCACATGTGACTTATAGTGTTTCTTGTAGAGGGCAATATAGTTGTTGTAGCCCCTGTTGTAGTCTTGTTGTAGGGTACAGCTACATTTTTGCCATAGGAGACCAGACTGAACAAAGTCAACAAAGTTTCATGTAGATAAGGTGGTCTTCAGTTACATTCACATTATACAGCTTGTTCAGATTTCAGCTTGTCAGGGTTGTCAGCATGGAATTTCCACATTTTTACCTTTGCATTACAGATGAAGTGTACTGGTTCTTATGTGTCATCCCACATCTGGTCTGTTAGCTTCCATTTGATGAGGTATTGAAGCCTGCTGTCACAAATGCAGCTATTTACAATTGCCTTAACTTCCCACTTGTTGTCTCAATTGAGTAGTAGGTCTTTTCCTGCCAATGCAGAGGACACATGATGTGTGCCTCAAAATGGCTTCAATAGAGTGATATTGAACACATTATAGATATTTCAATCCTCTGAGAGGTTGAGTTTGTATGATGACTGACTTATCACATGTTGTATCTTAAATGAGCTGAGCTTTTTTCAATGCAGTTTCTTCATCTGCTTGTTCACTGACACATTCTTTTCATTGACCAGTACTAAATTGCCTTCTTTGAACATTATCTCTATTCAGTGCTGATTATAGTAGTTTGCATACATCTTGTTGACCTGTTGTAGCTGCTCTCAAGCTGTTGCAATTTGGTCTTAAAGCCGCTGTGTGTCTGCATAGAGTCTTATTTGTTCATGTGAATGCTGTATAGACGGCCTGCTTAGGCCCATCTGAAGATCTAACCCTAGGTTAAGCTGAAAGGGGCTCTTACCTGTAGCAGCATGTATGAAGTTGTTGTATAAGAACTCAGTGCAGGATAAAAGCTTAACCCAGTTCTCTTGCTGCTCATTAATGAATATGCATAAATACACTTTCAGGGACTGGTTTTGTCTCTCTGTTTGACTGTTCATTTGCGGGTGAAAGGCCATTGATAGGTTATGACAACATTGCATGTGGAAGCAGAAGCTGGTTCATTACTTCAATGTAAACAGCTTGTCTCTGTCAGTGACTAAGACTTCTGGCACACTATAAAGCCTGACTATGTCTCAAATAAACACTTCAATGAAGTCAGCAACCGACATAGTCTTCTGTACTGAAATATAGTGGGCCATTTTGATCAACTTATCAACTACAACAAGGATTGAATCCCATGTTGTACTTTCATATGTGCTGCTCAGTGGCAGGTCTGTAATGAAGTTCATTGTCACTGTATGCCACAGCTCAGTTGGAACTGGCAATGGGTTTAATAACCTGTATAGCTTGTGATGGGATGGCTTCACCTTCTGGCATTTAACACAGTTATGGCAGTAACGTTGTATGTCTCTGATGGCACCAGGCCAGTTATAAGATTGCTGCATCAATTCTGCAGTTCTTGACTTCCTAAAATGCCCTGCAAAGACATCATCATAATACTGACTGATCACTGCATTGCAGAGGGTAGGGTTCTGTGAAACATATACCTTATCATTATAGTGTACAACATCATCTATTTCTTGCTAACATTTTCATACATCTGACAGTATAGATGCCATATTTAGCTGCATCTCTGATGCTATAACCATCTCAGGGTTCATGTCTATGTCCATATTTGTCATCTCAGACCCAGTCAAGTTGTTTCTATCCTCAATAGGGGTAGCTAGTTCCTGTCATACTCATTATATCAAACCATCTTTCAACTGCTCAGTACAAATTGCACATTCAAGTTGTTCAATAGACATTCTTGTATAAGCTGTTATCTTCCCACCTATTGGTGAGTGAGTAGACACAAGTTGAAGCGCTTTAACAGTGTCAGCAGAAGTGCTATTCTCAATTCAAAGACTAATAGAAATGTGACTTGCACCACTGTTTATAGCTTCAGTGTCTGCTGAGCTATTCTTGATTGGGTGTTACTGAGGCTCTGCATATCTAGGCCCTTCAACTGGGTAACAGCTTGCTTCTTGAGCAGATAGGCGCTGCACAGTGTGTGCTTCAGTGACATCATCAATCTCTTTCAACATGACACAGCTTGCTTCTTGAGCAGGTAGATTCCACACTGCTGGTGTTCCAGTGAGACCACTGTCTTCAGTATTTATTGTACCGGTAGTATTCATTGTGACAGGTACAATATTCTTCTGTTGTAGCCCCTGTCATACTGGATGTCTTGGCTGCAGTTTATTACAGCTTACTTCTTCTTGAGTAGATAGGTTCTGCACTGCTGGTGTTTCAATGGAACTGCTGTCTTCAGTAATTGTTGTTCTGAGTAGGTGATGCACTGCTGGTGTTTCAGTGGTACCACTGACTTCATCTGACATGACACTCTTGTCATTTTTATTACAGCTTGCTTCTTCTTAAGCAGGTAGGTTCTGCACTGCTGATGTTTTAATGAGACTGCTGTCTTCAGTGTTCATCATATCAGTAGTATTCATTGTAACAGGTACAATGTTCTCTTGTTGTAGCTCCTGTCATACTGGACATCTTAGCTGCAGTGTCATTGCAGTAAGTGTGTATAATTCCTCTTGTACTGGCTTATAGTCCTGACTTCTTAAGTGGAAGGACTGTCACACTATTTCAGTGGCAGTTGAGGTACTGGCAGTCTTCAGCAGTTCATAATCAGGTCATCTTGATAGACCATCAGCAGGGTTCTTCTTACCTTCTCAATATGTGACTTTGAAGTTGTATTCAGCAAGCTTTTCAGCCCATTTGAGCTGCCTTTGTGTGAGGTTTAAAGTAGTCATGAACCAAATAAGGTTTGCATAATCAGTCAGTACAACAATTTAGTGTTTAGCACCTCAACAGTAGTGCTGCCAATGGTGCATAGCTTTCACAATGGCAAGAAGCTCTTACTCACCTGTATTATATTGGGTCTCAGTATCTAGCAGCTTCTTGCTGTAGTAAGCAACTGATAGCCAGTGCAATTGACCATCAACCTCAAAGTGTTGCGTCAAGATTCCATCAATTGCAAATTTGAAGGCGTTCATTTCAACCCTCATGAGTTTATTTTCATTAAAGTAGTGTAGCAATGAAGCGCTTGTAAAGGTCTTCTTCAGGGTATTAAACACTTTCAATGCAGCTTCTGAAAGTGGAAAAGAAGCAGGTACAACATTTTCTTGTTGTAGCTCTCTTCTAACTTGTGAACTGCATGCTGAATAGCCTGTACTAGATCTCTGCAATGGGGTTAAGCTGTTCTGCTTTCCTCCAATATCTTGATGAAGAGCAGTCTGTTAAGAAGAAATGAAAGCTGATACAACCTCAGTCTTCTTTCTATTCCTTCCTGTCTTCAAGAGGTTTAACAGCGGTGCTGCAATTCATGAATAGTCTTTTATAAACCTTCAGAAGAAGTTGGCAAAGCCTAGAAAGACCTGCAATTTGTGAACATTTTCTGGGGGCAGTCATTCTTCAACAGCTTGAATCCTCTCTGAGTTCATATATATGCCTTTCATGTTGATCTTGAATTCTAGAAAGTCTACTTCTGTTGCATTGAACAAACACTTGCTGATCTTAAGGTGAAGATCATGATGTTATAGTGCAGCTAGTACTTATTGTACATGCTCACTGTGTTTAGACTCATCCTTGCTAAAGATCAAGGTATTATCCAAGTAGACCATGCATGTGATGTTCAGGAACTCACTAAGCGCCTTGTCAATGAAGGCTTGAAATGTAGCAGGAGCATTCATGAGACTGAAAGGCATGGCAAGATATTCAAACAGGCTGAACTGTGTTCAGAATGCTGTTTTCCACTCATCTCTGCCCTTAATTTATATTCAATTATATGCATCCTTGCAGTTCAGCTTAGTGAACTTCTTAGCTCCTTGAAGATGATTCAACATGTCTGATATAAGTGGTAGTGAGTAGTGATTCTTAATGGTAATATTGTTCAAGCACCTATAGTCAATGACTAGTTGTAGGCTGCTGTCTGATTTCAGTACAAACATAACGGGTGAAGCTGCAGGTGATATTGATTTGCAGACTATGCCTGCCTTCATTGCGTCATCTAGATATACTTTCAGTACATTGAGCTCAGCTGAGAACATCAAGTATAGCTTTCTGAATGAAGGTTGCTGCCTCAGTTTCAAGTCAATAGCATGATTATGCAGACCTCTCTCAGGCAGAGACTGCTTCTCAGCCGCCTGAAATATGTCTGTGAAATCATGGTATTCAGGAGGTAAATTGTTGTAGACATTGTTGTACTCTTTGTCATGTTGCAATAAGTTCATTTGTAGGGTATATTTTTCCATATTAACCACTAGGTTCAACAGTCCTATGAAGTAATCTGTGATGATAAGGTTGTTCATCTGTAGAACACTCTTCAGCACCTTCCTCTCACTGGCAGTGAATACTCAGTGTGCTATAGTATACCTCACCTTTTTTCATAGGAATTTTCCTGTGTCATATTCATGATTTGGGTTTGCATTGACTAGAAAGGGTAATCTAAGGACAAAAGATGCTGATGCATTGTCTTAAGTGACAAAGAAGCAGCTGTTATAGCAGTAAGATTGACTGTTGATGTTGTACATCATAATAGTCAATATGACAGATTTCAGCATGTCAATTATATTGCCCCATGCGTTGACTTGAGCTCCATAGGGTTCAGTTTGTAAAGACAGTTCATTGACAACATATCATGTGATAGTATTGCCTTGACTGCCATTGTCAATAATATATGGGTATCTTTTCTTTGAACCATCCCTTGTCATATGAGAGTCCACCTCTAGCTGCCCTGATATCAGATGTGGGATATCATCAATGATAGATAAGGAGGCGAGCTGGAGGTTGACCACAAGTCATTTATTCACATCAACTGCAGTAGTGACTGCTGTTAACCATTTCATTATACACTCATTTGTTCAATGACTGATGACTTCACACTTAATACAGAGGCCTGCTGCCTTTTGTACATTCACTTCCCTCCTTAAAATGAAGTCTCCTTATCAGTGTGAGGAAGCTGCAGATGTTTGTGTCATTGTCATAGTTGTTTATTCAGTGACTGGTAAGTGGTTAGGGTTCTGGCTCTGGTTGCAGTTACTTCCTCAGTAGGAACCTCATGAATTGTTCTCTCTTCTACAGCTGTTTTAAATGAATTGAGTGCAGGTTGTTTGTTGTTCAGTGAGGGATTCTTTTCTGTCATAGTATGACATCTGTGTTGTACTTTTGTCTGTATTGTCAACCTTGCTTTGATGATCTTTTTTAGTGTCTGAACAGCTTCAGAATGATTTGTAGTCAACAATGACATCAAAATGTGCTGAGATTTCCTGCACTGACTGTCTTGCAACCTGTGTCAGGTCTCAACATCATAGTTCAGTCAGGACATAGTGGGGAAGTCTTAATCACCAGCAGTCTTGAATGAGTGTCTCACTGATTTCCTTGTGTGAAGCTGAAAGGAAGTGATAGAGTTCTGATAGTCTGTCATACCAGAAGGTGATTGTATTGTAGCTGCAGGGTTCAGCTGCATTGAAGGCAATGATATTTCATTTATCTGTGTCTTCACTGGGGGATAGATTCTTCTCCAGCACCTTCAGGTAGTTGTTATAGGTGACTCAGGTGTGGTCATGCTGCTCCTTCTGCTTCTGCCAGTCACTTATGGCCATTTTTTCTAGGTAGGTGCCTGCTCAGATGATGAAATCCCATTCAGTAGAGAATTGCTCTGGCATCAGCTCCTGATTCTGGTTGATTTTGTTCAGGTATTCCTGAAGTCTTCATCTTGTGAATTTGACACCTCCTGCATAGAGATGAGGCTCTTGTGGCTTTACAAGGTGTTGAAAAAGGGAGGGGTGCAATGTCTGTTGTAGCTTGACATTGTAGTCTGTGTAATGAACCTGCATTGTTCTCTGAGTTTGTTGTAGTTGAAGGACCTTCTTGCAGGTGTTGATTGAGCTCCTGGAGCTCTCTTTTATTGTCCTCAAACTCAATTTCTTGTTGTACACATTGTAGTTGTAGTTACTGGCGCTTGATGACCTCTTGATTGTGGGCAGTGACTGCCTCAAGGTCTTCAATGGTGTTGTTAGGGTTGCCTGCAGCAATATGTTCACTGTCATCATCAACAATGTCAGAAGTAGGGGTATTGACAACTGGTATTGTAGACCTGCTAGTTGAAGGGCCTGCCTCAGCTTGATTGTTGACTGTTTCACTGACCTGATGAGATTGAAGCGTTGATGCCATCATGTCTTATGCTTCTGATGTGACCGTTCGCCTGAAGGTACTGAGTGATCAGTATGTAAGAGCGTTGGTGTACAACAGTAGTCATATAAGTGTTAAACAGGGTGTCATAGGCAGTAGAGTCATGATAGGGCCAATGCAGGGGTTATACATCTTCTATTTCAAAATGGGGAGAACACTGATTGCTGAGGAAGAAGGTTCCTTCCTCTGCATGCAGAGTTTTCACTTAATGCCTAGGCACTACTCACTGAGTCATCATATAGGCGAGCTATAGTGATGTACTGTCGTACTGTTGTACTGCTATATATGGTGGCCCTGACATCATGCTACTGAATGCTAAACTACCTAATAGGTTCTGGGCTGAAGCTATAAATACTGCAAACTACCTTAGAAACTGGCTGCCAACTTATACTAGAACTGTAACTCTGAAGGAAGTCTAAACTGAACAACAGCTGAGTCTTAAGCATATCTGAATCTTTGATTTCCTTTTGTACATATATATATTAACTGAAAGGTGAGTTAAATCAGACTTAAACTGGACCTGAAAAGAAATCTTTGTTGAATATATCAACACTAGTAAGCAAATCAAAGTGTGAAGCACAAAGATAAATTCTATACACCTCATCTCTGTATATACTATTGATGAGATCAGCAGGGAAGTTAATCTTATAGAGACACCTTTACCTATGCCTACATGTACAAGATTACAAGATAGAAAAGTGCCTGATGCTTCTTGCAAATACAGCTGCCTACACAAATTAGCTGTCAACATCAATATTAACAACATACAACATGATTGTACAAATTATAATAAAGATTCAAATTCATCTAAAGAGGCTGAGAAGGACATGCCAGCACTGCCTCTACAAAAGAGAGAATGTTCATTGAACCCTTTATCAACTGATAGTCCTGAAAGAAGATTGATTGAGACACAGCCAGTTAGTTCCCCTACCTCTAATAGTTCCACTGTGTCTGAGACTATAGTGATAGGTGGTGAACACTCACTAAAGGTGGGTGCAGGTGTAGCTGAGACACCTGATGCATTAGATTAATCTGCTCTCATAAAGCTGAGTATTAAAGCACACTGTAACAAGTAAGCTATATACAAAGCAAGTACAGACAGAGTTATACCTTTGAGTGAAAGAGATGTAGCTGAGACACCTAGAACTGAATGAATGTCAGTGAAATTGAAAGAAGAGGCTGCAGCTAATGCTTTAAGACTCATACAAACTGCTAAGAGTCAGGGTATAAGAGACTATAACATTGTTAGAAACAAGAGTGCTCACAAGACTAAGAGTGAAAGTTAAGATAGAAGTGACTAATCAAAATGAATCAGTGAACTGCATTCATACAAAGCAGCTGTGAACAACCCAATGTACAGGAGGCAATGGTGAGAGACTATAGAGAATGAGTTGACAAATCTGAGATCATACTCAGTATGAATCATTGAACCATTGTCACAGGGCAGGAAGCCTGTTGGATGCAAGTGAGTTTTCAAGATCAAGTATAATGAGAAGAGAAGAGTTACAAAGTTCAAAGTCAGGCTTGTAACTCAGGGATTTTTGCAGGTCTATAGAGTGAACTATCAGAAGACATTTGCTCTAACTGTGTGTAGAGAGTCATTGAGAATGTTTTTGATCTTAATAACTTTGTATGACTTGAAACTTCATCAGATGGACATTAAAGCAGCCTATCTATTAGAAGAACTAGACTGTAAGGAGAAGAATATTTATATGCATGTTTTAAAGGGTGTGACTATCAGGGACCCTGATAAGATGACTTGTCAGATTGTAAAAGAATTGTACAGACTAAAGCAATCAGCAAGACTTTAGCATAAGAAGTTAATCAGCCTTATAAAGATGAAAGGGTTTCAGGTCATGAATACAGACCTAAGCATACTAGTTAAAAAGGTTTATAAAACTGTCATCATTGTCAGTGTCTATGTGGACAATCTTCTTATCACAAGCTAGACACTGCAGAAAGTCAGTTGTACAAAGACTGTCCTCAATAAAGCATTTAAGATGTCAGACCTTGAGGAAGTAAGAGTTATTGTCAGCCTCAGAATCATAAGGGACCAGAATAAGCACACTTTAACTCTTAATCAGGCTTTATATGTTGAAGAAGTTCTTTAGAAAGAAGAAATGCAGGACTGTTCACCTGTTGAGATATTAATGAAACTGAAATCATTCATTACATTGAATGAAGCAGGAGACTCAGATGAAGCCAGCCTAAAGAACCTACAGCAAATCATTGAAAAGCTGATGTATATTGCTTGCAGCACACAGCCTGATATTGCCTTTGCAGTAGAATGTCTTAGTCAGAACATCATTGATCCTTGAGTCAAACATATCAAGGCAGTTAAGCAAGTTATACAATATCTGAAGGGCATAACAAGCTTTGACTTGATGTTTAAAATGAAAGCAAACATTTATATAAATCAATTCATGATGATACTGTACAGCTATTCAGACAGCAACTATGCTGAAGACATGGTGAACTGAAGATCAACTATGAGATATGTTTTTATGCTAAATGGTGGCATTGTTGCATGAATGTTGAAGAAGCAATGCACTGTATCAACATCAACTACTGAAGCAGAGTATATTGCACTAGAGTATAATGCAAGGCAGAGTATTTGAATGCAGAGGTTTATCAATGAGTTGAGTCTAGACTAAGCAACCTCTAATATTACACTGCTAGAAGACAACAAGTCAAGCATAAAGCTTGTGCAGAACCTGAAGCAACACAGTTATATGAAACACATTGATGTGCAACATCACTACATTTGAAACATGATTGACAACAAGGAGCTGGTTGTTGATTGAGTGCCTACAAGAGAGATGTTGGCTGATGAACTAACAAAAGTGTTGACAAAAGACACATTTAGAAGTCACCACCAACAGTTAGGGCTTGTATGACTTGCTGAGACTTTGAGGGAGCATGCTAAATGAAGAAAAACAAATGCTGAACGCCAAATGCTGAACGCTGAACGCCTGAAAGCAACTATCTACCTATTTACAGGGGTTCACAGACGCAGCCCCACCACCCAAAGGCTGACAAGTAGGGGAGTGAGACCTGCCACCCGTTGAGGGCTGGCGAGTGGGGGAGCGGCTTCACGACTCCTCCACACTACCAAGTGCCCACCCGGCACCAATGTGTCATCAGGGTTGACATGTATGGAGGCCCTAGTGCCTGTACAGCCACCAGGCGGACTGGGATGAGGAGCAGGAGGAGGAGGAGGAGGGAGGAACCCAGGCGGAGCGGCAACCTCCACCGGATGCATTGGATCTAACAGCGTTAGTAATGTGCAAATACAACATCGAAATTCGTACAAAGACAGGCTACCATGACGACACTACAAAGCCACATTAACAGGGCCACTTACTGGTCGCGATCGCCAGAGTAAGAGCCCCTGAGGAGGCAATGCTGGAGTCGTCGGCCATGATGTCGTGAGGTTGAGGAGGGAAGAATTCAAGACGTACGAACGTTAGGATAAGGTTGTTACCCCTCACAATCCACTAACAAGAGTTTGTTTTCACTACGACTACAACTACGACTACAAAAGAAGAACAACTTGAGGCTAGCCGCAGGGGGAGTGTTAGATATGCGTCTAGGGCTCAAGTGTAGGGCTAGGGCGGCTTAGTAAGCCGGCCGCTAGTGGTGGCTGGTGATTGCCTCAGTCACTCAGACCACCCCCTCACTAGCCTGTGGCTTAGCGAAAACTGCTTACTACGTGCGTTTTCCGGGGAGGGTCTGAGGGCGTAATTCTAAAAACAGGCCAGAAAACGCTTCATTTAGCTGTACACACACTCATTAGAAAACGCTTCGTGTCAAAATCTCAAGTCATGGAGGCACAACAGTCACATAAAATCAACCACAATTTTATTATTCAATGTTACAACTGCAATAGACTATATAATGACCGTTCTATCTAATGCTGTAGTCAGTATATCAAGGAAGTGTCTTGTTGTTGAACAGTTTCGTAAGTCTTTACAGAGTGCACTTTTCAGTCCAAAACAGTGACCTTATACCTCAAAAACTAGACGGTCACACTCTCCCAAAATTGCTTCGCCATTTAGACTCATTGATAGCAGCCTCCGGACTGAGTTATATAGGAATCCCTAGCACTGAATCTTCTGTGTGATGAAAATGTAGAGATTTTGCATAACTTCTGCATAGTGATGTGCACAACATGCATAAAAACAGTGCAGAAAACAGCGCAGAAAACAGTGCAGAAAACAGCGCAAAGAGAAAACAGCAGAGAATCATCAGCAGTGAATCACCAGCAGAGAATCACCAGCAGAGAATCACCAGCAGAGAAACAATGGTAGACAGCAGAGATGAGTAGTTAGAGAAGACACAGTCCTTCAAAAAAGTGCGAAAATGTTGTTTACTTTTAATTTACTAGTTAAAAACAGTTTAAAACTATGTATCTCACTAATATTTGCAGGCTGAGCACTACACTTGAGTAGATTACATTAAGCGAAGTGATTTCAGAGTGTATTTATCAATAACGCGCTCAGACCCTATGGAGAAGAAGTCCTTGAAAAGGACTAGTTGTGGCGCAGCCACCTCTTCGGAATGTGGTCTGAGTTAACTGAGGCAAGCTGGTGAGGCCACATAGCATGCAGAGTCTGCATCACCTACTCACGTATGTTGTGCACGACATCGATCATATGCTTAGATACCTTTTATCTATCTATCTATCTAGCATATCTATTAGTCGGAGATTACAACCGAAGCAGAGAGTCACCGCTTGTTTTAACTAGGCTAGGCAAAGACTATCACCGCGCAATAGAATTCTGCTACAACAACCATATCCAAAGCCTGATTATTCAAGAACAACATGGGAAGTTCTCTCAAGAAATTTTAGAGGATTTCATCCGTGAGGTTTTCCTGCCGTGAGTGAATTACTATCCCTGGCTTTGACATATCAAGGATAACAATGAGCCAGACTTGCAAAGCTTTACCAGCTTAACGCCTCGCTCTTGAAAAACCCAGGTAGCTCTGAGTTGCCATCATTTTTGCCCAGCGGCTATGTCGAAACTCTCACGAAACCTTTTGATGGAAGAACCCCGACGCTATCCATCCCTCCTGGACCAGCGAAGCCTCAGAACATCATCAGCACGGCTGCCAAAGCTTTGAGTATCCGCAGTGCCTCAAGCATGGGTGGATTCGGGAACCAGCATGCGATCATGTACTATTATTTGGGCTAAAGGTTTAAAAAAGTGAAGAAAGCTGATATTCCTGGTAGGATTGCTCTTTGCCCCTCCATCCAAGCATCCTAATCTGACGACACGTAGATAGGGCTCACCGCCTTGACATCCCCGGGAAGGGAATGACATATGACATATATTTGCCCACCAAAAAGTCTGGAAAGAAAGAACTACTTGACACTATCCGGTTTGAGGAGCTGGGTCTGTCGGTTTGGACAGCGCGGTTACTTGGACGCATTAAGGAGCTATACATCGTCGATGATGGGTTAGAGGGATTGTGGTCGTGGGGACTTGAAGACGGCGGAGGGCTGTATCAGACGTAGTTTTTCCATTAGCTCATTAGGTACGATTGCAGTTCTCTAGAGTACCGCGGCAAGTCCTCCGTTAACACACTCATGAGATATATAGTTTGTCGACCTCTATGACAGCAAATACCTAAACTAGAGCGTCGTCATATACGTAAATTCTAATAATCTTATTGGGGAACCCATCAAGGTCTCTGCTATAGAGTAGCAACATAGCACCACAGTAGCTACCAAAATAAATCCGTGCACCTGCAAGCATGCCCATCAGGCGTACGAAAAAACCAATTGGCAGCCCTTAGCTGGGTCTCTCTCAAGTATTCAAACACCATGACTGATGTTGACGAACGTTGGATGTGGTGATGATAGATGCCGTCAGACTCTAAAAGATACACTCCAATGATTTACAGGTGTGGCTTTCGTTGTTGCAGCTGCCATACGCCTGCCATCCCTACCAGTGTTGTGATGTGAAACGGCTGTGGATTTTCTACGTGGGCAGCTCGCTACTTATAACACTGACACTAGTCCTAATAGGTCATAGAGCGAATTCCAACACTCCCTCTCGAATGAAAGATCCTATTAGACACATGTGTCTCCTGTACGCGTAGCTCCCTCTGAAGTATCTCCCTCTGAATTGCAGCCTACTCAGCCTCTTCTTAACCACCCAATCTGAATTGCAGCTTACTCAGCCTCTTCAAAACCACCCAAAACCTCTCATACCGTAGGTGGAAATGGTGGAAAGAGTACTGTGTCCAGCCCTCTGATTCATGACTGTTCTCTTCCTTCCAGCTCTGTCACATCGTTACTCCACCTAACCTCTGGATCATCGTCTCTGGGTTCCGGCCTCGTTCACTCATCGGCTCACTGGCTCGTTGACTCGTTTGGCTCGTTGGTGTGCTTCCGACTGTGACTTGCATCGCTATAGGAGGTGGTCAGATCGTCTCTGAGCTTCTGTGATATACAACACAGCCTGCGTTCAGTGCTGTGAGGGAGCCGCCTCCAGGTGTAGACAGCGTGTAGTAATAGAACTACCAACGCATACCGGGCTCATAACCTGTTGTGATGTGAAACGGCTGTGGATTTTCTACGTGGGCAGCTCGCTACTTATAACACTGACACTAGTCCTAATAGGTCATAGAGCGAATTCCAACAACCAGTTGAGGGGAAAGAAGTCCCTAGAGTGCTTTCCGCACGGCTTCAACCTAGTAGAGTTTGCTGATCCTGAGATGGTATGATGATGAAAGCTATCTATCCCATAACTATCAGGCGTCGGGTGAAAATCAATGGCCGCTGCAGCAAGGGGCCTCCCTACCTCATAAAGCACCGACCTCAGACCCTAAGGATATGAGTTCCATAAATCCTTAGAAGCCGTTGAGCTCTGCAATCCGCAGTAATAAGTAGTCCAGATATCGCACTCCATTTTTGATTTGTTGCTAGGAGTACATCTGGATCCTTTTCCTTGGTACTGCGTAAAAGGAAGGGTGTTGTAAAGATCTTATCTATAGATAACAGCGGCAATCGATTCGAGATTATCTCTTGACTAACCAAATCCCGCTCCACCCCCACCCTCACACCCACCCCGCCACGCTCTAAAGCGGTCGCAATTAACATACAACTCAACGCCAACCCTTCTCACCACAGTGACCTCTACCATCATCCATTCGCCACATCATCACACAACACCCACAATGGCAACATCCACCCTCCCCACGCACGCCCACGACGGCCTCACCCCCCACTCCCATTCCCACGACACCCCCTTCAACGCTGCCGAACACGGCCACTCGCACGAGATCCTCGACGGCCCAGGCTCCTACATGGGCCGCGAGATGCCACTAATCAAAGGTCGAGATTGGAGCGAGCGGGCATTCACAGTCGGGATCGGTGGGTAGGCTCTCCCGTTCGATCTGAGTAATGCGACAAGAGGACGGGGTGGTGGGAGCGGCTACGGATGAACAGAAGCACGTATGCGACGAAACAAAAGCTGGGGAGATTGAGGGGGCAATGGTGGTATGCAAAGAAGAAGAAGAAGAAAAGAAGGCTAATGATCACCATGATGGTGGTGAGGAAACTACAGACCCGTCGGCTCCGGCAAAACAGCCCTGATGCTCGCCCTCTGCCTCAAACTCAGAGAGGAATATTCCATCGCGGCCGTCACCAACGACATCTTCACCCGGTACCTATCCTAACCCGCCCCCCTTTCTGTTCTCCCTCTCTCGTCCTTCCCCCCAGCCCCAAAAATACCCCTTGCTAACCCCCTTCCCCCCCCCGCCTCTTCCCACAGCGAAGACGCCGAATTCCTAACCCGACACTGCGCGCTCCCCGCCTCCCGCATCCAGGCCATCGAAACAGGCGGCTGCCCGCACGCCGCTGTGCGCGAAGACATCAGCGCCAACCTGCTCGCCCTCCAGACCTTGCACTCGCAATTCCAAACCGATATATTGCTGATCGAGAGCGGCGGGGACAATTTGGCTGCGAATTATTCGCGGGAGTTGGCGGATTTTATCGTGTATGTGATTGATGTGGCGGGGGGGGATAAGGTGCCGAGGAAGGGGGGGCCGGGCATTACGGGGGGGGATTTGTTGGTCGTTAATAAGGTATGTGGGTGGGTGGGTTGGTGGGTGGGGTGTTGTGGTGGGAAAGGGGGGGAGGAGGAAAGGAGGGAGGCAAGGGGAAGAGGAAAGCAGATGGGGGAGTATGAATGAGGGGATTGTGCTAATTATTTTTTATTTAGATTGATCTTGCGGAGGCGGTGGGGGCGGATTTGAAGGTCATGGAGAGGGATGCCGGACGCATGAGGTAGGGGCTTCACACTCACTCCTCTGAAAGCGGCATTGCTGATACGTACGGGTCGCACAGAGATGGCGGGCCAACGATATTTGCAGAAGTCAAGAACGGGAAGGGGGTAGATAATATTGTGGGCTTGATATTGAGCGCGTGGAAGAGCAGTGGAGCATACGACGTCAGTTTGGAGAGGTGGAAGCGAGACGGAAAGAAGAATAGCGTGGATTGAAGGCGTGGTCTAAGTAGCAGTAGCTTTCCTGAACGCCGTGGTCCTGACCCAATAGCAACGCTGGTGGGGTATGAGGAAGACTGCTGCCTGATAAACTATCATTTCCTTGGTCAGGCGCTCCATGGCCGGCTGAAAATGAGCAGACCGGTCTTAAGTTACTCATAAAAACGTCTCTTATCCGCATGAGCCAGTCCTATCATATCGGCCGTGACCCCTCGATGTCAAAACACTAATCTTCATGAACAAAACCCTCCGTGACTGCATTAAAGACTTTGACTCCATCGCACGTCAAGCTGATGACCCCAGCTTAAACGAAACTCCAATACTCGGCGTTCCAATCGACAGGGCATGCTCTAGCATCGTCATTGCCATAAAGAAGGAAGTTCTCCCATATTTAGAACCGCCACGATGAGAGTTGCAGCAGCAACAGCAAAACTACCGGCATTGAGAGCTATGTCCCAATTACCAGAAGCTATTCGTCCTAATATCAATACGCAGAGGCCCATCAAGGTGATGAAGACGATGATAAACTTGACACGTAAGATAAGTACGGCTTCGTGCAGTAGAACACCTTTAAACCAACGTAGGTGTTCGGCTTCGTCAAACTTGAAGAGCCCTCGACACTCCTTTTCAGTCGAAGAGATGTTCCAGCTACAGATTATGTCATCGCAAACGCTAATTCATAGGTACCTTAGCTATTATCAGTTTAAAATCGGTGGCTCGCATAGGCTGTATGTAACACGGACATGAATTTGGGACGCTGAAAGCTCACCTCTTATTTCTCAAGAACTCACCGTTGCGCAACACCGAATTTGTTAGGGCGCAGTATGGCATGTCGAAGTTGACCTCTACTATACACTCGAACTGCTCCTCGAAAAACTGAGTCCGATTCATGTGCGTAGGCCCAATGCTCTGGGGTGTCTTTGTCGAAACATCCATGCCGAGATCCATTCCAATTTCTCAATCCGTCTATCATCTCCCTTCGTTCTCGGTACCGTGTATGATGCCATGATCGACAGTCGACCCAATATCTGCCCTGGCCACTGCCTTTCACAGTCTCAAGCTTTTTGTAACTCCTCGCGGACCCCCGGACACAGACCTATGGCAACTATAAGCTGCAAGCGGTGGAAAACGTCAACTACACTTGCCTCTACGGCCTGTGCTCCTTTCAATCCCACAATCGAGTATCGTTGCCAGAAACCCTTTTGTAGGTAGTACTCTTGTCGCATCTTTTGGAACAGTACCAGCTCCATGTTTTCATCCACTTCCGTGCTAAGCTCAATCCCGATGTGATGGTTACCCTTGCGGATGCACACTATGGCGTGAGTTAATAGTTTTGGGTCTTCCATATCGAGTATACAGTGTCCAGCTCTAGAACCTGGCAATAGATTGAGAGACGAGGCTCTCGAGCTCTCTGGCTTATCGATGGCTGTAGTCGGCATGGTCTTGTAGAAGGAAGAATAGGTGGTCCTATGTCACCTCTGAAGAAGTTGTGCCGCCCTCGTTATAACAAACTGCACTTCGAACACAGCTTTCATGTTGACTTGCAGTAACAGCTCTCGCAGGTGATTGAGTGATTAATCCGTGCCGTGTGTGCATACTGGCTAAGATGTGAGCCGTCAATTTGTATTCCAGTACGGGGAGGCCCCTGTTTGTTGAAGAGTTCGAGGTGGGTTGCCGCAAAACCTAGCCAACTGAATTGACACATCGACTTTGAGCCTTTTTCGCACCATGTTGATGCATGACCATAGCTTCAAACTGCGGCGGACTCTACGTTAAGGGTCTAACTGATATCCCTTTATGGAAACGGAAAGCACAAGTTCAAAGGTGATGATGGTGATTATGACATCAATTCCCAGGCGGCAAGACGAATGCCTCAGGCTGAGGAGGCTGAATGGTCATGCACTAGTCCCGAACAGGTGCCTAAGGGCTAAGGCACGCTCCAAGCAAGTCTTGGGCAAGCAGCCACGTAGCACTTTATAGTGCTTGTTTACCATGATCCTGTACCTGTAGAAGTATCGTGGATGCAAAGCCCATCCGACATGTCTTTCTTGCAAGAGTAGAGTGAATGTCACTTGAGCGGAATTTTTTGTGTCCGGTATTATCATTGGTCACCTTGTCCGAATCAAACATGGCAATAGAATATACAGCACGCAAATTCTTACCACAGGAACAGCCTGACAGGCCATCTTGCTCTGGACACCCCTACGCTATTCCACTAGAGTCTACCTTGCTGTACGTCTCTATTCTCTGTATGTTCCTGTTGTGATGTGAAACGGCTGTGGATTTTCTATGTGGGCAGCTCGCTACTTATAACACTGACGCTAGTCCTAATAGGTTCAAGGGCGAATTCCAACACTCCCTCTCGAACGAAAGATCCTATTAGACACGTGTGTCTTCTGTACACGTAGCTCCCTCTGAAGTATCTCCCTCTGAATTGCAGCCTACTCAGCCTCTTCTTAACCACCCAATCTGAATTGCAGCCTACCCAGCCTCTTCAAAACCACCCAAAACCTCTCATACCGTAGGTGAAAATGGTGGAAAGAGTACTGTGCCCAGCCCTCTCTGATTGTTCTCTTCCTTCCAGCTCAGCCACATCGTTTCCCTGCCTCACCTAAGGTAACCTCTGGATCCTTTTCTCTGGGTTCCGGCCTCGTTCACTCATCGGCTCGCTGGCTCGTTGACTCGTTTGGCTTGTTGGTGTGCTTCCGACTGTGACTTGTATCGCTATAGGAGGTGGTCAGATCGTCTCTGAGCTTCTGTGATATACAACACAGCCTGCGTTCAGTGCTGTGAGGGAGCCGCCTCCAGGTGTAGACAGCGTGTAGTAATAGAACTACCAACGCATACCGGGCTCATAACCTGTTGTGATGTGAAACGGCTGTGGATTTTCTATGTGGGCAGCTCGCTACTTATAACACTGACGCTAGTCCTAATAGGTTCAAGGGCGAATTCCAACAGTTCCATCCACTACCGTTATTTGCCTTCGGTGCCCATGTTTATTCTTACCTGTCTTGTTAATCAAATTAAGAAGGTATTTTGCTGCAGCAGGTGCAGTACAAACCCTCCGTTTGTTTTGTAACCTTCACATGCATATCAATGGACTATTGGCAGCTTGCTTCGGGCAGAAAGATACAAGAGGCGTTGACTAGCCGAAGTCAAACCGACTTTATTCATAATATAATACAACCAGGTAATTATCTAAGTAAACAGTGGTAATAATGGACATCCAAACAATGCATCAGACATGCACCGCAGACTGGGGGATATTCGAAGACCAGCCAGGTCGTCAATCCAAGCCTTGGAGCAACAGACGCCACGCTGAACCCGCACAAGGCGCCATACCAATAACACCAACGAAGACCAAACGCTCGGAATGCGGCAAGCGAATCAATGTCGAGGCACTCAAGCCCCCCCTTTCTGCCTCTTCCCACTCACTCTGGGACTGGCCTTGACCTTGGGCACCGTTCCGTTGATTTCCGGCCCACCGCCTTCATCACCCTCAACTTTTACAGCACTGCCCCTCCTCCTTTTGTTTGTAACATTTGGACTGGTGTTTGCACTCGTGCCCTGGCTCGCCGTTCCGGCACTAGTGTTCGTGCCCTGATGGCTCGGCTGGGCCATCATGCCCACACTTGTCGGCGCTTGCGGAGGACAGGGTACTTGGTTGTGATTAGGAATTAGAGAGTGGTTCTGCAAGGCCGGACTCATGTTATGTAATGTTGCAGGAGAGCCTGAGGCGGTGTTGTTTGGGAGGTTTAGGTGAGCGGCGGCGGGCGAGGCAAAGTGATTGGCCATTGGGCCGTTTAGGCCAGGTGTGCGTTGACCAGACGCCGGTTGAAGGGCTGGATTGAGGGAGTGTTGTTGCATGTTGAGATTTGCTTGCTGTTGCGACCCCGATTGGAAGGACGCGACAAGTTGTAGAAGAGCGTCCGAGGGTGAAAGTTGGGGATTTTGTTGAGAGTACAGGAAGAGATTCTGCATGTATGATATTGATTCGGCGAGCTGAGACACATGATCAGTATGGTCTTGACTATTATCGGGGGAAGACCGAGTATTTACCTCGAGAAACCTCGAAACGGCGTCGGTAACGCCGTACGAGTTGACAATTGAGGTTGGCACAACTATTTGAGGTGCTTGTTCCTGGGGAACCTGTAATTGCTGTTTTCCACGTTGCTGTAACGCTTTTTTGCCGGTCGCCTTGCTAGCACTTGGGGATTGCTTGTGATCTGGTGACTCGATAGCGGCCTGCAGTTGAGCTCGAGGTATGTACTCGTTATGTTCGGTCGTAACGAGGTCCAGAATATCAATCTTCCCATTCTGGTCGAATTGTGCTCTCAAATTACCCATTGTAACGAGCTATATACCGTTAGCATGGTCTGAGATGTGGTTATTAGGTGAAACCTACCTGGCAGCCATTGACAAACCAATAGATGAAACATGATTTGGCACTTTCCACGTAATGTCCTCCGGTGGGCAGCTCCTTTTCCTGCGGCTTCTCAAGGATCATTTGCACGTTCTGAACTCCACTATTGAAATGGGTCCAATAATACCGTGGCAATGCTGGAGTTGAGATTTCATACTGCTTAGTCGATGAGTCACCAGCATGCCATATCTGCTGTCGCAATACACCTTTATCCGAAAAGAAACGGTCTACGAAGTGTTGCCAGTAGTTTAGATCGTTGGACTGCTTTCGAATCTGCGATTGGCTGTTATGAACTCCATCCAGCCGCCCGTTCTGCTGGGATCTAGGGCTCATCGAAAATTGACTAAGGTGGTCCGCGAAGAGTAGTAATTTCAGAACTGAAGACCCCTTTAGCGGGCGGGGCTGCATCATTGCGGCGGCAGCAGCCTGCTGATGCTGTACTTGAGCTTGTTGCTGAGCTTGCTGCGCTTGCTGCGCCTGCTGCGCCTGCTGAGCTTGCTGAACTTGCTGCTGAACTTGCTGTTGTTGCTGTTGTTGTTGTTGTTGTTGTTGTTGCTGCTGCTGCTGCGCCTGCTGCGCCTGCTGCGCTTGCTGTTGTTGTTGAACATGCTGCTGCTGCTGAGCTGCTTGAACTTGGGCTTGAGCTTGTTGCTGCTGTTGCTGTTGCTGTTGCTGCTGCTGCTGCGCCTGCTGCGCCTGCTGTTGTTGCTGAGCTTGCTGTTGTTGTTGCTGCTGCGCCTGCTGTTGTTGCTGCTGCTGTTGTTGCTGCTGCTGAGCTTGATGTTGTTGCTGCTGCTGCTGCTGTTGATGTTGCTGCTGCTGCGCGGCTTGCTGTTGAGCTTGTTGCTGTTGAGCCTGTTGCTGAGCTAGGGCGGCGGTTTGCGGATCTTGGTTACCCTGAATTTGGGCTTGGGGTCTCATTGATGGCTGATGTGCAGGCTGGCCTTGGTTATTACCGGCTTGACTGGCTGCTTGCTGTATCGCCATCTGCTGGGCTATCGCCTGTTGTTGTATGGCTTGGTGATGTTGCTGTTGTTGTTGTTGCTGCTGCTGCTGCTGCTGCTGAACCTGCTGCTGCTGGACTTGTTGTTGCTGCTGTTGTGCATGTTGCTGTTGCTGCTGCTGGGCTTGTTGCTGAGCTTGCTGAGCCTGAGCCTGAGCCTGAGCCTGAGCCTGAGCCTGAGCCTGAGCCTGAGCCTGAGCCTGCTGCTGCTGTTGCTGCTGCTGCTGCTGCATCCGGTGTTGAATATGCGGGGGCAGGTTGACGGCACGCACGGGGTTGCTCCCTTGTTGCAAAGCAGCGTACTGGGCAGGGCTCATGCCAGGATTTCCCCCATTTGGGAAATTTGCAGGCATAACACCGTTCTGCTGCTGTTGTTGAACTTGTTGTTGCTGAGTCTGAATCTGTTGTTGATGCATGAGGAACAATTGTCGCCGTTGCCGGTCCTGCAGTTGCTGCTGTTGTTGTTGGAGCTGAGGATTGCTCGCCACTACGGAATCGTCAGCGTGCCTGTCAGCTTGCACACTTTGATTTGAACTGTCGATCCATAGGGACCAGAAAGACCAAGCACAACGGAAAACATAACGCTAATCGAGTAAGTGTACCTCTAATTGAGTTTGAACCGCGAGTGTTGTAGTTCAACAGTCTCTACAAACCACGAGTTGTGTCACTCAGGAGGAGGCTCTTGAAAATCAATGCTAATCATGAACTTATAGAGCCCAGACGAGGTGGGCCAGCGCAGTAGAAACAAGGGGATGAGCTGCTTTATATTGACTGATACACTTCGAAAGCTAGCAGTAAGGCATGATGGGGTATGCGCATGTAGAGCTGCAAACAAGCATCGCGAGAGACTTCTGTAGAACGTAAAAGACTAACTTACGAGCTTGCTGCATCTGCTGTTGTTGGAATATTTGCTGGGAATTTCCGGGATTGAGGTGTGAGAGTGCATGTGCGCTTGGTCCACCACCACTAGATACTCCGGGCACACTACCGACTCCGTGAGGCATACCAACCATCATAGGCCCCGCCTGACTGACTTGTGCTACTCCAGGACCTGACGCCCCCGGATGCATTTGCGCCATAGAGACCACTGGTTGTTGTCCTCCGCCAGGTACACCTTGATTCGAGGGATGACCAGGCGCCATAGGATGACCACCGTGGGCAACTCCAGGATGACCTGGCATAGCTCCCGGATGAGCGGCAAAGGTTTGTGCCATACTCATCATTGTGGATCGACCGAGGCCGCCGTGGAGGGTATTTCAGCCAGTGATCGGTATCTCTAGACTAGTTGAGGAACACAGGCCAGGTTTTGTTGTCGACTTCGACAGGTCAAGCCACGAAGTATGAGCGTTCGGAGACGGGGAGGCAACGCGGCGGTCGAGTATCGTAAGATGCCGTCGACCCTAATATCGACTCTGCTCTTAAGTATTGAACTCAGTCCCAGACTCTCAACGAATGACCAAAGCACTCAATCTATCCTTCCACACAAACGAAATCCACCACATATGTCAACACCGCCTCCCTTGCACTCCTTTTTCAAAGTCCCCGCGCCGCGCTGCGCTGCGCCAATGCGCAAGTTGCGCACGTCGGCAAATGCCGCTGCGACGACGAACAACGATGACCAGATTGCGGCGAAGCTGCCTACACTCCAATTCTTCTGGTCCTCGGGCGTAAGTTCTATGGTAGAAATAAGAGTGCTATCGGTTCATTCCTCGACTGGTCGATGGGGTGGAAATGCGCCCGTGGGGAATCTCGATAGCCAACAGGGAAGGAGGTCTGAACGCCAAAGCCAGGTACCGATTCAGGCTAGATTGTGTGCGTCAGGATTAAGCAGAATGGGCGCAGAAGGCGGAAGACTGTGGTGGATGCCGGCAACTCGATTAAATCCTCGGAGCACGAAGGGGAAGATGGACGATAGAAGATAGATAGTAGACGATACAGGATAGGCAGGACGTGCAGCTCGAGTGTGCCGGTGCTGGTGCTGGCAGTGACTTGACTTAACGACCAACTGGCAGCGGCTTAGAGACCAGGTTCGGCGGGATTTCCGAGACGGCCGAAGTCAAATTTCAAAGTCGCAATGGCTGGGCAGGTCACATGACCATTCGATATGACATAATCACATGACTAATGAAACTAGCTGATTATTTAGCACACTAACTTTCAATTCGCTCCGTCAACTTCTACACTCTCCATCAACTTTTTCTTCCTCACACATCGCATACATGGTCACATCCTGCAGTGTCGTCGATCTGGTTACGGGCCTGTAGCATCCCTGACCATGTATCTCGAGTCAAGGTCAGTCATAACATCGTTTTCTTCTCTACACTGTACCATCTGGAAAGATGACAACAACATAAAAGTCTTCTTTTCCCAGCTGAGTCGACCTTGAAGAGACCAGTCTTTTCGGATGCCCTTCGCCGGGCGTCTGCTACTTGCCAGTATACCTTGTCTGACCTCATACACATGCTGTCTTCGCTCTTGCTACTTCCACCTGGGTGTTTGGCTGACAGCCAGAAGTATATAGGTCATGTGTTTCGCCGGTCTACGACTCCGCTGGGGAGCCTGATGCGCCCCCCTCAGGTTCCCCAGCACTTTACGTAAAGGTCAGTGCCGTCCTCATATTTCCACACCTCCTCCACCGTCATTGGCAATGATGAAACCTATACCACATTCGCAGTTTTCACGCAAGCCAGTGCATGAACCTATTAAGTCGCTGGACGATGAGCGCCCTTTCTTCCTTGGATGTCTTAGCCTCTGTACATCTCATCGAATTTCCAGACCTCTATTTTGATAGATTTCAAGGCTGACGATCCGTTAACGTTAGGTTTCTTGAATAAAAAGGTACTCGCATTTACACCTAGCGGCCTCTAGGCATCAGAGAGCTTTAGTGCTACAATGTTCGTCTGGATAGCATGGATACCTGGGCGAAGGGCGCTTGAAATCAGTTTGCATGGCAACTCTGGACGGGCAAGTACTGGAGGTTGGGTCTGGGACTGACGGGTCATGTTGTTGCGCCACAAGCGATGGTCCGTGAAGCACAATGTTTTGCAATTGAAACTTGGAAACTATTGAATAGACGCTTCACAGACATAACGAGTGAGAATGCCTAAGACATTACATTCATAACTATTTTCATCAAGTGCCGTCCAACAGACCATTCAAACCAGCATTCTTTACAGTGCAATGTGGCTTTGTATCGCATGAGATATTACTTCGTAGACGAATATGGCAAATTTTGAACTACGCCCTCAACTAGAGTCAGATATTGCAGCTCGGATATGTAACATCGACGCAGCGTAGGTCTACGAGGTAGTTTTGTGGCTGTATTTGCTTATTGGGGAGGTTATCATGAGCTCTCTTTAGTCGCCAGAGCTATCATGCCAAGCATCGTCATTCGCAAGCTCCCGCATCACATCAAGACCGCTTGACCGTGCCACCATATCCAGTCCTTGTTCCTACCTCGTCCTAATACCAGGGCACCAACTTGCTTTTGTGTTTAGTGCTCGGTTGTACCAGTCAACACTCTTCTGCAACCCTGGCGCCCGAGATGCAAGACCCTCGCATGACCACTATCCATCCCAGGATACGCTACAACACCATTGGAGGTGTCAACGGACCCTTGGTGATCTTAGACAATGTACGTTGATCTCTCGGCTGCCTCCATGAGGGTATCATAGCTAAGCAATCGACTCAAAGGTCAAATTCCCTAGGTATAACGAGATTGTCTCCCTGACACTACCAGATGGATCCGAAAGGTCTGGGCAAGTGCTGGAGGCAAGAGGTACGCACAGCAAGACGACAGATTACATCTAGGCTGATGCTGATGTTGAGAACTCAACAGGAAACCGAGCTGTCGTCCAGGTATGCCTGGCCCAATTACGCCCGCTACTGTTCCAGGCTTCTAATGGAAGTAGGTATTCGAGGGAACGTCGGGTATCGATGTCAAGAAGGTATACAGAAGACATTGTTCGGCTGCGTACATCAAATTAACACTTGACAGACCAAAGTCGAGTTCACCGGCCACAGTTTGAAGCTTGGTGTATCAGAGGACATGCTAGGTCGTGTCTTTGATGGATCAGGCAGAGCTATCGACAAAGGCCCCAAGGTCCTGGCGGAAGATTATCTCGACATCAACGGCAGTCCTATCAACCCCTACTCTAGAGTTCGTGGTACAAAGGCTATTATCCGGCTTGGACTCGGTGCTAACATCTCCCAGGTCTACCCAGAAGAGATGATTGCTACGGGAATCTCCGCTATCGACACGATGAACTCCATTGCTCGCGGGCAAAAGATTCCGATCTTCTCCGCTGCAGGCTTACCACATAATGAGATTGCTGCTCAGATTTGTCGACAAGCGGGCTTGGTCAACAAGCCAACAAAGGATGTCCACGATGGACATGAAGAGAACTTCTCTATCGTTTTCGCAGCTATGGGTGTCAATATGGAGACGAGTCGTTTCTTCACTCGAGATTTTGAGGAGAACGGCAGCATGGAAAGGGTGACGCTGTTCTTGAATTTGGCAAACGACCCTACGTGAGTCACAGTGGCGGCGATCCATCAATAGTACTGATCATTACCAGGATCGAACGTATCATCACTCCTCGACTAGCATTGACAACAGCAGAATACTATGCGTACCAACTTGAGAAGCACGTTCTAGTCATTCTCACTGATCTAACGGCGTATTGTGATGCCCTGCGTGAAGTGTCGGCAGCCAGAGAAGAAGTCCCAGGTCGTCGTGGGTACCCGGGTTATATGTACACGGATTTGTCAACCATCTACGAGCGTGCTGGACGTGTGGAGGGCCGCAACGGCTCCATCACCCAGATTCCTATTTTGACTATGCCTAACGATGGTTCGTGAATCGGGCCACTCTCCCACTACTGGCGCTGACCTCCTCTCCAGATATCACCCACCCCATCCCTGACTTGACAGGGTACATCACTGAAGGTCAGATTTTCATTGATCGTCAACTGTATAATAAGGGTATCTACCCACCGATCAACGTCCTGCCGTCTTTGTCCCGTCTCATGAAATCTGCCATTGGCGAGGGTCATACGAGGAAAGATCACGGCGATGTCTCGAATCAACTGTATGCAAAGTACGCCATTGGGCGAGATGCCGGTAAGTCTCCCAGAAAGATCTATCAATGAAGCCACTAGTAACAGCCGTCTAGCATCCATGAAAGCCGTCGTTGGAGAAGAGGCTTTGTCCTCGGAAGACAAGCTTTCACTCGAATTCCTGGAGAAGTTCGAAAAGACATTCATCACACAATCCGCGTACGAATCTCGTACCATTTATGAATCCATTGATCTCGCATGGGGCCTGCTAAGGATCTATCCTAAAGAACTTCTTAATCGTATCCCAAAGAAGATCCTCGATGAGTTCTACCAGCGGTCGGGTAAGGGCAAGGGGAGAGGTGGAAACAAGGACACTAGAGACAGTGAGAGGCAGCCGGATGGAGAGGCCCAGGCCCCGTTGGATGGACAGCAAGGGCAGTCAGGGGAGCAAGGGCACGAGGCAGATAACCTGATCGATGCGTAGGGAATGTGGGCGCCCATCATCTGCATATCGTGGCTTTACGGATTCCTTGTCGTGCTATTTTCGGTGTGTATAGATTGGCAGAGGTTCGTTTAATGCTTGTAGAACATAACGAGTCCTGTGTAATCAAGCAGTTATGTTCGCTACACGGTACAACAGCATTTGCCGCTGGATTGTTATTGACTTGAAATGCAATACCAGCTGCATTGACTATTTCCTTGACTACACACGGAATACTTATCCCAGTCTGTTGAGAGTACCCGCTACAAACCGACCACTCATGCGCCCTTCGCTTTCAAAACCCTCCTCTCCTCATACGCCACAGTTCAGAACCCACCCTCATCATCCCCCAACCACCTCTGACTCGCATTCGGATACTCAACCGGCTTGAGGATATGTAACTCATCTAGCGTCACCTCAACCGTTGCCCCAGACAAAGTATCATTGTCGAGGAACGTACCGTAAGCTTTCAACACAGTACCCATCGACGTCAAGTGACCCTGATCTTCTATTGTCTTGACCATACCAGTAGGGGCGAGCCACGTAGCGACGAAGGCGGGCATAATGGCATTGATGGATACATGATCCTCTCCCGCGAATCTAGGGCCCGTCAAGCGGGTGAGACCAACAAGCTTAAAGCACTTAAGACACCATCGCGAATTGAAAGACAACGATGGGAGATGGTCAGACGAACCCCATGCTTCGCAGCACAATACTGCGGAACAGTCTCGAACGGAAAGATCCCCATCATACTCGCCGTAACCACCATCTTCCCTCGTGCGCTTTCTCCTCCCCTCACTATTCGCCTTCGGAGCATAATACACGAAAAGCTTCAATCGGTAAAACACGCCCACCAGATCCACATCCAGCGTCGTCAGATCCCAGTTTTTTAGGGCTCATCATCGTTCACAACGAACCGCTCGAATACGTCTTCTCGGTCGTTGATGCCGGCGTTGGCGGCGAAGAAGTCGATGCTGCCGGTTAAGGAGTAGGTGTGGGCGAAGATGGCGGCGTAGGAGGGCCAGGAGGAGACTTCTGGGTGCATGGATGTGGCGAGGCCGGGGAGGGAAGAGGCGATGGCGGCGCTGGCCGGGTGGAGGTCCGCCATGATTACTTTGTGGCTTTTGGAGATGAGGTGTTTGATTAGGGCTAGGCCGATGCTGGAGGCGGCGCTTGTGATAAGGCGACGGGAGGGGCGAGGGAGGAGATTGTGCTTTGTGACAGATTGAGGGCTAGAGCATGTAATGGTGTAATAAGCTGAGTAGCACCTTGTATGAATATCAAACGACTTTCTAGTCAGGTGGAGACCCAGCAGGAGACGCAATTGAAAGCAGATTTCCTCGAGAAAAGCTAGGGCTTGCATAACACTTGCAAGCCTATCTTCATTGGATTTTCTGGCATCAAATAGACAGGATGAAACAAACGACATAGGGAAACAATGAAATACTTTGTAACGAAACTGATATGGATCTCCAAGCTCCTGAAACCCCTCAGCAGAGCCAATGCGTTCTGCTGTTCTGGACGCCGTTATGCGCCTTTTCGGTTTTATTTAAGGTAGTCATCGTGCCAGCATTTCAAAGGACGGCTATCGTGGCTTCATCGCTAGCGACAGATGTGATGCATCAGATTCATGTGGGAGAGCGCAAGATGATGCATGTGCCGCCAACGACGTCATACCGTTCTAGTTTCTAAGGTACCTCCACCTTACCTGTTTATCTGAAGAGTGGGGGCACCACCTTTCGAGGCCTTGTAGAAGACCCGGAAACTCTCTACCATCCCAACTCCGAAAATATATTCCAGTCAGTCAAGATGTTCAAGCACGTACCTTGGGCTTCCCATGAGGAGAAGCCCGCAGAAGAAAAACACCATGGCGAAGAAGACCAATCCCTCACCACTATCCTCGACGCCCATGACAGAGCAGAGCTCACCCTGCTTATCGCCAGCGCCACAGCTTCAATGCGCAAGACGATCGAATCCAACTTCGACCCCAGCGCAACCCTCTCGACGGACCTACTCGACGACCTCATCTCCGAAGACGACAAGATCAATAACCCCAACATCGACCCCGGAACGGTCGACGTCGAGGCCTACGACCGAGAGCGCAAATTGAAAGAGCAGCGCGAGAAAGAGCTCTCCGAACCTAAAATGCGCGAACTCCATGCCGCCGCCCTCAAATTCTTCGACGACTGGCGCGAAGGTGTCATCCAGCGCGTAGGCGAAGTCGTCAACTCTAAAGAAACCGCCTCGTCGCAAATGATGGAAGCTACAGACACTTCCTCAACTCACACGCCCAGTGACAAGAAGATCAACCCCGAGGGCGCTGCCACTTCCAACGAATGGAGCTCCTCCGCCCTCAAGGAACTCTACCCCCCCATCTCCACGCCGCTCTCTTCCCTCGAAGAAGAAAAACGCATCCTGATCCTCCACTCGATGCTCCTCCTTCTCCTCTCGCTCGAACACTACATTGCGCCATCGCGAATCCTACTCCTGTATCTAACATCAAGCTTACATCTCGGCCTCGACGTGCTCACGCAAGACGAAGAAAAAGTCGCAAAAGGCCTCCTCGAAGCCGCCAAGCAGATGTCCGCCGAAGACGAAACGGCCAAGAAAGCAAAGGAGAACGAGTCCAGCCGCAAGTGGAAAGTCGGGCTCGCATCCGTAGCTGGTGCGGCTATCATCGGCGTTACAGGCGGGCTTGCGGCACCACTCGTGGCGGCGGGCGTGGGCAGCGTGATGGGTGGGTTGGGTCTTGGTGCAACAGCCGCGGCGGGGTATCTAGGAAGCGTGGCCGGAAGCACGGTGATAGTAGGCGGCTTATTTGGGGCATACGGCGGGCGCATGACGGGGCAAATGATGGACAACTACGCGCGGGAGGTTGAAGATTTCGCCTTCCTACCCGTGCGCGGAAGCCGGAAGAATTTCGAACACGACGAGAAGGCGGCCGCGAACGAGAGTGGACAGCGCCGGCTCAGAGTCACAATCGGCATTTCCGGTTGGCTGACGGAGAAAGAGGAGGTGGTGACGCCGTGGCGGGTCGTGGGCAAGGGCTCCGAAGTCTTCGCCCTGAGATACGAACTCGAAGCGCTCATGAATCTGGGGAACAGCATGACGGCCATGGTGTCCAGCGCCGCGTGGGGCTACGCGAAGAAAGAGATCATCCAGCGGACCATCTTCGCGGAAATGATGACGGCCATGTGGCCTCTCGGCCTGTTACAAGTATCCCGCGTGGTGGACAACCCCTTCAGCGTGGCGAAGAGCCGGTCGGAAAAAGCGGGCGAGGTTCTCGCCGACGCCCTCATCAATAAAGCCCAAGGCGAACGACCGGTTACTCTGATCGGCTACTCGCTCGGCGCCCGCGTCATCTATTCTTGCCTCATGAGTCTCTCGAAGAGGAGAGCGTTCGGCCTCGTCGAAAGCGTCGTCCTCATCGGCGCTCCCACCCCTAGCACCACTAGCGACTGGCGAGTGCTACGTAGCGTCGTGTCCGGCCGCCTCGTCAACGTCTACTCGGAGAACGACTACGTGCTCGGGTTTCTGTACCGCACCAGCAGCATCCAGTACGGGGTCGCGGGGCTGCAGAAGATCGAAGGACTGCCGAGCGTGGAGAACGTCGATGTCAGCGAGACGGTGAGCGGGCATTTGAGGTATAGGTATTTGGTGGGGAGTATCTTGAAGAAGATTGGGTTTGAGGATGTGGAGATGGAGGAGGTGACGAAGGAGGAGGAGGCGTTGAGGGTGATGGAGGAGGAGGAGCAGAGGAAGAAGGATATGTTGCTTTTGAGGAAGAAGGGGAAGGAGGGTGGGGATGGGGGGGAAGGGGGTGGGGAGAAGGATGCGGAGAAGGAGGCGGATGAGATGCAGAAGGAGGTTAAGGAGAAGACCCAGAAGAGTTTGATGCAGAGGACTTTTGAGCAGTTGCATATCAGTAAGGGCTGAGGGCGAGGGTTTCATTGGGGGGGAGGGCTGCTGTTTCTCGATCATGTGTAAGCCATATTAGTATATGTGGGCGCTGGGGGGACAAGGGGTAATGAGGTATATGAGGTTATGATCCATAATGCTTATTGCGGTGTGGCCAGTCTAGTCGAAGTGCTAGCATGGCATCATTACCGTACCTGGGTGGTCTTGTATCGGCTCCGTATTGCAATTGGAAGCTTTGCTGTTGCTCATCACTGTTCTTAACAGACATGCTGTGTCGCGAAGGGTGCCGCAGTGGAGGACATCCTTGGCGGGCAACTTAGGATGGACAAGGCGAAATGCGTTCCTAGTCGGGCCCAGATGGCCTCGACCTACAGCTCTATCTATGCCAGGCGAGGATGGAAAACTCGTGTCTGCATCTGAGCACAAGTTCCCTGTATTTCCTCAACGTTCAGCTACAGTACCTGTATATTCGGAGCGACCCCCCTGAACACATCACCCTGTACCGTTTAGTTCCACTGCGGTAGGCGTCCATTATCAGTATCCGGAAAGAGAAGGTATTAGAGGACCCTCTTGCAAGACTATGGGCCGGAGAAGACTGAAAAAAAAAAGCTACATCTCTTTGCGAAGACAGCCTTTTGTGGATAAGCTGATCACATCCTCCTACTCCATTACGATGAGGGTCAAAAACAATTCAAAGGGGTCTCCGCAGGTTTTGGGTGACCATAGGACATGTACTGAAAGGGGGACTGCATTGCATATCATGTTACATGAAGACGCCCCTCAGACACTCTTGCCCTGCCCACTTGGCTCCACGAGTTGATGTCTTCAAGCAACGCGTTACTCCACACCTCTTCCACTGGAATCGACGAGTTTACATGTACCCCGATGACAGCTCTATGATAGCTCTTAGCACAAGTCCATGCCTTTGGCACTCTTAAATCCACCTCTAGGAGTTACCCGTTACCACACACGTCTACCCCTTTATCCCCTTCGCAGCTTTGCGGCTTGTGCCCGTGTAAGCCTTGCCCCCTGGTTTTGGCATAGCTCCAAAGGATCATTTTGGAAGAGGTCTGTAGCGTCGGCCTTAGGCTTTCGCTGCTCGAGCCGAGGACGACACATGGCGGCCCTCAGATCCATCGCGTCCGGGCATCTGCAGTCTTTCCTCAACGCTTGAATCTTGTCGGACCAGCTAAGGTAGCGGTGGTAATTGAGATAGGGCTGGACGTGTTCTGTAGCACCTCGCTGATCCTGGGGGTGGCGTATTATCACGCGTTCAAGGCCCCTGACTTCGCGGAGTGCAGCAAAACCGGGTCTTTGTGTGAAGGGGATCTCAACACTCAAACTTTTCAGCTTTTGGCAATTTCGAAGCAACCTGAAGGCACGATAGGGATGGGGGTCTTCTGCTGGCCACTTGAGCATGATCGATGTAATTTCCTGGCGACGTGCAAATCCGATGTTGCGGAGGAACTCCAAGAGTTGTTTAGTGTTGTAAAAGCTGAGACAATTCTTGTTGTAGAAGAAATGAAAGGACTCGAGATAGGTCTGCCGACAGACCCTCAGGATTGAGAGGTGATTGCATGGCTTCCATTGAAGAGAACTGACATCGACAACAGAGTCAAACGGCCCAGTAGCTGAAGTGTCCTCGCAAAGAACCAGCTCATAGATGCGGTTACGTAGCTCCGGGGGAAGACTGAGTAGCTTCGAGGGGCTCCGCTCTGCCTGGGCCGTACGACTTGGGGCTGAAGGGACTCCTTTTATCAAGCTACGGTGTTTCAAAGCTTTGCCTTGACCTCTCTTGCGTTTTCCTGTTTACTTCCGTCAGCTTTCTCAATCAGACCTCGGGGCATCACAGTGCAGTGAAGACTTCTAGTGGATGATGTGCTTACCCATGGTTCCTGCGATGCTCCTTCAGCTGGGACAGTCGGATCACATTACTGTTTCTCGGTCGGCTCGTGGGTGTGTTGTGATTGCGCAGTGTTATAGTTGTGGAAGAAGTGAAGTAATTTTCGCGGAATGTTTCCGCTTCGACCAACTGACCCGGCCTCTTTCCATAACAACATCATCAAGGCATTGGAACATTGAACGGATGAGTCATCTGAGGAGCGCCCAGATGTTACCGAAGTGTCAAAATGTTTCTCATCAAGATGACAGGATTATCGTCATCACCTTCGACTGCAGGTATCTACAAGGCTCTAGGCCATCAGCACTTCTCCAGCTTCCTGGCCAATAGCGACATAACCAAGCGCAGCTGACGCAGAGCTATCCAGCTCGTATAGCCTATATCGCTCATCGGAGGTTGGCCCGGGTTCTGATAAGGGCTTCTTAGGCTTGGCAACGTTCTTCCTCTTCATGACGGCAAATAAATCCAGGCATTCCGGTGCAGGGACTCGAAGTCGGGGTCTGGTAAGGAGTTCTTTCCAATATGCTATCTTCTCACCTTCACCGCGTGGGCGTCCATACGGCGGGTCTGATTCGACGTTGATCTCAACCTCCTTGAGTCCTAGAAAGGTACGGAAGACCTTCCCGTGAGGTCGTGCGAATACAAAAAACTGCAACTTCTCGAGACTGACACACTTCTGCAAGTACCACCTCACTTGGTCTGAGGATTGGTCGGCCAGGTCGAAAGCACAACGCACGGATGTAATCTCATTCCTCTTGGCGGTACTGATGGCATAGCAAAACTGGAGCATTTCGTACGCGCTTGCAAACTCCAGGGTATTCTTTCTGTAGAAGATGTGGAATGCGTCAAAGAGGATCTGACGACAGCAGCAAAGGAGTTCCAAGCACGAATGGGTGGTGCTAGTGCACTCCAAAGCCTTGCTGGAGCAGGTCTCGCATTTACGCTGTTTGATCACAACATAGGGCTTCGAGTCCTCCACGTTAACGGTGAGCACGTACTCGTAGATCTTCTGTAAGACCTCTTTGGGAAAGGAGAGCAATGAGCGAGGTCTAGTCAATGGCAACGGAGTCGGTACAGCCATTTTTGGAAATTATGCGTGAGCGCTACTGAGGGTGAGTGGATTATTTGATAAAGGTAGATTGTGCTTGTTATCTGAGGGTGGAACGGAGTTGTCTTGTGCTAATTGCTGAAGAAAGTCATGGAAGGATATGGGCACATAAGTACCATATGTATATATATATATATCAGCCGCGACGAAGGGATGCGATGAGTCACAGAAGATGCGCACAAATGAGAGTCAAAGTGACTGAAACCACTTGCACTAATAGGAGGATTTAGCGCATGTTTGCAGTCGTTGACTCAATCGGCGAAGAGACATGATCCTGGGCCCTGTTCGGCAATGCTGCCGGTGACTGCAGGCATAGGCCCTGATCATAAGGGCTGGAGGAGTCCGGCAGTAGGGGCAAAAGATGAGAGATATACTCCCTGGTACGGAAAACTGTAAATGCACTTGGAGATGGAGTTGAGTATCTTTTCCAAACGCTACAAGCTTCACGACGACTATGCCCACTTTGAAGTAGTAATGCTTTGCGTGATGCGTGACTGTGAACTTGGGACAGCACCGTGGTAAGTTGGCTCAGCTATCTCGACTAGTTGCGCTTAACAGATTAAGCGCTGCCGGCGCTAAGAGCTGATCAGCCCTGTCAGGAACCTGAGCGAGTGTGCTTGAGAAGCAAGTCCTTAGTCCTCACCAGCTCCCATTTCCAAATCAGGCCCCTTCAGGAGTCGCCAGACTTGATGCACCCTCTGGCCTGGCCAGCCCTACGGTCAACATCTAGACACTTCTCACAACAGTACTCACCGCGCCTCTGTCGCCATATAGCCGGCCGCCGCTATCCTCTTCCTAAACGTTCTTTCCATTATTCAGCCAACCGCTCTTCTCCCAAAGATGACAAGCCTGATACGGTAGAACCTGCATGGAGTAATGTGCTCGACGAACCGCCAAGCAATTCAAAGGACGATTCGATAGCACAGGCAGCAGAGGAAGTGACAGGAGCTTCGTCAGAGCGGTCAGAGAAGCCTGCATGGAGCAATGTCATCGACGAGCCTCTAAATAACCCCAAGGATGACCCGGGAGCCCGGGGGGCATATGAGAACACAGAAAATCACGAGGGCATATCTGAAAACTCCGTCCGTCTAAAGGAAAAGAGTTATTATGGATCGGCCATTCGGAGATCAGGGAGGAATGTTAAGAGTGCAAGGGAGCCGCAGCCATTTAGCATACCAAGGTGGTTCATTGATAGGAATATCTCGCTCTGGGAGGAACCAGCGTGGAGAGAGAATATTCCTCTAGTAACCTATAGTAAGCTGGAGGAAACTTCGACGTCCAAGGGCCAGAAACTGCCAACAGCAGAGTCGGGCGAGACATCAATTTCACAGGAGAAGATCGGCCCGACCAGCGAAAGATCTTCGACGCCAGACAAGGGAATAAACAATGACGTCTATCAAATCGAAAAGGAGATCTTGCGCGAAATCTCTACCGTGGTGGCGGCAGGATTACAACCGTCATCTGCGCGACATATGAACAACTCCTTGGCTTCAAAACCTCATCTTGTATTGCACTGCCCAAAAGAGGGTGGGACGTTTTTCCTAGAGACTGTCGTCAGGTCGCTTGCCGCCTCCCACGGTGCCGATCTTATCACACTTGATGCTCAAGATCTTGCAGAAATAGGAAGTGACAATCTGGAAGATTTGGCTACATCCAACCTGGACTCCGTCCGCTCGCTCGGATACTCTGCTCATCTTCCCATGAGAGGTCAAGAAGGGATGGATGATCCGGCAGAAGAGGAAGATGAATATGAAGAGGAGGATGAGGCAGGGGTTGATCATGGCCGCAAGAAGCCTCAGAGTTATATCTCAGCCTCTTCACCTAAAGTCCCTGCTGTTTCTGTTGCCACAGCCTTTGGGCCTCTTGTAGATTGGATCTCGTCGGGAAACTTGATGGGTGTCTCCGTACAAAATGGGCTTTCTAGATCAGCGAGTTCACCCCCACAGTTTCTCAAGTCCTTCATGCCGTCACCCGAGTCAGCCGATGACAGCAAAGCTTCCGGCCTTATGGAGGCTCTGTTGATCGCCTGTCAGGCGAAGAGAGTCCAAATGCAACGGACGACGGAGCCAAACCCGGAAATATTGGATCTAGCTTCTCCGAACGGTGCAACAAAAGACACCCTCGAAGATTCAGAAATCATCATGGTTGACAATACATCGTCCAGTGACAAGTCTGATATCCGGAGTTCGATTATAATGATCAACGATTATTTGGAGATTGATGCAACTCGCCGTGGCGGGGCTTTACTTACCAAGCTACACGAAGCTGTCCGAAAGCGCAGGTCCAAGGGTCAAAGGATACTCATCATTGGTACGACCTCGTCCGAAGATCTCATCCCATCTATTTCCCGGTCAGGGTTCCGGAGCCACCAACTGGAGTCCCAAAATGGACCCACACGAACCATCATCACTCCTTGCAGGGCTTCGACGAGTGACACCTTTTTTCTGCAAGACGACAAGCATAGAATCAGACAGATTAACATTCGCCACGTGCTGGATATGCTGCGCCAGCTTAGGCCTGATTCGCAGGGTGGTATGACAACGACACCTCAGGCAGTCCTCGAATTGGACTCAACTCAAGTCTTTGCGTCTGGCCTCGAAGATTTTGTTTGGTCTTTCGAGCAAGTGCATAGGGTTGCTACAGTCGCTCTTGGGCTAATGAATGATGAAGATATCTTGACTTCGGCCCATATCGACAGCGCCCTGGCTCTCATTGAGTCGAGTGACAATGCAAAGTTTGACTGGATACACGAAGAGAAAGAGCAAGCCAGGAAGCATTTCGGACCCTTGGGTGCAAGGTCGACTGCCCTTGTGCGCTCGGAGCCAAACAAGGATCTTGAGGAACGCATGCGACACCTACGCAAGACTTGCAACACACATGAGAAACTATTACTCAATGGCGTTGTCGACGCCGAAAGCATACGGACCACATTTGCTGATGTTCGAGCTCCTCCTGAAACCGTAGAGGCTTTGAAAACGTTGACCTCGCTATCATTAGTACGCCCTGAAGCTTTTACATACGGTGTACTTGCTACCGATAAGATTCCAGGCCTCCTACTCTATGGGCCCCCTGGTACTGGAAAGACGTTACTTGCGAAAGCCGTCGCCAAAGAAAGTGGCGCCACTGTTCTCGAAGTCAGTGGCTCAGATGTATACGATATGTATGTGGGCGAAGGCGAGAAGAAGGTCAAAGCTATCTTCACCTTAGCCAAGAAGCTTACGCCGTGCGTCGTCTTTATCGACGAAGCGGACGCAATATTCGGTTCTCGAGGAGGCTCAACTAACCGTACCAGCCATCGAGAGTTGATCAATCAGTTCTTGCGGGAATGGGACGGCATGAACGATCTCTCTGCTTTCATCATGGTGGCAACAAATAGACCCTTCGATCTCGACGATGCGGTCTTACGACGTCTGCCGAGGAGATTGCTTGTCGACCTTCCCGTTGAGAAAGATCGGGAAGCCATTCTCAAAATCCACCTCAAAGACGAGATCCTCGACCCCGAAGTTTCCCTGGCTTTTTTGGCCTCTCAAACACCCTTTTACTCCGGTTCCGACCTGAAAAACCTGTCCGTCGCTGCCGCGCTAGCCTGCGTCCGCGAAGAAAATGACAACGCTGCCAAGTATAACAAAGACAAAGATACCGCGGCAGAACCATATATTTATCCCAAGAAACGTACTCTAGGTAAGAGACACTTCGACAGAGCGATGGAGGAGATCAGTGCGAGCATCAGCGAGGATATGAGCTCGTTGGCCGCGATTCGGAAGTTTGATGAGAAATATGGTGATCGGAGGGGGCGGAGGAAGAAGTCTGCCTACGGTTTTGGTACTCAGAGTGAGGCGGAGAAGAACAGTCTTGATTCTGTGAGGGTGAGAAATCAGACGTGAGAAATCTCAAGGTTTTTAGAATTCTTAGCACTCTTAGCATTCTCCAACTGTTCTCGTGTTCGTGAAGTTCTTGGAGTTCTTGGAACTTCTAAAATTCTTTGGACTTATAGAGTTCTCGGAATTCTTTAAATCCCTTTCGACATTTATAAAGCCTTTAGCCATAGCCGCATTTGTTATGGCGTAGATAATTGTACATACACCACAATGTGAGGCTTAGCAGTTCCCACAGAGGCGGAAGTCCACCTGATAGATAGCGAAGACCATCCAACCACGTCTCGAAGAACCAATCTATGTTTTTTGGGTAGACTGTATGTACTTCCAGCCGCATAAAATTCCCTCTGATATGCAAACCACAACTCTCCAACCCAGCACAGCCCTATGAACACCACACCCACATAGATCCAGCCCAAAATAACATGTACTCCACCCCAGCCCTGCCACTTCCATCTCCGCCGCGCCCAAAACCATCCCTCTTCCGCCCTCCCAACCTACCTAACCCCCCCCACCCCCCGCGTTCCCCTCAGCCCAACCGCCTACCCCCCTCCCCCCTCCCCTCCCCCTCCTCCTCCCCCCTCCCCCCCCAACCCCAAAACCCTCCTCACCCTCCCCACCCTCCCCACCCCCCTCAACCCCTCCAGCACCCCCCTCCTCTTCCCCGCCACCGGAGCTTCCACAACCGTGCTCTGAGGCGGCCACTCACCATCTGCTTTCCACCCCTGCACCATCGCCCTCGTCACATCCGCGAGATTAATCGGTATAGTAGGCGTGAGACCTTGTGTGATGACTTTGGTGTAGATAGAGGGGTAAGTGGCGGGGGTGATACTAGCGCGGATGGGGTTGTTCGCGGGGAGGAGGGGAGGGGGCAAGGGGACGAGTTCGAGGAGGTCTGGGGGTGGGGGTTGGGGTGGGGGGGTGACGTGGTGGGAGGAAGGGGTGGGGGAGGATGAGTGCGAGGGGGAAGGGAGGATAGAAGGACCGTCCCCGTTGAGGGTACGGTTCTGGGAGGTCGAAGTCGAAGTCGATGGTGCTGGCGGTGGTGGGGGTGAAGAGCGCGTTATTCCCCCCGTCCAAGCATCCCGCCTCGCGATATATGTCTGCAATCCAGTATTCCACCTCATCTCCTCCAACAACCTCCTCCTCCTTTTCCGTTTCCGCGTCTGCACCACCGTCGCAAGCGAGTCTGGGTTGTCGTATCGATACGGATCCGCGGCCTCGGACTCCGGTTCTGGCGATGGGGATGAAGAGTTGGCGTCGCGTTCGCGCCATTGGAGAGGCGCGTCCGGGGTTGTTGGGGGCGGAAAGGAAGGGGTGGGAGGGGACGGCCACGTCCAGTCTTCGCGGACGTGGTCGCGGATGAGGGATTTGGCGGAGCGGGCGGCGGCGTCGCGGCGGGCGAGGGTGGTGGGTTCGGAGGTGGAGAGGAGGCGTGCACGGCGGGGGGTCGGGGGTGGCCAGGTGGTGGTGGGGGGTTGGGTGGAGGTGAAGGGAGAGGTGGAGGTGGAGAGGGGGGAGGTGGAGGATAGGGAGGGGAGGTTGTCGGCGGAGGAGGTTTGCATTGAGAGATGGGTGGTTCTTTGTGGGAGCGAGTGTACTCCTTGACGACCGTTGACAGTTGATTGTTAGGACTGAGGTCGATTGTCCATTGTTAGACCAGGGCGAGATGGAGTGTAGTGTTATGTGAGCACATGGTCACAGCAGCCAGGCTAGGGCATTGATCAAACAATGGATCAAGCAAAGCGGGATCATAACTTCATCTGGACATCCCCGCCGATCTCCCTCGCTTATCTCCACGGAACAAGCTTTGTGGCTTTGACGATCTGGGACGATTCGTCTCGATGCGGCGGTTCGCATCTTCTTTGGGAACATCGGAGGGATTCTGAGAGGATTGGCTCTCTCATAGCTCGGAGGTTGCGCTACACTATTGATCCTTGATGCTATGTCAAAGTCCCTGAGTGTCATCTAGACCCCAAAAAGCTGTGCAAATGCCGCTAAAGCGCTATCAATAAACCACAATACATGCCACTTCAAAAGTATGCCTCGTCTATGCCTATCCTTCGCCTTTGCTTGATAACAACATGCCTATGCTCCTCCTCACCCAGGTTTGGCATGTTCTCTAATGCCTCCACAAAGTCTTCGATCTGCCCAAGAAACTGTGCTTTCTCTTCGCGAATTCCAAGCTCAACGACCACTTCCTTCCTGATGTTACCCCGAACAAGATAATACCGACCGTCATGAAAAGTCCAGTTCTTGCGGAGCGTTTCTCGAAGCTCGTTCAGTGCGAATTGTCGTATTTCAGCGTAGGCAAGGCCTGCTGCTTCGTCCACAGAAGTATCCATGTATGGTGATGGTGTATCTTCATAGCCAAGGATAGTTGCAGCAGCAAATAGAGCAAAGGATTTAAAGAACATAATATACGGCACAAGATTCTCGGCCGACTTAGAAAGCCCAACCATATAGTCCACGCTGGGCAGCGCCGACGTAATCATTGAGAAGGACGTTTTTAGGGTCCGCAACGTCATGGGTTGTTCCAGTAATCCTGAGTAGTCAACTAGCAATTCCATAGACGTCTGCATGCTAGCGAAAAGCACTGTAAACGTAGAGATTATCGACGCAACGCTAGCTTTGTTGAGTCCATCCACATCCTCAAGCAATCGCTCAAACACTCTACATAAGGCTTGTAAGATCGGATCGGCAAGGATCCAGCCACTCGAGGTGCTAAAAGCCAGTTCGATATAAGCTGGAAATACAGCCTGCACTAGAAAAGCACGCAATGTTGGTCGAGCGGCGTCGCCGTCCTCGAAACTGTCGGACATTGCAACGTGAAGCTGGTCGATCAGATAAAGCTGTTGACCATCGACGGCTGCCCTTTCTGATACCGCTTGGATGAACATTGCAAGCTTCTTCGGCGTTCCAGGCTCCTGAAGTCGCAAGCCATAATTCTTGAGCCGCCCCACCACATAAGTGGGATCGGTGGCTGGCAACGGAAAGGCAGTAGAGTCAATGAAAAATTGGTCTATGGGACAAATGTCTGCTGTGTGCTGCTGCATGTATTGGACCACCTGCTGCACAAAGGTTACATAAGCGCTCCGGACAATTGAGACGTCTCCAAGCTCCTGGTAATTCTTCTTCATCACAGCCATTAGACGTTTCAAGTGATCTCTATACTCCTGTTTGAGCTGCGACGCATGCGAGAGTTGGTAATAGGATGCTTCTCCCAAAGATTGGCGAATGTTGGAGAGCAGACAGAAAATCAGGGACACTCGCCGTTCGCGAAAGTCCTGTGCAGAGACTTCAAAAAGCCCAGTAGTCTTATCAGTCCAGAAGGGCAGGTTTTTCAAAATAGGCTCCCCGAGGTCTGCATTTAATATTGCTGCCGTGTAACGGTATTGAAATTTCAGAAGAGACTCTCGCTCAACCAGTGAGGTGATCCAACACGTCAGAAAGAATGACTTGTGGTCGCGGTAACAGTCTGGCTCTTTCTCGATCACAGTGGAGAGAAAATAAGCTGCGCATTTCCGGGTCTGCTCGGTATTTCGAAGAGAGCTCCATGAATCTTGGCCGTATTGAGAGACGTAATGGTCCCAGGACTTGACACCCTGACCAACCAGTACCTGCGCTATGGCGACCCAGGTGTCGATGGTCTTCAATAGTATGCCATCGTCCGGGACAACCTCAGCGCCAAATAGGTTCGAAAGTAGGTGACTGAGAGGCTTATGTATGGACTCGTGCAGGTGTACCGCAGCTGCTCGACGTAGCTGGTCCTCTTCATTATCTTCGAATGCAGACCAGTCTCCATACTCTTGACTATCCTCATTGCCAGCCTGCGACCTCTCCTGACGTTGAACAAGAATACACTTCTGCGTAAAGCAAAGGACTACATCCAGCGCCTGCATCATGACCATATTAAATCGGGTCTGCTTCGCATGGAATAGACAAAAGACATCGCTCAAACTTGGGGTGAGCAGTACTTGCGCGGCTGCCGCACTGCGAGCAGCGAGTATTGCAGATTTGAGAGACAATAAAGCATCAACAAGTATGGCTTCCACCTGCCTTTGATTTCTGGCGATAGTCGATTCAAGTGCTTCTTTAGTTATCACCTGGTATCCCGCTAGGGTTGCTGACCTAAACTGCGCTTCTGCCTCCGTCCGGGCAAGACCATGTTGTCTTAAGCTTTGGGTCCATAATTCTCGATACCAGTCTGCAAACGGCTCAAGGCTTGCCAACGGTTCATCAACGGACAACTGAAACCTCACCAGATTAGACCAAGCCTTGATGTTGATGTGGCACGCTTCACGGTGCGATGATTCTAGATGTACGAGGTTGCGAATGGCATCTAATCGTGGCCGAACCCCTGGTGGTGAACCCCAGTAAAGGATACAGAGTAGATCGTGATGATTTCGTAAAGCATCAAGGTCGTATTTGCGAATCGCTTCATCTTTGGGATGTTGACGTCCATGATTGGGCATGAGCCGCCACACGATATCGCGAATTCTCTTGTTGGGATATATCTTACGCATCTGTTGAAGTCCAACCCCAGTGACCTTCAGAAAGATGTGAAAAGCCCTCTCTTCGCGCTCCAAATCCAGATTCTGGTCTTGGTCAAGATGTTCAAGGAATCGCGGCGAGCCGTGAGATTCCTCATTTCGAAGATGGCAGAGGCCGTTGCGGGCGAAGAAGTCAAACATTGTCCCGATTATTGTTTCACATCTTGACCAGCCCCATATCTTGATCAAGATAAAGCACCGGCCAAGTAATGCGCGACAGTACGTATTGAATGTTGGCAACTGCCCGCATGGATTGGAAAGATAAGTTTGAAGGACGTGGCTAGTTAGCTCCTGCACCAGAGCCCAGTTTTCGGTGGCATTCTCAAATCGTCGATCAGCCTTCATCACGCCTTGGGCATCGAGTTCGAGTAGTGGCAGCAGCGTGAAAAGGTCGTGCCAAATACAATCCAAAAGTCGAGCGTCACTCGACTTAACGTGTGCCGCGAAACCACATTTTCGAAGATGTTCCCAGAAGGCACCGGAAGTGTCGTACTTTTGCTTGAAGATATGATAAACAACCAGCAGTGCCTCAATCCTGTATACATCGCCACGAATCCCAACATCGTAGGCTCCATGGAATCCCATGTTGTCCAGAGAACGCCGGATTTCCCGAAGCCCTATGCCCCTTATAATGCCAGTCAAGATGCATCGAGCAGTGCTTGAGATCAGATCTTCAAATTCTGATACTAACGAAGAGGCCACGAGCTCGTGTTGCGCGATCTGAGAAAGTTGATTGATCATCACCAGACTATAGGTGGCAATCTTCACCCTCATCATTTCGAGCGCTTGCAACTCTTCAGTACCTTGAGTCGAAAGGCCATCCCTTGGGTCATCCTCAAGCTCATTCAAGAGACCTCCAACTAGGCTCCTGCATCTTTGAAGACATGAGGTCCTGTCCACGGGGTCAAGGAAGCTTATGTAGTCGTTGATATATCGAATGAATGATTCCATTGCGGTATGAGTTCCATGAACTTTGTCGTTCTGGTTCGCCGTTGTAGATTCCCCACTCTGGGCAGTGTGAAAGCCGTGGCTAATGCCGTCGAAAAGTAGACCGAGCTGCGAAGAGACGGTTTCGTTCCAGGAACCCCATTCATAAACATCCTGCTCAAAAGTGAAAGACATGGATCCAGCTTCTTGATCCATGTCCCTATGCAAGGGTAATGCGAGACTCTTAGAGAACTCACCACTGCCGACTAAAGTGTCTCCATGAAAGAAGGTACCTGATGGAAGAGCAGTGATGTCAAAAGTAGTGGTATACCGGGTACTAAAAGGTCCAAGCCCATAAAGGACTGTTTGCTCTTGACTTGTATCTGCGAGCGGCGCTGCTGAATCATCTTCGATCACGATGGGTACGCTAAGCTGCCTATATAAAGGTTGCTGAATATCGACATGTCGCGGACGTCTCTTTCGGGCCCGATGAGGTATTGCTCGCTCGGGCTTAAGCCTCGTCACTGCCTCCAAGACCTTATCACGCTCGTTGTTTGAAATAGAATCAGTGGGTTCCGGGAGCCCACTCGCATCTTCGTCTTCCAGGAAACGGGCTAGTAACACGTTCGGAGCACCCTGAGTAGACCTTTTGTGGTTGATACGTGACATGTTTCTTTGAAAGGCCGCCTGAGGATGATCATGATCATTGACAACCTGAAGCGATTCCAGCATCGCAGGCCTTGAGGCACCTGCAGACTGAAGGGATGTTGTAAGTTGCCCCTGTCCCAGGCCATTCTTTTTCCAACGAATCCTAGGTATGGCTTTATTCCCCTGCCCCAACGTTGATGAGGCTGCCACAATCTTTCTCTGCTTGATATGGTCCAACAATGTTTGGCGACCTTTTCCATGGTTATCTCGGTGGATCTGCCTTGTCTTCCCCGAATCCACCCGCAAAATGGACTCTTTCCAGCCTTGCTCGGGCTGAGTGACCTTCCTTGCCGGTCCCCCCTCGTTACCTGATCGAATGCTCAATGGGCCACGTTTCAACTGATTTCTTTCCGAGTGGCTATCGAGAATTCCTACCGCAGGTGCAAAAGTCCCTTCGCGCCAATTATGCAGCGTTTCACAGGCATCTTCTGTGTCCTCCCTCGTTCCCAAACGAATAAACTTGCGTGATGGGCTGTGCCTACCTTTGTCTTTCCGTGACCGTACCGTACGGGCGGCGAGTCTGAGGAAGTTGGGGACCACATCCGGCTTTCGTATGGGTGATGTTGGCGCATCCAGGATGCTCAGCCTTGGCGGTCGGAACTTGGCTGGCTTGAGAGCTGGTACTTTCCTTCTACCGAGATGATCCGTGATCCTTGGCTGGTGACTGTGACTGCCGTTGCTTTTCTTGAAAAGGCCGCGATCTGTCGGACGTTGTCTCCCAGCTCCATTGCCGTTTGTCAATCGAGGTTGTCTGGTTTTCTTGCTTCCTGATGGTCCAGTTGTACGCGTAGCAGTTGGTAGCATTGCATCAATGCGATTATCTTCCTCAAGATCTCCCCAGGGGTCGAGCATCGGTAGGTCGGTGTCATCGTCATCGCGCAGTCCATTCATTCGACCTGCCTGTTCTGCAAATGCCCCAGGAACCTCGTCTTCCGAAACTGAACCATCGGAAAGAACAATTACTTTTTCTTCCTCTTTTGTTGCGCTTGGACTCCATCCTTTGGATCGAGAGACAGGCCGCGCTACGCCTCGTTCCATACCAATTTTGATCGGTGACACGCGGTGGAAGTCAGTCACAGCGCGTTTGTCTGGTTTCTTGACATGAGTCTTCATGTCAAGCTTCAACCACGAAGCTGGAAGTACGCCTCTTATCTTGCGTTGTACACGTTCGAGTTGATGGTAGACCTCGTTTTCCGAATCAGATGACTGTGGTTCTGTCGTTCCTTGAGATTTTTGAGATTCTCCGTTTTGGTCTGTATCAATCGACTCCTCCTCTGAATCTGTAGTTTCTAAAGGCGGCAGTAGTGCCCGCTTACCAGATTCCGAAGACGTTGCAGGCGTTTGTAAAGGTTGTGGCGGGGAAAAGCCCAGGGGAAAGCGAAAGCCCTGATTGTTAGTCTCCGAAAGCCCTGGTGATGCTGAGCTTCCTGATGGTGGCGGGGAACACGGCACATCGTAAATGTGATCGCTGTCAAAGCCATCAGGCGAAAGGCCATTTTTATCTCGGTGGGCATCTGACCTGGCAGACCGAATTTGGTCGGACTTTGTAGAGAGCATTCGAGGTCTCTTTGAAAATGTATGAACGATTTTGCGGCGTTTGTAGCCTTGCACCGAGACGTCCATAGGGCTGTGGCGAAGAAGTGCATCAACGTCCGGCAGATCATCTCCATCAACAGTAAAGGCATTGCTGTGGTGATGTGCCGTAGTGGCAGGCACGACAACCCTCACAGAGGGAGCCGGACGTATATGGTCCTGCACATCGTTCTTATCGGTGACAAACTCCTCCTCTTCAACGGTATTAAATTCACGTTCCTGCGAGTCTTCTTCCCCATCTTCATCAACACGAGTCTCTGTCTGCCCTTGACCAATTCGTAAAGGCTTCACCCCTCGAGCTTTCAAGGTTTGGCGATATCTCTCACTCTCCACTGCATACGGATGTAGCTGAATCGGATTTCTCTGACGTAGGGCACGAAGAGGGGCATATTCTCCAACGGTCTCGTTGTTTTGGGAAACTCTTGTGTCACCCTCCCCATGCTTCCCTGACGTTGAGTGTTGCGCCTCCGGCGCTTTAGATATTGCAGCCGCAAGACTGCTTGACGTGGTTGAGACAGTTCGACATTCCTCTTGAGACAGAAAAGACGGGGTGGAGGCAGGTTCCGTAAGGGGTGAAGATAGTACAGTATCGTAGCCATCGGCTTGTTGAACCCTCTCCTCCGCCCTGTAAACCTCGTAGTTCAATTCTGCTTCAATTTGCGCGGCAGCACTTGCTCCGTAGTGGTCTTGCTGGAGCTCATCGATATCATCTTCACTCTCGAAGGTTTGTACCAGGGCCTTGGACGCCTCTATATTGTCCCTTGCACTTTGTATATTGGACACAGTGCCATGTAGAATCGAAGCCTTGGCCTCTTTTGGATATGTATCCTCCTCTTGATCAACTGGAATGTCGATCGCAGTGCTGGTGACTGTAGTCTCGTTGCTGCCATCATCCTCCAGATCCTCTATATCACGAAAGTCGTCGTCGAAGGAGGGGTCGATGAGGCGGGGATTTTGGGTATCGTTACTGGCTATTGCCTCATCCTCGTCATCGGAGTCAGCGACGAAGCCTCGATCTCTCCATTCTGCCATCTAGAGAGCCGATCATAGCGTTGTAGGACGATTGCTGGTGGTTAACAATGAGCTCCTACTGGCATGACTTACGCCGGAGGGCCTGGGGAGACGCGCATTTACGCGACTGGATCTTGGCGTGGGGTGAGTTCGTCATTGTCACTTTGCCAAATCCAAATCTTGCCATCTCTCCATTCGCGTTCGATAATGAGCAAAATAAGGGGAATATTTCCCCTGTTTCTAGTAACTGCATTCGGTATATTCAATGGTCAGTGCGACAACTATACGAGGCCCCTTTTTGATTCGTTGGCACTCAGAGTTCCTTAGGCATAGCGGTATTCGGACCAGAGTTCACGAAACAGGAGCAAGAAAAGTGTAGAATTCCAAGCTGAAATCTTCTATTGCTACGCGAGTAAACTAAATACTACTACACTAAGAGGGTAACGTGACTGCTTAATAAGCCATGATTAAGCCCGATTCCTACACTCTCCCCCTCCTAGAAGCCTGCTACCCCTCATAGAGTGAATAGTAGCAGTCGTAGTCGTAGCAATGAATGAATGAACCCTTTAACGAGGCGGCAAGCCTCAACTCATCTCAAACGTCCGTAGCAAACCTCCTCATCGACACCCATTATCACCATGGCGGACGACGCGAATTCTGGCTCTTCGGAGCAGTTAACTGTTGCCCCCGCCACCAGTACGTGCTCTAGTGACTGCTGTTTAAGGCAGCAGTGAGGTGTCGATTTTGTAGCACCCTTTCGTACAAGCTAACACGTGTAACTCAGTTCAATATGACGGCATCACTGTGAGAGTGGATTCTTTGCTTCTCTTTGCTCGACTTCGGGCCGACGACCATCCAACTGGTCGCCAGCGGCCAAATCCCATTCGGCTGACTCGTCAGTACCGTCTGGGTGTGGGTGATCTCAACATCACCCATCCACAGGAAGCTGAGGCGCTGTTCGTCCAGGTAAGTAATCCAACTCACTTCTTCTCGTCATAGTAACACTGTAGCAGGCCTATGGGCGGACTCAGCGGCCTGCTTGCGTGCGCTGTGCTTGCAGGGGAACTGAAGGAGCCCCTGACCTGGTCTTCGACCGTTGCAGAACCCGACGCAACGTCGGACAGGGCGCCTGCGCAGATTGCCTTTATAGGCACAATGCATCGGGATGTTCCTTCCGTAAGTCCAAGCCTTCGTACAAGCCTATGGTTGTTAACCCTTGACTTAGATCCGATGTATACCGCGCCAATGGCGCCTCCTCCCTTGCCGAGTGTGGAGGGTGAGGAGGTGGTTGTTGGGCCGCCCCTTCCTGCCCCTGGACGGCGTCGCGGAACTCGCTCCTCCACCCGTGCTCGTGCGGACGACACGCTGGTGGAGGGTGGAGAAATTGTCCTACGTCGTCCCAGACGTAGCCGCACGCCTGCTGCCAGGGGGGAATCCTCTGAGACGCTCCGTCCTGAGGCATCCAGAAGCCGCTCTCGCTCCCCTGCTCGTCAGTCCTCCTTGGGGGATGGCAGGGTTGAAGCTGATGCTTCTGTGACTGCTCCGGAGCGTGGGAGGTCAGGGTGGCGAGAGGCTATGGGTGGAATAGCCCCCTGGTTTCTCCGCGGCGGTTAGGTAGTTGCTTTTCGGCGTTTGGCGTTTGGGCGTTTTGGCGTTCTCTTTCAGTGGCCATGTGTAGATATGGGCGGCCCCATCAACGCTACACTACAAGTATAGCGATGGAGGGGCTATTTCCATAGAAAACATAAAATTCCTCGTTTCACCGGCCTTGTACATGGCGTTTAGTGTCCTGCAGACGAGTTGTCGGCCATTGTACGAAGCTGGAAACCTTGGAATTAAAGGTACCGCTACCTTAAGTTAGGTGCGAGATGGTGAGGTTGGCCCGTGGCTAACCTTCGCCAGCCAAGGTAGGGTACAGGAAGCGAAGACAGTTAAAATCAATGTTCCGCATAAAACAAGACATGCCCATTGTTCCGGGCCAGATTGTACGAAGATGAAAACGTAACTTCCACCTTCCTCCCCCTCTTAAGCATGTGCTACACGATCTGGTCACCGGTAGCGTGCTCTTCTTCTTCGGGTAGGGGGTCGAAATCCTCCAAGGGTCGAACAGCGACTGCATGATCCGATGCTCTAGCATCATATGGCATGTCATCAGTCACTTTCTTCGGCTTACCTGGCCCCTTAGGCATACGCCACCCCCTGGTGACTCTGCCCTCGACTCTAGCCTTCTTAATTCGGTCTCCACTGATAAGGTACTTATGGGCGGCCCCACCGGGTGCTTTAAGCAAGTACGTATTGAGGATTTCCTTGCGTACAATTTGATAGGGGCCGTACCAGTGGACTTCAAATTTCTTAGGCTTCTTTGTTCGTATTAGGACCCAGTCTCCGACTTGGAATTTGTCCTTGTCGTTGACTTGCGAGTCCCATTTCTTCTTGTTTTCTAAGGCCTTGGTCATCGTTGACTGCAAGGCCGCTGCGCGTTCCCGGCTTAGGAAAGGTGCTGGGTCGATTCTCTCGTCATACCTGTCTGGTGTGGGCATCGAGGCGTCTCCTGGAAGCGTAGGGTTAACCCCATAGAGTAGGTAAAATGGGGACATCTTCGTCGTGGAGTGTGTACGAATGCGTGTAGCGAATAAGGCTTGTTCTAAGTACTTGTCCCAGTCCTTAATAGGGTGGCCAATGAGATATTTCGTGATCATCTGGCCTAGAACACCATTATATCGCTCGACAGCGCCATTCGTTCGGGGGTGATATGGTGTAGTACCCCTGTGCTTGGTCCCCAAGCGTTTAAAGACCAATCCCATGGCAGGTGCCCATAGGTTGGCTCCTCTATCAGTAATAATCTCCTTAGGAGTCCCATAATCACGGTATATACGTCGGACGACGAAGTCTGCTAGGGTTTCGGCAGTGGCGTCCTTTAATGACTCGGCCACTGGCCATCGAGTGGCATAGTCAATGGCGGTAACGATCCATCTATTCCCATTTTCGGTAGTAGGCAAGACGCCTATTAGATCCAGGCCCCAGCGTTCAAATGGCTGAGAACGGTCTTTCCATGTATGGGAAGGGTGCATCTCATCCCGGTAGACCTCACGTGGTTTAGCAGCTAACTGACAAGCCGAACAATGTTGTACGAAGTGCCGGATGTCTTGCCGCATGCCCGGCCACCACTGTCTGACCCGGATTATGTCGAACATGGTCTCGTGGGCGACATGACCATACTGATTGTGGATTTGATTTAGCAAATCGCTTCGAGCCCAATGCTCAGTATAAGGAGCCCATGTATCGTCAGCACTGTCCCTATGGTAGATGGTATCGTCGTCATCTAGCATCAATTGTCCACCATATTTCCGGAGTTCCCTATCCACGTCTTCATCGCCGCTGAACTTTCCGTCACGGGCATAAGCCCTTAGGGCATCGTCGAACTCCATTGTACGAAGGTGGTAACCCCGACGCCGACTCAAAGTGTCCGCTATAATCATCTCAGTGCCTGGTTTGTATATAATGTTCAGGTTAAAAGACCCGAATTCCATTAACCAGCGGGCAAGTCTACCAGACGGCTTGACCGTTGTCTTGAGATATTGTAAGCCAGCGTGGTCCGTTCGGACGGTGGTGACGGTTCCGTTTTCAATGTAACATCGCCACTTTCGAAGGGCTTCTTTAATTGCCAGAAGCTCCCGTTCGTGGGTGGCGTAGTTTCGTTCAGCGGGCGTGAACTGCTTGCTTTCAAAGGTGATGGGATGTTCAAATCCATCCTCCCCCACCTGTAGAAGCACTGCCCCCCATCCAAAGTCAGAAGCGTCTGTTTCGATAATGAACGGCTTGGAAACATCTGGTTGGGTGAGTACTGTATGACTCGCCATGGTCTCTTTAAGGCGGTCAAAAGCAAGCTGTGCCCCGTGGTTTAAGTGTACGGTTTTATACCTTCGTCCCTCGCTGCCTTTTATTAGCTCGTAAAGGGGGCCAGCGAGTTGGGCGAAATCCAGAATAAACCGGCGATAGTAGGCACAAAGGCCTAGAAACGATCGAACATCATGGACTGTCTGCAGTGGGGGCCAGTCCAGAATAACCTTAACCTTAGCCAGGTCCATACGTACTTTGCCTTGGCCAACAACATGGCCGCAAAATTCAATCGTTTGCTGGAGAAACGCGCACTTGGAGGGTTTGGCATAGAGATTATGGTCGTGCAAGCACTGCATAACCTTTCGTACATGCTCTATATGTTCCTCCCTTGTCTTGGAATATATTAAAATGTCGTCAAGGTAGACCACCGCGAAATCGTCGAGATATGGGCGTAACATATCATTCATAATCGCTTGAAAGGTGGCTGGAGCGTTCGTCAGACCAAAAGGCATTACACAGAACTCATATTTGCCTGTTCTGGTGTTGAATGCTGTCTTGGGACGGTCCTTTTCGGCGACATTTATCTGCCAATAACCGGATGTGAGATCGATCTTGCTGAAATATGTTGCTGTTCCAATCATATCAAGGCAGTCCTGAATCTTTGGCAGAGGATATCCATTTCGTACGGTTACTGCATTCAGACCCCGGTAGTCTATGCACATACGCCAGGTCCCATCCTTCTTTTTCGCGAATAAAACAGGGGCACCCCAAGGAGACGTCGAAGGTCGTACAAGATCCCGGTCCATTAAGTACTTAATTTGACGGGCTTGTTCATCCAGTTGCTCCTTGGACAAGCTGTATGGGGACTTGTTTATCGGGTGCGCATCACCTGTTTCTATTCGGTGGTCCTGAGCCCGCTCAGGAGGAGGTTTGTCTGGCAATTCGCTCATAAAAACATCCAATAAGGGACCTAGAGCTCTGTCCAGTTCAGGGTCCTTCGTCGTTTGTTCTATAGGTTCTAACTCGGCAGCTCCATGTCGAATGACATAGAGAAATGGTTCGGCGCCCTTCCGTAATAACCGCTTGAAGGCGTTATGGTTAACGAGTTCCGCTGGCCCAGGGAGGTTCTCCAGTATCCGCAAGTGCGGGCGGATATCCATCCCATGGAGGTGATATCCAGTGGCGCCAGCGTGTACTCGAATTCCTAAGGAAACGTAGTCCGGAACCACTTGATATTTGATCCAAAAATCCTGCCCAAGTATGGCATCATTCTTCATATCCAAGACAATGAACTTAGTGGTGTCAGTAAAGCCGTTCTTCGTCCAGGTTGCTCGTACAAATCCCAGCGTAGGCATGGTTTTACCCCCTTCCAGGTTGACGACACCAAGTTCAGAAGAATGTTCTAGTTGCAGGCCTAGCCGGTCGACAACTGTCTTAGCCATGTAACAGTCGGAGGCCCCTGAATCCACAAACATATGAATCCGGTCCCCCTCAATAGAAGCGTCAAATCGGAGCCAGTGGTGGTTACATTGGCCTGAAATGATAGCTAGCAAAGTCCGATCTTTCTTCAGCGTCAACGGTTCAAGGTAGTTGTCCGCTGAAGGTAACTTAACAACAACAGGTGTACGATTTGAAGGCGTCCCCTCAACATCTACTGTTCCTGGTGTGTCATGGCCGCAGGCCTCACCGCCTGGTACCATCTTCGCCACACTATCCGGCGGCGTGCGCTGTTCCGACACGTTTAAGGGTAAGTTGGCAGCCTCGTCACGATCCCCTGGTTCGTACGAGGCTAAGCATTTCCCGAATGCTGTCCTCTTCCGCCACGTCCACGTCCACGTCCTCGACCACGGCCACCGCGTCCCTGCTGGTTAGGGTTTCGGGCCACACTAGCGTTTTGACAGTCGACCTGGTAGTGACCATACTGTTGGCAGTTAAAACACTGTATATGGGAGATATCCCTAGTACCTTGCATGGTGTTTAGGTTCTGTTCGGCCGGTGGGTTGGTATGGCCGTTGTTGTTGGACGGTGGATGACTCCCGTTACCACGACTTCCAGATGACATAAAGGGTCGATGGGTGATCTTATGAATCGACTCGAATCGTACGGCGGAGGCCATCACTTCGTTGATGTCTAACTCGTGGCCCAAACTCTGAAGCAAGGCAAAGCTTTGCTCCAAGCTTGCTCGAGTCTTAGGCTTCAAGCCGTCGATGAACACTCGAATTGCCACGTACGGGGTAACCTCTTCGGTGACGGCCTGGTAAGCCATCTGGAATGTCATGTTATATACCTCGATATCTGAATTGGCACCTTCTTGCTTGGTCTGGTTAAAGATCGCCAAGGCTTTGTCGCGCCAGTTAAACTCGTCCCATCTGGCAAGGAAAAGTCGTACGAACTGGTCGAAGTTATCACCCGGTGAATTGAACTTTTCGCCTATGGACTGGTGCCAGGTGGCAGCAGTGTTTGACAGGTACTGAACACTGTTTAAGGTCCGATACTCAGGCGTAATTTGGGGGTTGAGCATGTGGAAACGGCGGTGTTTCCGGATCCAATCGTGGGCGACCATATGGTCCCGTTTCTTGCCCTCAAATTCTGGAGGTTTCTTCCCAATGATACCTCCCACAAAGGTTCTTTCACCAACGATGGTAGCTCTTTCGGGCTGAAGAAGGGTCTCTGAAGCGAGAACGGTAGGCGTACGATTGTGACGTCTTGGCATAGGCGAGCCATTACCCCTTAACTCGTCTGGAGTGATGGGTTCTTCGTCGTCGTCGTCGTCATTGACTGGTGTTCTCGGCCGGTCCGCTGAGCTTCCAGCGTCGTTATTAGGTAACGTGAAGCTTTGCTCTCGACTCGTACGAGAGTTGGGGACAGGACGGCTTCCTTCAGAGGGTCTTGTTTGCTGGCGTGCGCCCGGAGTCTGACTTGCGAGACGTGCAGACTGCCTGGTTGCTCGAGGGGCGTCGTCAGCCATACCGGAGGACTTGTTGAGACTTGGATTCTCTGTTATCGATTCAACTTAATTGAATTTGACTGGTTTGGGTTTGTTATTGATGAAAAGTGTTGCTACCAGTGTAGAATTCCAAGCTGAAATCTTCTATTGCTACGCGAGTAAACTAAATACTACTACACTAAGAGGGTAACGTGACTGCTTAATAAGCCATGATTAAGCCCGATTCCTACAAAAGCTTGTGAAGGAACAGTGAGCTTCTGACTTTGCAGATACTCTGGCAGTCTTAAGCTAACATTGACCAGGGAACAAGTTGAAGTAGCCCGCCCTCCCGATCCTAAAGCAATAGAGGTCTTGAAAGAAGCACAAGCCGAGGCGAATGCTGCTGGGGCGACGCAAAGACTCGATAAGCCAGAGCAATCCCGGTGGTCTTTCATTCGGTTTTGGGAGCAGGCAAAGTTAGGCGAAAAGCGTAGGGAAGCAGCCGAAGGGCCACCGCCCCAGACAAAGGGGAGCAAGCCCTCATAAGGGCCTAGGACTACAAATTCAGCCGTGAGAAAAACCAGCCCAGAAATGGCTTGACTACCATAGCCAGTCATGGCCAATCCAAGCACATTGTCTCGAGCTGGTTCCAGCACCTCGGCCTATGCTCGCCATCTCCAGCGCGCTGACGCCTATGTGCGCTTTTATGGCGGCAAGGCCCCTCCTCCCTCTCCGTTCCGCACAGAACGTGACATCCTCGAGCAAAACCACAAGTTCATTAGAGATGACAAGGAGGAACTGATTCGCTCAGACTCGGTCTCCGAGGATAAGCAACTAGCAAAGAAGTACTATGATAGTTTATATCGGGAGTTCGCCCTAGTAGATCTCAGCCAGTCGAAATACCAAAAGGTCGCCATGCGGTGGCGGACTAAAGCCGAAGTCCTCGCGGGGACTGGACAATACACTTGTGGGGCACTGACATGCCGCCACCATAATGACGTCGCTAAAAGCAAGGCTAAAGGTCACCGAGGCCTTCATACTCTGGAGTTGAACTTTGCATATGAAGAAGCTGGGCAGAAGAAGAACGCACTCGTGAAAATATGTTTGTGCCGGAAGTGCGAGCGCTTGCTACAAAGGTCGAAACTCGGGCGTGAAGAAAGGGCTGAGCAGAGGCAACACAAGGGAAGGAGGGTTGACGGACTTTTGGCGCGGTCGAGGAGCCCTTTGGGAGAGGGAGTTGATCATCCCGTCGCTGATAGACTAGGAATAACCGTCAGGGAGCCCTCAACCAACTAGACATTAAGGAGTGATCTTTGCGAAAGAAGTGTAAGCCCTGGGAGTACAGCATTCTTAGGTTTATAACATCTGACAGTTTATGACAAAGCATGCGATGTGACATGGGTTATCGTGTCCCAGATTTCTTCTGGCTCAATACTAGATATCATCCGATTCGGAGACCACGCCCGGTTAATGAATTGGATAATTCCCGTGTCAGACGTAACATAAATATCTCTACGTGTTTATAAATGTCGTCCCTTGGCCCCAGCGCGGTAGACACACTTACCACCACTCAAACACAGTGGCTAAGCCCAGCCCCTTCAATACTCCAAGTACACCAAATCTTGTTCCCAATATCCCACCCAAACCATCAAGCGCCCACCCTCACTCTACCCCCACCACCAGGAAAATTCCTCGCGCTCAACAAAACCCCCTTGACGCCTCTTATCTCCGCCTTCACCCTCGCAATCTCATCACCATTTGCATCAGCAGGATTCGTCGCACCAGCACCGTAACCGTTCACATATGTAGAACTCCCGTATGCCAGGCCGTCTAGATACATTTGTAACTCGGTAAGCCGGTCAGCAATCTGCTCCTCTGATTCGCTCTGGTTCGTGTTGTCGGCGAGAAGTTCTGAGAGGTGGGAATGGATGATGGAGAGGCGGGAGAGGTGGCCGTTGAGAGTGGTGGAGGCTGTAGCAGTCTCTAGGTCTGGTGGAGCTAAAGATGGTGTAGAAGAAGGGGAGCGCGAGAGTTGAGGGGTTGTTTGGGTGCCGGTGTCGCGGTGGAAGAGCTCGGTAGGGTCAGAGGTGGTAGATGAGGCGTCATTGTCGTTGTCGACTCCGCTTTGGGTATGGTCTTTGCTGGGATGAGACGAAGAATGCGGGTCTGGGATTACTGAGACGACGCTCTCGAGTTTTGTGTTGAGGGTGGAGAGATTGGAGGAGGCGGTTTCGAAGAGGGAATGCCGGGCTGTAGAGAGGGAGTCGAGCATTGGTGTGACGAGGTATTTGTTGGCGCCGTAGATGGTGGCTGCGACTCCGGATGCGATGTAGAAGGTTGTTAGGAGGCGGTGGGCTGTGATTAGGGGTGGTGGTTTCTGGGAGTGGAGTAGGAATTCGGGGTAGGTGATTATTGGGGGGATGTCTCGTGATTGAGATGTTGATGTCGATGGTGGGTCTGGAGCAGGGTTGGCCTGCAGAGCTTTAGGAATTATCGTCTTGAGAGAGGCATCAGCATCAGCGGTCTGTAGAAAGAAGCCTGTTTCCACACCTTCTGATCCACGGGCTTGGCCTGAGCGATTGGCTTCGTCACAGGCTCCGTATTCCGGGATATCCCCAAAAGTTTGTGTATCTCCTCGTTCGTCAGGCCTTTAGACTCCAAGAACGATATCTTGCGCTCTGTTGGGGCGTCTCGAATATCCTCGGCCTCTAGGAATTTGGCTGCTTGTTCTAATAGAGAAGCTCGAGATGGCGGGGGCTCCTCATGATCTGCTTTCTCCGGCTCTTTCGGGGGATTCCCTAGGTCTTTCGCAGCCTCCTGGCGTTGCCATTGCGGTATTGATCTTTCTTTTGGATCACTCATCGCGGATGCGAGTTGTGCTGGAGCTCGCCGGCGCAAACACTGGATGATGCCGGAGTGGTACGTGAAAGCCTCGGCTTAATGACTCAGGGATGAGTAAGCGGCGATGCGACAACATAGAGTGGACATATGTCGATTGCCTGGATTGACATGTATCAAAATCACCAAGTATCGACTAGATCCTTCTTCTGTTTCTCACAGTTGGAAAGTCCTAACTGATCCGTGGCAATTGGACTTTGTTGCATTAATATTGTTACGGAACTGTCTACAAAGTACATGCCAGGAGGAGGCCGCATCCTCAGCCGGTATTGAAGCTCACCCAACGGATAGCAGTCAAATCAGAATGGCAGAGAGACCCACTAAGCGACTGCGCAGGCTTAGCACTGAGTACGACGATAGTGAGGGCAACGACGATTGGATCGTGGACAACAAGGATCGTAGACCCCCGGCTCAAACAGAAGCCCGAGCTCTGCACAGGTCAGTCGTCTCACCAACACGCCTTCCCTTGTAGTCGATTCAACACCTTCTGAACGAGTGTTTTTTCATGTGCGCCTATGTTCAGTTGATACATGCACTTTCTGCTGTGGCCGTGCCCCTTGTTCCAATCATCACCAATGCCAACGTCCCATGTACGAGGCTTGAGGACCCCCTTGCTCTTTGATATCAGCTTCCGAATTCCCATAGCCTTCCCTGGTACCTTACTGTAGCGGCAGCCTGCATCCACTGAACATGCGCAGCTGCACTTGACAAACTTCTTTTTTCAACTATCAAGTTCTTCCAAATTATACCGCTTCTTTCCATCTCTAGATCACGATTTCTGTTCTGTCATTCAATCCAATACATCACAGTCATTATGCCTCAAAGACGTACGCTCCGCTCTCGCGCCTCTCTAACATCCAATGTCAGCACTCCTCAAGCCGCTACCACGACACGTTCACGCCGCGCTGCATCTGGGGGCATGGGCACCTCGATTACTGTTGCGCGTGCCCCATCCAAATCACCCGACGAAACAAAAAAGTCTATCCGCCTGACGGTCAAGATGCCCTCCAGCAAACTCCGCGAAGCCACTTCCGGTACTACGAAGAGCATCTCCATCAACTCGCGGGATACCTTTGAGCCGGGTGAGATTTTGAGTGGGCCAAGGGGAAGCAGGGCAAAGAAGAGTTATGTAGTGGACAGCCCAAGCGAAGACGAAGAGGATGAGGAGCAGGAAGAGGATGATGATATTGTGCCGAGTGAAGACGAGGAAGAGGAGGACGAGGACGCTGAGGGAGAGAGTGATGATGTGGACCCTGAAGCGGATGCTGATGGGGACGTTGACATGGACGAAGAACCCACACCACGGCCACCGATAATCAAGATGTCAGGACCAGCCTCAAAACCGAGCTTAACAGTCACCCCAGCACAAGAGAGTAAGGCGAAGGGCGTGGAGGCAAAGGAGATGCAACTGGATGATGATGACGATGACGAGGACCTCTCTTCCCTAGAATCTGACGCCGAAGCAGAAGACGACGAAGACGCAGGAGACAGCGGACAACCCGGTCCCATCGGCGCGGACATGGAAATGGAACAAGACGACGAAGACCTCGACAGCGACGACGGGACCCCCGCAACCGGCAGTCGAGCAAGCACCCCAGACGTCAGCAAGATGACGAAGCGGCAGAGGAGCAGACTAGACCAAGTAATGGGCGGAGACTTTCTTCAACTACCCATGGGTAGGTCTTCTCCAACCAAACCCAGAAGCGATTACACATATAACTAGACCGATACTGACCATTCCCCCTTAGAACCTCAAACGAAAAAACACCTCACGGCCGAAGAACACGCCATGCGCCGCGCCGAAATGGCCCGTCGCCGCAAAAACCTCAGCGAAAAGCGCAACGAGGAAGAGAAAATGGACACCATCAACCGGCTCTTGAAGAAACAAGCTCCCAAACGCCGCGGCAAGATCTCCGCCGCAGAGACGAACGCGAATGGCGATGTGATCGGCACGCCGCAGCAGGAGGCTGAGTACGAGAAACCGAATCCGGTGTTTGTGAGGTGGGTGAGCGATAGCAAAGGATGTAGGGTTGGGGTGCCGGAGGAATGGTTGGGGACGCCGGTGGGGAGGGTATTTGAAGTTGGGAAGGCAGGGGGGAGGATGGTTGAGGAGGTTGTGGAGGGTTGATGTCACGAGCAAATGGACTGGGTTGGGGGTTGATGTGACACTTCATTATATGCCAATTAATGGGTATCTTCGCTCATAACCAATTCGCTAGATGTGTTCCAAACCCCATACTCTAAACGCCCATCCCATAATGGTCATAGCCTATTCCCAATCGCGGTACTCCGGATCGATTTCCGTTCCCAGATCATTATCTTCCAAAAACCTCTTGCCCCTCAAAGCCTCCGGCAGATACTCCTGCTCTACCTTCCCGTCTCTATAATTCGGATTGTACTTATATTCCTTCCCGTATCTAAGCCAGACAAAAAGTCAGTCTTGTGCTTTGAAGAAAGGGACGAATAGCAAACAAGTCGACAGTGCAATTTTCGGGATGTCCCAAAGCAACTCAACCACCGCGTCACCTCCAGTCCGAAATACATACCCCAACTCCTTCATCAACCTCGTCGGCGCATTCCTCAAATGAACCGGAACCGGCAACCCGGCGACCCCCGGCTCCCCCAGCGCCTCCATCGCACTCCCCAACCCCCGATAAGCCCTCGTGCTCTTCCGACTCAGCGCCATCGCCACAGTCGCATGCGCAAGATTAATCCTTGCTTCAGGCATGCCGATTTTCTCCGCCGCAGTATACGCGGCCGTGGCGAGCGAAAGCATCGTATTGTCTGCGAGACCGATGTCCTCGGACGCGACGACGACGAGGCGGCGCGCGATGTAGAGGGGGTCTTCGCCGGACTGGAGCATGCGCGCTAGGTAGTAGAGGGAGGCGTCGGGGTCGGAGCCGCGGATGGATTTGTGGAAAGCGGAGATGGTGTCGTAGTGTTGGTCGCCGGCGCGGTCGTAGACGAGGGTTTTGGTGAGGGCGGATTTGATGGCGGGTTTAGTTGTGTGGGGCCGCTTGGAGAGGTCCTGTTGGGGGGTTAGTTGAGCTTGTTCTTGGGAGTGGAAGCGGTGGGTGGGGTTACCATGGCGAGTTCGAGGAGATTCAGAGCTGTGCGGGCATCACCGTCTGCGAACGCTGCAAGATATGCAATGAGCTCTGAGTCGACCAGTGACGATGGAGCGTAGTTGGGTGATTCTACTTCCAAGGCATGCTGGAGAATCGAAGTAATATCACTGTCAGTCAACTTCTGCAAGGTGAAGGTACGACAACGAGAAAGTAGTGCGTTTTGGACCTTGAAAGATGGGTTCTCCGTCGTTGCCCCTACCAAAGTGACTTGCCCGCTCTCTACCGGTCCTAAGAAGACGTCCTGTTGAGATTTGGAGAAGCGGTGAATCTCATCACAGAAAATGATGGTCTTCCTCCCCGTCAAGCCAAGCTCGCCCTTGGCTTCTGCGAATATTTTCTTGCACTCTGCTACACCGGAGCTTGTGCTATTTATCTCCCTGTGCCCGATCTTTGTCAGCACACGCTATATTGCCATTCAAGAAGCGCAGTTCGAACGTACACAAATCGACTTCCCACCATACTAGCGATAACTCTTGCAATCGTCGTTTTGCCCGTACCTGGACCTCCCCAGAGTATCATCGACGGTACACGATCCGTCTCGATAAGGCCCCGCAGCACCCCTGTAGGACCGACCAGTTCTTGCCCATAAACGTCGTCGAGGGTCCTCGGCCGCATACGCTCTGCAAGTGGTGCTGCTTTTTGAAGGGCGGTTGGGCCTTTTACCCGCTTCGTGAAGGGGCCATCTTCGAAGCTTGAGCCAGATTCAACTGAAGTACCAAATGTCCCATTCTCCGAGGCCTGAGGTTCCAATTGCCGTTTGACCCCAGCTTGCAGTGGTGGGTTCTGCTTCACGCCGTTCGTGGGCGGCTCTTGGTTTAGAGACCCTTGCTTCTCTGATTTCGTAGATACCGGCGTGGGCAGCTTCTTTGCTGACGATGTCTTGAAGAAGCTGGCGACTGGGGCGCCATTCTGCTGGCTTAGGGTTGGAGACGATGCGGTCTCAATGAAGACTTCGCAGCCAGAATCGATGTGGACGTTGATTTTAGTTTCTTTGACCGACTGATTACAAATTGGACATGCGACCATTATGACATCTGGACATGACGATGGTGGTCAAGCAGTGTTGCACACGACGGCAGACATGTCCCAAGAGACACGCGTTGGAAGCGAGTCAGGGTTGCGCGACGTAACTCCGGCATCAGCCAATCATAATGGCATATAGGGCTGACCCCAGAACAGTCATCCGATGTTGCACCAGCAGTCACATTTGCGCCGTCGAGTCCTGGAAGCCAATGAACTATTTCTCAGCAAGTCAATTAGCACCAGCAGTGCGGCAGGTGTTTCGACAGACTACAACGTTGAACAGAATTTGGCATACCGTCCTTTCCGACACTCTCCGCCTTCAGCCCTCCTACCGAGGCATGTCCTCGACCTCAGTGCGAAGTGACCCCTTCCGGCCTGCCAAGCGGGTCGCCGGGCAAAAGCAGGATGTTTGGTGAGTACATCACAAAGTGTTGACTACTCTCAGCTAACAAGACAATTTCCAGGACAATCGTCAATGAAGCGGCTACAGCATCCCCGGTGCAGCCGATTATAAATATGGGTCAGGGGTTCTTGTGAGTACGCTGTACCCCAACAAACCAAGAGCTGGAAGGAGGTGACTGATTGATGTCAGTGGTTACAATCCGCCGAAGTTCGTTACGGACGCTGCGAAAGCTGCTCTTGATCGAGTGGAGTGCAACCAGTATTCGCCTACCAAGGTACAAGAACAGGCTGTCTATGAGGGGGGAAAAAATGGCAACTGACGGGAGGTTAGGGACGGCCGAGGCTAAAGAAGGCCCTGGCGGACGCATACTCTCCTTTCTTCGGCCGGAAGATAGACCCAGATACCGAGGTCACTATCACCACTGGCGCGAACGAGGGGATGCTGAGTGCTTTCATGGGCTTCATTGAGCAAGGGGACGAGGTCATTCTCTTCGAGCCTTACTTCGACCAGTATGAAGCGACTTGTCAAAGATGCATAGTTGGAAGCTCATGCAGGGAAATAGGTACATCAGCAACATTGAAATGCCTGGCGGTACGGTCAGATGTGTTCCTCTACACCCGCCGAAGGATGGAGCCACCAAAACATCCTCTGCTGCAGACTGGACGATCGATATGGCGGAGCTAGAGAAAGCTATTAATCCGAAGACAAGAATGATTGTACGTATAGCTCGGTGTCTACATTGCCCAAAATGCTAATATGGCAACTATAGGTGATAAACACCCCGTAAGGCTTTCCAATCCAGTGTAACAGTATACATCCTCGTTAACATACTACGTAGACACAACCCAGTCGGTAAAGTCTTCTCCAAAGACGAGCTCCAAGCAATTGGCGACATCTGCGTAAAGCACAACATAATAATCCTATCCGATGAGGTACAGTCCCTCGCCCCCCTTTTTCCCTCCTTGCTCTAGCCATTCCAACTAATTTCCACCAGGTCTACGACCGCCTCTATTACGTCCCCTTCACCCGCATCGCCACCCTCTCCCCCGAAATCGCCCGCCTAACCCTAACCGTCGGCTCCGCAGGCAAAAACTTCTACGCCACCGGCTGGCGCGTAGGCTGGCTAATCGGGCCGGACCACCTCATCAAATACGTCTCCGCCGCACACACGCGGATATGCTACAGCAGCGTCAGCCCCCTACAAGAAGCCGCGGCCGTAGGGTTCGAGAAAGCGGACGAAGAGGGGTTCTGGGACGAAAGTAAACGGGAAATGCGAGCGAAGATGACGAGGTTCTGTGAAGTCTTTGATGAGTTGGGGATGCCTGTATGTCTGTCCACTAGCACCAATTGTGTCATGACAGAGAGAGGAGATCGACGAACGCTAAAACCAAGCACAGTACTCCGACCCCGAAGGCGGCTATTTCGTGCTCGTCAACCTTGCCAAAGTCAAACTCCCCACGGACTATAACTTCCCACCACACGTGGCGGGCCGACCGCGTGATTTTAAGCTCAGCTGGTTCCTGATCATGGAGTTGGGTGTGGCGGCTATACCACCCTCGGAGTTTTACACGCCGGAGAACGCGCATATGGCGGAGGATTATTTGAGGTTTGCGGTGTGCAAGGACGATGATGTTTTGGAGAAGGCGAAGGAGCGGTTGAGGGGCTTGAGGAAGTATATGGTTGAGACGTGACAGTTTTGAGGGGGGCTGGTGGAACGGGGTTGGGGGTTGTGGTGGTTGTTAGCTGGGGGGCGCCTTGGTAGCTTTATCGGGGGGAAGTGGATCTTAAGGGCTTGGTATATATAAAAGTATGATTTGGAATTACTACGGTCTCTGGCATGACTCGAGGGCTCCCCAGATGCTTTAGACAGACTGGGAATTTACATGAAATGGTTGAGGAGCCCATCAGCAACATATCAAAGGGAAGTGGTATCTAGTGCTTCTAGAGGTTGCTGTGCATACTAAATGCCCCCGAAACCCTATTGAGTTGTCAAGGCGGGCCCCAGCTGATTAGTACCATTCAGTTCGTCACAAATTGCATGGCATGGACACTTTGTTGTAGAGAGAGTTCGATCTGCGACTATTCTACCTGTGGAAAAACGCAACACCAAATACAACGCTGAATCCCCCCACGCAAAAATCACCACGCCCTTTTTTCTCCTTTTCTCCCCTTTTCTGCTTTTTTTTTGTCTTTTCTCCCCCCTGCTAATCGTCCCGAATACCCCCTGGATATCATAAAACAAACATCCGAACGCCAGCAAGCAAAGCACAGACTGGTTCCACCTCCACCCCCCCCCCCCCCCCCCGGGCCTCCGCCAGGAATCGCAATTTAGTTCCACTGGCTCCCCCCTTCCCCCTCCGTCCCCCTACAAACACAACTCGCTCTCCCTATTCCCCCACCCATCCCACCCCTCCCCCATCGCCGGCCGGAACTCGATGCTCTTCTGCCACTTTGGCACACCGAGGAACCCCTTGCCGCGCATCCGCTCCTCCCAGTTCTTCGGCCGGCTCGGACGATGACGACGCCAGACGCGGAGGATCCAGTGCTTGGCCTCCAATTCGGTCAGGATCTGGTCGATGCCTTTGGCGCGGAAGGTATGGCCCACTAGCGCGTGAGCTCGCTTGCAGTCGGCGGTGCACCGATTGATGTTCCACGCCTCACCGAACCACTCACAGTCGCAGATGTCGTGGCTGGCGACTTGATGCGCGTCGTAGTCGTAGTTAAACTCGACCTTGAACTGACGAGTTAAGACTATTTTCTTGTCGGTGGTCCAGGCACCGTCTTTGCGGAGGGTGTAACGAAGGTGACGGAACATGAAGCTCAAGATCTGGATCTGGGTGATGTCAAACAGGCAGGCGTTGAAGCAACGGTTGAAACGATCCCTATCGAACCAGGTCCCGAAGATTACTCCATAGTACAGCATCTTGCTATCGGTGAACAGTCCATAGTCTGCGGCGGTAGCCCCGATGTTGTTAGCTCGCTGACGGTGACGCTGCTCAGAGTTAAAGCCATGCTTCTCCACGATAGCTGGGTAGCGACGGTTAAAACGACTGGGTTGAGTGTTTCCGTCAACAACTTCCATGATAGGTGTCGCCCCACAGATCTTCCAGTGATTCTCGATGTCCAAGAGCAGGTGTGGCCGATTGCAGTAGCGCACATAGCTCTTGGTCCCGCAACCATTGCAGATAAGCACATTGGGATCATAATCTTCTAGCATCTTGGTGCACCTTGGTAACGCACATTTAAGCTGGGCCCGATCGTGACGCCAAACAGAGAACCCAGCGTATTCGTAGGCTTGGTATTCTGCAAGCTTATAACCTGGGAGAAAGTCGGGGTGGAGAGGATCGTTACGCAAGTCAACCCATGGTTGCGCATGAGGGTAAATTATGAATCGGTTGCGTGCTTGGTCATACTCAATGAGCGGCACGTTCATATCGGTCTCGTATGCGGTGACTATTGCAGTCGCTCCCTCGCGGTGAGGCGACCAACGAACAACGGTCTCGGTACTTGGATCAAGAAGGTAGGTGGTTGGCTTGCCTACCAAGACATACTTCTCCTTAAGATTGGCCAGATTGATGCGTCGGTCTTGGTTTCTGTAAACCCATTTCTTTTCGTCGGCATACGGGGTGTAAGGGGCTAGTTCTCGAGGGTGCATGATATTCCGGTTTGTAGTTTCCATTTCGTCCTCTGACAGATCGTCCATCACGCCCTCCTGAATCATTCGAGGTCCAGTCAAGCCACCAGCAATTAGCCCCGGGTCCGTCAACGCAGTCACCAGTAAATTGTTGTTGATAGAAAAGTCAGCTAGCCCATCGTCTTTCGGGAAGTCAGCTTCGGGGAGTGGAACTTGACTACCCTTCGCGCTTAGGGACTGGGACGCCAAAGCAGCAGGTGCTTTAGCCTTTGCTATTCGTAGACCGTGCGTGCTCTCGGAGGCTTGTTTTCTGATAGCAGCAGTAACATGTCCTGCGGGTTTTGGGTGTTCTGCTGACTTGACACTGTCGAGTATTTCCTCATCCAGTGTGGTACTAATTGCTTCTGCAACTTCAACTACGTGCGGGAATTGGACGTTTTCGTGGGACTGCTCATGAAGTGTAGTTGTATCAAGCTCGTCCTGTTTAGCTGACTTGACACTGTCGAGTATGTCCTCGTTCTGTGTGGTACTAATTGGTTCTGCAACTTCAACTGCGTGCGGCAGGTGGACGCTTTCGTCGGACGGCTCATAAAGCGTAGTTGTATCATGCTCGTCCTGTTTAGCTGACTTGGTATTACCATGGATTGCCTCGTTGAGGCCGGCAGCAGTGGGCTCTGCTTCGTTGATTGCGTCCTTCAGTAGATCGTCCTCGTGTAATTGCTCATAGAGTGCAGTTTCATTAAGCTCGTCCTTCTGAGCTGGCTGTGTGGGTAGGATGTTCTCAGCCGTGCTCGACAACTCCGGGACCTCAGAAGCGTCTTCTTTGGTAGCTTCTGCGAGGTTCGCTTGGAACTTGTGGTTTCTCTTGGCCTTCTTGGACTTTGACTTCGACTTCTTAGCATTATTAGGCTGAGGACCTTTTGCTGCAGTAGCGGACAAATTGGTATCGACTACTCCAACGTCTGGGCCTGTGCCGCCATCAGCCCTACGAGTCTCCCTATGATGTGTATCATCTTTCTTAGCTGATGCGACCTCCAGAGCTTGCAGGTTTAGTTCAGAACGACCTGCAGTGCGAGATGTAGCTCCGCTCGTTTCTTCTTCGGCCTCTTCGACTATTGAACTGTCAAGCTTCGTGATTGAATCCCGTCGTGGTGGACTCGGCGGTCGACTTGCAGATACCGAAGATTCGCGAGATAGGGTGCGCGTGCGTAGAAAGTTCACGCTGTCGGATCGTTCTTTACGAACACCAGCACCCCTACCGCGCGCTTCATCGAGAAGAAAATGAGAAGGCTCGTTCTTCAGCTGCGAGATCGTAACAGCATGAACCTCTCCTTGGTTTGTGGTAGTGACTTGATCGCCTGCACTTGGTGAACCGGACTGTGTATCCTCTGTGTCGGATGCGACCTCGGCATTTGGACCAGTTGAAACCTCTTGCACCACGTGAAGCTTGCCCTTGCCTTCGCTTGGCGACTCAAGTCCAGGTGTGGGTAAGGGCCGCTTCACTTGACGACCTTTGCCTTTTGCTGGCAACTTGCCTCTGGCCTTGGCGGAAAGTTCTGTATTGGAAGCTGATGATTCATCGCCTGGTGTAGAGATATTATCCTCTTCGGCACTGTAATACTCTTCGTGTATGTTCCCCCCTTGATCCTGTAGATCCAAGTCGAACATGAACGGGTGGCTCGACTTATGTTGAGATGGAACGAGTAGTCGCAACTCCGCGCCGTGAGCTGGGGGGATTTGACTTGTCAGCTCATCGAATTCAGACTCCACTGGCTTAGATGACTCACCAGACTTGGGAGTTGAGGCTAGATTTGTAGGATCGGCACTCTCCTCATAGTCCTCATAGTCATCTAAAGTTATTATCGAGGCCAGCGTAGTGCCCGCTATCACAATGCAGGGTTCGGAATTTTCCTCAAAGTCCCCATACTCTTCCCAGATTACATCTCGACCACCATCTGGATTTCTATCGGTCTTTTTAGGGATTAGAACCCGGAAACCTGGTCCATTCTTCTTTCCAGGCTCCGCAATTTCTGCTTCAGGTGTCTCTTTGGCAGGCTTGTTCTGTTTGTGGGTGGATATGAGCTTGCTCCTCCTCATCCGCCTCTTATCGCTCTTATTCACCAGTTCCTTATCGAAGATTTGTACAGTCGAGACACCGATTTTGCCCGTGGAATTCTCGGCCCCGGAGACACCACTGGTTTCCAGATCAGAGAGTCGTTGCACCGCTTCGGGATCAATCTGGTCGTGCTCGGCCAGCTCGGCAAGAACTGCAGCGTCTGACGGGGAATACTTCTCGAAGCCACCACGCTCTTCCAGGGCATGCTGAGCTACGACACGCAGAGTCGCCTCCTGATCAGCTTTCTTCTGCACTTCCTGCTCTTCTCGGAGTTTCACTCTCTCTTCACGCTCTTTCTCGCCCATTTTAGCAAGACCTTCCTTCCATTTACCCTCCTTGATCACTTCAAGTACTACCTTGTTTCTAGCTGCTTCGACTAGCTTTTCGGCTTCTTCTTGCTGCAAAATGTAAGCATCATATCGGACTGTTACATGAAATCAAAGACTTACTGGACTCTCCCGACGAAAGTGATGGTCTTGAACCAGAAAGACACACTTCTTCTTGAACTGTTTGAACCAGTACTTGAACTCGAACAATTGCGGGACAACTGAAGGCTTCCAGCAGATGATGCAATCTCCAACGACGGAGCTTCCTGGTATGTTTCCTGGCCTGTCCGCTTTCATGAATACGTTCCTTAGTAATGACTCTAACGGGGTTGACGGGTTGTGGAGCGATGGATGAGTATGAATTATCCTTGGCCCGGACCCCATAGTGCCATCTGCGTTGATCTTCCTTGAGGTGGCTCCTCCTGCGTCTTTGACGTTTCTCGGCAGAGAATATGGCCAACTTCTCCCTCTATCAGCTATTGGTATCGAGGTCACCCGGATTCTGTCGCCTGGACGAAGCGACTCAGGAAGTCCTTCAATCATCACAATTTGTCCAGGGCGTAAGCTCAGAACTCCTGAATCGGGCGAATCGGAGCGAGGAGGGCTGCAAGTATGCACTGGAATAGCATCACCAATGTTGTTTTCAGCGAGATCTTGGTCTGTTGCTATTTGAGAGATGGTATGGCTGTCAAGGTTTGATGTGGTTGTTGACGCGTCAGATGGAAAGGCGTCAGCATTAGCGATTCCATCACCGCCGAGAACCTCAGGTTCCGCGAGATTCCGTAGGCTATTGGAATCCATAGTGCTCCGTTTTCAACCCTAGACGCAGCGTTTCGATCGTTACGATGTCACCATCGCAGGTGTGATGATTTCAGGCTGGGATGGTTGAGTTTTGGATGTATGTGTGAAGCGGCAAGGGCAAGTTTAGAGGCGAGTTCCACGTGGTATTTTGATATTATCGATACCCTAACACAACCAACCAATGCAGCTCGCCCAATGGTTTCATACTGTGCACATCTATAGAGTTCAGCGTTGAGAAGTCCGGTCATTTACCCTGGACCGCATTGCAGTTCTTGGTGATGTCAAGCGTGCGACTGTAGAGGCAGTCGAGCAACCGCAGGAGTGCAAAGCCATCAACGCTGCGGACGACTTGGAATGCAAAAGTTGGAGGACAAGCAGCAAAAGGCAGCCTGTCTGAATCAGCTATCAACGAGGTCCTGCTCGCCATGCAGGCAGCTTTGCATGGTCTCTAGAGCAGGGCGTCACGGGCAGGCACGTCTTCAAACTTGCAATTCGAAGGTTATAGAAGCATCATAGCCCCATCAGAGAAAACGGTTAGTGGCACACCCCAAGGGGACTCGCATCCTACAGCATGCCTTCCATTGAAGGCCGCGTCAGGACCGGAGCATTGTTTTCACTTACTCCCTACCTACCTTGCCAATGCCAGGAACGGAAATCAATGTTCGACCATACTTCTTCCACTCATGATGTCCACGAGTGCAGTCCACAGCATGGCTTTTCTAGCAAATGCAATGTTTTTGATTCTTGGTTGCGATACTCTGCGCAGGAGGTTTTGATCCATTATGGAGTGCAGAAGGAAGTTTCCGCTACGGCAACGAGACAGGAACACCAGGGTGAGATATGAGGTGTACAATCGCGAATATTGATAAGAGCATAGTGTTCTCATTAACAGGAAATACAAATGAAACAAAACATGCGTGCTATAAACAAGAAACGCAATGCAGATTGACAAGCCCACAAGCTTTCTACTCCACATATCCATGGGGCTCCATGCAAGAGAAAATCCACAAGAAAAGAGATCATGCCTCAGCCCGCGCTTCACAGAGCTATGTATGTATTATGCACAGCGTATTTTTTGTTTCAGGCCCGCACAGGAATCGTAAAGCATCAAAGCATCAAAGCAGTACAAGGCATCGGTACTGCTTCAGCAGACGTTGAGGGAAGAGGGAAGAGGGAAGAGCAGCAGACGTTGATGATCATACCTCAAGGCGCCAAGGTCAGAGGAGTCTAACCGCTTTCGGTTCGGCCCATGCCATGCACCTCAATGAAAGTTCAAGGTCGAATTATCAGACGCAACTCACCATCAACGGTAGACTTGCCCATGGTCTACCCTTCCTCCACCTTTCATTCCGAATCACTTACAAGTGACGGGAGCATGTTACTACTCTCCCCGTTCTTGATAGCATTACCATCTCAGCTTCGACACATGTAATTCCAATTGACGATCAACAAACCATCCATCGCAAACTGCCAGTATTCACCACGTTTCGACCATGGCAGAACAGCCCAACATCTCCCAGATTCTGGCAGCCTTGGGTGAGGACCCTGTAACCTTCATGCGTCCCCAGAGGCTGCGCATTACTAACTCCGGTATCCCTTAGCCGCCCAGCGACCTGGAGGAACGCCCACTCAAACGCAACCACAGCAGCAACCCATTCCTCAGGGTTATCCTGGCCCATACCCGATATCGGCACCTCCTACTGGCCCTACGCCTTACCCTTTACCACAGCCAAATACTTCTGGAAGCCTGGATCTCAGCAACATCAAACCGATCAACTCCGGGTCCGTTAGTCTGGCCGATGCCATTGCAAGGGCACGCGGCATTGCTGCTGAGAAAGGAGTATCATATGACGCTGGTCGTGGTAGCGGAAGTACGTGCTTGCGAAACTTACAATTTCTCCATATGTTAAAGCTCCTTCAAGCCAATGTTCCAAATCGCTAACGCAATGGTACAGCACCAAGTCGGGATAGCGATCCTAGATTAGCTGGTCGCACGTATCGGCGCTCACGCTCTCGCTCACGGTCACCACCTCGAATTGCTCGCGATAGCTTCAGAGACAACTACAACCCATACCGTGACGAACGTCGAGACGAGCCTCGGCGTGCCAATGGTCCTGGATTTACCCGCGAAAGATCATTCTCACCCAGCCGAAGTCGTGGACCGAGTGGTAATTTCTCGCCACCTCCGGGACGTGCTTTCGGGGGTCCCGATGAGAGAACACCCCCGGATCGCCGAGGGGCCGTAGACGACAACGTTGAGACTATCGTGATCGAATCCGGACTTGTTGGACTTATAATTGGCAGACAGGGAGAAAATCTTAGACGGGTGGAAGCCGATACAAATACCAGAGTTCAATTCATGACTGGACCTGAAGCTAGTGGCCCAATGCGGCAATGCAAGATTACAGGCACGCGGCAGGCACGTGATGATGCAAAGAATGAGATATATCGCATCATTGACGAAAATGGCAACGGCCCAAGAGGACCTGCAGCCCCAGATCGTTCCGTACGTGGTTCGAGCAAAGGAGCTGCTGGACATCAGCCCGCGCTCCGTGCCGGAGAAGATGCTACACAGATCATGGTTCCTAACCGGACCGTGGGACTCATTATCGGCCGAGGCGGGGAAACCATTCGAGATTTACAAGAACGAAGCCAATGTCATGTAAACATTGTGGGCGAGGAAAAGAGTGTCAATGGCCTGCGGCCTGTGAATCTGATTGGCACACCACAAGCAGCGGCTATGGCGAAAGATCTGATCATGGAGATTGTCGACAGCGACACAAAGAGTTTAGCTAACCAGGGCGGAGCCGGCCGAGATGTAGGCCGCGGACCAGGTTACGGTGGACCAGGGGGAGGCGATGCGTTTAATGGAGGCGATAAAATAAATGACACCATTATCGTGCCTTCAGAAGCAGTGGGTATGATCATAGGGAAAGGTCTGTCAACACATCATCTCCTTGTTAGTCTCATCACTGACACCGCACATAAGGTGGCGAAACAATCAAGGATATGCAGAGCACAACGGGTTGCAAAATCAACGTATCACCCGCCAGCGGACAGGATTACGAGCGCGAAATCGGTCTGGTAGGATCTAGAGTAGCCATTGAGCAAGCCAAGAGAGCAATAATGGACAAAGTTGAAGCAGTGGTATGCTCCGCAGGATGTCACCGTGGAGAGTGTTTGCTGATATTTTCAAAGGAACAGAAGAACCGCCCAGGTGGCGGTCGTCGTGGTGATGACCCATACAATGATCGCTACTCACAAGCCCAGCAGCCGTATGGGCAACAAGCCGGTGGTGTAGGCCCACAAGCGCAAGCAACACCGCAACCGGGGGGTGAAGCAGATCCTTATGCTGCATACGGCGGTTATAATAACTATGTCGCCATGTGGTATGCTGCAATGGCACAACCAAATCAACAACAGCCAGGTCAAGGCCCGCCAGGTGAGCAAAGACCGCCGGGCACCGCGTGATCCGATTGACATGCTACAACCCTTGATGTCACGTATGACTTGGATCTTGACTCGCTTTGATGAGATGAGACCACATTGTTCGGCCCTTATGCATGATCTTTGCTGCTCGCTATCGCATGATCTCGATTCGTTTGATGTCAGTGAAGCTTGATCACCACTTTTGGGCCCAGTACTCCTCATAATCATGAAACATGTCGACTGCTCGGACTCGGCATTTGTGAAAAGCTTCTCATATTTATGGTGCTCCCGGGACGAGTTACTTTCGTGCTCCGGTTGGAGCGTTGAGCGTATTACGCTTGTCTTAACTACTGGGTGGCATTATCTCTTGCAGCTCTTGCACTGAACTGCTCGCTTTTGAGGCCTCCTACTGCCACTACGAGAGAGTCGTGGCTCCGCCTTTTCTGTTGGTTTACTCGTTATGGTAGGGCTCGGATCTATGCCTGCTACACTACTCGTTCTTCAGAACGATGTAGGCAAGACATGTGAACAAGAGTGTTTGTGTACAGATCCTTGCGTGCTATGTTCACATCAAGCGCTTGATTTGCTCAAATGTTTTGCTACATCCTTCTTTCCCCTTAATTTTCGGCCGTCACGTACTGGTGGATTTAGCACATCTGCCGAGGAGAGATGCGAACTTGTGGTTAAGAATGCACTGTTTGAGAAGACTGAGCTGCAAGTACCGACCATACTAGCTACAGAATGGAATATGTTGTCAAGATTACTAAGGTATCCCCCCACTGATTGTTTATATGCGTGTTCATATCGTGGGCATGTCCAATCGCCAGTCCACCAGATCATGGCAGTTGGATCACAGGAGTTATGCAGCAAGACGTTCTCTGTACACATCGAACTTGCAACAACCGTCTTTACCTTGAACAAGCAGCGTGAGTATGCCCCCTTCTACGAGAACTCCCTGTTGATATCGTCTTCATCAGGCAGAACTCACACTAGGAATGAACCCTCTTGCGTACCTAGCAATCCGTCCGCCGGCACAGCTAACCCAGACCACGCCACAAAAGGTTTCGACATCACACCATCCACCTCTCCGACCAGAGCCTCTCCAGCCCATCCATCCAGCACGCACTCCGTCCATTCTACCCACCCCACCGCGCTCACCAGCACCCACCTATTCCACCTAACTACCCCACCGGCGCCATCGTCCCCATCGCCACCTGATTCTCCCCATCATAAATCACAAAATCCGCCATATCGAAGCCACCATGCTCGCCCACAAAATTCCTCAACGCCTTCATCGCCGCACCGAGCACCCCCCAAGTCGTCTGATGATTATTGGCATTCGCGATCCGCAGCATCATGCCGCTGCTGGACAGATATACAATGGACCCAATCATGCCGTAGACGAGGGAGGTGGCGACGACGTTGTCGCCGTGCAGGGCGATGCGGCTGAGGGCTGTTTCGTAGGCTTGGTTGAGGAGGCCGAGGAGGGTGTCGCTGTTGGAGGCGGACCAGCCGGTTTTTATCACGACGTACGTGGCGCTGTGGTGGGCGCAGTAGATGAATGTGTTGGTTGAGATTGGGGGGGTGCGGCGTAGGTGGTCGGTGAGGGGGGCGCGGGAGGTGAGGAGACTGCCCGGGAAGGGGGGGAAGGGAAGGTGTCAGTATGATGTTTGTTTCGTGTGATAGGAGTGGCGAGTGTGGTGGCAGTATAGGGCGCGCTGGGGGGCTGATAGATGGATGGATGGATGGATGACTTACGTTCCGGCGACGGTAGCAGGCGCGTTGCTGCAGTATCGACTGCTGCGAGGGACCACCACCAGGGACGTCAGAGTGTCGACAGGGATCGCCAACGCGGTGGTGGCCAGGCGAGCCAGGGCTACGAGGAGTAGGGGGCGGAATGGGCGCATTTCGAGGGCATATTCTGGGGTTGGCTCGGTGGATCCGTGGCTGTCTCGGTGGGTCTGGGCTTGGCTCGGTGGGTGGGTGGGTCAAGGGGTGGGCTCCACGCTGTCTTGTGGCGGAGGTTCAGTCCCTTTTTTTTTGGGTATCAACCAAACTAGGAATGTCCGAGAAACATAAGCAATGATGTCGAATAGCAGGCGGCACGTTATTTGAGCTTTCGCCTCGGAGTTTTGCCCTGCATATTTGCAATACGGGTGCGTGTCGCATGTCGCGAGTCGCATTCGTTTTGTGAGCGGGCCCCATCTGTGGGGTGTTTCAGCCTCTGCCGTTTTCCGATCGGGATTCACTGTGTCACTGCGATGGACTTGAGGTCCTTTGGGAAAGAGTTATGAGAGAGGGTTGAGGGACTTGAGGGCTCTGCATGCGTTGTCAAAAGTTACGACTCTGAGGCATAAGATTCCGGGCTAGGTAGATTATTATTTTGGTTATCGAATAGTCAGACTCGAGAGAGTAGGCTTATCAAGATTCAAGCAGATACAATCACGAAATCAATTCCGCTGTCCCTCCTATCACCACCTTACTTAAGCGTTCCCACCGCCACCTCATTCACCCCGTCAAAGATCGTAAACTCCAATGTAGCAAACGGGCCCCTCACCGCCACAAAATCCCTCAGCGCCCAACATGCCGCCCCGAGCACCCCCCAGGTTGTCTGATGGTTATTCGCATTCACGACATTCAGCGTCAGTCCGTAGGCGTCGAAGAGATTGAAGACCGATCCGATCTGCCCGTAGGGCAGCGGATACAGCAGGCCGTCGCCTTGAGCCTGGATCTGTGAGACTGTCAAGTCGTAGGCTTGGTTGAGTAGGGTGAAGACATTGGTGGTGGCAATTTGCCAGCCGACTTTGACGACGACGTAGGTTTGGCTGCCCTGGGCGCACCAGATGATACCGTCGTCCTGGGTGCGGGGAACGAGGGAGCCTTCGACGAGAGAGGAGGTGAGGTCGCGGCGAGTGAAGGGACTGCAGAGGTGGAGATTAGCTTGTTGAATGGAGCTGTTTCGTGGAGAATGGAGTAGATTCAGGACACTGAATAGCACGTACGTTCCGGCTTTGGTCAGCGGCGCATTGGAGCAGAATTGAGATCGGGGAACCAAAGAAGAGGTTTCTTCTGTCTCTGTATTTGGGGTGATTGGAATAGCCACGCTAAGGGCTGCGAGCTGCGCCAGGGCGATAACAAATGACAGTTGCCGTACTCGCATTCTGATAGGATGGTATGGTTGGAAACTTGGCGGGTAAGGAAAAGCTCCTAGCTGCAGGTGGCTTCGCAATGTCTTTGTTGATCCTACAAATCTCTTGTATAGCGAAAGTCATGCAAAGTGTACAGATGCAGCAGCTCCGCTATTTGACTGTTTGAGCTGCGGCTGGAGAAATGGTCGTCTGTGGCTGTGGCGGGCGCAAGTCGCGAATGACTGTCTCATTGAAGTCTCCGACACGTCTGGGACTATGTTCCGGCTAGCTCCGCCCTTCCAAAAAAATAGAGGTCCTTGCACCGTTGGATATCGTGCTCCATTGCGACCATGAGGTCAGACTTTGGCTGGGAACGCAATGTATTTCGTCACTGGAGAAGCATGCACTGGAAGGCGCCGGAGCATTGTTCGTCGTTGTCAATAAACCGGCAGAAAGTCCATGTGTCTAAGCCTACTCTTCATCGCATACCTGTCCGTCCATTATTACCTCATTCCTAAACTCAGGCCGCTTTCCTCGGGAGGGAAAATCTTCGTCTCCAACTGCAACAACGGGTGGAGGGCCTCAGCCCTCTCAGCCTTCAAACACAGTACAACAGCCAGTCGTCTATCCGCATCTTCCTCAACAGTATCATCATCAAAGAACACACGCCGACGCCGACGGCCATGGCTAGCAAGCCTTCGATAAGAATGCAATCTCCTGAATTGGACCAATGTAGTGGTGGTGCTCATGGACAGGAGCTCGAAGACGGTCTTCGTGACGTTGAGGCGGGAGAGCGCCCTGTGTCATACACTGTGCTATGAGTTTGGTGCAGTTTTCAGACACGATGTCAATTGTTACGGAGGAAAGGCAACGCTATTTGGTGAAGGGCCCAAGGAGGGAGGTCTCGCGTTGTTGCATTTGGACTTGGACTCGTACTCTTTGGGAGTAGCGAGGGAAAACGTGGCATTGACATCCGAGGTATAATAGTTGCCTCCAGCGTCCCGTCGAGTGGAGATAACAGTGCATCAGTCGTGAAGTTCTGCGGTCAGTAGGCCGAATATCTCCTAATTCGCTCCTATAGATGTGCCTTGTTTCTCCAGAGGAACCCTCATTGATGGACCAGGGACGTGAGCTATTGTAACACCTCTTCTACCTTGGTAGAGACACTGCTCAGAAAACCACGATCCATAGCTCAATACTGTAAAGACAAGATCATTTCGGAGCTGCAAGATCGCCTTTGCTTCATCATGAATCTGACGGTTGGTGCGGAAGATCGCTGGGTGAAGGCTCCACGTGTACGTTTTCAACGCTGTGTGGGGCACATAGTCGACCTGAGGCCAGTTGCAAGAGCTGTCTAGAAGGTAATATCGACAGGATGTTCAGTTGGCCGTAAGGTCCACAATTAGGCTTCGGCCGATATGGGAGAGACATTTTCGAGACTGTTGGAATTCGCCCTTGGACCTATTAGGACTAGCGTCAGTGTTATAAGTAGCGAGCTGCCCACATAGAAAATCCACAGCCGTTTCACAAATTCAACAGGTTATGAGCCCGGTATGCGTTGGTAGTTCTATTACTACACGCTGTCTACACCTGGAGGCGGCTCCCTCACAGCACTGAACGCAGGCTGTGTTGTATATCACAGAAGCTCAGAGACGATCTGACCACCTCCTATAGCGATACAAGTCACAGTTGGAAGCACACCAGCAAGCCAAATGAGTCAATGAGCCAGTGAGCCGATGAGTGAACGAGGCCGGAACCCAGAGACAATGATCCAGAGGTTAGGTGGAGTAACGATGTGACAGAGCTGGAGGAAGAGAACAGTCGTGAATCAGAGGGCTGGACACAGTACTCTTTCCATCATTTCCACCTACAGTATGAGAGGTTTTGGGTGGTTTTGAAGAGGCTGGGTAGGCTGCAATTCAGATTGAGTGGTTAAGAAGAGGCTGAGTAGGCTGCAATTCAGAGGGAGATACTTCAGAGGGAGCTACATGTACAGAAGACACACGTGTCTGATTGATTGATTGATTGATTTATTCATAGGTGACTGAGGCTGCCTAACACTGCCATACACTGCTTCCTGAAGTGGACTAGTGCATTCTGCACAAAAACAAAAACAAAAACAAAAGAAAGTTCAAGAAAACTCAGGGGCACTTCTATTTCAGCATCATGTGCATAGATTAGAAACACCCATCTCAATGCCTTACTAATTCTCCTCTTCTTGTGACTGCTTCTTAATGCCTCCTTTGAGTCATTATCTGCAGGGATGAATGTTGCTGTAAACAACTAATATCTTAGTTACCCCTTCTCTCTGTCTCTGTATAGATCTAACTGGTGAAGATGCACTTATACTATTCTTCAAGTGTCTGTTGCTTGATAATCATGTGTAAAGAAAAGTTATAAGAGATTTAATAAGAGTGTTAAGAAGGTATTATATAACTGCTTTTTGTGATGTGAAAAAGATGTGCTTTCAAATGAAATAGATGTATAACTGCTGTATGTAGGTGACTCTTAACGCGTTAAACAGGCTTGACATGGGCTCAACATGTCAGGAGATCTCTGGTTTACTGAGTAGTCAACTCAGTAGTGACTCTGATCTGCATTATGTCAAGACTCCATCATATCAGGGGCAATTAATATGTTATAAGGCTTTAACATGCCATTTTGACGCATTATTAAGATAGTGTCAGGGCCACCATATATAGCAGTACAACAGTACAACAGTATAACAGTATGTCACTATAGCTTGCCTATATAATGACTCAGTGAGTAGCATCTGGACATTAAGTGAAAACTCTGCACACAGAGGAAGAGACCTTCTTCCTCAGTGATCAGTGTTCTCTTCACTAAATAGAAGATGTATAACCACTACATTGACTCTATTGTGACTCTACTGTCTACAACACTCTGTTTAACACCTGTATAACAACTGTTGTACACCCAGCCTCTTACATACTGATTGCTCAGTACCTTTAGGTGAACGGCTACATCAAAAGCATAAGACACAATGGCATCAATGCTTCAATCTTGTCAGGCCAGTAAAACAGTCAGCAACTAAGCTGAGGCAGGCCCTTCAACTAGCAGGTCTACACTATCAGTCACTAATACCCCTACTTCTGACATTGTTGATGATGACAATGAACATATTGCTGCAGGCAACCCTGATGACACTATTGAAGACCTTGAGGCAGTCACTGCCCACAATCAAGAGGTCATTGAGTGTCAGCAACTATAACTACAACATGTACAACAAGAAATTAAGTTTGAGGATAATAAAAGGAAGCTTCAGGAGCTTAATCAACACCTGTAAGAAGGTCCTTCAACTACAATAAACTCAGGGAACAACACAGGTTCATCATACAGACTACAATGTTGAGCTACAACAGACATTGCACCCCTCCCTTTTTAACACCTTGTAAAGCCATGAGAGCCTCATTTCTATGCAGGAGGCGTCAAAGCTACAAGATGAAGACTCCAGAAATACCTAAATGAAATCAATCAGAATCAGAAGCTGATGCCAGAGCAATTCCCTACTGAATGGAATTTCATCATCTGAGCAGACACCTACCTAGAGAAAACAGTCATGAGTGACTGATGGAAGCAGAAGAAGCAGCATGATCACACCTGAGTCATCTATAACAACTACCTGAAGGTGCTGGAGAAGAACCTATCCCTCAGTAAAGACACAGATGAACAAAATATCATCACCTTCAATGCAGCTGAACCTCACAGCCACAATATAATCACCTTCTGATATAACAGACTATTAGAACTCTACTGCTTCCTTTCAGCTTCACACAAGGAAATTGATGAGATGCTCATTTAAGACTGCTGGCAATTAAGACTTCCACACCACATCCTGACTGAACTACAACATTGAGACCTGATGCAGGTTGCAAGACAGTCAGTGCAGGAAATCTCAGCACATCTTAACGTCATTGTTGATCACAAACTGTTTCAAAGCTGCTTAGACACTAAAAAAGATTGCTAAAATAAGATCAACAATATAAACAAAAGTACAACACAGATGTCATACTACAACAGAAAAGAATCCCTCACTGAACAACAAACAACCTGCACTCAATTCACTCAAAACAGCTGTAAAAGAGGAAATAACTCATGAGGTTCCTACTGAGGAAGTAACTGTAACTAGAGTCAGAACCCTAACCACTTATCAGTCACTGAAAGAACAACTACAATGATGATACAAACATCTACAGCTTCCTCACACTGATAAGAAGACTTTGTTTCAAGAAATGAAGTGAATGTATAAAGGGCAGCAGGCCTCTGTATCAAGTGTGAAGTCACCAGTCATTGAACAAATGATTGTATGACAGAATAGTCAACAGCAGTCACTACTGCAGTTAATGCAAATAAATGACTTGTGGTCAACCTCCAGCTCACCTCCTTATCTATCATTGACAATATCTCACATCTGATATTAGGGCAGCTAGAGGTGAACTTCTATACAACAAGAGATGGTCTGAAGAAAAGATACTCATATATTATTGATAATGACAGTCAGGGCAATACTATCACACAATATGTTATCAATGAACTGTCTTTACAAACTGAACCCTATGGAGCTTAAGTCAATGCATGGGGCAATGTAGTCAACTTGCAGGAATCTGTCATATTGACTATTACAGTGTACAACATTAACAGTCAACCTTATCACTATAACAGCCACTTCTTTGTCACTCTAGACAATGCATCAGCATCTTTCATTCTCAGGTTACCCTTTCTAGTCAATGCAAACTCAAATCATAAATATGACACAGGAAAATTCCTATAGAAAAAGGTGAAGCATATTATAGCACACTGAGTATTCACTGCCAGTGAGAGGAAAGTGCTGAAGAGTGTTCTACAGATGAACAACCTTTTCATCACAGATCACTTTATAGAATCATTAAATCTAGTAGTCAATATGGAAAAATATACCCTACAAATGAACTTGTTACAATACAACAAAGGGTACAACAATATCTATAACAATTTACCTCCTGAGTACCATAATTTCACAGACATATTTCAGGTGGCTGAGAAGCAGTCTCTGCCTGAGAGAGGTCTGCATAATCATGCCATTGACTTGAAACCAGGGCAGCAACCTCCATTTAAAAAGCTATACTCAATGTCCCCAGCCGAGCTCAATGTACTGAAAGTATATCTAGATGACGCTATGAAGGCAGGCATAGTCCACAAATTAATATCACCTGCAGCTTCACCCATTATGTTTGTACTGAAATTGGACGGCAGCCTACAACTAGTCATTGACTATAGGCGCTTGAACAATATTATCATTAAAAATTGCTACCCATTACCACTTATATCAGACATGTTGGATTGTCTTCAAGGAGCTAAGAAGTTCACTAAGCTGAACTGCAAGGATGCATATAATTAAATATGAATTAAGGGTGAAGATGAGTGGAAAACAGTGTTTTGAACACAGTTCAGCCTGTTCAAATATCTTGCCATGCCTTTCAGTCTCATAAATGCTCCTGCTACATTTTAAGCCTTCATTGATAAGGCGCTTAATGAGTTCCTGGAAATTACATGTGTGGTCTACTTGAACAATATCTTGATCTTTAGCAAAAATGAGTCTAAACACAGTGAGTATGTACAATAAGTACTAGCTGCACTACAACATTATAGTCTTCATCTTAAGATCAGCAAGTGTTCATTTAATGCAATGAAAGTGAACTTCCTAGAATTCAAGATCAACACAGAAGGCATATATATGAACCTGAAGAGAATTCAAGCTGTTGAAGAATGGCTGCCCTCAGAAAACATTCACAAATTGCAGGTCTTTCTAGACTTTGCTAACTTCTTTCAAAGGTTTATAAAGAACTATTCACAAATTGCAGCACCGCTGCTAAACCTCTTAAAAATGGGGAAAAATAAAAAGAAGACTGGGGTAGAAGTACAACAAGAAAATGTTGTACCTGCTCCTTTTTCACTTTCAGAAGCTGCATTGAAAGCATTTAATGCTCTGAAGAAGACCTTTATAAGCGCTTCATTGCTACACTATTTCAATAAAAACAAACTTATAAGAGTTAAAACAGACGCCTCTGAATTCACAATTGGCAGAATCTTGATGCAACACTTTAAGGTTAACAGTTAATTGCACTGACTACCAGTTGCTTACTACAGCAAGAAGCTGTTAAATACTGAGACCTGATATGATACAGGTGAGCAAGAGCTCCTTACCATTATGAAAGCTATGCACCATTGGCAGCACTACTGTCAGGGTGCTAGACATCAAATTGTCATACTGACCAATCATGCAAACCTTATTTGATTCATGACTACTTCAAACCTCACATGAAGGCAGCTTAAATGGGCTAAAAAGCTTGCTAAATACAACTTCAAAGTCACATATTAAGAAGGCAAGAAGAACCCTACTAATAGCCTATTAAGACAGCCTAATTATAAACTACTAAAAACTACCAGTACCTTGACTGCCGCTGAAATAGTGCGACAGTCCTTTCACTTAAAAAGTCAAGACTATAAGTCAGTACAAGAGGAATTATACACACTTGCTGCAATGACACTGCAGCTAAGACACCCAGTACAACAGGAGCTACAATAAGAGAATGTTGTATCTGTCACAATGAATACTACCAGTATGGTAAACACTGAAGACAGTGATTTCATTGAAACATCAGTGGTGTGAAACCTACCTGCTCAAGAAGAAGCAAGCTGTAATGAAAATGATGAGAGTGTCATGTTGAATGAAGTCAGTGGTACCACTGAAATATCAGCAGTGCGTCATCTACCCAGGATAACAATTACTGAAGACAGCAGTTTCATCAGAACATCAGCAGTGCAGAACCTATCTGCTTAAGAAGAAGCAAGCTGTAATGAACTGCAGCTAAGACACTCAGTACAACAGAGGCTACAACAAAAGAATGTCATACCTGTTATAATGAATACTACCAGTACAATAAATACTGAAGACAGCAGTTTCATTAGAACATCAGTGGTGCAGAACCTATCTGCTCAAGAAGAAGTAAGCTGTAATGAACTGCAGTTAAGACACCCAGTACAACAGAGGCTACAACAAAAGAATGTTGTACCTGTCATAATGAATACTATCAGTACAATGAATACTGAAGATGATGGTCTCATTGAAACATCAGCAGTGTGAAATCTATCTGCTCAAGAAGAAGCAAACTGTAATGATGAGAGTGTTATGTCAGAGACTGGTGATTTCACTGAAACACCAGCAGTGTGAAACCTACCTGCTCTAGAAGCAAGCTGTGTTATGACAGAAAAGACCGGCAGTCTCACTGAAACACCAGCAGTGTGGAATCTACCTGCTCAAGAAGCAAGCTGTGTCATGTTAAAAGAAATCAGTGGTGCCACTGAAGTACATACTGTGTGGTGCCTATCTGCTTAAGAAGCAAGCTGTTACTCAGTTGAAGGGCCTAGATATGCAGAGCCTCAGCAGTACCTAATTAAGGATAGCTCAGCAGACACTGAAGCTATAGATAGTGATGTAAGTCACATTTCTATTAGTCTTTAAATTGAGGATAGCGCTTCTGCTAACACTGTTAAAGTGCTTCAACTCATGTCTACTCGCTCACCTATAGGTGGGAAGATAACAGCTTATACAAGAATGTCTATTGAACAACTTGAACATGTGATTTGTACTGAGCAGTTGAAAGACAGCTTGGTACAATGAGTACAACAGGGATTAGCTACCTCTATTAAGAATAGAAACAACTTGACTGAGTCTGAGATGACAAATATGAATATAGACATGAACCCTGAGATGGTTATAGCATTAGAGATGCAGTTAAATATGACATCTATACTGTTAAATGTATGAAAACATTGGCAAGAAATAGATGATGTTGTACACTATAACAGTAAGATATATGTTTCACAGAACCCTACCCTCTGCAATGCAGTGATCAGTCAGTATTATGATGATGTCTTTGCAGGTCATTTCAGGAAGTCAAGAACTGCAGAATTAATGCAGTGATCTTATAACTGGCCTGGTGCTGTCAGAGACATACAACATTACTGCTATAACTGTGTCAAATGCCAAAAGGTGAAGTCATCTTATTACAAGTTATACAGGTTATTAAACTCATTGCCAGTCCCAACTGAGCTATGGCATACAGTGACAATGAACTTCATTACAGACCTGCCACTGAGCAGCATGTATAAAAGTACAACATGGGATTCAATTTTTGTTGTAGTCAATAAGTTGATCAAAATGGCTCACTATATTCCAGTATGAAAGACAATGTCAGTTACTGACTTCATTGAAGTGTTTATTTGAGATATAGTCAGGCTTCATGGCGTGTCAGAAGTCTTAGTCACTGACAGAGACAAGCTGTTTACATTGAAGCAATGGACCAGCTTCTGCTTTCACATGTGATGTCATTGTAACCTATCAACAGCCTTTCACTCACAAATGGACAGTTAAATAGAAAGACAAAACCAGTCCCTAAAAGTGTATTTACACATATTTATTAATGAGCAGCAAGAGGACTGAGCTAAGCTTCTACCCTGCACTGAGTTCTTGTACAACAACTTCATACATGCTGCTACAGGTAAGAGCCCCTTTCAGCTTAACCTAGGGTTAGATCCTCAGATGGGCCTAAGTAGACCGCCTATACAGCATTCACATGGACAAATAAGACCCTATGCAGATGCACAGCGGCTTCAAGACCAAATTGCAACAGCTTAGAAGCAGCTACAACAGGCTAACAAGATGTAATCTAGTACTGATCAATGAAAAGAATGTGTCAGTGAATAAGTAGACAAAGAAACTGCATTGGAAAAAGCTCAGCCCATTTAAGGTACAACATGTGATAAGTCAGTCATTATACAAACTCAACCTCTCAGAGAATTGAAATATCTATAATGTGTTCAATGTTGCCCTATTGGAGCCATTTTGAGGCACACATTATGTGTCCTCTGCATTGACAGGAAAAGACCTACTACTCAATTAAGACAATGAGTGTTAGGAGCATGACAGTGTTCAGGCATTGTTTACTCAGTGGCGCACGCTAGCGCCTGGTTGGGCCTAGCGCGGCTCATACACGCCCCTATATAGTAGACTGCTCGCTCGCCCATATGGCTCCTTACAATTAATATCCTTTCATCACCATATCTGCATGACTTGCTCTGCATGATCCTGACAATGAGTGGGAAGTTGAGGCAATTGTGAATAGCTGTGTTCATAACAGCAGGCTTCAATACCTCATTAAATGAAAGCTGACAGACCAGGTGTGAGACAACACATGAGAGCCAGCACACTTCATCTATAATGCAAAGGCAAAAATGTGAAAATTTCATGCTGACAACTCTGACAAGCTGAAATCTGAGTGAGCTGTACAATGTGGATGTAACTGAAGACCACCTTATCTATATGAAAACTTTGTCAGCTTTGTTCAGCCTGGTCTCCTATGGCGGAAATGTAGCTGTACCCTACAACAAGACTATGACAGAGGCTACAACAACTATGTTGCCCTCTATAAGAAACACTACAAGTCACATGTGCATAGTACAGATGTCAGAATGGGAAAACAATTTCATTACTAGCTATTCACTCACTGTCTTATATTCTTCTTTGCTGTCTGATGAGACCTCTGACTTCATCTTCTTAACACAGCGCTGCTCAGAGAATTTAATGTACTTCTGATGACAGTGAGATTGATGGGCATTGAGGATGCAGAGGGCATGAGTAGTGCTCTTCAGCAAGACAGTAAGGGCCTGAATAAGCTTCTCAGGACTACTAAATTAGCATGTGTTGACCCTAAGGAAGTCAAGAGACTCATGTTAAGGAGCAGCTGCAAGAGGTGTAAAGGGTGTCAGTAGTGGCCAGTAAGGGGCAGCAGTGTGAGGATTGACTGATCAGCCTTTAGGCGCTATACACAATTAGTATATCAATAGTACAACAGTATGACAGTATAACAGTATGACAAAATGTTGTATGTACAACAGGTACAACATAGTTGTACTAAATGAAACAAAATGAAAGGGGATTAGGAAAGGCAGACTTACAGTGTGCTGCCACCCCTCCTGCCACCATAAACATGTATGTGCAGGACAACAACACCAGATCTCTTAGAGATTGAGGCAGTAATAATTGAAGGCTTCACTGTGCATTGATTATGAGGGTTGCAGAGTGATGTGCAACAAGTGCAGGCTGAATTAGCCTGCAACACAAAGTACTGATCAACCTCAGCCCTTCTGCAAGGGCTACAGTGAGCAGTATCTGACAGTATGTGACTGAGGTTCTCTCAAATTACACATCTACAACAATGGGCCTGCTGCATGTGTGCTGGCAGTGAGGTATTGTTGTGACATTACACAGGGCAGGAACCCCTGTTGAAGACATTACTTGAAGGTAGATGCCTGACCCTCTTCAGGCGCTGAACAGATTGTTGTACCACTCTGCTTCCTTATCTCTTTCTAAAGGTGTCAACCACCATGAGCTCACCTGTCAACAATGACGCTCCAGAGCCCTCCTCATTACACTGGACACAAAGGCTGACAGGCTTGCCTGACAGAGGCAGGTCTTCACTGTTGTCTGCAGCTGTGGGTTCAAGTGTTCAAATGTTGATGAACTATATACACTATGTCAGCATTTATACAGTATGACAGGAAGTACAACACTGTAAAGAATGTTGAGCTGTAAGCTGCAAGCTCCACAACACTCCCTCCATGAGATTATAACCTCTGCAATGAGGACAGCGTCATGAAGTCACTATGTTACTCAATGAGCAGCAGAGGAGCTGTGGGAGGTACAACAACATGTTATAAGAGAAGGCAGTGAAGAAGAAACACAAAGGAGAGGTGTTTTAAACCTACAGTAAACATGTTAATTTTAATGTTTATGTTATGAAGAACTTACTGCCAGGCGCAATATCATCACAATTAAGCAAGGGTGCATGATCAGCCTTACCCTAATGCAGTCTCAATGCACTCACCCTACAACTTCAACTGTTATGACGTTGTAATGAAGTTTATGAGCAGTCAGTTGACTTCAGGAACAGCGCCATGAGAAGGAGAATGCTGTGTCAGGGCCACCATATATAGCAGTACAACAGTACAACAGTACAACAGTACATCACTATAGCTCATCTATATAATGACTCAGTGAGTAGTGCCTGAGCATTAAGTGAAAACTCTGCACATGAAGGAAGAGACCTTCTTCCTCAGCAATCAGTGTTCTCTTCACTGAATAGAAGATGTATAATCACTGCATTGACCCTATTGTGACTCTACTGCCTATAACATCCTGTTCAACACCTGTATGACAACCGTCATACACCCAGCCTCTTACAGGTAGGTGATACTGTGTGTAATTCAATATATAAAGGCTCAGAAGGTAAAGTGAAGCTTCTCTTAATTTTCTCAGAGTGAACAAGGTTCTGAGTACTTATAGGTGACATCACATAGAGGTGAAAGCTCATCATTGCTTACACATGTGTCTAATAGAATCTTTCATTTAAGAGGAAGTGTTGAAATTCACCCTTAAATCTATTAGAACTAGTGTCAGTGTTATAAGTAGTGAGCTGCCTACATAGAAAATTCACAGCCGTTTCACAAATTCAACATGTTGATTATTGATACAGGCATTATGAGTCTACCATACAAGGCCACTATATAGACTACAACATGGGCTACAACACCAGCTATATATACAACAGGAATTGCCTATTTGTCAGCTACTAAATCAGCAATATAATATGTCATCAATGGGAAATTGCATTACGTCTTCTGTTACTATCTATTTACTATATATTGCTCATTAGATAGTCTTTACATAGAACAATATATGCATTTTCCATCTTCTGCAAAATGCTTTCCCAATAGGTTATAAGCCCGGCTGACATAGGAGAATAGAGGTATTATAGCCTCACCTACATCACTACTTAGCATGCAGAACTTCGCTATATTTCTCATTAAATGGACGCCAACCTGAAGGACAAAGAAGTTCAACAAGTCAATTAATTCAGTAAGAACACCCTCTGTAATAAATTAAATGACGGCGTTATTAGAACTCGCGAAGAAACACAGTCACAAATTATAAAGGAAGAAGTGAAGGAGAAATACACACTTTCTAGGCAACAGGAACACTGAGAATAAGCAGGTATGTTGAATCTCAGCTATGTAATGAAGCTGGAAGGGCCTCAGAACTATCAGGTCTGAGCAATTGACCTAAAGAGGGTTGCCCTGTTAAATAGAGTATGAAAGGTGATGAACAGAATGATTCTCCAATTAACACTACCTGTGAATGCCAGTGACACCCAGCAGGAGACATATACAGTGAGACTAGAAGACTGAGAAGAGGTGAAAGAGATAGCTCAGAGCTATATACTTCAGACTGTTAAGCAAGATCCTGCCTCTCATCTGATCAACTTTATAGACACCTTAAAGATGTTTAAAACGCTGAAAAGCATGTATAAAATAAAGAAGTATACAGAACGTCATTTACATTAAAAGACAATAAACTGTTTAGACCTTTTAAAGTACAAGAACATCTCAGAGTACACAAAAGCCATGAAGAAGGCAAGAACAATGATTGAGAACATGAAGCATTAAGTGCTTAACTGGTAAATGACCAGCTTCTTCCTCTACAGCCTCAGCAACTTATACACAGTGTTTGTCATAATAATCCTCACAACATGACAACTTGAAGCAGACAGTGAGCTCACTGAATCAGATTTTAATAGGCTTGTTACTCAGCTTATTGACATTGAGAAATGCAGAGACACATCAAGTAATAACAAGTCCTCCTCATCTATAAAGACACTGAAGACTGAATTTAAAGAAAGCAGAAACAGTGAGAGAAAGATAAAGAGGGCTGAAAAGAGCTCCTCAACCTCTATAAAGAACTCAGACAGAGTTAAGTGCAGTGTATACAACTCACAGTGACATATTGTTAGAATCATGATAGCATTTAATTAATTGATTAATTGATTGATTTATTCATAGGTGACTGAGGCTGTCTAGTGCTGCCATACACCATGTGACTAAGTAAAGACTAGCGCATTATGCGCAAAATGTAGACTGAAAACAGATGAGCAAATAAGCTACAAATAGCAGATAAATGATAATAGATGGCAAATAAGTGACTGTAGATATATTATATGTCATGTTGTTTGTTGTATGTTATAGGTCTGAAGTCATGTCTGTGATCACCCTTTCATTTATTCCCTCATTTGCTCTCCCATTTGCTCTCTCATTTGCTCTCCTTCCCTGCCCTTCCCCTCTGCCGCTCAAGCTCCCTGATTAAAATCTGAGTCTGTGTCTCTCAATGCCTCTAGTCTCTGTTGGGTTCAAAGCTAATGCCTCTCTCAGGCTGTTACTCTCAGGGATGAATGTTTCTATAAACAATTAATTCCCTTTCCTGCAGTCAGTAGTGATTTACAGTCATAGAACTGCCTGTTTCAGAATCCTCTAAAGGCTTCTTCTGAGCCTGTAGATTGCTTAAAGTCTCTGTTACATTCTGAAACTGCCTCAGAAGGTTGCCTTATAGCACTAAGATGATGGCTGCTTTAACTAGTGCTGAGTCTTTAAGAATCCTTCAGATGTTGTAAGCTCACCCTAATAGCTCTTTCTGAAGATCCTGGGTCCTCAGGCACTCTGTAAGTATGTGTCAAACTATTAGGGCCATCATATATAGCAGTACAACAGTACAACAGTATGACAGTACATCACTATAGCTCACCTATATAATGACTCAGTGAGTAGTGCCTGAGCATTAAGTGAAAACTCTGCATGCAGAGGAAGAAACCTTCTTCCTCAGTGATCAGTGTTCTCCCTATGAAATAGAAGATGTATAATCACTGCATTGGCCCTATTGTGACTCTACTGCCTATAACACCCTGTTTAACACCTGTACAACAACTGTTGTACACCCAGCCTCTTACATACTGATTGCTCAGTACCTTCAGGTGAACAGTCACATCAGAAGCATAAGACATGATGGCATCAACACTTCAATCTCATCAGGCCAGTGAAACAGTTGACAATTAAGCTGAGGCAGGCCCTTCAACTAGCAGGTTTACACTATCAGTCATCAATACCCCTACTTCTGGCATTATTAACAATGATAATGAACATATTGCTGCAGGCAACCCTGACAACACTATTGAAGACCTTGAGGCAGTCACTGCCTACAATCAGGAGGTTATTGAGCATTAGTGACTACAACTACAATGTGTACAACAAGAAATTGAGTTTGAGGACAATAAAAGGGAGCTTCAGAAGCTCAATCAACACCTGTAAGAAGATTCTTCAACTACAACAAACTCAGAAAATGATGCAGATTTGTTACACAGACTACAATGTTGAGCTATGACAGACATTGCACCCTCTTCTTTTCAACACCTTGTAAAGTCACAAGAGCCTTGTCTCTATGCAGAAGGCATTAAAGTCACAAGATGAAGACTTCAGGAATACCTGAATGAAATCAATCAGAACTGAGAGCTGATGCTAGAGCAATTTCCTACTGAATGGGATTTCATTGTCTGAGCAGGCACCTACCTAGAGAAAACAGCCATGAGTGACTGATGAAAGCAGAAGGAGCAGCATGACCACACCTGAGTCATCTATAACAACTACTTGAAGGTGCTGAAGAAGAACCTATCCCCTGATGAAGACACAGACAAATGAAATATCATTGCCTTCAATGCAGCTGAACCCTGCAGCTACAATACAATCACCTCCTGATATAACAGACTATTAGAACTTTACTGCTTCCTTTCAGCTTCACACAAGGAAATTGGTGAGACACTCATTTAAGACTGCTGGCAATTAAGACTTTCACACCACATCCTGACTGAACTATAATGTTGAGACTCAATGCAGGTTGCAAGACAGTCAGTGCAGGAAATCTCAGCACATCTTGATGTCATCATCAACTACAAACTGTTCTAAAGCTGCTCAGACACTAAAAAAGATCGCTAAAACAAGGTCAACAATATAGATAAAAGTATGACACAGATGTCATACTACAACAGAAAAGAATCCCCCACTGAACAACAAACAACCTGCATTCAATTCACTTAAAACAGCTGCAGAAGAGGGAACAATTCATGAGGTTTCTACTGAGAAAGTAACTGCAACCAGAGTCAGAACTCTAACCACTTACCAGTTGCTGAAAGAACAACTATGATGATGACACAAACATCTGTAGCTTCCTCACACTGACAAGAAGACTTTGTCTTAAGGAATGAAGTGAATGCACAAAAGGCAGCAGGTCTCTGTATTAAGTGTGAAGTTGCTGACCATTAAACAAATGAGTGTATGACAGAATAGTCAACAGCAGTCACTACTGCAGTTAATGCAAATAAATGACTCATGATTAACCTTCAGCTTGCCTCCTTACCTATTATTGACAATATCTCACATCTGATATCAGAGCAGCTAGAGGTGAACTTCTATACAACAAGGGATGATCTGAAGAAAAAATACTCATATATTATTGACAATGGCAGTCAAGGCAATACTATCACATAATATGTTGTTAATAAACTGTCTTTACAAACTGAACCTTATAGAGCTCAAGCTAACACATAGGGCAATATGATTGACTTGTCAGAATCTGTCATATTGACTATTACAGTGTACAACACCAATAGTCAACCTTACTGCTATAACAGCTGCTTCTTTATCACTCTAGACAATGCATCAGCATCTTTCATCCTCAGATTACCCTTTCTAGTCAATGCAAACTTAAATCATGAATATAACACAGGGAAATTCCTATAGAAAAAGATGAGGCATACTATAGCACACTGAGTATTCACTGCCAGTGAGAGGAAGACACTGAAAAGTGTTCTACAGATGAACAACCTTTCCATCACAGATCACTTTATAAGACTGTCAGACCTAGTGATCAATATGGAAAAATATACCCTATAAATGAACTCATTGCAGTACAACAAAGGGTACAACAATATCTACAACAATTTACCTCCTGAATATCATAATTTTGCAGACATATTCTAGGCGGCTGAGAAGCAGTCTCTGCCTGAAAGAGGTCCACATGATCATGCCATTGACTTGAAACTGGGGCAGCAACCTCCATTCAGAAAGCTATACTTGATGTCTCCAGCTGAGCTCAATGTACTGAAAGTATATCTAGATGACACTATGAAGGCAGGTATAGTCTGCAAATCAATATTACCTGCAGCTTCACCCATTATGTTTGTACTGAAATTGAATGGCAGCCTATGACTAGTCATTGACTATAGGCGCTTGAACGATATTACCATTAAGAATCGCTACTCACTACCACTTATATCAGACATGTTGAATCATCTTCAAGGAGCTAAGAAGTTCACTAAGCTGGACTGCAAGAATGCATATAATTGAATATAAATCAAGGGTGAAGATGAGTGGAAAACAGCATTCTGAACACAGTTCAGCCTGTTTGAATATCTTGCCATGTCTTTCAGTCTCATAAATGCTCCTGCTACATTCTAAGCCTTCATTGATAAGGCGCTTGATGAGTTCCTGAACATCACATGTGTGGTCTACTTGAACAATATCTTGATCTTTAGTAAAGATGAGTCTAAACACAGTGAGCATGTACAACAAGTACTAGCTGCACTATAACACTATAATCTTCACCTTAAGATCAGCAAGTGTTCATTCAATGTAACAGAAGTGAACTTCCTAGAGTTCAAGATCAACACAGAAGGCATATATATGAACTCAGAGAGAATTTAAGCTGTTAAAGAATGACTGCCCCTGGAAAACATTCATGAATTGCAGGTCTTTCTAGGCTTTGCTAACTTCTTTCAAAGGTTTATAAGAGACTATTCATGAATTGCAGCACCGCTGTTAAACCTCCTGAAAACAGGAAGGAATAAAAAGAAGACTGAAGTTGTACCAGCTCCTATTTCTTCTCAACAGACTGCTTCTCATCAAGATATTGAAGGAAAGCAGAGCAGCTCAATCTCATTGCAGAGGTCTAGCACAGGCTATTCAGCACACAGTTCACAAGTTAGGGGAGAGCTACAATAAGAAAATATCATACCTGCCCCTTTTTCACTTTCAGAAGCTGCATTGAAAGTGTTTAATGCTCTGAAGGAGACCTTCACAAGCACTTCATTGCTACACTATTTCAATGAAAACAAACTCATAAGGGTTGAAACAGACGCCTTCAAATTTGCAATTGGTGAAATCTTAATGCAATGCTTTGAGGTCAACAGTTAATTGCACTGACTATCAGTTACTTACTACAGCAAGAAGCTGCTAGATACTGAGACTCAATATGATACAGGTGAGCAAGAGCTCCTTACCATTATAAAAGTTATGCACCATTGGCAGCACTACTGTTGAGGTGCTAGACACTAAATTGTTGTATTGATTGACTATACAAACCTTATTTGATTCATGACTACTTCAAACCTCACATGAAGGCAGCTCAAATGAGCTGAAAAGCTTGCTGAATACAACTTCAAAGTCACATATTGAGAAGGCAAGAAGAACCCTGCTGATGACCTATTAAGACAGTCTAATTATGAACTGCTGAAGACTGCCAGTACCTCAACTGCTGCTGAAATAGTGTAACAGTCCTTTCACTTGAAAAGTCAGGACTATAAGTCAGTACAAGAGAAATTATACACACTTACTGCAATGACACTGCAGTTAAGACACTCAGTATAACAGGGGCTATAATAAAAGAATGTTGTACCTGTCATAATGAATACTACTGGTACAATGAACACTGAAGACAGTGGTTTCATTAGAATATCAGCAGTGTGGAACCTATCTGCTTAAGAAGAAGCAAGCTGTAATGAACTGCAGGCAAGACACCCAGTATGACAGGGGCTACAACAAAAGAATGTCATACCTGTCACAATAAATACTACCAGTACCAGTACAATAAACACTGAAGACAGCAGTTTCATTGAAACACCAGTGGTGCAGAACCTATCTGCTCAAGAAGAAGCAAGCTGTAATGAACTGTGAGCAAGACATTCAGTACAACAGGGGCTACAATAAAAGAATGTTGTACCTGTCACAATGAATACTACTGGTACAATGAACATTGAAGACAGCAGTTTCATTGAAACACCAGTGATGTAAAACCTACCTGCTCAAGAAGAAGCAAGCTGTAATAGAAATAATGAGAGTGTTATGTCAGATGAAGTCAGTGGTACTACTGAAACACCAGCAGTGTAGAATCTACCTGCTTAAGAAGTAAGCTGTGTCATGTTGAAAGGAATTGGTGACACCACTGAAGCACACACTGTACAGTGCCTATCTGCTCAAGAAGCAAGCTGTTACCCAGTTTGAGGGCCTAGATATGCAGAGCCTCAGCAGCACCCAATCAAGAATAGCTCAGCAGACACTGAAGCTATAAACAGTGACACAAGTCACATTTCTATTAGCCTTCAAATTGAGAATAGTGCTTCTGCTGACACTGTTGAAGCGCTTCAACTCATGTCTACTCACTCACCAATAGGTGGGAAGATAACAGCTTATATAAGGATGTCTATTGAACAACTTAAATGTGCAATTTATACTGAGCAGTTAAAAGACAGTTTGGTACAACAAGTATAACAGGGATTAGCTACCTCTATTAAGAATAGAAACAACTTGATCAGGTCTGAGATGACAAATATAGATATAGACATGAACCCTGAGATAATTATAGCATCAGAGATGCAGCTAAATATAGCATCTATACTGTTAGATGTATGAAAATGTTGGCAAGAAATAGATGATGTTGTACACTATAACAGTAAGGTATATGTTCTGCAGAACCCTACCCTCTGCAATGCAGTGATCAGTTAGTATCATAATGATGTCTTCACAGGCCATTTTAGGAAGTTAAGAACTGCAGAATTGATGCAGCAATCTTATAACTGACCTGGCACTGTCAGAGATGTACAATGTTACTGTCATAACTGTGTCAAATGTCAAAAGGTGAAGCCATCTCATTACAAGCTATACAGATTATTAAACCCATTGCCAGTCCTAACTGAGCCATAGCATACAGTGACAATGGACTTCATTACAGACCTGCCACTGAGCAGCACATATAAAAGTATAACATGAGATTCAATCCTTGTTGTAGTCAATAAGTTGACCAAAATGGCCCACTATATTTCAGTACAGAAGACAATGTTGATTGCTGACTTCATTGAAGTGTTTATTTGAGACATAGTCAGGCTTCATAGTGTGCTAGAAGTCTTAGTCACTGACAGGGACAAGCTGTTTACATTGAAGCAATGAATCAGCTTCTACTTTCACATGTGATGTTGTTGTAACCTATTAACGGCCTTTCACCTGCAAATAGACAGTTAAACAGAGAGACAAAACCAGTTTCTAAAAGTGTATTTACACATATTTGTTAATGAGCAGTAAGAGGACTGAGTCAAGCTTCTACCCTGTGCTGAGTTCTTATACAACAACTTCATACATGCTGCTACAGGTAAGAGCCCCTTTCAGCTTAACCTAGGGTTAGATTCTCAGATGGGTCTAAGTAGGCCATCTATACAGCATTCACATAAACAAATAAAACTCTATGCAGATGTACAGCAGCTTTAAGACCAAATTGCAACAGCTCAGAAACAGCTACAACAGGCTAATAAGACATATGCAACCTATTATAATTAGTGCTGAACAGAGATAATGTTTAAAGAAGGCAATTTAGTACTAATTAATGAAAAGAATATGTCAGTGAACAAGCAGACAAAGAAACTGCATTGGAAAAAGCTCAGCTCATTCAAGGTATGATGTGTGATAAGTCAGTCATTGTACAAACTTGACCTCTTAAAGGATTAAAATATCTATAATGTGTTCAATGTTGCTCTATTGAAGTCATTTTAAGACACACATTATGTGTCTCCTGCATTGACAGGAAAAGACCTACTACTCAATTAAGACAATGAGTGAGAAGTTGAGGCAATTGTGAATAGCTGTGTTTGTGACAGCAGGCTTTAATACCTCATCAAATGAAAGCTGACAGATCAGGTGTGAGACAACACATAAGAGCCAGTACACTTCATCTGCAATGCAAAGGCAAAAATGTGAAAATTTCATGCTGACAACTCTGACAAGCTGAAATCTGAGTAAGCTGTATGATGTGAATGTAATTAAAGATCACTTTATCTACATAAAAACCTTGTTGGCTTTGTTTAGCCTGATCTCCTATGATGAAGGGTAGGTGTACCCTACAATAAGACTACAACAGAGACTACAACAACTATATTACCCTCTATAAGAAACACTACAAGTCACATGTGCATAGTACAGATGTCAGAATGGGAAAACAATTTCATTACTAGCTATTCACTCACTGTCTGATGAGGCCTCTGACCTCATCTCCTCAATGTGGCGCTGCTCAGAGAATTCAATGTACTCCTGACAGTGATGAGATTGATGAGTGTTGAGGATGCAGAGAGTGTGAGCAGTGCTCTCTGACAAGACAGTAAGGACCTGAATAAGCTCCTCAGAACTACTAAATTAGCACATATTGACCTCAAGGAATTAAGAGACTCACATTGAAGAGCAGCTGCAGGGGGGCACAGAGGGTGCCAGTAGTGACTGATAAGAGATAGCAGCATGAGGATTAATTGATCAGTCATTGAGCGCTATACACAATTAGCATACCAATAGTACAACAGTACAACAGTACAACAGATACAACATAGTTGTACTAAACAAAACAAAATGAAAGGGGATTAGAAAAGGCAGACTTACAGTGTGCTGCCACCCCTTCTGCCATCATAGACACATGTGCGCAGGACAACAACACCAGATCTTTCAGAGGTTGAGGCAGTGATGATTAGAGACTCCACTGTGCATTGACTATAAGGATTGCAGAGTGATGTACAATGAGTGCAGGCTGAATTGACCTGTAACACAAAGTACTGATCAACTCTGACCCTTCTGCAAGGGTCACAGTGAGCAGTATCTAACAGTGTGTGACTGGAGTTCTTCTAAATTACACACTCACAATGATGGCCCTGCTGCATACACATCAGCAGTGAGGTATTGTCACAACATCACACAGGGCAGGAACCTCTATCAGAGATGTCACTTAAAGGTAGACACCTGACCCTCTTCAGGTGCTGAACAGATTGTTGTACCACTCTGCTTTCTCATCTCTTTCTGAAGGTGTCAATCACCACAAGCTCACCTGTTGACAATAACACCTCAGAGCCCTTCTCATCACACTGAACACAAAGACTGACAGGCTTGTCTAACAGAGACAGGTCTTCACTGTTGTCTGCAGCTGTAGGTTTAAGCATTTAAATGTTGATGGACTATATACACTATGTCAGCATTTATACTGTATAACAGGAAGTACAACACTGCAAGAAATGTTAGACTATAAGCTGCAAGCTTCATAATGCTTCCTTCATGAGGTGAAAACCTCTACAATGAGAACAGTGTCATAAAGTCATCATGTCACTCAATGAGCAGCAGAGAAGCTGTAAGAGGTACAACAACATGTTGTAAGAGAGGCAGTGAGGAAGAAACACAAAGAAAAGGTGTTTTGAACCTACAGTAAACATGTTGATTTTGATGTTTATGTTATGAAGAACTTACTGCCAGGTGCAATATCATCACAATTAAGTGAGGGCATGTGATCAGCCTTACTCTAGTGCAGTCTCAATGTGCTCACCCTACAACTTCAACTGTTACAATGTTGTAATGAAGTTTATGAGCGGTCAGTTAGCTTTAGAGACAGCGTCATAAGAAGGGAAATGCTGTGTCAGAGTCATCATATATAGCAGTACAACAGTATAACAGTACAACAGTACATCACTATAGCTTATCTATATGATGACTCAGTGAGTAGTGCCTGAGCATTAAGTGAAAACTCTGCACATAGAGGAAGAGACCTTCTTTCTCAGTGATCAGTGTTCTCCTCATAAAATAGAAGACATATAATCACTGTATTGACTTTATTGTGACTTTACTGCCTATAACACCCTGTTTAACACCTGTATGACAACTGTTGTACACTCAGCCTCTTACACAAACTGTCTGAATGCTCTGTGAGCATGAGCATCTTAAGGAGTCTCATCTCTGAATCCTGTGAAGGTAGTGTATTAAGGCAATTTTCCCTGTCTAAAGCTGTGTGATTAGGGAGCTCAGAGGCTGTCAAATGCCTGTGTACTTTGTTAGAATCTCTGAGTTAGGCTCTTTCTTCAGGTGAAAGGTTGTTCTTCCTGTAACCTCATTCTCTCACTCTTTTACTCATTGTTTAAAGACCCTCTTCTGAAGTTGCTGCTTGCATATAGCTAGCATGTAGAAGACTCTTCTTAAGTATGTCCTTACACTCTAAGCTGCTACCTTCACTGCTATGTCTACCTCTTCATTTTCTGAAACTCTTACATGTGCTGAGATTTAATGAATTTATACTCAGATCTCCACCTTCTGCAGCTTGTCAATGCCCTGAACTATTTCTTTCAGCAGGTACTGCCCTGACTGTCTGCCTGAGTTGACTGAGGCCTGAATGGCTGCTTAATTGTTGACATATATGTTAACTGCTTACAGGTTTTGCCCCTGTGTCTCCTTAATTGTCATTGTCATAACTGTAATTATGACTATCCCCTGAAGTTCCACTCTAAAGACTGTAGTCATTTCCTCAGTACTTATATAGTATAGTCTTCCCTTCTTTAGCTTAGAAGCCACTGCTGCTGCTCTTATATGATCTTCAATGATGCTCTCATCTGTAAAGATGTTGAGCACTTCATTATCTCTGCATAGAGTGTTGACGTCATGTGCCTTAATGGTGTCATCAGCAGAGGAAGTGATGTATATAGCTGGCAGGCACCATCAGGGGGAAACTATATATAGGTGTTTAATCTCTAATAGGGTGTTAGATACTCAGTTATCTGCTCTTCTCTATATTCTTGTCTGCTCTGTAGGGCTTCAGAGCTTCTGTGCCCTTTCTTATCTGACTCTCTGACCCTCTATTAGCTTCTGATGAATAGAGAAGGTGAGTATGCAGGCTGTAGCATTCTCTGCAGCCTTTTCCAGCTGCTGTTTTATAGAGATCAAGAAAAGTTCTACATTCAGAGCAGATCCTGCTGTTGTTCAAAAAGCTTCAGCTATAATTGCTTCAGTGTGTTATTGAATGGTAATAAGCTTCTGAAGAGTGTGCTGCTGATGCATAACTGTTTCATGGGCTTGATCTGCTACATATTATGCTGAGCAGCAGTACAGGATTTGGGAAAGAATCACTGAGATGTATAGTCTCTGTAGATTCTTAAGGTTAAATCCTTATGTGGAGCCTGTAATAGCTGCCAGTCCCTTTAGACTCATTGTCACCTTCACCTCAATATGTTATATGTGAGTCTTAAAGTTCAGCTGTAAATTCAAAATGACTTCTAGAACTCAGCATGTTCTGAATAGAGAGACTCTGTTAGTTCTTAGAGTCAGTTCTGCTGAGATGTCATGATCTTCTAACTTGTTCATAAAGTGGATGAGCTCATACTTAATGGGGGCAAATACTGATGTGTATTTACTTGCTCATGCCTCTGCTCCTGCATGCAGTGTTCAGAGTATCTGGCAATTAGCTGATGCTGAAGCCCCTGTCACTGCAAAGCTCACATTATTTATTCAACTTATTGCTGTTGCCTTTAGGTTGCTCCTGCTTTCTATGTTCAAGAAATCCACATTGTAAAAGAGGTAAAGAATTAGTGAGAGGGGTGAGCCCTGTAAAATGCCTGTGTGTATGTTAAATAGTTTTAACTTATATTCTGAGAGTCTTATTATTGAGGTTCAGTTCTTTAAGAAGCTCTCTATCCAGCTGATCAGCTCTGAAGGAATGCAGTGCCTCTTCAGATTGTGTAGAAGTCTTTAATGAGATACATTGTTGAAGGCCCTTAAGACATTCAGTATAAGGAGTGATGTTACTGATGTATCTGAGTCTTATGCTCTTTAAATGACTTTTATGAGAGTGTGTACTGTGTACTCTGTTAACACTCCCTTTCATTCTTTCAGAAGTGTTCTCAGCAGCAACTGATAGGTCTTCATCATCCAGCTCATTCTCCTTGCCATCACTGACTTTATAGCCTTTTTCAGAGTGTTCAAAAGTGCCACTGATCTGTAGGCCTTCATCAGTCTGTAGTCTCCCTTGTTCAGCTTCTGGAGAACTACTGTGGTGGAGTGTTTGAAGGCCTTCAGATGGATTCTGCTCTTCAGGCATTAATTATATAGTGGAAGGAGTTACAGGAGAATGTGGGAGAGGGTGAGATGAAGTATGCAGTTTGATATACTGTTAGGCCTGAGGGTCTTACTGCCTGAGGCTTGTAATATGATGTTGCTAAGTTTCTGTTCTGCAATTATTGGCATCTGCAGAGGTTTCAGGTACTTATAGCTCTCAATGTCACTGAGATCAGCCCCTGAAGGTGTTGAGAAGAAGGCTGTATGTAGTAGTTTCACTTTCTTCTTCAGTCCTGAGGCAGAGGTTTTATTCAGCTGTTATAGAGCTGGTGTAAAAGCCTGACTTGCTGTGTCTTTACTCTTTGCCCACTTTGTCAACTTTTATAGATCTTTTGAGTCTGCTGCTGCTGCTTTCACTCTTTCTCAGTGAGTGTTTCTCATTAGCTTGACAAGCTTCTTTCTCTTTATGTTGCAGAGTCTGCTGTAAGCCTCTTATATCTTCTCTGTCTGTCTTCTTTATCACTTTCTGCAAGCTTTGTTGATATCAGGATCATGCAGAGCTGGTCATGCAGATATGATAATGAGGATATTAATTGTAAGGAACAACTATAAAGGGGAAACCTGACTATCTATATAGGCAAGCCAGGCGCGCTAAGCCTAGCGCGCACCACTCAATGTTGTCATGCTTCTAACATTACCCCCTCCTTCAGGAAAGCGTTGTCCGCAATGCTGCTAGCTAGCTCACTTCCCCCTACTAGCCTACTCCCACACAGTTCACTGAGGTACCTGCAGCGGAGGTGTTTCAGAGGCAGTGAGGGCTGGAGTGGAGGCAGCTGAAGCAGAGGCAGCTGAAGCAGAGGCAGCTGAAGTGGAAGCAGCTGGCGCAGCGGAAGCGACATGGCAGAAGCAGCTGGTGAGGTGGGGGCAGCTGCAGTGGAGGCAGCGGAGGATGTTGAGAATTGAATAAAAACAATGCATGTGTGTAAAATCCACCACTTCAACACCTGACTGCTGTTGTAAAATGTTCCCCCTTCTCTTCTAACCACCCACATCAGTGCTTTGTATTCCGTTCCAGTCTTATGCAATTGTGCCATACCCCCAGCGCTCACGGCTTATGGCGGACTCCGGCCACAACTCATATTTCCGGCAACGCAAACGCTCTGTACTGTTGTAGATGTGTGTAGAAGGAAGGAAGGAGTGTTGAGAATTGAATGCCATTGAAGCAGGCTCACTTCCGAACAGTCATTTGAACACCAGTCGAACAGGCTCATTGAAGAGGTCGACATTGACAGCGCCATTGAAGCAGGCTCACTGATTGAACAGGCTCATTGAAGAGATCAATGTTGAATGGTGACGCAGGTTATTTAAACTCAACTGCTCCATGAGCTTCCAGGTTTCTGTATGGCTTAGGTAGACTGGTACACATCTGTATGGCTTAGGAGGTGTAGTTATCATAAGTAGTGTTACTGGTGTCTTTTGGAGTCGTCGACACACACAACTCAAGGCCTTTCTGAACAGGTTATTTTAGTTTGACTGTCCCACAAATGTAGCTTGAGAGGAGAAGCTGAAAACAGCAGAAGTTGGCGGATCTAACCAGAGCATGTCATGGCAATATGGGCTTCCTTCAGTGCTCAGCTTCAAACCCATATCGTAGGGTTGACGGACAATTAATATAATATCAGGATCATGCAGAGCTGGTCATGCAGATATGGTGACGAGGATATTAATTGTAAGGAACAACTATAAAGGGGAAACCTGACTATCTATATAGGCAAGCCAGGCGCGCTAAGCCTAGCGCGCATCACTCAATGTTGTCATGCTTCTAACAGTTGATCTCTCTGATGATCTTCTTAGCCTTTGAGTTAAACCCAGGCTTGAATCATTTACTGAGGCAGGATAGGGGAACTGCCTTTTAAATAGCATGCTGTAGAGTCTCTGTAATGCTTCTTATATGTTGCTTCATTTGTTCTGGCTTCATTGATTCTGTCACTGGTCTGAGTCTCAGAAGCTTGATGATGAGTGCTTTCTGAAAGGCCTCTTTATTCAGCTTGTCTCATTGTCTGCATATTATAGATGCAGCCTCTGGTGCTTTCAGAAGCAGTATTGTCAGTATTAATAGATGATCTGAGTTGTAGCTCTCCTTCTTAATCTTACAGCTCATTAACCTCTGCATCACTAATGATGTGCTTAAAGTGAGGTCAATTGTGCTCTGTAATTCTCCTGCCCTCTATGTAATGGAACCCTGAGGAAGAAGGAGGAATAGTTGCCTCTCATCTATAATGGTCAGCAGCTGCTCTGCCTCCTTGTTTCCCTCAATCTCTAGGCCCTCTTATACAGAGTGGTGTAGGTTGAAGTCTTCTACCATCACATGTTACCCATCTGAATCCTCCTTAAACAAGCTGTTCAGTCAGTTTAGAGTCTCAGTTACATCTCCTCTAATGACCTTCCAGCAGATGTTGTAAATGTAGAGGTGTTTCCTTTGTTCATGCTCTGCATACTGCAGGTTCAGGGTAATCAGGTTCTTTAAGTGTTCCTTAAAGGTCCATTTTGCTCTGTTCAGCTGTGTGTTCACAAAAAAGCACACCCTGGTGAGCTTAAGTTCTGAGTCTATAGCAGTGGGGTAGGTCAGGTGAAAGCAGTTCTTGCATAGATGATGAGTGCTATTGTTGAATAAATTCCTCCATGATTCTTGAATTACTAGAATGTCATACTTTCAGATCTGTTGATTTCAGAGCATGAAGGTTATAACTCTATTGCATAATTTCATGTTATTATGCTGTAAGATCATCAGGTTTAAGTGTTCTGACATTAGAGGCTGATGAAGGTGATGATATCTGTAATTGTTACACTCTCTAACTCTCTATTCAATTTCATCTCTTTCTTCACCTTCTTAGAGTGAGTTTCTGAAGCAGAGGTAGACTCTGCTACTCTAAATATCTCTTCCCTGCCTGTAGCTGTGTCTCTTTACCTCTCTTTTCATTCTGCATCTACATCTATAAATTGTTGTTTTAAGGATTTAATGATGCTGTGTTTAACTCTCTCATTGTTGCTAATAGTGCCTAGAGGGGTGCAATTTCCGCTGGTTTTTGTAAGAGATGCAGGGCATTTTTTATTGATGTTCAGAGTTAGTTCTGACTTAAGTGTAAGTAGAATTAGTGTCTTTTGAAGTTTCCTGACCACTGAGACCTTAAATGAAGTAGTGTTTGTCCCTGTTCAGGTAGTGAGGAGGTTGTTGATGTTGATAAAAGTGTAGATGCCCACTTGTGAGGTGCTAGATAATATAATAGCTGATTAAGTAGTGGAGGGAGCTGTTGCAGATGAACTCTGAGTGCTCACTGTCAGTACTCTTCATTGAGTCTGTTTTGTGTTGCATGCTGCCTGCACACATATCACTTCTTTCTGAAGCTCTGAGCACTTGCTGTCTCAGGCTCTGTGTGAGTCTTTACAGCTTACACACTTTCTCTTCTTCAGGTCTTTAAAGAGGCAATTCTCTAATTTATGTCTCTCAGCACATATGTCATATTTCTGCTGTTCACTGCATTGAGCACTTATGTAATTATACTTGTAACAGTGAAAGCACTTCTGAATTTAACAGACTCTGTTGTATAGTTCTATCTTTTTATATTTTGAGTCTCAAATTAGATCTGTTTATATAGTCACATTGACCTGTTCTGTATTCACAAATTTCACCATTATAAAGCCAGCTGCATGCTTTAAGACATATAACCACCTCATATAGCTGATTAAAATGTCTTTCTCATTCTCAATTTTGTGATTCTCAGTCTGAATACAGACTATAGTCTGCTTCTGATTATTTATTTAAATGCTGTTTGCTGGGATTTCATGTGCAATGATGCTGTAGATTGTCATCATCACCTTACTTACCTTAAAGACCTTAGCTCAGCTGAAGTTAATCTGCAAGGCCTCCCTCTCTGTCACTGTTTAAGTATATATCACTAAGTTTCTAAATCTTAGCTGCTTGACTGCTGTGACCTGTATGAACGCAATATTGAGGTCAGTGAATGTGTGAATGTAGCTGGTAACTCAGTCACACAGGACCTTAAGTGTAAGAGTATAATAGTGGTTAATGTTTATTGAATTCAGCTTAATGACCACCCTGCAATTGTTCAGAGTTGAAAGGTTAATATGAGTGCTCTAAGTGCTTTACACTGTAAATGTGAACAGAAAGGAGGCTGCTGAGGGTGAAGGTATCACCTGAGCTGCTACCTGCACTCACAGCTGTGTGTTTTAGTACCCTGTTGTAGCTGATGAATTCAAGCTCCTATTGACAGGTGTCTCAAGCAGGTTTTTTGTTATAATAGTATTTTTCTTCATTAAGTTCATTCTCTAAATTAAAGCCCTCAAATCTGCTGCAATTTGAGTGATTCCTGACTGGTTTAACACTCACTCAGTCAATTCCTTAATGGAGACAACAAAAGCCTCAATGTATAACTATTGTACTGTTTTCTTCAGTCTGTTATCCTTTATTTTGCTGTTGGTGAAATTCAGAAGTGTCGTTGCTTTGTGCTTTAAATGTGTGATGTACTCAAGTAAAGATGCAGGTATCACCCCTATTTTCAGCCATGACACCCTCAACATCATTCCCTATGCTCAATGTGTGTCAAATGATAGAGGGTGGTGAAGTGAGTCTAGGGCTTCAATTTTGAGTTTTATAGGGCTTGTTTTGATAGAGTTATTTCAAAAATTAGGGTTGAGCTATGTGAGGTGTTTTTACATGACAGCATTCAGGTGTTGTTTATTCAGTGGTGCGCGCGCTAGCGCCTGGTTGGGTCTAGTGCGGCTTATACACACCTCTATATAGTAGACTGCTCGCTCGCCCATATGGCTTCTTACAATTAATGTCCTTTCATCACTATATCTGTATGACTTGCTCTGCATGATCCTGACATTACATTAATTGTCTGTCAATCCTACAATATGGGTTTGAAGCTGAGCACTGAAGGAAGCTCATGTTGTCATGACATACTCTGGTCAGACCTGTTAAATTCTGCTGTTTTCAGCTTCTTCTCTCAAGCTATGTTTGTAGGACAGTTGAACTGAAATAACCTGTTCAGAAAGGTCTTGAGTTGTGTGTGTCAACAACTCTGAAAGACACTGGTAACACTACTCATGGTAACTACACCTTCTAAGTTATACAGATGTGTATCAGTCTACCTAAGCCATACAGAAACCTGGGAGCTTGTGAAGCAGTTGAGTCTAAATAACCTGCATCATCATTCAGAGTCAACCTCTTTAGTGAGCCTGTCGACAGTGAGCCTGCTTCAATGGCATTGTCAAAGTTGACCTCTTTAATGAGCCTGGTTGACAGTGAGCCTGCTTCAATGGCATTTGAATGACTGTTTGAAAGTGAGCCTGCTTCAATGGCGCTGTCAAAGATTGACCTCTTCAGTGAGCCTGTTCAATCAGTGAGCCTGCTTCAATGGCGTGTCTGAACACCTGTTCAGTCAGTGAGCCTGCTTCAATGGCATAGCCAAAGTCGATCTCTTCAGTGAGCCTGTCGACAGTGAGCCTGCTTCAATGGCATAGCCAAAGTCAACCTCTTTAGTGAGCCAGTTCGACTAGTGAGCCTGCTTCAATGGCATTCAGTTCTCAACACCTCTTCCTTCCTTCCTTCTATACACATCTACGACGGTACAAAGTGTTTGCATGGCTGGAACTATGGGTTGTGGCCGGAGTCCGCCATAAGTCATGAGCGCCGGGCTATGGCATGCAAGGCATGGCCGGAGTCCACCATAAGTCGTGAGTGCTGGGGTATGGCACAACTGCATAGGACTGGGGTGGAATACAAAGCACCTGAGTGGGTGGTTAAGAAATAGGGGGGGGGGGGAACATTTTAGCAACAACAGTCAGGGGTTGAAGTGGTGGATTTTACACGCCTGCGTTGGTTTTATATGCGTTGATTTTATTCAATTCTCGACCTCCTCCTCTGCCTCTGCCGCAGCTGCCTCCGCCGCAGCTGCCTCCACACCAGCTGCCTCCGCATCAGCTGCCTCCGCTGCCGCCTCAGCTGTCTCCGCCGCAGCTGCCCCCGCCGCGTCTGCCTCCACACCAGCTGCCTCTGCATCAGCTGCCTCCGCTGCCGTAGGTTCAAACCGTTCGGACTGTTCGGACTGTTCAGACTGTTCGGACCGTTCAGACTGTTCGAACTCAGGAGTGCAACTGAGGGTGTTCCTACATGGTGAGGACAGTCGAGTGGGGTGGACTAGATAGCTGGCAAGCGTTGCGGACAACACTTTTTCAGAGAGGGGGGTAATGTTAGGAGCATGACAGCGTTCGATTGATTGATTGATTTATTCATAGGTGACCGAGGCTGCCTAACGCTGCCATACACCGCTTCCTGAAGTGGACTAGCGCATTCTACACAAAAACAAAAACAAAAACAAAAGAAAGCCCAAGGAAACCCAGGGGGACTTCTATTCCAGCATCATGTGCATAGAGTAGAAACACCCATCCCAATGCCTTGCTAGTCCTCCTCTTCTTGTGACTGCTTCTTAATGCCTCCTTTAGGTCGTCACCCGCAGGGATGAACGTTGCTGTAAACAACTAATACCTTAGTCACCCCTTCTCTCTGTCTCCGTATAGGCCTGACTGGTGAAGGCGCACCCATGCTATCCTTCAAGTGTCTGTCGCTCGATGATCGTGTGTAAAGGAAAGCCGTAAGAGGTTTGATGAGGGTGTTAAGAAGGCGTTATGTGACTGCTTTCTGTGACGTGGAAAAGATGTGCTTTCGAATGGAATAGATGTATGACTGCTGTATGTGGGTGACTCTTGACGCGTTGAACAGGCTTGACATGGGCTCAACATGTCAGGAGATCTCTGGTTTGCTGAGTAGCCAACTCAGTAGTGACTCTGATCTGCATCATGTCAAGGCTCCGTCATATCAGGGGCAATTGATATGTCACAAGGCTTTGACATGCCATTTTGACGCGTCGTCGAGGTAGGTGGTACTGTGTGTGATTCGATATATGGAGACCCAGAAGGTAAAGTGGAGCTTCTCTTAGTTTCCTCAGGGTGGACAAGGTCCTGAGTACTCATAGGCGACACCACGTAGAGGTGGAAGCTCATCGTCGCCTGCATGACAGCGTTCAGGTGTTGTTTATTCAGTGGCGCGCGCGCTAGCACCTGGTTGGGCCTAGCGCGGCTCATACACGCCCCTATATAGTAGACTGCTCACTCGCCCATATGGCTCCTTACAATTAATGTCCTTTTGTCACCATATCTGCATGACTTGCTCTGCATGATCCTGACACATATAGACAACAAATGTTGAGTAAAACACCCTGCTCAGGTGATGGACAATTGGAGGGAGAAAAATGAGTCTAGGATAGACAAATATAGGCAAAAGAGCAAGGACTTAAACATGTTAAACACCTCAGAGGGAAAGAAGAAGAAGCTCATAAGGGGTATAATTGCAAAGGTGAAGAAGGCCGGCCCATATAGAGACCATGCCTGGTATATAAATACTGCTGCCTTCTACTACATGACGTTCAACACCAGTCTATTCAACATTATAAGACCTAGCAGTAAAGAGGCTGAGCTCACTAATGAAACACTTATTAGGGTCATAGGTGTAGAAATGATAACCCTGAACATCCTCATCAGTGGTGAGCTACTTAAGCAGCCACTTTATAAGATATATTACATGCTGGAATTGAACAACAATCTACTCTCAGTAGGATATCTTAAAAAGAAGGGCTTTCTGTTTAAAGCATTTAATAAAAGAATGTGAATTAAGAAAGGAAAAGAGGTGAGGCTGAAGACTATATGTGTTGACACACTATATGTCCTTAATCAGCCGCTGAACCCTTGAGTCATAATGATCAAAAAGGACACCCACAATGTTATTACATGACATAGATGATTAACTCACCTTAATGAGAAGAATATATGCTGATTAATCACAATGTCAACTGGGATAACTGGCCTGAAAGGCTATATAAAGAACTGTGAGGCCTGTGTGCTTGACAAAGCACATTGCCAGCCAAATTACTGCAAATTTACAAAGGCTATCAAATCTTTTAAGTGAGTACACACTGACCTAAAAGGCAGCAGGAGTACACTTACTATGTCAGTAGACTGAAACAAGTACTACATTCTTTACACTGATGACTGCACTCAATTTCACTGGCTGAACATGCTAAAAACTAAGAATAAAGCTTTAAAAAGCTTTTAAAAGTTTAATAGCATGGTGAAAACTCAGTTTAACATCAGAATATAACACTTTTAAACAGATCAGAGTGAAGAATTCAAATTCAACAAAATGAAGAAATATCTTACTGAAAAAGAAATACTATGAGAGCTAACTGTACTCTATGCACATAAGCAAAATGGAACAGCAGAATAAGAGAATTAGATTATTTAAGAGAAGATAAGAATGTCTCTCATTGATGCAGAATTACTCAGAACCTTATAGGCTGAGGTCTTAAGCACTGCAGTGTACCTGATAAACAGGTCACCTACAAGCTAAATGACAACTACATTATACAAAGCTTTATATAGAAAGGTATTAGACCTTTCTAACCTTTAAGTATTTAGCTGTGCAGTGTACACATTCAACAAACATGTAAAGGGCTGTGAAAAAATGACTGTAAGAGCATGAAAGGGAGTCTATTTAAACTACAGACAGGGTTCAAACCAGTACAGAATCTACTATTCTGAGAAGAAAAAGGTATTTAAACACTGAGACGTCAAATTCTATAAGAGGAGGAATCCTACACCAGTGAGAGACAATAATGACTGGACTGACTCTAATGAATCAGATCTGAAAAAGGGGGGAAATTAAAGTGAGCTAGACTTGCTCTTCAACAAGCTGCAGAGGGAGGATTTAAATCATATAAGAATGTTAAAGCATCACTTTAATCATACTGACTCAGCTGATGATGAGCCACATCACTATAATGCCTACAACAAACTGTATAACAATTCAGAAAATGAGTTAGAAGACAGTAATAGCAAGGTTAATGATGATATTAATGACACACATTACTTTGTGAAAGAGACTATAGAAAGATCTTGTTCCCTTACATAAGCACTCATTCACTGAGACAAATATGATGAGGATGAATCAGAGAACAAATTGAAGGATGAATCAGAAGAGAATCTAACTATTAAGTCATTGAATAAAGACTCTTCACCTCCTGAACCTAAAGGGCCTCAGTGTTTAAAATGCAATACAAACTGCTCTAATTACACTCAATTGCACTGTTTTAAATGTGCTAACATGGTCATTGCTAAAGCACTGACAGTTAATGCCTTGAACAAATCAATAATATACAAGAATGCAATCACCTGTGCAGACACATTCAAATAAAAGTCCACTATAGAGGAAGAGATTACCTCCCTTCACAAGAATAACATGTGAAATTTGACCATTCTACTGAAAGATCAGAAAGTGCTCTGAGGAAAGTGAATCTACAAGAAGAAGACCACTGAAGCCAGTACTCAATATAAGGCATGATGGGTGGTAAAAGGATTCATGCAATGAGAAGGTATCAATTATACTGAAACCTACACCTTTATTATTAATAAAGTCACTACAAAGGTTGTTATAGCTATAGCAGTGATAAAGAGGTATTATATTGAACAAATAGACATTGTTACAGCTTTTCTTTATGAACTAATTGAAGAGGAGGTCTATGTGAAGCAATTAACTGACTTTATTAATGAAGGTAATAGGATGTGTGTTATGAATTATATGTATGTATGAAGTCTTGTTTGTCTATCTAGAAGAGTGACGCGGCATATATGCTCACTAGTGTCATGCAGAGCAACTATAGCCCAGTAAGGCTGTGGTTATACTGTAACAATGTGCAAGCTGAACAAGGTTCTGTACAGACTTAAGCAGTCACTAAGGGCATAGTATAAGATTATTTCAGTGACCCTAACAAGCCTTTCATTTGTACACTCACAATTCAACTACAGCTTGTTTTTAAACAAGAGCAGAAACACATAAATCACCCTGTACATGAATGATATACACCTCATTGACCTGAATAAGCTATATATTGAGATGATTAAGGAGGAACTCACCTCTCACTACTGAATTAAGGACCTCAGACCAAGTTCTAACTATTTAAAACTGAAGATAACCTGAGACCTGAAGAGCAGAACCCTGACTATCAGTCAGAAGAAGTACATTAAGAGTGTACTTGAGGCTTATAGAATGACGGACTGCAAATCTGCTCCCACCTCTATAAAAGCCGGAATAGTGCTGGAAAAGGCAGAATCAGAATATCAGACAATACAGAAATTCAAGATGAATTACCAGTTAATGCTAGAATTAATAATGTATATTATGCTTTAAACACAGTCTGACATTGTGTACACTATTTTGAAACTCAGCTAATTCAGCAGTAACTCTACTGAACAACATTATCAAGTGTTGAAATGAGTCCTTTATTACCTAAAGGGTATAAAAGACCTAGAACTAATGTATTAAAAGGGGTAAAAGCAGGGAGAACTGTTAGACTGAACAGACTTCAGCTGAGCATGTGATTTTAATAACATTAAGTCAATCTTTAAATATCTTATACAGCTTCACAGAGCTGCTGTTAGCTGGTGCTCACAGAAGCAATTCACTGTCACTAAATTCACTTGTGAAGCAGAGTACATGGGTCAATCTGACACTGGCAGTGAGATTGTGTAGCTTAGAGGTTTAATAACAGACTTAAAGAAACATCTAAAGAGTTCTATCATCTTATTTACTGATAATCAGGGGGCTATTAGACTTGCTAACAATCTGAAGAACCACCATCATATGAAGCACATTGCCGTCAAATACCACTACACTCAGGAACTTATTGAAAATGATACACTGAAGCTGATATATAAGGAAACAAGAGATATGCTAGCTGACTGTCTCATCACACCACTTAGATGAACAAAATTTGAACCTGTGCTACCCTGTATGGAGCTATTTCCAATAGGGAAATAGTGGGAGTGACAGCGAGGTCAACAACATTGAGGCAGGGCTCGCTTGAGAGAAGCAGTCACATAATGCCTGAGTGGGAGTGTTGATTATTGGTACAGGCATCATGGGTCTACCATACGAGGCCACTATATAGGCTACGACATGGGCTACGACGCCAGCTACATATACGACAGGGATTGCCTATTTGTCAGCTACTGAATCGGCAATATGACACCTCATTAATGGGAAATTGCATTACGTCTTCTGTTGCTATCTATTTGCCGTATATTGCTCGTTAGATAGCCTTTATATAGAACAATATATGCGTTCTCCATCTTCTGCGAAATGCTTTCCCAATAGAGACCACAGGGTTAGCTGAACAAAGTGCCTACGGGATCCTCTCTGATAAGGCCTGTTGGCTGAGACGTCCTAGACGCTGCACCGCTGTTGGCCAGTAATTAGGTCTCGCTCATCTAAGTCCAGAACTTCAGGCACTGCTTCAAGGATAAATAGCAACAGGGATTGGCAGGTTGAATTCAACAGCGTCGCGTATTGTTAGGTAACGTAACCCACGGGGCAACGCCGCACTATAGGCAACGCCGCACCCCCCCCACCCCCCCCAAAATGAAATTACCCATTTCTCCACCATAATTGCATGCATTCAATGGAGAAAGAAGAGCGTATTCTGAAGGCCATTGAGGCCTATAATGACGCCCTTAAAGATCCAGAAAGCAGCTGAAGACACAGGCTAGAAAGTCAAAACGGCTGCAGGGTAAAGAGGAGAAGCAGACTGCCAAGACTGCAGTCGTCACAGCAAAAGCAGCCTCGGAGGTGCTAAAATGCATAGATCCTACAGCTCTATTATAGACTACAATGCAGAGCTTCAAAGTTCCTTATTTGGATCGAAATGTACAGCTCAATTGGTGAAATTCCGATTTTATTTGTTTGGGGGGGGGGGAGGGGGTGCGGCGTTGCCTATCCTGCGGCGTTGCTGGGTACATTACGTTACTCAACGGTAGATGAATCAAAGTATTTCCAGATGGTTACATAGACGCCAACCCCGGACGACCCTTTGCATCGAATCACGACCACACATCCTCCACGTTTGGTAACCAGGGAACCTAACATAGTCAGTAGCAGCGTTTCATGGAGCCTCTGAATCCTTCAACGATAGAATCAAAGAGAGAGCATGAGTTCGTTTCATGGTCTGTGGGTTTCGAGATTGTTCGTCGCCATTGCCATGATTGGACGAAAGGGCATCGTTAAGCGCCGAAGAAGGCTGCAGAAACAACGCTCACACCGATTACCTTAAGGTAATCGCCTTACGGTAAGTCATCGTCTGGAAAGTAAGCAGTCGCAGGGTATGGCAAGAAATATTTCACACGATCAGAATCATGAAGCTCAATATCTTCAAAGTCTCCGAGCCAGTGCAGATGTAGCACCGATGTAGCAAAGAAAGGCGATGATGCAATGGAAGTGGAAGAGGCCGAACACGTGTAAACCGAAAGATAAGGTAAGGTAACAGAGAAATCAGGGTTTCTTCCCGAACTAACGCACCTCTCTAATCCTGCCTTAAACCGCTTGTAGTAATAATCGAGGCGGGCAGCCACACGAGCCATGCCCCGCGCCACACCGACCGTCGACCATAAAGCGACGGCGGCGTCCTACGTTTGGAAAGATGGGCACCCATCTACGCAACGCTCCGGCGTGTCCCCTTGCGACAACTCACTCTTGCTGAGCAAGAAGTACAGCGACTGCGTCGGACCAGGTCTTCGCTTTCCATGTCAACGGAATTAAGTATCGCGAAATCGAAAGACCCGGGCGCTGAGCGCATCGGTCAAGAGTCCAGTTCAATCGCAAGTCGTGTGTGAAGAGCGAAGACAAAGGCCTCTCTTCTCCAGCCCACTCTTCTGGTGATGGAGAAGGCCTTCCCAATCAATGTTCGACCATCCCCGGTCTGAACCACAAACAAAGAGAGTGACTGGCCAGCAGCCAGCGCCTACGATTGGTCGAGCGGCGCCTAAATCTCGGCCACGGAGGTGTCCCTGAATGAATAGCATCACAATAACCATGATGGAACTGAAACAGCCTCAAGATTTCGACCGTTTATTGTTTCAGGACTCAAGCTGTCATTGAGTGGTCGATTCGCTATTCCTCCACAGGTGCGTGTTGCTATTGTTAACTATACCTTTATTCTCACCCATTCCATTGTTGACCCGAACATTGCTTCTATTCACCTCCCACCTGCTCCTCACCCTTCTATTCATCTGCCAACACTCGTATGACTGACGAATCTTCTTTGTTCTCTCTGTCCATCTCTTGCTTTTGTTTCTCAACATCTACAGTCTACAATCTAATCCTCGTACTGTCGCACGGTCGACTAACCTGTCTCGAACCCATAGTCGTTTGCCAAGTTCTTCCGCTGGCCGGTTACACACTCTCTTAATACACACGGCTACCACTATGTCTTCCACGGCAAATCATAATATTTCCACCTTTCCGGCTGTGCCTCCGTCTCTTTCCGCTGGCGATCATGGGATGCGAGATTACTACGCTGCACAAGACACATCACGACCTTCCCCATACACAGCACCCGATATCACCCCGTATCTCGGCCTCCGCGCTCGACTATCGCAAGTATGGATCAACAGATGGACCATACTCTTGCTTCTCGTCCTCGTTCGAACCCTCATCGCCATCTCCGGTCTTCACCACGACCTCGATTCCGCCAAAACACAAGCCCTTTCGGCATGCTCAGGAGTCGAGGATATGGGCAGCGCCATGGCTTCCATGCCTCATTATATGTCACAAGGCGTTAATGAGCTGACTGCCCATGGCGTCGACAAGGCTGTCAACGGCCTTATGTCCATGCTCCTCCTGAGTATCACCGGCGTCGAAGAGATCGTTGTCTTTTACATCAACATGTTGACCTCAACCTACGTTTGCCTCATCACTCTCGCCGTGAGCGGGAGTTTGCACGTTGCGTTGAAGGTCGTCGAAGATGCGAGCAACTTTCTCAACAAGACGCTCGGCAGTATTGGGCATGACCTTTCCACTGGTGTCGACGACTTCATAAACGATCTCAACAAGTTTACGGGCGCTCTAGACAGCATTCCGAAGGTATTCGGAGCCAAAGGCGGCATTCCAACCATCGACGTTAACTCGACCCTGGATGCACTGAACAGTCTTACTCTTCCTTCAGGTCTCGATGAAGGTCTGGCTAAAATGAATGCTTCGATTCCTGACTTCGCCCAAGTCAACAATTTCACCAATCACGCCATTCGTTTGCCGTTCGAAGAAGTCAAAAAGCTTATCAATTCCTCGATCACTACGTTCCATATGAACCGCTCTGTGTTCCCAGTGCCTCGAAAGGAGCAGCTTACTTTCTGCTCCGACAATGACGGTATCGTTACCTTCTTCGACGACCTCGCTCATATAGCCAACATTGCCCGTAAGATCTTCGTCATCGTTCTTCTCATAGCCGCAATCTTGGTCTGCATTCCCATGGCCTATCGTGAGATCCAGAGATGGCGAACGATGCAGAAGCGGGCTCAATTCGTCGGTCAGAATGCGTTTGACAAGATGGATGTCGTTTATATTGCCTCGAGGCCCTACACGAGCGGTGCAGGAATCACGGTCGCAGCAAAGTTCAAATCCACAAAGAAGCAGCTCCTTACAAGATGGGTCATTGCCTATGGCACATCCGCGCCTGCTCTCTTTGTCCTCTCACTCGGCCTTGCTGGTCTTTTTGCTTGTCTGTGTCAATATACTCTTCTGAAGGCAATCGAGAAGGAAGTTCCCGCTCTGGAACACGAGGTTGGAGATTTTGCAGGGAAGGTCGTCAACGCCCTCAACAATGCGTCCGAACAATGGGCTATTGGGACTAATCACGCGATCACGACAACAAACAACGATATCAACAAGGACGTCTTTGGCTGGGTCAACACCACCACAGGCGCCTTGAACGATACCCTCAATGTTTTTGTTGATGGCATGACAGATGCCCTTAACGTTACCTTCGGTGGGACCGTCCTCTACGACCCCATCATGGAAGTCATGAACTGTCTCATCGGCCTCAAAATCGCCGGCATCCAAAAAGGCCTCGACTGGATCTCCGACAACGCCAAAGTTGAATTCCCGACCCTCCCCAACAACACCTTCTCTCTCGGCGCCGTCGCCAGCATCGCCTCCAACAACTCCAACGCAAGCGACAGCTTCCTCGCCTCCCCCGGCAGCCAAGCCACCGACAAAATCTCCGCCGCCGTCGACAAAATGGTCGCCAACATCGCCGACGCCATCGAAACCGAAGCCCTCATTTCCACCTTCGTCGTCCTTCTCTGGGTGCTCATCGTCCTCCTCGGCCTCTTCCGCGCCTTATTCCTCGCCTTCTTCAAACGAGACAAACACCGTGGCGAAGGGGGGGGTCCTTCCACCGCCGGCGATATCCCCATGCAAGATCAACGTCGTCGCTCTTATTCCCCCGCCGCGCCCGCTTACGAGCCCCCCTTGGGGCCTATCAACACTTTCCCCTCTTTCGGGGCTCGCACCCCGGTTGTGAGGAGAGAAGACGTATCCGATGACGAGGAATCCGAGTGGCAGGATCGGAAATTGGGGTATGCGGGCGAGAGAGCCTTGACTCCCGAAGCGGTTAGAACTGGTGTCGTGAGGAGTAGTTCGTATGGCTATGTGGTGGGGAACGAGAAACGATAGCGATTGAGTCGCCCCCATTCTGGTATTTTCTACCCGCGATCGGTGGAGCGCGGGGCTCTGGCCTTGATATAGTGTGTGTGCATATTTCGAACGCGTGCTGTGTGGTGTGTGGTTTTATGCGTTAATGATGTGTCATTTTTTTGTGCCCTTTTTGCGCTGGCTAGATTACCCCCTGGTTTCAGCGAGCGTTTTTTCCTTTCTAGATTTACTAAGAAAATAGTCCGATTGGATAGTTCTCTCCGTCTTAGGTTGGGTGGTTGGATGATCGCACCCTCTGGAGGGTTAAAGTGATCGGATTGAGATTGTTTTCACGGGTTCTTATTTTTGTTATTGGATCCGTGAGGGGAGGTTTACTACAGCGCTGCTACCGCGGCCCTCTGCCTGTCCTCGGGAAATTTTTCAGTCAATTCTTTTGTGTGGGGGGGAGCGGTGGGGAGATAATCGCGCGCTCGTAAGGGCTGCTGCTACCTTCTTCCTTCTTTTCCCTCCCCGCATTTTTCCCAAGGACAGTCGGTTACGGGCCACGGACGCGCGCATATAGATCCCCCACTCCCGACCCTGCTGCCCTTTCAACTTCTCTCTCCCCCCCCCCCCCTCTCTCTCTCTTTGTGATGAGGGTGGAGGGGGGGGGGGCGACCGGTACCATCTGCGGCGGCGCTCATGGGGTGAAGGAGTGGAATTATTTATTTTTTGGGGGATCGAAACTACGGCTTGTTGACGCACTGCTGCTACCTCGAGCTCGCTCCTCATCATTGTTGGCGACTTCTTGGTTTTCGTGGACGCATGCTGCTACCTCCTGGCTACTCGATGGGAATCCTGAGATTCGGGACTAGGGGGACGCGCAATCAGACGGACGCGGGGACGAGGGGGTTGCTCGGGTGGGGGGTTGGTGGCTTGGGCGCGCGCGTGTGTGGGAGGGAGTGGGGATTTTTTTTGTGGGGGGTTGTGGATGATGTGGAGGAGCGTGTTGTAGGCTGGGTAATGGGGATGGGGGAACCTGACCGTTAAGTCATTCTTTTATTGGTAGGAGGAGGATTTTCTTGTTTTTTTGGGAGATTGAGGGGGTGAGGGTGGAGAGAGGGGGTTCGAATCCGTGGATCCGATAGATGGCTATCTTAATGTTATCTTGGTCCACGATGCTGATGCGGATTGATGGTTGTGTGTGGTGATTAGACTGTGCAGGCTCATACTGTGAGACTCAATCAGATGTGGATCGCCAGTTGTATTGCTGACCAGTTTGGTGACCTCTGGTAACGACTGCTTCCCTCTGGTGGTAATCGACAAGTACCGGTAAGCATATCTCCCCAATCTCAAAAATCAACAACCCAGCTCCTCTTTCTTAAGAGAACCTCCCATTGCAAGAAAGTTCAAGATCCGTTTAGACCCACCAGAAATTTCATATCTGAAACTTAATCTAAACTTCCCCACGAACAGCATCGGTCCATTCTGCCATCATATGTAAAGTCCTTCCACCCCCTAACACCCCCCGCCCCTCCCAACGCCCCCCTCTGCACCTTCCCCCAACCTCACCTCCGGCAACCGCACCCCCCTCCCCCCCTCCTCCGGCGCCGGCAAAAACCCCACCGCAACCAAACAACTCAAATACAAGCCCCACGTCCGTTCGTCTGACGTAGCTATCCATCAGCACCAGCAGATATTAAGTCGGATTTCTTATTTCAGTCGATCTCTGCAGCGAACCCCCTTAGGGTAGGATCACAGAACAGCGATGCCATGATCATCAGAACTCCGTTAAGCTTCCGCTTGATGGTGAAGAGCATCTGTTGAGCTAGTATGATGTGCCCGCGAAGAATCAAAGAACGAGTCGTCAGGACCAATAGCCCTGGCGTTACAGTCAGGTATCAGATTGCCCCATGGCCGGGCTACAAGGCGCTCGGTTTCTGACAGTGAGTTCCACGCCATAGATGACGTTCTGGGCGCGGCAGCAGCGAAGTCAGCGATGTCCGGGAAAGGCAAAGCAGGTTTTTCCACTTTGCCATTGGGGTTGAGTGGAAGTTTGTTCAGCGGAATGAAGACCACAGGTACGGCATAAGATGGAAGTTTTCCCTTCAGATATTCGCGAACTGCATGTCGAAGAGGCCGAAAGCGTTTGAGCGTGCTCATCGTGCTCTGATCCGTCGGACCATCTTGCGGCTCTCTGGACTCCAGCCACTGTGGCAATCTCTTGAACTCGGGCACAATGTAGCTGACCAGAGTTGGCTCCTCGTCCTTGTCTCTCCGGACCAAAGTGATACAGTCTCTTATGAGCTCATGGCCTAACAGATGCTTGTTGATTTCGCCAAGCTCTATCCTGAATCCGCGTATCTTGACCTGATCATCTCCTCGGCCTGTACACTCAATATCGCCACTCAGCGTATACCGTCCTAAGCCACCCGTACGGTAGAGTCTATCCGGGGGGCCTTTGTACAGTTCCCGCCAGGCTTCCTTCGTAGATTGGCTCTCTACCTTTTTCCGATCCATCTCGACCCACTGCTGCAGATCTACAAACCAGTTCTGGACGAATTTCATGTCATTCAGCTTCTGATCCCCAAGATAGCGTTCGGCGTGGCCTCCTGCTCTAACACATATTTCACCGACCTCGCCAACAGTACACAGCTTTATCTTATCGGCTTGATTGACCACCAGGAGCTGCACATCAAGCATTCCTTTTCCTGCGGGTATAACATCATCCATTTGATCCATATACTGCGGATCCCGACTTCTGGATGGAAGTTCATAGTAGCTTACGGCTCGTTGCGTCTCCGTCGTGCAGTACATGTTTATAATATTGACGTTTGGAGCCAGATTCCGTAAGAGATTGCAGTCTCTCTTCGTTACTATGTCTCCAATAAAAATTACATGGTGTAGAGCAGGAGATTCTATAGTAGCACCACCAACAAGGATCTAATTCATTGCAGGAGTCAAGTGTGTGATAGTAGCTCCATGTTCTCGCATCCATTCCGCCAAGCGCTCATGCTAGATGTCCTCCTTAGAGGGTACCAGCAGCTAGGCCCCGAGGAACAATAAGGTAAAGATATCCCGTTGTACAGGATATCGTAGGCTATACCACTAAAAAAATAAAACGATCATCTTCACTCAAATCAAACCGTTTAGCCATCCATGGGAAGTAGTATGCGCGAGAGAAATGTCTACCAAGAACACCTTTTGGTCGCCACTCGGAACCCGAAGTGAAAGATAAAGTAGGGTTGGAATCCGGACCCACCAGAACTCCTGGAGACGTTTAAGCCTGACTTCTGTGACAATCGAAAATATCATGGCCTTCGAATATGCCGCCATGGAGATTACCATTATCGTCTATGCGTAGGCCAGATACTTCTGTCTTCAGCTGTAACTGATCCTGGATGAATGATCATACTTTGCTGGAGAGTTCTCCGGCCTCAATCGTAGCTTTATCAATAACAACCGAGGCGTCGCGGTTGGGCTACTTCCAGGTATATGTTTTGTATATCTGGTGGATAGGCTGGATCAATGACTGAGAGAATAGCACCGGCATTCAATGCACCCATCAAAGCCACAACAAATAGCCTCGAGAATGACGGAAAGATGGACGAAAGTAAAAGGCTCTACAACTGATTGCATGCGCAAGAAGAGGGATATAAGAAAGTAGACGAGTATAATTCATGGCCAATTTGGAGTAGGGCTGAGGGCTGGATATGATTGTGGGGATTGGCTCGGGTAGCCTAGAATAGTTAGTCTCCTCTGAAAGTCTACTGACGCTCACTGCACGCACAGTGCGTAGCGTTGGCTACTGTGCTACGGTACCTCACGGATCCTACGGTATGCAAATGTTAGGGGTGGGAGTACAACATACAACGGCCCTCTTGTCTCGTAAACACGTGCTGCTTATCTTCCGTCGGGGCTGATTGCTAGGGCACACGGTGTCAGGACCTACTGGCAACACGGTGTCTGTGTCTGCGTCTGCGCGTTGATTTGGAACCGGCATACTAATCGTGCCTCGCCAACTAATATTCTTCGCCTATTAGTGCTCGACGGCTCAACGTCGCAGACGGCTCAACGTCGTTTTTCTAGATAATTAGACCACTTATTCCACCACATTATAACTCCACACCACCATGTCTGAGGCTTATGATAACTCTGAATCACGCGTATTAGAGGCCATTGAAGCCTTCCATAATGGTGAATTCCCCACCGCCGCCGCCACAGCACGTTTCTATAAGATTGAACCTCGTCGCCTCCAACGCCGCCTAAATGGGCAGGCTTCAAAATCCACACGAAACCCTAGCAACAAAGCCCTGGATGAGGAGCAAGAGCAGGCTATTCGCGAGTATATTGAGCAACTTGACTCTATCGATATGTCTGCCACCCAAAAGATGCTCCGGGGTGCTGCCGATTACCTTCTTGCCCAGACCCATACTGAGGCCTCTGACCCACCCACTGTCAGCGAGAAATGGGCCAAACGCTTCCTAGAACGCAATCCACAATACTTCAAACGCAAGCAAAAGCCACTAGCAGCTGTACAAAAGAACAGTCACAGTGTGGAGAGTTTGAGTGCCTATTTTGAGGCCTATAGAGCAATAAAGATGGAGCTGGGAATTGCGGATCAAGACACCTGGAACATGGATGAGACAGGTTTCAGAATTGGCTGTGGGAAGGCGCATTGAGTTATAACTACAGACCCAAATAGACCTCTGCTATTGGTGGATTCAGACAATTGAGACTATCTAAGCTCTTGTGAGACGATAAATGGAGTAGGAGGAGACATACCCCTCATGATTATTATAGCTGGCGTCAACATTCTGGAGAAATGGGGCCATAATGATCTGGCAGAGGACATCTTACTGGCCACTTCTGAAAGCGGCTATTCAAATGACAATCTTGCCCTTGAATGGCTTCAACATTTTGATTTTCACTCACAGAAGACGCAAATTGGGGCTAAAAGACTGCTTATCATGGATGGATTTGGCTCCCACATGACGTACAAATTCTGGCTGTATGCCAAGAACAATGACATTGTTCTATTCAGGCTCCCTGCCCATTCTACACATCTGACACAACCTCTGGATGTAGGGCTATTCCAGCCTTTCAAACACTACCATACAGAGGCCATAGACGGTGCAGTTAGGGCTGGAAATGTGGAATTTGATAAGTTGGACTTTCTCGCTGCTTTTCAGAAAATATGGAGCCAAACTTTCACAGAATCGACCATTCGTTCAGCCTGGAAGAACACAGGGCTTATACCCTACAATCCTCAAGTTGTTCTCTCCAAAATTGCAGCTATTCAGGCTTCAACTCGCTCAGTTACCCCCCCCTACCAGCCTCCAGTTTTTGCTCATACACCTCATACAGCTGAGGAAGTCATTGCGCATGGCAAGAAGCTACAGTCAACCATGAGGAACCTCAATATTGTTGATGAAGGCTTTCAAGTTCATGTAGATCGCTTTATAAAGGGGTCTATTACATCTGCTCACACTCGCCAATTATCAGAACGCGATCTTATGGCCACACGTCAAGAGGCCATTTCAAAGGCTACACAGAAGAAACTGAGTGGAAATGTGGCCCAAAAGGGAGGTGTAATTAGTGTGAAAGATGTCAGACAAAAGGCACATCAAAGGCAGGAGACAGAGGTGCAAAAGGCGGAGAAGGTTCTATTTAGGGCTCAGAACAAGGAGGATCGGAGGCAGAATTTTATAGACAGGACAACTACGCGACTATTCAAGGCGTATGGAAAGCAAGTTGGGCCTAAAATACGGGCTCAAAAGGTGTGGAAGGAGCAGCAGTTGGTTTTGTGGCGGTCTATTCATAATTACATAGAGAATATGTAGATTTCGCGACGTTGAGCCGTCTGCGACGTTGAGCCGTCGAGCACTAATAGGCGAAGAATATTAGTTGGCGAGGCACGATTATGCTAATGCGCCGGGGTCGCATAGTGCAGGCACTCAAAAACCATCCAGTCCCTTGCCTTCCGAACGTTGTCGAGTCTCGCCGAGTCGCCGGCAGGTTAGGCAGCTTCTCAACCAGACTCGCTGCAATAGGCTCTACGTCGTGTAGCGACTTTCCTTTTTCTCCACGCCCCCAGCTCGGTTTCCCATGATGCATAGGAGAGGCCAATCCGAGGCATACCCGGCCCAGAGGCCAGCAAGAAAGGAATACTTGAAGATTGCCGCTGTCGTTCTGTTCACTACACTTATCTTCTTAATCTTCTCATCGTCTTCGGTACCTTCTGTACCTTCAGTGCCTTCAGTCGCACAGCTGTCGGACAGTGCCAAGGACGCGGCACGTTATGTTCACAGGCCAAAAATGCCCAAGTTGGGGGTACCGAACATACACAATCCATTCAAACAGGCAGCACACAAGCCGCCACAGCAAGCGAACAGTACAAGCGGAGAGGCCAAGTGGTTCAGTGACTGGAAGTGGCTCAACCCGTTCTCATCGACAATCACACTCGACGAAACTCGATCAGTTCTTCCACCGCTAAGAATCAGGCCTCCTATATACACATTCTATGATATAGCCAAAGAGAAAGATGCGGCGACAAAAGAGGCAGAGAATGAGTTATTGCTGATATGGAGACGGGCGTGGTGGGCTCAAGGATTTCGCCCTGTTGTACTGGGGAAGGCCGAAGCAATGAACAACCCGCTGTACGAGAGTCTCCAAGCCAAGCATCTATCTCCGGAGCTCGAGTCAGATTTGCTGAGGTGGCTAGCATGGGGCCATATGGGAACTGGGATACTCGCGAACTGGCTAGTGCTGCCAATGGGTCCTTGTGAGGACAATCTGTTATCCTACTTGCGGCGCGGGTCCTACCCGAAACTCACCCGCTACGAAAGCTTCAAGAGCGGTCTCTTCTCCGGCGACTATGTTGCCATCAATTCTGTCCTCACTCAGACTATCAAATCCCCTACACTCGAAGACTCCAAATCTTTCTTGGAAGCCGCAGACCCTTCGATCTTTGCCGTGGATCCAGTCCCTACTGCCATTGCATTTTACGACTCTCCCACTATATCTGCTCGATACAAACAAGTGGCTGACAAGCTCCTTGAATCGCACGCCCTTGGATTCAATTCGCTTGCGGAATTGATCACCTCGCACCTACACACGACCTTCCAAAACAACTTTCCCTCCGGCATCGCGGTGCTCAAGCCCCTTCCTCTTCATTCGACGGCGCTCATATCTCCCGCGCTCTCTCTTGCCAATTCGCTCATTCGCTGCCCCAAGAGCCCTGTTCGGTCCTCGTGTCCGCCTAACCGTCCGAAATGCCAGCCTTGCAGCCAGGATAAACCCATGCTCATCACCACACCTTCTGTCTTCCGCAACACCTCAGAGCTTTACACTATTGGGACAATGCCCCATCCGTACACACTTGCCACGCTTCTGGTCCAAAATTCCGACCTCACAACTCGTCAAATTCGCCGGGAGACAACACGCGATCCTTGGTTGCTGGCTGTGACGAACGACTTACTTGGGAAGGATGTATCCGGCCCCGCTCGAATTGTCAAATTCAAAGAAAGTGTGGCCAGCGAGTGGGGCGAGTCGCATAGCCTTTGGTTCACAGCCGAGCGGAACCTGACCACTTCGAATCTCGACTGGCACTTCGGATTCCCGCTTCCTCGTGGTGATAACAATGAGGCCCCGCACGAGATACCTGTTCTCAGCCCTCCAGCATCCGAAGCACATATCCCACTGCCAAATCAACAAGAGCTTGCGAATGAACAGAAGCGCTTGGAGGTCGCGAGAGAGTTGTTGGCCACGAAAGGAGCAAAGGTTGGGATCAGAGAAGTGCTGGAGGCGTGGAATATGGCCGACACGGAGGCTTGGAGGTTTGTCAGGGCGTACGCGGCCAGAGATAGGGTGGAGAGGCGGAAATGGGAGGATGAGGAGAAGGGATTTGCGGGTACGGAGCAGAGGAGAGGTGAAAGATGGAGTAGGTGGTTTGATTGAGGGGCAGTATATAGGGGTGCAAAACTGTGAGATGTATGGTTGCGCAAGGTCATGGGGGCTTTTGGGGTATGGGAATAAGGACATGGCGTTGTTCGCAGACTGGCTGTTGTGAAAACTTTCGACAAGCAGAAACACTTGGTTGGATCCTTGCTCATCACCTATGGACTTACTCGGGGGATCATGTACAGAGCTCTATGCCCCGAGTCCGAATTGTGGATGATGCATATCACGCATTCGTCCGATTTACATCCCAGAGGCTGCGGGAAATCGTATTTCACTATCTCCTTCTGGAAGTTTTGTTATTTACAAGGAAGACATGAACACTTATCTGAGGGCCCTCTGCCATATTTATAGACAGACCGGAGTAGAACTTGTTCGAAATCTGTCTTGATTCTTCGAGTAATTGAGGTGACCCCCAGCCGTGTTTCTGACAGATTCAGCCGATAAACAGCACCACAGGGCCGACCCTTGCCGCTGACGTCGATTGTTTGCCATCTGCCGTCGCGTCCCCTCGTAGACTCAACCTTTTCTCATTCCGACTTCATCATTGAAACAGGCCAGAAATCCATCGCTGCTGCGTTAGATCCAGACTTGCATCCCCCGATTGAGTCTCACGTCTTCTCAATCCATCGAGCTCATTGTGCTCAGCCAACTCTGCCCTTCTCGATTACAGTCCCACGCGTTCTCGATGGATCGTTTGCCCTTAGAGCTACTGCATACAGTGTGCCGCCACCTGCGTACGGCTGACGTGGGAAACTTCCGTCTCGTCTCCAAGACTTTCGCTGCTGTCGGGCAGCAATATCTGCTCCCTGAGATTCATACTGTTTTCCACACGGATGCTCTCGAGCGTCTTGAATCGATATCGAAGCATCCCATATACAGCAAATATGTCACGTCCTTGTTCCATGAGGGTGATACACTCTGCCAATTCGATTCGATGGTGGAATGGGAAAGATATGTAGTGCAACCTCACGATGACAGAGAAGTAATCCCGGAACGTCCAGCAGCTACAGCTAGTGATCGTGAGAAAAGAGCATACGTGAGAGCGATGAATAAGATAGCCCGACGGCCACGTCATCAGTACTCAAGTGATGAGTTGGCTGAGGGGTGGAAGAACTATCTTTGGTTACTCGACATGCAAGAAGCCATGCGCACGACGCACGACGATGAGAAGCTCCTCCACCACGCAATGTCTCGACTTCCTCGTCTAAGGTCCATCACGTTGTTTACTTTGAATTACAGTCGTGAGTGCACCCCAGCTATGAAAAGGCCCTTCGGCTCAGCGCTGGTGCCACTGCTTGGGGACAGCGGGCATGTCGAGTACGCCAACCATGACTTTTTCACCAAGCTGCTCTTGGGCGTGGACTTTGCAAAGACTAAGCTCGAAAACTTGGACGCTGGCTTCGTGAATTGGCGCTTCATCACCGCGGACGATCCCGTCTTCGCTAGGATGAGGAACAGTGTACGGCATCTGAAGACTCTATCACTGCGTTTGTTCACCGACGACGATGAAGAAGATGCCGCAGAATGCTTTCACTATCTCGAGAATGGACGCCTGCGGGAGTTTGTAACGGCCGCCCCGGATCTCACAGAACTTGAAGTGAGATTTGACGAGTATGACTCAGTCGAAGAGTACCCGGCAGAGTTGTGTCAGATAGTTGGTGAATTCACTTGGCCCAACCTAAAGACTGTGGAGTTTCACTGCATACTGGCTTCTGAGGAAGACCTACTGGACTTCTTCGAAAGGCATGCAAGCACACTGAAACGGGTTTCCCTAGCGATAATGACATTGAGCGACGGTGCCTGGATAACAACCCTCCAGGGGATGCGGCAAATTCTATCGCTGGAAGATTTCGACATCAATGGAGATCTGTGCTCCACAGCGATATTTGACCATTGGGTGTTGGAACCCAGAGACATTTGGGAACCCGAGGAGACCTGCTTGAGAAAAGCTTTACGAAGGTATTTCCTTGAAGAGGGTCTGGAGTGCCCTTTACTGGACGCAAAGTTTCTCGATTCCTACCAAGACTGAAGGGCATCTTTTCATGGTCGCCAAATCATGAGGTATGCTGTAGCGACTATTGCTTCAAGCTGTGGAAGTCTACGTTACTCGAAACAAGAGCTAAGATACACAAAAAATCTCGTGAGCGTTCTGAAGTATTGTCCAAGTGTAATTTTATGTCTGACCTGACACTTGTGACATTTACGCCTCCCTATGCAAAGTCATATGCACATACAACACGTCTATGAGAACCAACTCCTTCTCAAGAGAATCTGAGCAGATGCACCTACATGGACTTTGAGGGGAAAGTAGTCATGGAACATGCGTTGGGTATAGACATTCAACACGAAGCCTGGATCGAGTAAACACAAACAACACAAACCCTCCTCCCTCCCTCCTACCCAACATCCACCCCCTCCAGCCCATCCAAAACCTCCTCCCCCACCCCCCCCCTCTCCACCACCATCATCACCACCCTCCCCAGCAACCCCCTTTTCATCCCCCCTCTCGGCCCTCTCCACACTCCCCGCTCCATCTCCCCATCCGCCCGCCCACTCTTCCCGCCCACACTCCCTCCCGTAGCCAAATTGACCGCATCGGCCACCCCCGCCGGCGTAAGCCTCGACGGCGGATCGATCGTCCGCACACCCAACACCCTTACCCGACTCGCATCGTCGCCAGCTGCCGCTCGTGCTCGTGACGCCCCGACCGAGACGGCCAGCACCGCGTCCGCGACGGCGAGTTCTTCGCTGGTGGGATCGAAGAGGACGTTGGTGCCGACGGCTATGACTAGTAGGGTGATGGGGGGGCGGTCAGCGATGGAGGTGGAGGTGGGCGAAGAAGAAGAAGAAGAAGAAGAGGAAGAAGAAGAAGAAGAAGAGCGCGGGTAGAGGTGCAGGGAGGCGGACCAGTCGTCGTTGAAGAGGGGGTCTTCGTCTGCTTCTGATGCGAGGAGGGGGAGGCGCGTGCAGAGGAGGGCGAGGTGGGTTGTTAGTGAGAGGAGGGGGAGGGGGTAGGAGAGGGGCGGGGAGAGGAGCAGGATCTGTGGTGGGGGTTAGTGGGTTGGTTTAGGGGAGGGAGGGGGTGGGATTGGGGGATGCGCAGGGGGGTGTTGCGGGGGGGGGGGGCCCTTGGAGGGGGCTTGGAGAGGAGCGGGAGGGAGGAGGAGGAGGAGGAGGAGGAGGAGGAAATCATGAAGGAGGAAAGGGGGGCTTACGTCTATATACAACTTCCAATGAAACCGATTGTTGATCCACAACCTATCCGGCAGCTCCCCCGACGCCAACAACGCCTCATTCAGCATCGCCGCCAAAAACACCGGCAGCGCGTCGTCGTCCCTGTACCCGGGAATCTCAATCGTCATCTCCACCCAGCCATTCTCGCCCCTTCCTCTCCCTCTCCCTCTCCCTCCCCCTTCCCCCTCTTCCCCCTCCTCATCCATATCCCCCCCCCCAACACCCGTACCCAAACCCTCCTCTCCCGTCCCCCCACCCACACTATCATATCCCACCCTCGACACCTCGACCTCCGCCTTCACGCCCACGATCGCCTCAGTGCCATCCGCGAAGCATATCCGCGCACTGCCGTTCGTGCCGGGCAGGATATCTGTTTCGGCGACGAGGGGACGGAATTGCGTCGGGGAGCGGGAATCGGGACGGATGGGCGGGTGGAGGGAGAGGGAGGAGTGTAGGTAGGAGAGCTCGGCGGGAGAGAGGAGGGTTTGTGCTGCTGCTGCTGCTGCTGCTGCTGCTGCTGTTGAGGGGGCCATGGATGTGGTGGCGAGGGATTGGGCGGCTAGAGCTTGAGCTTGAGGTTGGGTCCCACGGATTGGCTGTATCGAATTCGTGGAAAGTGGAGACGGTTGAGTGAGCTTTGGGGAAATGCTCTTGGCGTTGTTGAATATCGAATATGAGTATTTTTGGAGGGTTGTGGTTTATCACATGCTAACGATCTGTGAATTAGTGGTATTTCACTGGTATAATCTTGACGCGCCACAACTATTGATACTTCTACGTTTGTCTACAACGATATTTCGAAAATGATATACTTGACCGTCGTCTCATCAAGTCACATCTGTGATTACAGCGAAGCTTTGGGGTCGAAGTGGGTTCAATTAATATATACAAGGCACAAAAAGTTCTGGCCGTGAGTAAGCAGCTAGGAAACCATCCCAGAAACCATCTCATCCCTTTCAAGCGTAGTGATCGCGTGACCCACAGTCCTATCGTACACCTTCTAGAGGACAACAAGGAAATTGGGCTATGTAGCCGTAGCGAATGTGGCGAGAAAATGGTTGGAAAAAAAGGCTAGAACAGCTGTGGAAGCTTATGAGCCAAAGCTCGTAGGTTTTGACAAGATGATAAGATCAGGTAACGCAAATTAGCAACGCGAGGCCTGTAAAGTCTATTGACGGCCACTGGGGTATGAAGCGGTAAGTAAAGCAAATAACGCGATCCATATTAGATTTTGGTGCATAACCATTGGTGAGAAGACGAACACTCGGGCAGACATCGTGTCTCAACTCGAGTTGGCGTACAAGGAGTGGTTTCTCGGTTCCGTACCAGACGGTCCGCAGACGAAGAAACAATAAAGAAATCTAATTTGGTGAATAGCTTGTGCAGGGCGCATGTAAGGCATGTGGCTCCCGATTCGTTGATATGTTGTACAGAGTGTTGAAGTATGTGTTGGCATGTTGTGAGATCCCCAAATAATCGGTCATTGATAAATGGAGCCAGCAGCGAAGATGCTGGCAGCGGCAGCTGCAGCCCACCCGTTTTCCTCATACGGTGGTGTGGGCCACTCCGGACCGCTATCTTCCTGAGGGCGTTTTTTCTTGATGGTCACTGGTGTAGCCGGCTCCCCCATCAGGGTCTCGTCGAAGAGTATGCCGCTCCTCTTTGCAGAGGGCGAGGGCGTAGGATACGGATTCGGTATGAGCGCGTTATTGGAAGATCGCTGAAGCGTTTCCCGCTTGACGTCGTGGATCTCGAGCCCGCTGTGACTGGATAGATCCTCGGCTCTCTTGGAAGAGTCTACGCCAGCAACTGCTTTATAAACACCATTGAGAGCTTCATCAAGCAACTCGTCTTCCTCGTCCGGTGTCTCATACCGATGTGCTGGATGTGTCGATAGTTGAAGTGCACGTCTTGTCCGACTAGATATCGGCCCCAGCCCTGTGCCTGGACTCAGTGACTCCACAGATCGGATAGCTTGACCTTGCGGTAACGAGTATTGTCTATAAGTAGTGGAATTATTGGGACTTGTGGCTTGGCTGTGCTTTGGTCCAAGGCTTTGTTGCGTAGATGAAGTTTCCAAACTGTAGCGAACATTCTGTAAGGCCCTGTCTAGTTCAGTAAAGTCGGTCTTGGACGCTGTCTCCGTGACTGGTTGAGGATCGGGAACTAGAGAAGAACGGTTACTGGGCCAAGGCCCACAGCCTGCGTTAGCCTCGACATCATCGAGATTCGGAGACAATGGCATCTGATGGCGACCTGAGAGTCTACGGGCCCTCTTCCGTAAATGAGAGAAGAAGCCTTCCTTTTGGCCATTGGTAGGCGAAACAACTGTTCCATTGCCGTTCAGCGCTCGTTCAGCTTCTTGCCGATGAATATCAGCATAGTGGTTGCCGTTCGAGGCGACAGATAGTTGTCGGCCAATCTTTTTGGTAGTCTTGTTGTCCGTGAACAGTGAGATGTTCGTGCCTAGAGTGGTACTTTCGCTCATCAGTCTGCTGCTTGCTTGAGCCGTTACTGCGTCCGATAGTGGAGAAATTGGTCGAATCGACGGCAAGATCGGCATCGGCGCTCCGACTATAGGGGTAGTTCCGTTTGTCCAAGTGGCTCTCTTAGTTGCGAATGGGCGTGCCTTGACCGTTGTTTTGGCCTCTGAGCTTACATTGGAATGAATTGGTGACGGATGAGGAGAGAGAGCCTGGGAGGCATTGCTATGTTGTGTTACAGCTGGGGCGCTCTCCCGCGAAATGAGCGATTTCCTAAACCAGGAAGCCTTTGACGAAAGAGTCGGGGCTCCGCTTGGATCTTTGTGTGCTCTGTAGTCTATGCCGGACTGTTTTCTGCTTAGCAATCGAGATGTCGAGGACTTCGGCCGCAAAGGATCGGTTGCATCGGCAAAGTACTCATGGTTCATTGCTTGAGCTGATGTTGGCCGATTCTTGGGATCCCACATCAGACACCATGTAACAAAGTTGCTCAACTCTGGAGGCCATTGAGGAGGTTGGAGTATGGTCTCCATCGAATGTGGGGCCATCTTGGACTTGTCAGTAACCTTCAGATGGTGTTCTAGCTTGCTCATACCTTTGGAAAGGAAAATCCCAGCTTCTGGGCCAGACGAGTCCCCTCCCTCCAGTCACCACCACCAACCCTACCACCGAATTTATTATACCAGTTGCCTGGACTTCCCATGATTTCACAGACCCTCCACACTTGGTCGACCTCGTTACCACCGGGGAAAAGAGGCTTCAATGTCGCAATCTCAACAGCCATGGCTCCGATGGCCCAGATATCCACAGGCGCGGAGTACTCCCCAGCTCGGAGCAGTACCTCCGGAGCTCTGTACCAACGTGTGGAGACGTAGGTAGTGAAGGGTGACTTGGAATGGGTTTCTCGAGCGAGTCCAAAGTCTGCGATCTTAATAGTGTAGGTTGGTGGTGTCGTTGGCGGAGTGACGAGTGCTGAGTACCTGCGAAACGTCATACCGGATTCGTAAGGAGCAGAGGTCGAGACTAGAATGTTCTCGGGTTTTATGTCTCGATGGAAGAAATGGTGTGCGTGGATATGATCGAGTCCGGCCAGAATCTGAAACAGGATGCTCTTAACGCTGCTGGGGTCAAGGCATTTGTGGTCTCGAGCTTTCATCAGTTGATACAAATTGCCATCCATGTACTCCATGCATATATGCAGCTTCTTGGTCGTGGGGTCGAGGAAGATATCAAGCGCAGGCACAAGGTGAGGGTGCACGGGGAGTGTCCGCAGAAAGATGACTTCCCGAAGTTCGAGGCAGGGTGGAAAAGTTTCGAACGTCTTCTTCATGGTTTTTATGGCAACCTCGCAAATGGTAAGCATAGATCATTAGTATTGGCTCAAGTTACTCACAACGCTTCCTCGGCGGGCAACATGAGCACCAGCTGTTCGCACGCGAGCCAAAACTACACTGCCAAAACTTCCATCACCGATGTCCTTGATGACCTCGAATCTGTCCTCGAGACTCATAGCCGATGTAGCAACGTTGTTGGATGAACTGCGATGCGAGAATTCAAACGCGACCGTCATCTTGGATGGCGTATACCGCAGTGGAAGTTTGACAGACGATGACTTTATCTCGACCTTTCAACACGCATGGGTCCTGGATCCTGTCTGAGAAGTCATTCCCGGTTCGAGCAAGTAGGTAGGCGATGGGAGGAACCTAGTGATAGCTCCGTGGTTGTCTTCCAGCAACCCTTTTATTTCCCATACATAACGACTTCCAACGTATGTCCCCAAGTATCTTTATTTTGCCGGTGATTGCACGCAACGATATCTGTTAGTTCCCCAAGGTACAGTACAAGGCAGTGAGAGAAGAAGTGGTCGAATCTGGTCAGGATGGAAGTGTGCCGGCGACGTTGTGAAGCCTGTGTCAATAGACCAAATTCAAGGGACAAAACAAGTTACGTATTAGTCGAATCCGCCTTGGAGTGCCTGGTCAATGAGCCGTCAACGGAGTCGCACGGATCCTTCGTTTGCTGAATCGCTGCGATCGGGGGCTAAAGTAGATAATAGTAAAGGAAGGAGCTCGAGCAAGTAGTCAGACGTTGTGTTGGCGATCTCCCTCAAGCTAAGCTCTGCCACAGCAACGATAGAGCAATCTGCCAATGGGTTGTCGACTGGCGGAGGATCGATCGAAGGTACGGAGAGGGATTACCGGTCAGCCGTTGGGCTCAGGTACGTTCGTGTCGGTCCTGGGGCGGAGAGGACAGACGATGTTTGAAGGAGTGAGATAAAGAAGAGTGAAAGGAGAAACGAAATCTTGAGAGGATGTGCGTTACCATAGGTTCCGGAAGCTGTCAAATCACGAAAGCCTTGTCAACGCTGTGTCGGACGTACAGTAAGCAGGAAGGAGCGTGGGTACTAACGGTCAATGATCGAAAGGGAGCGGAGCGGTGTGATAGCGGAAAGCAGGTCAAGGCATGGAAATGGAAGTTGGTATGGCCAATGCCAGGTATGGATTGCTCTAGCTTGCGGTAGTCGGTAGTATTGGGGATGTTGATGGCGCCGGTGCTCGAAGGGGGATGAATCACGACGGAGTGAGGATAGCTTGGAAGTCGTGTACCTCTGTAACAGGACCACAGACGAGAACTCCCATGCGCTAACAGCCACTCCCTAAATTATATTTACATTATAGTTCCGAGCGCACCAACCTCGCCCCTTACTGGCCGAATTCAGGGTTGGATCACCGTTGTCCGGTTCAGAAATCACTCCTGTACCTCCATAAGGTACCTACCAGGGTACTCTGCACCCCATAGTGAAGTCTCATTAGTGTGGAGCACTGGGACTGTGATTGCTCCAAGATTGTCGCGCAACTCGCGGGAGAAAGCACGATCATCATGATCGCCGACCGTTGCTGAAATGCAGCCTTATGCTACGAAGTACCTTGTACCTGACGCGAGCAACTCTTCTTCTTTCCTGCTCGCAGAAAGGCTTTCAGATTGGCAAGCAGGCTGCGGGCTGCGGACAGCATGTGCTGCACCGGCCGCCTGCAGTCAAGCAACGTAATGGCGCAGGGGAGCTGCACAATCTCCCACTCTCCTTGACGCTTGTGGGTGACTGACTTGTCGGTCGGAGGGTCCCGCACGGCACCCTCCACAACGAGCCGGCGATGCATGATCTGTAGCCAAGGAAAATTGCTCAACCCCCCAGCGCACTCCCTTTTCCAGTCGTTCTAAAGCCTGTGCCGTACCTGGGCCGGCCCGTGAGACTGCTTGTCGCTATAACAAATCAAGGAAAGCACGCTGTCTCGGCATCCCAGCAGCATCGCCCGTTCCTGACTATCCAATTGGCACATCATGTTCGGCCGATCTGGAATGACCAGTGATTGGTTTTAAATACCCTTACAGTGTCTGACAGCCGGAAAGTGCAAGCCGTGCGCCGGGGAGAATGGGAGCCCGGCGTGGTGGCGATTGACGTGTACTCCGTACATGATCTTTGTTCAGCTGGCGATGAAACCTTGTAGAAGTAGAAATTAACGAGAGAATACGTTCTGCCCAAATATCCCTATGTGTTGGGTTACTCTTGGTTGCGAGGAGCCTGGTGCCCTGCCGTGAGCTGAACGAGCTTTTCGTGGAGCGAAGAGGCATCAACAAACTTTGTCTGGTCGTTCCCGATGCGACCAGACGTTGGCGCAGCGTTGTCGGATGGTGCCCCTCCTACCCGCTCTAAGGGACCTTTTCGTGCCCATTTCGACCTTAGGTGGAGAGATGATGGAAGATGACTCGCATGTTTCTACACAGTCAGCGTTACGAGGTATTGTAGGGTGTTGCAACACCTGCCGTCAGTCCTTTCAGACTCTCCTCTTGCTGAGGGTTCTTTCGCTCACGTGCGAGATGCCAACGTGAACTGAGAAGTGCTTGCTTGGGCAGCGCAGTGGATCTCGGCGGCCATGCGTTTGCTCATATTGTGTGGAAGCAAATAAGCAAATTCCCAGCGTTGGCAAACCAAGGGACTTCCTACCGAGTACGTTGTAAGTGATGGCATATTGGTCCCATCTTTCATCGAAATGGCCTCCATCTCTTGACGCTGAACTAGAGTTTCCATTTGGCGCAAGCCCTAAGGGAACCCTTCATTATGATTGTAAACGACAGTGTGAATGACATTGTGAACGACGAAGAAAAGCTACAGTAATATCGGATACCTCACCTCACCTTACTTTTCTCACACCTCTGCTTCATTGCTTCACTGCTTTTCGTCTTTCGCAGCTGCTTAGGCCAATGCCTGGCCTGCCTGCCAGCCTGCTTATCTCGCTTTCCGAGGCCACCTTATCTCATTGCTAAATCTCATTCACTACCTTCTTTCTTCAATAAACTCCCCTCTCTAGCTCTTGCCTTGGTGTTCCCCATTCCGAATAATCATCCAGAGCTGCGAACAACGCCCATCAGTCACACAGCATTCTGTCAGGATGCCACCAAGCTCGCTGCATGCGGGAGGATATAGTGACACGACAGCGAAGAAGTAAGCTCAAACTGCTTGACAATAAGACTGCTTTGGCGGTAACTTCAAGACGGATCAAACTGGGCATTACTCAAGGAGTAAATGAGCTAACGTGGCATTGACAGGCTGGAGAAAGTCGTCCTTCCTGACCTGTAGGCGCCGGATACTGAAGCCCTTCGGATCATTACCGTACTTACTCGCGTCATAGGATCCGTTGTAAGGAATGCAAGAAGGTCAAGGTACCCTCAGGCTTCTCAAAGAAGCAGCTGTCCGATCTACGTTACAAAATCTTCACTTTCGGACCAATCAATGGAACAGGTCCTGCCTACGTGAAATGTCGCCTCTGCACTGGTCAACAAGTGAACGAGATGACCTGCGTGATATGCGACAAAGTCAAGGGCCTAGATGGATTTAGCAAAGCACAACGGCGCACCCCGGACACGGCGGTAAGTTTGATCCTAAAAACCAATTACTGTGCAACGAGCTCAACAACACCACCAGCGTTGCCTTGAGTGCGTAAGGGATCACTTGAGCGTTGAGCCAGGGCTAGAGATGGACGACGAAGAGAGTAGTGACTCAGACCAAGTCACCAACCAATATGATTCTGACAAGGTGAGCAACACTTACTATTACCGTAGCCCAAGGCCAGAACATAACGCCTAAACATAGGACTACGATCATGACTCGGATGGAGGAGCCCCTCTCAGCGACATGAGCAGGTTGCAGCTGGACACTACAAACGCAGACAGCTCGTCTCAGCAAGGCAGCACCACCCCGGCCAGTGCCGTCGAAAATGCATCCCAGGGACTCTCTACGACAGTCACTGCTGACGGCACGGTCTGGGTTGAGCAGCCTCGAGCTCGGTATGGCGGTATTGCTTTCACCGGCTATGATTCTCATGGCGTTGCTCACGCACGCATTCGTGCTCCGTCGACCTCCTTGACCGAACGCTCCTGGCCCTCTCCTACGCCAAGATCTGGAAACACCAGCTTTGCGCAATCATCGGTATCTAAACACACCTTCTGATGCCAGAGCCTAAGACTGACTTTTCGCAGAATCGGAAATTTCCCAAGCCTCCAGTAGCGTCTCAACAGGGCATTCCGGCAATTACTCCGAAGAAGAAGAGCAAGGGTAGTCGTACTCTCTCCACAGATGGCGACGACGACGACGACGACGATGATTTCTTCACCGTCTGAACCGCATCAAGCACTGGAGCCGTCCTTCGCCGGACCAGAAACTGAAGACAAGGCTTTGTAATACCTCACGGTGGGTGTGATCGGAGCGGTTCTGGATTCTGCAGGTACGGCCAGGCTGAGTGGTTCTTACGAGGCAGAAGGTTATGGCGGTGCATTACGGACTGGTTTCTTGCGAGAAGACTGGGCATCTTAGGTCCCAGAGGACAGTGACAGAAAGATAGCCTCTTCATTATGACCAAAGACTGGAGCCAGAACGTCACGTACTTGGTGCACTGATTGGGCCATGGTGGCAATCACCTTCAGCCTTCTGACGACTCGAAGAGGTGATATTCGCGGTCGACGTCATTGTTCGCGCTTGTACTCGTACATCGGTTTCATCATGGGTAACGTGACGATCTTACGCCTGTGCTTAGTAAGGTATGAAGCCAATGATAGACTCCGCTATGAATAAAAGACGGCCGACCTTGATTCCATTTAGCCGCAAATCGGTACTCAAGCAGGAATACACGGTAGAGCGTAGAGGGACTGGTGCGGAGGACAGATCTCCCCGATCCTGTGGCCAAGAGTCGCCCCGTTTGTTAGTTGTTAGTGCACGGCAAAGGAGGGAAGCTCGCCAAACGTCACCTGCCGTGAGGGGCTTCCCTGTTCGCTGCTCAGCCACTAGAAGTCTCCATCCTACACCCCAAGCTCGAGCCCCGTTGCCAGACATCGGTCCAACCCCCGGCCGTCTCCCTACTCCCATCCCATCGCGTGTGCTTAGCTGCCAATCGTACTAGTCGACCACCGTTCACCGAGTTTCATCTCACAATGAAGCTCGCATTAAACTACTCCGTACCCACCACATCTGCCGCATTTCGACAACGCGGGCTCGTTGGATGCAACGAATACTTACATCCCACTCGGTCAATCAGAAGCAGCATACCGACAAACAAATAATTGCAAGCTACCACTTACACACCATCCGCGAGGGATAAGAGCGCTGTTTGTTATCGCGCCCAGCTCAACTCCCCCCACCCGCGCATCAGGCTTCGCTTTGCCTCAGCCTACTACAAGGTCATGGCATATCCCCCACCTTCACAGGAGTCACCGTATTTCGAATATTCCGACCCTCGAATGCAATACCCAGCCGGGTACCCTCCAGCCGAAGCCCAGACTTCGAGGCCTCCAGCATCTTCAAGCATTCCAAATCACACAGACGGCATACAAGATCCATCTCGATACCGTCAGCCTCCGCAGCCGATAAGAGAAGCGCTCTCCTCTGCAGTTCACCACGTGGACAATCCGAACCATATACCTCCCGAGGTGATCACCAAAATCACCGAGAGTATAACCGAGAGTGTCCTCAAGCAGTTGAAGACATCTGGACTCGACGCTGGTACTCCGGCTCCAACAAGCCAGCAACAGTACCCTCCGCCGCCACCACAGCCTGCTCCTCAGTCACCCTCCACCCATTCTGGGTATTCACCGAACATGCCGAACCGTGTATACACGCCTCCTTCACCAAACAAGCACTCGGAATTCTCCAACTATGATTCACCACAATCAGCAGTCCCCCACAGCCCTCCATACAAAGCTAGAAGGCCTAGCTCACCGGTCAGTGTAGAGAGCGATCCGAGTGGCACACGGCCGAGAGGGCCTGAGAGACTCTCGACTGGAAAAGAGGAGACTACCCTGGAGAAGGTTTGGGGTCAACTGTTTGACGAAGGAGGCAATCCAACCGTAAGGCTAGGCCAGTTGTTGCGAGGGCTTGCCATCCACATCGTACGTTCCTATCCTTATACATAGCATTATCTCAATAATGACTCAACGCTCACTACTTTGCTCCAGATTGAAGATTACGAACCTTGTCATAGCATTGTCATCACTCCAGCGAAGATGCTCAAGTATTATGAAGCTGTGAAGCTTCCGAGTGAGATTTACCCTTGGCATGGTACGCCTCTGGATATCTCCGTGGTACTTTTTTCAGGCTGCTGACACGCTTTGATAGTTATCTTTGACGATGACAAGTCGTCAATATCGCGCATGTACCGAGACTTGGCATGTCAACATCACTTTGTGCAAGAGCGGTATAACGAGAAACCAGACATCCCAAGTCTTACTCCAGTAGGTTTCGAACGTTGGGTCACGATCTTGCTACAAGCGCATCCAGACCTAGAATACGAGCGACTGCAAAAGGCCGTTTTGGATATGCCAATCAGCAACCCAGATGACAAGAAAGAGCGATTTCCAAAGGAGATTTCGAGGAGGCTTTTCCCTATGTCGGAGGATCGCAAGACCCGCGAGCGATTCGAGAAGGCTGTGGCCGACCATGCCAATGTCGAGATTCTTAAACAGACAAATCGAGCATATAGCCCGGGACCTACAAGCCATGAGCCGCCGCCAAGCTATCCATCTCATACAAGTACGGAATCGACTTACGTCCCGGCTTACGTCCCACCAAGCCTTGAGCGCGAGAGGAAGCCATATGCGACCATACCAACTGAATCGGCCATCGACGATATCGTACCACCTCCGCCGGCTCAACCCCAACAAAAACCTCTGGAACGGGAGCGACAGCCCTACACGGCTCAGCCCGGAGGCGGCAAGACCTACGAAGACGATCTGCGCGGCAGGGGCGACCCAATCCGACCCGTGCGCTCGAATTCCAGTTCCAGCAACGCCCGTCCCGTGCCGGTCACATTATCGCAACGAGCGCAAGGCATACCGCCTCAGGACCCCCACCGCCACCAACGCGGAATGAGCAACGCAGGCACCGGCCGCCGCTATCGAAGTCCCTCCGTCGGCAATGATTTCCGGCACTCCGACGGCAATCTTTCCTATCAACCGCCCTACCTCTCGTCCGAACAGTCCTTTGAAGATCGCACCGCGGATGACCTCGGTCTTGGCCGGACGAGGTCGGCACGCCAGGGACCGCCGGACCCGGATATGATGAGGGGTTATGGCGAGAGTCCCCGCGGTGGCGGGGGCAGGTATGATCGTGCTGGCGAGCTGGGTGGGCAGCATCGCGGGTCGTATGGGAATGAGGAGGATTATTACCGAAGTAGCGGGAGGGGGCAAGGGCAGGGGCAGGGGGGTGGGTATGATTATTCGCAACCGCATGGGGGACAGGGGTATCGGTGATGATGGGGGCGATGCAGATACAAGAACAACACCTTTTTTTAATTTGTTGGCGTGGATTCTGTGAGGATTGGGAAGATACCATTTTTGATACATGCTCAGCGGAATTGATTTGTTTTCTTTTTTCGGATTCTTATCATGTGTTCTTTCTTCTACTTTGTGAGACGTGAGACATAGCATGTAGCGGGTCATTTGACAGCGTGGAACTTGTAACTTCCTTCCAGTACCTCAAGAGTCCATTTCCAACGAGAATGATTTCTGGATCCGTGCTAACCCGCTTTGAGAGCACCTTTCGCATCCCCTTTGTATCTATGATTGCAATACCTCCTGCTGGAGTTCTCCTCGCATGTTGATCAGATAGCGTGTCCAGAACGTATGCGCTCACCCTTAAACATGAAACAGGTCATCTTCTAAAACTTCGTCGAACGCAGATCTCAGTTGCTGCCCTATGTACTTGCCCATGGGGAAAGAGGGGACCGTTCATAGAAGCGTGGCGTGTTGCGATCATGCTTGGCGTTTTCGTTTGCGTCAACGTGGAGGATGGAGGTTTTGGAGAAATATGAAAGCCGTTCGGAGGCAGCTTCTGCGCTGCTATGTTTACCAGGGGTACTCCTGTTTCTCTCAGCTGCAACACGAATCAAGCACGCGCTTCGATAGACGCACCTTTCCTTCCCAAGTCCAGAACGTGCCACTGTGCTGTAGAGACTTTGAAACCATGACCTTGAGCATAGCAGAGACGGACTCCTCCGGGGTGATTATCCCCTCGACCTCCCAGTCTAGCTCGACGTTTGCCATGTCTCTGTGATTTGTCAGCCCGGCGTCGGGACAACCATTGGTTCTGGCTTACGTTGCGACTTCCCCTGGATGCATGGCTAGAATGATGGTCTTGCTTCCTTTCCGTCTGAGTTCCGCGGCCATGTGCTGAATGTCTGAGTCAGAGGACGCCAGCTTCCTAGAAAGAAGTACTCACCCGCAGGGTCTGATTGAGGGCTGCTTTGGACGCGGCGTAGGCTGCGAATCTATCAAAGTCTGTCTCAGCATTACGAATGGACATGTGTGGTTGCATAGAGTAAGGTACCCATCCTCGAATGCTCGGAACTCTGCAGCGGAACCTGAATCACTGGACATGAACATCACAGTCTTGATTGGAATACCAGTCTGTAACAACTTCTGCGCGGTTATAATAGGTCCGATAGTATTCGTCTTAAGGTGATCGGCAAAATTATCAAAAGACCTGCTTCATTAACAAGGGGCACTCCAGACATAGATACCGATGGCTCACATCTCAGTTGCTCTCTGAAACCATTAGCTTCGTCATTTGCTCTCGCCGAGACAAACGAGTCTTACATTGGGGTATCGAAGAATGCCTGCATTCAAGATCACATAGTCGATCTTGGTCAAGTTCTGCAGGGACATGACCTCTGCCACAAAGCTCTGGAAACCATCAGAGCATATTTCTTAGAAAGCGTGTCTGACTGACAGTGATACTTGTCTCGGACGTCACATCACATTCGAGCAGACTGCAGGTACCGAGACCTGCTTCGCCGGCTAGTGCCCAGAGCTGTGACGCTTTTGCTGGATTCCGGACCGTGGCTATCACACGGTCACCACGAGCCAACAGTTGGCGTACGAGCTCCAGACCGATGCCACGGCTGGCGCCGACGATAACCCATGTAGACATGTTCAGTACAGAGAATTGGGGGATGTGAAGTTGTGGCTTTCTATAGAGCGAGGTCTATAAGTTTATACTTGGAGATAGTAGCCTGAGGAGCCTCTCCGCACATACATCAAGATACAATCAGACTGACAGATGGAAACCCAGTGCTTCGGATCGAACACCTAGCCTTGAAAGGAAGTTCCAAACATACAGCCCATAGTATTCTGCTCTACAGTGTTTACCTAGTCAGCCACTGGTGTAGAGTTCTTTGTATATCACTCTCACAATGTCTCTCATATCCGAGGCTTCCTCGGGCCAAAACTGCGCTGAATGCGGCGCCAGCCGGATCATGCCAAGCTGAGCCCGAAAGAACCCGTGAGTAATTTCCAAAGTCCCCATTGGCTACGCACTCCATTACCGCGAAGTTCATTCCGTCACCGAAATTCCATTTATTCTTCTCCATCCTGGGAAAAAACAACACCTTTTTCCACACCACCGAGGCACTACCTACCTGCACACGACTTGACTTGCATACATTTTTGGAGCACATCCACTCCATAACCACTCCTTAGCTTCAATATGGCCAAAGGAGAGAGCTTCTCAGACGGTGAGTCTTGCACCTTCTGTTCGGCTTCCGCGCCACTTGGTTGCCCAGTATTCTCGAGCTTCCAATTGCTACGTCAGAGTCGCCGCTGCAGGTGTCCCACCATACGAGAAGCTGCGTGCGTCCTGGCATTCGCCTCACGAAGAATCTGACTACACGTCTCTGTCTCCGAAGCCTTTCTATTGCGAGTAGCTTTACTCCAGTAGCTTGCTGCCTTTGAGAAAAGTCGCTTTTAGTCCTTATTACCACCAAGAGATCATCATCAAGATATAGTACTGAAGCTAATAAATTGCCGTACAGGTGACGCAAAGAAGGGTGCCAATCTCTTCAAGGTATGCGCAAGAAAACGCCATGCTTCCTTCTCTCGAAGAAAACGCCACCCCGGTCGCTGACGTTGAGGACAGACAAGATGCGCGCAATGCCACAACTTGAAGGAAAGTGAAGGAAACAAGATCGGACCCAATCTGCACGGTCTCTTCGGCCGTAAGACCGGTCAAGTCGAGGGCTTCTCGTATACCGACGCGAACAAGCAAAAGGGCATCGAATGGAAAGAGGGTACTTTGGTTTGTTCCCACGATACCCCAACGTCCATCCGCAGACCGGCTTACTGACATGCTCATGTAGTTCGAATACCTAGAAAACCCAAAGAAGTACATCCCGGGCACGAAGATGGCTTTTGGTGGTTTGAAGAAGGGCAAGGACAGGAATGACCTGATCACGTACGTGCTCATACCCAAGGCAGTCTCCACAATGTTCTTATCCTTTACAGTTTCCTCCGCGAAGAAACCAAATAAATGCGCGCTCGCATCCCTCGGTCCTCCTCCACTCCGTCACTGCGTTGTTTGCTCTCTATCGTACGGGAGGCAGCCACATCGTGTATTACTAGCATTAGAGATGATTAGACGTGTCATTTCCGATTGGAAAGCAGAAGGTGTCAATAGATGACTAATTTCCCCTGTACATTTGAAGACACCGGTGTTGTTGCTCGTCTGCGGGTGTTCGTGAAAGCAAAAGATCACAGACAAAGCGACTGTAATAAATCTAGGACTTATTAGACTGCTTGAGCCACACCTTCATAGATTGATTGCGATTCTCCATACGTTCTATAAGATACTTTAGGAAGGAGCAGATAGTCCCAGCTATTCTTAAGCAAGCTTGCCGTGTTGCCAAAACCCTAAAGCTGTATAGCGGGCCAAAGTACTCAGTACTGTAGAACATGGCAATGTTCACAATTGTCCCATGGTTTTGACCCATGCGTGCTGTCATCCTTGAAAAAGAGCGATCATGCAATGTTACTGGATGCAGAGCGACTGTGACGCTGCCTTAGTCAAGCATCAATGCCTTATCAGCAAGCCAATCCATTGGCCCAGCCACCTCCAGGCCACCTGCGCCAGGCACATCGGGAAGTCGATTGCAGTCGCAAAGACAACTGGAGGAGGTTGGGCAAGACTGAAGCATCCATCTACTCCGTAACGTCAATAATATCTTCTTAGTATCATTCACGTTCTGATGCCTGTGGTTGATCCAGTCACTGTTAAATGCTGCTATGAATAACGACATAGGCAACGAATTGTAAGGCAGCAGGGCTCTCTGTCGCGAACGTTATTGCGCCTGACTTGATTGAACCCCTCTCCAGCGCTTGTGGCCTTGTCCTTATTATCAAGTTACCAGAATAACCAATTCAGCTCCTTCGGTCGATGATCACACCACAATGGCAGCAAACAGGATGGACTCTCTTGATGAGATGTTTGACGACCACCCATCCCTCTCCGCTTCGTTAGAAGACTTCGAGAACAATGAGAACGCATCTCCCCTCTTTCGCCTCCCCTCGCAACATTCGGGATTCAAGAGTGACGAGTCGGAAGCAGATGTGGAGTCGAATTCAGAAGGACCGTGGTCACCCCCGGCATGGAAGCAACAAAATACAGGCAGCGGATGGTATCGACATCAACCATATCAGCAGACTAACCTTGGTCTAATAGCTTCTGGAAGCCCTTCGAGATCAAGAGAGACATCTCCCAAGTACGAGAGTGCTAGGGAGGATGAAGCAGATATTACAATACCGGCCAACATCCCACTACCGAGGGGTTCTATGTCTCCTGTTAAGGAAAGATCACGAAGCCCATCACCATATCTCGAAAGAAAACAGGACTTCGGGGAGACGTTTGGGCAGGCAGAACCAGAGCCTGTTGTGGCGGAGAGTCCCAACAATTGTGCGCAAGCACCGAGCCCCATCGTAACTGAAGGATATATACTGACATGATTGAAGACATTCGATTCGCAGTGCGCGCGGAAGTTCAGCAACGAACCGAGCCTTTCGAGGCAGCGTTCTCATGGATTCGAACATATTATAAGCACTTTACAAAGACGTGGAGCTCGTTAACCATGGCCATCTCAATCACGGTGTTAACCATGTCAATGCTCCGCATGCTCTTTCAGCCTCCAGCACAACCACCAGTACCAGACCTGGTAAAAGTCGCGGGCCTGGCACGAAATTTCGAGCCCCTGATATACTACTCTGAGAATGGCGTTCAACAGGTTGGAGATCTGCAGGAGACTGGCGTCGCAGTATGGGACCTCGGGGAAAGCATGCGTATCGCCAACATGACCTCGGCACCCCTCATAGTGAGCTCCCTCGATCATCTTTCGGAAAGCCTCAAAACACTTTCTGTCGAACTCACTCGATTTTTCGCCAACGTGGATGGCGATATTGATGGAATCCTAATCGTGATGGAATGGGCTAAACGAGAATTGAGCGTGCTCTCCTCCGGTCCACCAAGCGCCCTTTCCTCTGCTTTCTCAAACATCCATTCCCTCTTCTCCCGGCTGGGCGTTCTCGAACACCCCTCCACCGGCCTGCCGACTGCCGTCGGTAGACTCATGACCGACCTTTTCGGCGCCACCCCTCAGCAACGCACTCGTCAAACTCTACAACGCACCTTTCTCGAATTCATCAGCACCCTCGAGGAAAGCATCAACAACGAACTCACCTACTCCACTGCTCTGTTCTCTCTCTTCGAGGGTATCGACCACGAATTCCTCAATCTTCAACGATCCGTCAGCCGCGAAACAGACACACAGGAACGTCTCGAAGGCGAGTTCCTCAGCTCCCTCTGGACACGCGTTCTGGGTCCCAACGCCTCCACGCTGCGCAAGTACGAGAAAAACAAGGCGCTTCTCTCTTCTGTACGGTCAAGGACGATTCAAAACAAGCATTTGCTGATTGACCATAACAACAAGCTGGTGATTCTGAAGGCAAATTTGGAGACCCTGAGGCAGAAGCTGGTTAGTCCGCTTGTCAGGAGCGAGACTGGGAGTAGTTTGAGTGTGGAAGAGCAGATACGAGGACTGGATGGGACTTATGAGCATTTGAGAGGTGTGAGGGAGAAGCAGAAGAGCAGGTTGATGGAGATGCTCTATGGAGTGGGAAGTAGACGGGTGGTGGTAGGGAGGGAGCAGGCAGTGGAGATCGAGGGGCGGTGATGGGGTGTCTTATTTCTACTTGGTTACATTTGAGTATGGGAGAGCATTGGATTATGTGGAGATCGGTCCGGGAAGGGGGTGATTGCGAAGGCATGGTGCGATGCAGGTGTCTAGGTGTTGAGTTTTGGGGTATCTGCTTGAACGATTGGATATTGATTGGATATCAGCACTCGTAAAATATATCTCCGTTTATACTGAGACGCTCTTATAAATATGTGACAAAATCCTTACCATCTTATTATGACAGCAGGAAGGCAGAAGTGGCAGAGTCGAACCCTGCGAAGAAGGTCTTTGTCGTTCCGCCGTAGAAACCAAACCCTCCGACCTCAACCTCGACCTCGAAAACCGTCAGTAAACCAAGCCCACCGCGCCTAACTACCCTCAGCCATGTCTGTTACCAGCATCCCACGCTTCCTGCTTCCGCGCGAGACATCCTACCAGCTCGGTCGTCCACTCCGTCTATCCGCCCACCGTCATCGCTCATCGCTACCCAATCTGCCCCGAACCCGCCATGCTTCGAACTCAAGCAAACCCGCATCCTCAATCAAGCCGCGGGTTCTCGAAAAACCCTCCAAATTCAACCCCCCCTCGCATCCGGCCCGTATCAACCGCGCCCCTCCACGACAGTACCCCGGCCCAGCTCTTTCGGCTTCGGAAAAGGAAGCCCAGAAATCTCGACAGTACCCGCATATGATGCCTCCCGAGGGGACGTTTATGCATTGGTTCCTGACCAACCGAAGTATTCACCTCTTCATAACCCTGGTGAGGAACCCCCATCTTTCGCTCCTACATAGGCAACTTACGCTCACACACGCCTTTGCTATATAGGGCACCCTCAGCACCCTCGCCCTCGTGACCTTCGTCTCCTCTTTCACCCACAAATCACCCTTCGCGCACCTCCTGCCTCCCGCGCGCGACTTTTGGTCTCATCCATTCCAGTTTCTGGGCCAGTATATTGAGGTTTACCGCTTGCATACGGCGCATATTACTGCGGAGACGGCGGAGCGGAGACGGAAGAAGTTGGATGATGTAAGGAAGAGGGGGGAGTATCGGAAGGCGCATGGGTTGGAGGAGCATCAGGGGTGGGTGGTGAGGGGGAAGGGGGAGGGTATGAATGTGGGAGCGGTAGGGGAGGGGAGGGTGGTGGGGGAGGAGGGGGGGGCGAATCTCTTGGGGAGGATTGGAGAGGGCGGTGAGGGCGGTGAGAGTGCGGAAAAGGATAGGTATAAGGATTTCGAGCGGAGGAGGAGGCCGGTGAAGAAGTGGTTGGGGATTTGGTAGATGGGTGGGATGAGGGCGTTGGGCATGGTGGATATGGAAGTTGAGGTGAGGAAGGGGGCCTCTTGGTTGCTGGCACAGTGGGCTGGCTAAGTATATACGACGCCTGCGTTTTTATCTGCCGGATGAAGATATGGATGTGTGAGATAAACTCCTGCAGTCCTCAATATAATTGATACTGGTTTTGCGGGATGGCTCTGAAGTAAATCCGAATACTTCCGTTGCGGCTGAAACCCCTAACCAAAGCATCGAAGCTACCTCCAAGCTTTATCCCTTACATCAAATACATGACAAGTCACCCTTATGCTTCATACCGCAAGAATAGGAAAAGCAAACACCCTTTAGTCAAAATCCGTGATGAATATCAGAAGAAGCTAGTCCAAAGAGCGACTAGCGCCATTCTTGCTGTCTCAAAAGAGCTCCACCGACATCACGATATCAAGATATCAGCAGCACCAACAACAATGCCCGCCCACTCGTCTTGATGCCGTAGCCGCGAGCTCACCCAGCTCAAAAGATGGAGAACCCGTCGCTGCCAGATCCGTCGCCAGCAGGCAACAGTCTCGAAAGCACACATCCCCCACTTCCAGCACCACCCCACGGCGGACCGCAGCATGTTCCGCTCCCCCCGCAAATGTTCACCACGGCGGCGCAACTCCTGGATTTGACTGACAGTGAGACTCACCACCATGACCTACCGCGGAGATTGAAGGGTTGAAGAGTTCTGGAAGGCTAACGGTGCGAGCTACGTTTCTGGTGTGGTGCAGAGAAGTTGATGCTTGTGCTGCGAGATGGGCGGAAGTTGATTGGGGTGTTGAGGAGTTGGGATCAGTTTGGTGGGTGGATGGAGTCGATTCATTGCTATTCTACTTCTGTTTGGGGGGGAATGAAACAACGGCTAATACGGATGGTGGTGGGTTGGCGGGGTGTAGCGAATTTGGTTTTACAAGATACGATTGAGCGGATTTTCGTGCAGGATCTCTACGCCGATGTGCCGAGGGGGATCTTTTTGGTGAGGGGCGAGAATGTTCTGTTGTTGGGGGAAATCGTATGTTGTTTCCCCGCCCGTTCGTTTGTTCGTTCGTTCGTTATTGCTTGGATACGATATTTGGGGCTGAGTTTGAGTGAATGGGAAGGATCTGGATAAGGACGACTATATACCGGAATCGTTCCGGAAAGCATCGGCTGAAGAGGTTCACGCTTTGTACGTGCAGGAGTCGCAAGATCGGAAACGGGCGGATAAGGTGAAGCAGGCTAGGCTGCAAGAATTGGGCTTTGAGGTGGAACATACGGGCGAGATCCTACTGTGAGAGCATGTTATCGTTAAGGATGGACTGGAATCTCGAAACAGCAATTCTTCGGTGGTCGAGTGTACCAGGAACCGGTATCATATCGTGCCTGGCTTTCTGGTCGAGTGGACGATGAAGAGTATTGGTGGTCTTGCAGAAGCAAAATATTGTGAAATGCTTCTGCCGGCCGGAGACACTTTGTGAGGATTGGAACAAGCCAGATTAGGCTATCTGTGGCGAGAGATTCAATTTACAATCCGTTCATGCTTCAGCATTTCGGGACGAAACAGTTCTGACGCAATTGCTTGCTCTCTTCAGCCAGCTTCTCGAATTGGCAAATCTTCAATCATGGGGTGTGACACTGCACGGTCCGAAAGTGTGTCATTGCATTTGAATTGGACGATCTGCCGACTGTTTTTGCCAACCAGCAATTGCTGCAAGTCCTTTCTTCCGCCGCCGCCGAGCGTGGAAACGCTTATCCACATCCGCCCAATCAAGCTTCCACCTCCGAATCCCCTCAGCCAGTTGATCTTTCTCCTTGGAAGGTACATACGGAAGGGTCTGGATCTCTATGATCCTCAGCTTCAATTTCAAGTACGAGAGTTCGGATTGATCGTCCACGACATCCCGCTCACTGCACGGAAAGGTCAGCTAAACAGCTAGCGTCGGAATCGTTCCTGTATGGCACGTACAGCTGCTCTACATCTGACTCGAGCTGCAGGATCCGCTCGGCTCCTTCTTCGGCCTTTGCTATCGCTACGTTGTGGAGGTGCTACTCGAAGGATTAGCGGTGACTCTGACACCTCAACCACTGCACCGCCGATCCACGAACCTTGAATTCTTCATGTCTTTGCCGGAGCTGCTCCACCGCCTTGGACAACCTCCCCATCAGCGCCGCGTTGGCTTCATCCTCGAGTCGTTTGCGAGATGCAAATTCCACGACTCCCGGCGCATCAGGCTCTGCGGAGGCGGGAGGTGTCATTTCCGCCAGACCGTCCATCCGTTCTTCCCTGTTGCTGTCTCTCATGATCCCAAGTCCCAACGTCTTATTCGCTTGTTGTACCACCGCTGGAGCGCTCCATAAGAGGATGTTTTCCGCTTCGTCCAGATTTCGGTTGAGCGCAACGACGGTGTCTCTTTCGAGCCGGCAGCTGGCGATCTGGCGTGCGATGTGTTGCCATCGCTGCGAGAGTAGTGTGATTGGGTCGGGGAATCTGGCGGTGCTGGCGGTAAGTTCGCTGTAGTAGTCTGAGGTTGGAGACGGAGATTCGAACGGGGGTAGGAGTTTAGGCGCCGGGGTGCGCGGTGTGACGGGATTGTAGGTAGTCATTGTCGCGGTGTTGTTCATGACCGTATGTTCCAGTATGAGCTAGTTCTCTAGAATAGGTTGATTGTTGTTGCTCATGAGTTCTGACTGCGCTTCGTTCAGTTGCGACCAGTTGCGACCAGCTTGCGGCTGGGGTATGCGGGGTGGCAGGCAGCCCCTGCAGGGCGCAACCGCCAAGTCAAGTGCCGGCTCTCCAGTCGGGGATCCCCCGGATATATATATCTATATTCTAGAGATTTTTCATAAGATGCAACGGGCAATTGCTCGAAGTGATTGAGCTCTACGATTTGCACTCTCAAGAGACACAAATGTGCTCTCCGTTGTCTTCTGCCGCCGACAATGCCCTCGATGTCTTTGGTCAGGCCTGCCACTTGAGCCGATGGCGCGCCTGGAGGCTTTTGCGGGTGCACGTCACTAGCGACCGTTCGCGCTAGAAAGGGCTGAGGTGGGGGCGGAACTCGGTCCGATGTGCTCAGTACGTAAGTTTCCACTCGTAGTCTTACTGTACTTGAGTCCTTGACCCTCCTCTCTCTGCTTCTGATCATTGAGCGCATTGTAGGCCTGCTATTCCCAATTACTGTGCTGTAATGGCACCTCGAGTGAGTGATTTCATGTCTACCGTCCTGGCCTCAAGCTCACCGTGGAACAGGTGAATATACAGCCATCGCTGGAGATAGTCCAGCAAGTCCTGTCCACCTCGAAAGGCTCTCCAAAGGCTCCGAACCTTGTCCCATTATGCGCTTCTATACCGGCTGATCTCCTCACGCCGTCACTGGCATACCTCAAGGTCTCTGCGCAGTAAGTCAGCCTTCCACCAGCCGCAAGAGGCTTCCCTGCTCAGAGCCCCGTCAGGTCTAAATCCAAGCAATCATTTCTATTCGAAAGCGCCGCTACGACGGAGACGATAGGCAGATATAGCTTTGTGGGCGCAGGTAGTGCTCGATTGTTGTTCTCCGTATTACACTGCTAACCCGCCCTTGTCTAGACCCTAGGAAAGTCCTCAAGACTGGTCCCGGCCATGGACCCGAGTGCGATCCGCTACCCCTCCTCGAGGAAGAGCTCTCACAATCTCGAGTAGCCACAGTCCCTGGTCTCGTACTCCCGCCTCTGACCGGTGGTGCCATTGGCTATGTGGGCTACGACTGCGTCCGCTATTTTGAACCAAGAACGGCCCGACCCATGAAAGATGTCCTCCACGTACCCGAATCCCTCTTCATGCTCTTCAACACCATCATCGCCTTCGACCACTTCTACCAAGTCATAAAAGTCGTCACGTACCTCTCTGTTCCTTCTTCCTCTACCCTCAACCCCAGCACACTCTCCAGTGCCTACAATGCCGCATCCGCCACTCTTTCCGCTACGATCGCTACTCTCCTATCCCCAGATATTCCTCTTCCACCTCAACCGCCCATAACGCCCAACCAAGAATACACCTCCAACATCGGCCAATCCGGCTACGAAAACCACGTCAAAACCCTAAAACACCATATCGCCCACGGCAACATCATCCAAGCCGTCCCCTCGCAGCGCTTCTCGCGTCCCACCTCCCTCCACCCCTTCAACATCTACCGCCACCTCCGCACCGTCAACCCCTCGCCCTACCTCTTCTACATCGACTGCGGCGGCGCCTTCCAGCTCGTCGGCGCCAGTCCCGAACTCCTCGTCAAAGCCGAAAAAGGCCGCATCATCACCCACCCCATCGCCGGCACGGTCAAACGTGGCGCCTCGCCCGAAGCCGACGAAGCCTTGGCAGACGAGTTGCGCAACTCGCTGAAAGATCGCGCCGAGCACGTCATGCTGGTGGATCTGGCCCGCAACGACGTCAATCGGGTGTGCGACCCCCTCAGCACGCGCGTCGATCGGTTGATGGTGGTGGAGAAGTTCAGCCACGTGCAGCATCTGGTCAGTCAAGTCAGTGGGGTGTTGAGGAAGGGGAAGAACAGGTTCGATGCTTTTCGCAGTATTTTCCCCGCGGGGACTGTGAGCGGGGCGCCGAAGGTGAGGGCCATGGAGTTGATTGCGGAGTTGGAGGGGGAGAAGAGGGGGGTTTATGCGGGGGCGGTGGGGTATTTTGGGTATGGTGGGGTGAGGTTCGATGGTCGTAGCGTTGGGAAGGAGGATGGTGGTGGTGGTGGTGGCGTCGTCGATGAGGGTGATGTGGAAATGGGGATGGTGGAGGAAGAGGAGGGAGCGATGGATACGTGTATTGCGTTGCGGACTATGCTTGTTAAAGACGGGGTGGCGTATCTGCAGGCTGGAGGGGGGATTGTCTTCGATAGCGATCCGTATGAGGAGTGGGTGGAGACGATGAATAAGTTGGGGGCCAATATGCAGTGTATTGCCAGTGCGGAGGAGAGGTATGCGAGGATGGATGATGATGAGGAGGAGGGTGGGGAGAAGGTGGAGGCGGATGGGCGGGGGTTGGGAGACGGGGTTCAGGGGGTGGAAAAGGAGGATATCAAGGGAGTGCGTGTGGATATGGCGGCGGGATAGGTGTGATATCGATATAGACGGTGTGGTATTTAGATTTATATAGGGTGACCAGTCGCAGGTACCTTGGCTCAACTATTTCTGCGGCGTCACAACGGTCCGTCTGACTTCGAGTCTCTGGCTCGGTAATGACTCCAATGATTGTTTGTGATATGGCCAGCCTGTTCCCCCATCTTCGAGAATTAGCATGGTTTCAATCTGAGATTGCAGTAGCGAAGGCTGTATATGGCACCGTGTTGCTTTGGCCGTCGTTCCTTGCCGTCGTGTAGCTGTCATTGGGTGACAAGGAAAAATCAGCCTGACAGATAGTGGAGAGGCGTCCAGACAATGACATGCCCGTCCAGACCAAATCACCGTCATGGCCAGTTTGCTACCGTACAACTCGCCCCCGATGTCTCATGAATAATATCCGTGGTATTATTGACACGATAACGCAGCAAATGCAGTTTTCTTTTCGCACGCAACAATAAAAAATCCCCACTCCCCAAATCTAGCCGCTCCGAAACGCAGACCGCACGAGCGCCGCCATCATCTCCCTCCCAATCCCGCAGCACATAAACCATCCGCAAAATTCCTCTCCACCCGGCAACTCGTACCGTAGCCATCCCACCAACACCCCTTACATCCACGTCCACATCCACCACCCGCCTCCTCGGGCCACCGCAGTCGCAGTCGCAGCCGCAGCCCCGTCCACTGCCCCCTTTCCCATCACCCTCACCCTCACCCTCACCCGCACCCTCACCACCACCCCACAACCCCCCCCCCGACTACCTAACGATCGAACTCCTCTCCAACGCCTCCATCAACTCCGGCCTCCCGACCAACGCCCTCCTCGCCTCCTGATAGCCCATCCACCTCCTCTCCCTCTTCCCCATCTCCGGCCACTCCCTCTCCTCCCTGTCGACGGCGACCTCAAAGAAAATATACTCGGCCTTTGGCGCCGCACCGGTCAACGATTCGCCAGGCGCGCGCATCTCGGCGATCTTCCCCAAGTCCCGCACCACGGTGCAGACGATGCCCGCTTCTTCCCACGCTTCGCGACAGGCTGCCATTGAGGCTGTGGGCTCGTCCAGTTCCCAGCCGCCCTTGGGGAGCACCCACGATGTGCGTTTCGTGGCTTGGATGAGGAGGACTTGGGTTTTGCTGGGGGAGAGGGCGACGACGCCGGCGACGAGCCGTTCGCCGAGGGGGCCGTAGCCTGGGGTGGGAGCGGGGTGTAAGCAAGCGGTGGGTTTGCGGGGTGGGGGACTTGTTCTGGTTGCGTGGGGGGGGGGGGGGGGGAAGGCTCTGATGGGTGGGGAAGGGTGTTTGTTCGGGGTCGTGGGGGGATTGAGAGAGATGGGAGACTTACGTTGGTTGACTCGGCCGGTTCGGGCTTCCATTGATCGGTTTTGTGCCATGTTTGCGCGGTGGTGGAGAGACTGGCTTGGGCTGAATGAGCGAAATTCTTTGGTGGGTTTCCTGTGGGGTGCGAGTCAAGGCGCTCTGTGGGAACGCTCGAGATAGGGCTTCTCCCGCGATTCGCGGTCGGTCAAGTGTGCGCGGTCGAAAAACGAATACTCAATCGGTCTTAAGGTAGAGGGCTCAGGTTTGGAGGTCCAATTTCAGCAGAGCTTATTAGATACGGTTTCCACCAGGGTGCGGAAAGTAGCAGACTTCCTTCAGTCCCGTGGTGGACGGGGCTGAGGAAGGAGGATAGTCCTCGTCGGAAGGGATGGGAGGGCGGTGGCCGACATAGTTATATCGGAAAAGTTAGGCGGCCTAGTAGCGGTGACGGGAGGTGTCATTCTGCTTGTGAAAGAAATTGTGGGATGCTTTTCGGGTAGGGGCTGGCCTAGGCTGTGTGGTGGATGCTCGCCGGTAGGGGCAGGGGTAGGGGTGTTAGGTGCTTGGGGCTTGGTGCTTGGTTCTTTCGGGGGGCGGGATGGGGGGGTGTTCGAGAAAGTTAGCGACTCCGGGTGCCGGTCAGGATGGGCAAGGGATGACTATCTCACGAACATGAACATCATCCTGCATTGCGCGGCGTGGGCGCCCCGTGCCAGTAGATGGCTCTCCCGGCATCAGTCCGAGGCCTTGGATGCAGGCCTTGGGCGCATGCATCGTTCACGACGATTGGAAGCGCAGGGGAGAGAAGCATTTTCTTCCTGCACCTTTTGCTAAAAAGGACCAAAGCAAGCCTGCCTATCTCACGGGACCCCCACACCTCCACCGCGAACTTCTGCTCCTGGGCATGTATCGTGACGTTCGTAAGCCTCTTGCGCTTTCCGCGGTATTGCCGGAATGTGTCAGTGATGAGCTCGGCGTGTCACGGCGTGCAGAGATGCGACTTCCACTCAGGTAACACCGAGCGAAGCAAACTCCACGCCATGGCCGCACCTGTTCCCTTTGCCATGAACGAAATGGCTGACTAGGGACCCCCATCCTACTACTGCACCGTACTCCACGTTTGGATCATCAAGCGGACTGAGACCGCGAACGCCGGCTTGCCGTGAAAAGGTCGAGGCTCGAGAATTGTAGCTGACTCGCCCTCGTACCCCACGCTCGTGTATTGCCGTTAAGGTACGTTCCGTCTGGAGTACCGGTCTGACTCTGAGACTGGACGAGCACGATCTCATCCAAAATGTCCGATGCTCATGCTGCCGGAGCCGCGGACGCAGAGAGCTGCAGTTGCGCACGGTGCCTGTGTTACAATGGGATTGAAGGTGCATAATCTGCATCCAAAGTGATGGCTAAATGCTGCATGAGTATCTGATATATTTGCTATCCCGTCTGGCTTCCGTGGATGCGCAATCCGGATTCTGGACACGAAGCAGTCACTATCGAGCGGAAATATCCCTACTCCGATAGCAAATATCCTAGGCAGCGACAGGGTCATCGATGCCTAACCAATAAGCACGACTAAGAACGACTCCGAACCCCACGAACTTCGACACATCCAAATCCCCCCGTTTTCTCAGGCAGCATTCGAGCCTGACAGTCTCCCACTCCTCTGGTGCGAACTGATCGCTGGTCATGCAGCTATCCCCTGCAGCAGAACGTCGGCTCTCATACTTTACTCCGCTAGGTAGGTACATCAACCACTCCCGGCCTCGCTGCCCACCTCGTGCCCATATGGCTGGTTCACATTCATTTGCTTCTTTCCACTGCAATCGAGAACGAAACAAAAGAGACCAAGACGGCCATCCGCGGCGACCAAGATGTCACGATGCTGACTAAGTCCGAACAGGCTATCAAGTCTCCAACAACTGCGGATATTGTAAATTAAAGAAAGCGTCAAGTGAGCCTCTCAAAGCAGGCAAACCCTTTCTTTGCACACTCACACTGTGGTGCTGACAATCTTGGCTTTCCTGTGTGACTGACTTCCTCTTTTTTTCTCTCCAGGTGCATGCTCCTGGGCATCTTCTACTTCCGTACACGTTTCTCACTATCAGACTCTGGTGAATCGAGGATGGCGCCGGTAATTCCTGCAATGAGTTCCTTTGTCTTCTCTCTTCAAGAAGAGGAGTGTGACTTACAGATGTTGCTTTCTTAAGTTCCGGAACCCAGTTCTACAAACCAAACTGCCGTGATTCCTGTTGTCCCCACTATACCATCAGGTATGGTGGAGAGCACTCAAGTATAGTCCGTCCGACGTCTTTACTAAATCGCTCTATTCCAGACTGGATGCCTCGGAGTTCAAATCGACAAAGGACCAAAGGCAAGCTGTCAACCGATGGAACCAATATATCTTCGGCCAAGACTACAAACGGAAAGCTGCTAGGTTATGTCCCAAGACACGGCAGTACGTTGCACCTCGAGGCGCTTTGGTTGTACTGGCCTCTTGAGCTGATGGGCTTTATTTGGACAATTTTTGAATCCCTTGTCGAAAGTTGATGAGCTGATGATCTCTCAAGGGAGAAGAAACGGCGAAGGAACCACTTCGATCTTTGCGAAGCGGTTCATGAAGCCGAGTATAAGAATGTTAAAAGACCCACAAGTCCTCTGACGAAAGAGCCAATTGAGCCAGAGCATCGATACGAGGTCACACTGGAGCCGGACAACTTTACAGAGGAAAAGTCCGTCTTCGTCATCGCTGCACACCCGGCCAAAAGTTGACTCCGAAGTAGGTATGCTCTCTACGCCAACTACCAGAGGAACGTTCATCACGAACCGTTTTCTAAGGTTACCAGAAACAGTTTCAGAAGGTTTCTCTGTTCTGGTCTGAAGCTTGGTGTTCAAAGTGATGACGAGGTTGATGGAAAGAGACTTGGCTCATATCACCAGTGCTACCGGCTTGACGGACGGCTTGTAGCCCTGGGAGTCCTAGATCTGTTACCAGATTGCGTCAGCTCAGTCTACCTCATGTAAGTAACCCTATTGCTCTTGGAGCCATGACGTTCCGTGCAAGCTCACGGTGTATCGCAGATACCACAATAGCGTCAGTGATTGGAACTTCGGCAAGCTGAGTGCCTTGCAAGAGATTGCTTTGACCGTAGAGGGTGGTTACCGCTTCTACTACATGGGTCCGTTGCAGAAAACCTGCAATGGACCGCCCAGCTAAGAATAACAGGCTTCTACATCCACTTTTGCGTAAAAATGCGGTACAAAGCAACATACCATCCTACATATGTCCTCGGTCCGTCAGATCCATGAACATATAGCCAACCCCAGCTGTACTGACGTCGCTGCCAGACCCAGAAATCTACGCCTGGGATCTGCTCGACGCCGACCTTCTAGCTCGCCTATCAGCACGGAAATACGTCTCCCTCTCCCGCGAACGTGCCCTCAATATCCCCTGCCACTCTCCTTTCAGCTTCCTACAGTCGAATGCACTGACAACATGCGACTTCTCCAGCGAACTAGCCATGGGCCCCGAAGCTTTCAAGCAAGCCACCAATTACGTCAACGGTCAACCTAAAGAGTCCGCGGCCAAGAAAAATAGCCGTTCGCTCTTCGGAGTTGACATGCCAGGTGTCATGACCGCAGACGAGGTGCGCGAGAAGATCGATCTCGGAAGTTGGAAGGTTGTTGTAGGCTCCGTGGTGGCAGAGCTGAAAAACCTTGTTGGGTGGGAGGGTAGCGAGATGACGGACCCGTACACGATCAAGGGGACTGTGGCCGAGTTTGCTGCTTGCATCGAGCCGGAGTTGGTGGAGGAGACGTGTATCAAGTGGGACCGATGACGGAAAGGTAGGTGACAACGCACAGGGAGACAACGAACAGAACGGTTCGGACGAGGTGAGGTATATTAGGAGGCTGCTGTGGATTCGATCTTGCGTCCAAGTTTCCTTGTTCTACTTATTCTAGAATACTGTTTCTGCTCGTTATAGAATACCGCTGTTGCTGTCCATACACAACTTTCGCTTAGGTCCAGCTACTCTATCAGTTACTCAACCAATCGATTTTCACACATTCCTATATTCATCATCTTGGCAACACTCGCCGTCACTTATATATGTATTGAGCGATGAATGATCACCGCATGACTCCTACCAAGCACTTTGACAAAGCTCGTGTTGTTCAAGTCACGTAACGTATGACTCCTCAGCAGGTGAATGCCGCAAGCCGTGACCACACGCAAAGGTACATAAAGCCTTTACTTCTCCGTACGATCTTCCTTTTTTCTTCTTCCTCATCACCTCTGGCTCCTAAGATTACCATCAAGAGAACTATCTACCACATCATCATCGTTTTCTACTTGGACATCGACATAGCATCAACGAATTCCAACATCGCCATCCACATACTTCATCCAAGCACCTACCAACCAAGAACACTCCTTTCAACACCCAGACCACAGCAGACATGTACACTGGTGGTCGAAGACCGCACCAAGGTGGAAACCGACGCCGTGGCCGCCGACAGCCCACCGGTGGCATGGCAGGAGGACTCCGAGGACGGCGAAGTCCATCACGCCCCTACTACTCGGGCAGCGACTCCGGTGGCGACGGCTACGATTCCCAATCCGACGAATCGGGCACATATCCCGGGTACGATGGAGGCCGAGGTTTTCCAGGTGAAGGACACGGCGGCAGTTCCAGCGATGCTCCTCCGGGTTATCGCTGGGGACCGACTCCATTGGAGGATCACGAGATCGAGGATATGCAACGGAGATTTCGAGCTACGTTTGGAACGTCGCCCGGGCACGCTCACCCTGCCAATGCCGCCTGGTTTGCCGCCCACCATGGGCGATCCGGCGCAGTGGGACCTGCTGGCTCGGGGTTTTACCGCGGCGGACACGATTCGCGGGACGGGAGCCCGGGGCCGATGGGTGGGAGGCGCGGCATGCATGGCGGTATGGGCCAGGGCATGGGAGGACCTGGGGGACTTTTTGGAGGACAGGGAGGCATGGCCCTGGGTATGGGAGGGCGAATGGGTGGACGCCTAGGAGGGATGGCTCAGGAGGGGCGAAGACACGGTGGACGCCGTGGAGAGAATCCTGGCCGTCGGCTTGGGGGCGGAGGAAGATTCGGAGATGACCCTAGATATGGGGCTGGGGCTGGGGGACGCTATATGAGTAGTAGTCCGCCTCCTGGTGGTCGTATGGGTGGTGGAGGTCGTCGACAAGGCGGATTCGACATGTATGGTGGTGGAGGCGCGTTTCCGGACAGTGGCGAGGAGTCTTGGTAATCGGGGGTCTTTTAAAAGCGATCTTAGCAAGCGTACAAGTCTTTTGGTGTATGATAAGTATTTGACGTTGAGTACCTGATGGCCATGAGCTGTCGAGATGCATCATGCCATAGTGACAGTAACACCACACAAGGAGATATAAAAAGACGTTCTTGCTGGCCGAAAAAGGTGGCAAATGTCAGTGGAGGACCGCTCGATAAGTCAACAGCAGAAAAACACCTTGAAGAACGCCAAATGCTCGGTTTCTCGAAGCCATTGAGCTTTTAAATTGTGTCCCATCATTTGTTCCCCGTTCCAAAATTACCACCTATTTTGAGTCTATCAAGTGCGCACCATTGAAGTAGGTGAAGATTTCTAGTTTAAGGACCCTTGATATAACGGCAAGAATGGATTCTGGGAAACAATGTAACATAAAGAGAATGGGATAGAATAATATGTTGGCGTTGAATGGTGGACCTCTATCTGCGTACTTTTAGGCCTGCGCAATGACGCTCGCCTCCAAAAATTTACTAGGTAGCCTTCGAGCTTCGATCGGCCAAAGACTTCGCCATCTCGCGCTTCGCGCGCGACCTAGTCGAAAGCATCGACAACCTGGACCGAGCCCTCTCCACCGTCCCGGTCGAGAAACTAAGCGCCCCCCCTTCCTCCTCCTCTTCTTCTTCTTCTTCTTCTTCTCCTTCTCCTTCTTCTTCTTCTTCCGCCCCGGACGATAACAACAAAGACCTCATCAACCTACACGAAGGGCTAAAAATGACGGAGCAGATCCTGATGCAGACGCTGAAGAAGCACGGACTCGAAAGGTTCGATCCCAGCGAGCGGGGGGAGAAGTTCGATCCGAATTTGCATGAGGCGACGTTTATGACGAGGGTGGAGGGGAAGGAGGATGGGACGGCGTTTCATACGCAGCAGAAGGGGTTTTTGTTGAATGGGCGCGTTATCAGGGTGAGTGCGGCCTTTTGCTGCGTTCTTGTGGAAGGATGTGGGCCGAGGAGAGGAGATTGATTGTAGCTGACTTTGAGGCGGACGTAGGCGGCCAAGGTGGGGGTGGTGAAGAATTCGTGATGCGTGGCGGCGTGGGTTTTTTCTGCGGTCGTAGCATCATTCTGGTTACAGAGGGTTGAGGGAGGGCGACGTTAACCCCCGTCTGTATACTTTTCCGGCTCCACTCTATCGGTTGCATTTACGGGCATGACGGGAACCGGTTGTATATTTATGATAGAGTGTGGCACAACGAATATAATCAATGCTCCCGGTCAATGAGTTGAGTATCCCCATCCCTACCATCACTCCACATAGACCTCCATAAGCACTTCGATTCTCGACCCAAGCACTACCTAAGCTCCACCCCCAGCTCCTCCACCAACCGTTCTCGTATACTCTGATGCAACTCATTCGCCTCCTCATTCCGCAACGTCCTTTCCAAACTGCGATAATTAATCCGATAGCAAAAGCTCTTCCTCCCCGTCTTCGGATGCGTGAAATCATCCACCATCTTCACATCCTCCACCAAATCCCCCCCCACATCCCTCACAATCTCCATAACATCATTTTCATGAAAACCCCCCACATTACCCCTCCCACCTCCCCCGGCCGCACTACTCGAGCTCCTCAGCCAAAACGACACATCCTTATAACAAGCCGGGAATTTCGAAAACGGCACAAACCTACTAATCCGCCCTCTCGCCCCGCCCTCCTCCTTCTCCTCCTCCTCCGAGAACTGCGACAGAAACCTCGAGTCCCTGGACCAAAAAAGCCGAATATCCGGTATGGAAAACAGCAGCATCGCCACCCTTTCGAGACCGACGCCAAAGGCCCAGCCGACCTGAGAGGGCACGTCGGCGCCGATGAGGAGGTCCTGTTTCACGACGCCGCAGCCGAGCAGCTCGAGCCAGTCGCCTTGCCAGAAGACTTCGAGTTCCCACGAGGGGCTGGTGAAGGGGAAGTAGGCTTCGACCCAGCGGACTTTGAGGGGCGCTGCTTCGGTGGTGTCTGCGGTTGGGGCTCCGGCTGCGGCGGCGGCGGCGGCGCGGGCTCGGGAGAAGATTTCGACTACTACGCCCTCCAGAGACTTTTTCAGGTGTGCGGCGATGGCTTCGACCTCTTCGGCGGTGTGATGGGTTGATTGTAAGGGGTTTCGCTCGGGGTGGATGGTTGGGCTTGGATCGGATACTTCTAGGGAGTGTTTCGGTAGATGGGCTATATCGTCACGGATTGCTTGGGCGACGTTGCCGTCGCGGGCTTTTCGTCGGTCCCACATGCGTGCGCCTTCCATTTGGTGGAATATGGGGTAGTGGCTTCGGTCGATGGCATCGCGCCGGTATACGTCTGCGCTGATGGTGTATCCTTCGCTCTCGTTTGCGCGGAACGTGTCCGCTTGGTGGGCACTGGTGTGGGTGCGCAGGACGGTGGTCTTGTTGATGTAGTAGGTGTCTGTTCGGCTGCGACCGGGGTGGTCGGCGGGGAAGCCTAGTGAGTCGAAGTTCTGACCGACGGTGACGACTGGGAAGAAGGTGTTGTGGTGTTTATAGATTGGCGCGGGGAAGCGGGATTCTATTATCTGGCGGGTGATGGAGATGGGGTGATCGGGCTGGAGGTGGAGGCGGCGGGGGACGGCGGAGAGGATGTTGGAGGGGGCATTAGTCCATTCATCGGTGTGGTATTTACGGCCATCAATCTCAAGGGATCCGGTATTCGAGGTAGCTGGATCACTCATCAGTACGGGAATTGAAGATTGGGGCAAGAACTGCACACTCGTACATTGTTCTCGACGTTGTGCCTTCACTGTCGGGCTTGAAGCCACACTGCTTGCCCAACGAATGCTTCTGTCCGACCATTGCTTTCGTGCTAGCCGCACATATCTCCCCGTCGCGATCAAGCGCATGTTGTTGCAGTCGAAGCTCGGGGTTTGAACCACGGCCCTAAACCTGCGGCGCCGGAAAAACAGTTCGGCCAAAATTTCCCTTCTTCGGGCCGATTGATCGTCAGGAACACAGCTGGTATCAACTCTATAGCACCCTCCACCGATATCAATTGACTGATTTGGTGCCGTCCACGGAATGGTCGCCGAGTTATGACCTCTTCTGGCACAAATAGGAGGAAGTTTCCGAGTAAACAAGAGGCCAAGCATGTGCACTATCCGTTCTGGTTCGGGGGGTCAGCTTCTTGCTTCGCGGCAACGGTGACGCACCCATTGGATTTGAGTGAGTTTACAAATCGCTATAGAAATCTATTGGATATGAGCTGATTGATCCAAAGTCAAGGTATCTGTTGCCTGCTACTCCCTCACGGTCCCGAATCCCGCGCTCACCATATCAGGTACGACTACAAACGCGAGCTTCCGATGGCCCCAAAGGCATGCTAGGCACCTTCACCCACATCCTCCGCAACAACGGCTTCCTCGGTCTCTACAGCGGCGTAAGCCCCCCCTCATACCCCCATCCCTCACCCTACCCCTCTCATCACCCCCCCCCCAAAAAAAAAACTAACCCCCCATCGCGCGCCCACCCAGCTCTCCGCCTCCCTCCTCCGTCAACTAACCTACTCCACCACCCGCTTCGGCGTCTACGAAGAACTCAAAGACGTCTTCACAACCTCCATGTCCACCCCCTCCTTCCCCTCCCTCATCGCCATGGCCTCCACCTCCGGCTTCCTCGGCGGCGTCGCCGGTAACCCCGCCGACGTCCTCAACGTCCGCATGCAACACGACGCCGCGCTCCCCCCCCGCGAGCGACGGAACTACAAACACGCTCTCGACGGCATCGTGCGCATGACGCGCGAAGAGGGGTGGCGCAGCTTGTTCCGCGGCGTGTGGCCGAATAGTATGCGCGCGGTGTTGATGACGGCGTCGCAGTTGGCGTCGTATGACGGCTTCAAGCGCGTGTTGTTGCAGAAGACAAGGCTGGAAGATGATTTGACGACGCATTTCACGGCGAGTTTTCTGGCTGGGTTCGTGGCCACGACGGTCTGTAGTCCGGTGGATGTGATCAAGACGCGGGTGATGAGCGCGAAGGAGTCCGAGGGGGTGGTCAGTTTGTTGGCGAGGATTTATAAGGTGGAGGGGGTGAGGTGGATGTTTAGGGGGTGGGTGCCGAGTTTTATTCGGTTGGGGCCGCATACGATTGCTACGTTTTTGTTCTTGGAACAGCATAAGAAGATCTATCGGCATTTGAAACGGCTAGATGAATGAGCGGAGATTTGCTGTGCGGATGGGGCATTGTATTGTGGCTTGGGGGCGAAGGATCTACGTGATCTGTATACTGATCGTGTATGATTGCTGTGTGCATGGCAGGAGCATAGAGTTGGCGTTTGCGGCTCCATAATAGATAGTCCGGCATCAGTCAGGAGTTCCGATCGGACTCACTAGTACTTAATAATACATTGTGTAACTATTTGCACACGTCTTCATATGCAAAAGAGATTCTCCTCCACCAGCACCTTGACGCCGACACAATGCTTTACATCCAACAGACTTGCGATGGGATGTGCACTTTTACGCAGCCCAGCCGTTCTGCCCATACGGAGTCGCGCCATAGGGCGTAGCACCGCCTCCCCACGCACTCGCTCCACCCCCGTTGACATAAGGCGTCGTGTAGCCCTGATCCATGGCATAGTCTGCGGCGCCATTGATACCGTCTGGGCTTCTTGGTACGTACCCATCCATGCCATCTCCATTGACCCCGTTTCTGCCCTCATCGCCAGTCAATTCTTGGATGACTGCTGCAAGCTTCTGCTGCATCACTTTGATGCCTTGCTGAATAATGGAGTCGGGTTCAAGGTTTCCAACGGACTCTACTTCGAAGTAGAAGCTTGACGGAACGGCGTCGTAGTCGAAAGGTTCGCCTTCTTGAGGTGGTTCTTCCCATGTGGAGTTCTTTGACTTTGGCCTGTACCACACAGCAGGTTAGCTATGCCCTTCATCTTGGTATCATGAAGAATTCGCTTGCTGAACATACCACTCCTTGACTGGATCCTCCTCATACCAGTAGTCCAGATGCCGTAACTTGTTATGCGGGTCATATTCGAATCCCACTGCACTCGTAGGCGCCCATTTGGCGTGCTCCTTCGCGATCCCCTTCTTCGCTATACACTTCATCCGCAGCTCCTGTCCCTTCCGGAGCTTGCAGATAACGCTCCCTAAGCCTTCCGGATCCGTGATCACCGGGTTACCCACCCACTCGTTCGGCCTAGGCTCTCCCACCACCAAGTCCCGCGCGTAGACCTTCATAACTTCGTCACCCGTACATCGCGCGTGCAGAGTGAGTGTGACACTGCAATTCTCACAGTACTGATCGCAGTCGCAGTCACGCGTATAAAGGACGTCGTCGACCTGTTTCGAATTTAGAGGTGTGAGGCCGAGACGGTGTGCGATGAACTCGTCGGCCAAGACCGAGGTGTTGGCTTCAACTTCGACCAGGTCGATGGCCATAGTAGGGACTTCAGCGAGAATGGTGCGGCGAAGGGAGTTGGCGAAGGCGAGGTCAACGTTGGCAAGAGTAAAGTCGACATGGTCGGTCGCGGCCTGACAATGAGGACCTTAGCTACGAGCGCTGAAGCACATGAAAGGGCATTGTATCACCTCTCTGACAGTCACCCGAGGACCAACGTCCTCGGTGTCCATGGCCATGGCATCGTAATTCATGATGGCGACGAATGCGCCGATCAAGCGGCCTGGCGCTCCCTTGCGCTGTTCAATAGACGCGCATCGATACTTCCGTCGTTGTTCACCAGTTGAGGTGCTCCACTGGGCTGTGAGCGAGACGTGGAATGTCGAGGGCCAGATGCGCTTCGCCCCCTGGAATTCTTGGAGTGTCGAGGGATGGCTTTGACAAAGGGTCGCGAAGAATCAGTTTACAGTTTAGCGTAGCCCGGGCGCAGGGCTGAAGGTCAGAATTAGGTAATTCGCAAGGCTGGCTCGGTGAGGCTCGGTTGGCTCGGTTGGCTCGGCAGGTCTCTTTGCGGAGTATGGCGGGCAGACCGCCTGCACCGTTCCACCTTTGTTAAGGTAAGGTATCTGTCCATGAAAAGAGGGCTTGAACTAAGTCTATGCTGCAGTCTCTAGGGAGCAATGGGCTATAAACTCTGCAGATGGGAAAAATGGGAAAAATGGGAAAAATGGGAAATTTGATGGGGGCATCTCTTGTTGAATGTCAAGGTCATCGCGAAGGCTTGAGGAGCCCCCTTGCGCAAATGAGCCACTTACTTTATTTGCTGCTGCGCCTGGCTCGGCACCGCTCTTCTAGAAAGCCGTGGGCGGGAGGCGGTCGTCATGCGAGTGCTGTGGAGGCGTTACCTTAATAATATGATGGTCCTCCACACATTCCCCCTTCTTCAACGCAAGGCCACTTGTATCGAAATCGACCAGGATATTATAATACCAATAACAATAAACCAACAGACCTGACGCCATGGCGACCGATACAAACTCCCCACCCAATTCATCGCCTTCAAGCCCAGAGACTCATGGCACCAGAACGCCACTGTCTCTAAACCTCTCCGCCGTCCCCCCTCTGATCAATCCTTCTCCACCATCAAACACCCTCCTCATCACAGTAAGCCCACGACCTATTTCCCCCCTATCACCATCACTAACCCCCCCCGACAGAACCTGCAAGACCCCTCAACATTCCACCCCACGCACCTCCTCACCATCCGCGACCTCATCAACCAATCCGCACCCCTCCACTCCTGGGCGCCCCTAAAGTCCTTCCGCCGCATCGTCGCCTCCTTCTACTCCACCCCCGACGCAATCCTCATCCGCCAACTCCTCGACACCACCCCCCTAATGAACCACCCCATCCGCATCTACTTCGGCCACCCCACCCCCATCCACCCAACCGACCAACACCTCCACGCCCCCAAATCCTCAAAACTCTTCTTCATCAGCCCCCCGCCCAGCCCCCCCCACGGCTGGGAAATGCGCAACGAAGAGCCCCCGAACAAGGAAGTCCATGCCGAAGACTTGGCCGAAGCGCTGGCGAAACTGCACGCGAGGCCGTCGTCGGCGGGGGATTTGGAGTCTCCGGTTGAGGAGGGGCCGACGACGACAACGACCAAGGAGAGGTGGGGGGACGGGGTGGAGCGCGAGGGGAAGCGGGTGCCGAATCGGACGAGGAGTGGGAGTGCGACGGTGGTGTATCATCCGCGGGATCATGGGGATAGTCCGCATTTGCCGGCGGTGATGGTGGAGGATACGACGGAGAGTGTGGGGGATGTGAGCCCGATTGAGGGGGTGGAGGATGGGAGTGAGGGGGAGAGAATCTTGACGCATACGGCTCGGCCGCCTGTTGAGTTGATGGGAGATGCGTGATGGAGCTGGGTGCTGGATTCGAGGTGATGTTTGGGGGGGTTTTGGGAGAGGTTGTTAGTATTTGCGTACATGGAGTAAGCGTGGGTTTTATAACTGTGACATTCGGCTTAGCATGATTATGGCGTTAATTCGTTGCTCACGGATAATAGATTAAGTACAGGCTATTATTCAACAAGACTGGATTTAAATATCCCCAGCTTTCGCACCAACATGTAATATTAAGTCAAAACCACCTTTAACTCTACGCCCGTATATGCTCGAAACCAATATATCTCCCGCACGCCGCGGGCACCGATCAACGATCCCCAAGCAGCATCCTCATCCCATCCACCAGATCCTCACTGACCCGCTTCCTTGTATCCAGCTCTGGGAACTCCGCAAAAGTATAGGGTGGAGAAGAGCGTGGTGGCGGGATGGACCGAACTCCACGCTGGAGGTTACCCCGTGGGAGTAAGGGGGAGGGTTGCCAGAGATGTACGGAGGGATATCGCTTCTGTGAAGGGGGACCGTTGTAGATCTGGAGGATGGAGAGGAGAGGAGAGGAGAGGGGGCTTGGAGGTCTGTGCTGAAGGGTGGGCTGTGGGGGGACGGTCGATTCGGAGCGGGGAGATCGGAGCCGCGGGCTGGGGTTTTTGATAGTGGAGGCTGAGTAGCCGTGTTTTTCGAAGGCCGGCTTTAGGCGGCCCATCGCATTTCTTCGGCATCAAAGGCAGGGTCTGCGCAGGGGCGGTGTGCTGTTAGGGCAGATCTGTGGGCTTGGAGTATGGCTCCGTTGAGAGGCCGGTGAGGGGTCGGCGGGGTCGGCGGATAGACCTGCCTAAGCGGAGGAGGATGGGAAGAGGTGTGCGTTTCTTTGAGATCATTCTGATGATGATTGGAGAATTGGACGATAAGCAGCCCGGGGGGACTTGGTTATTCTGGGCTGGGGTTTGTCATCAGATATCAGCGTTTACCATGAGATATCAGAGCGGGTCATGGGATATAAGCACTAGTTGAGCTTCGCATAGGAGAACATGTCTAAGAAAGACAAAGCGATCCTTTCATGTCGATAATCACTGATGTTGATGCCTGAGGATAAGGTGGCGGGGGGTCGTTGCATGCGTCTCTAACAAGTGGGGCGTAGCTGGGCTGGACGCGAGGCCCTCTTTGGCACGCACGGCATGATTACAGTCACGCAAAGCACGGTGTAATGAGCCATATGAGCCGCTCTGTCCGGCTGAAAATATATGAAAAAGAAGTATGATTCCGAAGAAATAAGATGGGAATTATCGTTCCTTCGTTATTTCGTGGACTGTTCCGTTTTTTCACCAGCCATCGCGGCAACACCAATGAAAAACACCGATGACAAGAAAGGTTGGTCGTATGCATTCCATCACATCCAACGATACAATGAGATTTGAGAGCGGAGTGTGATAGACAGATTTCGACGCATAACAAGAGAAGGACGGAGGTAGTAAGAGGAGGGAAAATCTGTGGTGCTAAGTGGCAAATGCTAGCGCAGCACTACCCGGCCCAGCACTGCCCAGCAGTGCTGGCATATATAATTCTCCCGAGGACGAAAACTCTGATATAGCACCGCACTCATCGACAACTTGAAATATCTTAACCAAAAGCACCTTACACGCATCATACGAAAACCTAGTACTCGGCTGAAAGACTTTGGCTGGAGACGGTTGAACCACGAATCGAATATATTCCTTCGGTCGAACCACAAGACTTCAGCGCCTAGGTCGACCTGCCCTGTCGCGAGCCCTTGAACTAGCAGAAACGGTGTATGCGTTGGGCATGCGGGCCGAACCAGATTGAGATGGAGGCAAGGGGGAGCCCCCAAGATTCCTGTAATCGACATCGCTAATGAGTCTGTTGCTCCACAGATAACGGCATAGCTCAACGTCAGGCCGAGCTTGCGAAAGACGGAGCCCGACGCGATGATGAATCGATTCGATGTGGGTCATCCTTTGTCTCCAGCTATCCAATCCATTCGCACCACCGAAGCGATATTCACAGAAGCAGCATTGGTTGACGCTCGGTGGTTCAGCGCTTCCGAAGTGTGTCAGGCTATGCTGATACCATTCCCCGGAGTCGGAAAAGACCCTGGGGCACGAGAAGATGAACTGGAATGGACAATCCAATGAGACTGTCCTAGGGAGTTGTGGGATTTGCAAAACACCGTCATGTTCCTCGAGTACCCAGTTATTGGGCGCTCTGCCTACGCCATAAGATCCCTCCGATTCAACGTACGAACGACTCGACGCGGTCGAAGACAGAGCAGGAAGTGAGCCCGAGTAACCCGTGCTTGTGGTACGAGTACTGGCCGAAGCCATTCGCGATGTTCCGATACTGCTGGCCGGTTGCCCGTAGTAGTTGGGGCTTTGGTAGCGATCTGACTGCGGTAGCTGTGATTGCGAAGCCTGTTTGCTTTGGATCCGTGAGTCGTTCTGCCTATCCTGCAGATACCCTTGCATTTGGGGCGCCGGTTGACGTCGAGCCACTACCACTATCAGCGATGGAGACTGCAATTCCGTGGCCGCTAAGATACTCACTCCTGGCGATGTTCTCTTAGGATCGAACTTTGTCGGCGACGTGGAGTCCAGGCGACTGTACTGGTCAAGCAGAGAAAGTTGCCGACGTGGTATAGTGGTGACGATGACAAGGACGTCGGGTTCGAGGAATATTCCAACCAAATCGAATCATACCTTGGAGAACCCTTCGGGAACATGCAGATGGATTTATGGGAACAGACAAAATTTGAGCCTCAATCAGCATCCTCCATATTGCGAAGGGGGCGTGTGCGGCATTCAGAGCTACCTTACCCCTCCTCCAGACGTATGTGCATCACCCCCACCCCCGGAAGTGTGTCGGGACTGCTACGAGAGAAGTCAACGATGCATCAAGCTTACTTATGTGCAACAATCTATTGATTGAACATCGCATCCTCTCGTCTCGCAGAAGCGGGCATTGTACCAATTGAGCATGCAAAACAAACACTGGCCATGATAGTGCTTTCGTGCCTGAGCCCTCGTGACTGCTCGGGTACCCTGCGGGCTAGTCTCTGACTTGAGAGGCTCGGCCGGCGTCCTTGTTAGCATCCCATACCTTGGAAGATCGATGGCGCGCGTTTATTCCCCTAGACGGTACAAATGATCGAGCAACCAACATCCGGGGCTGCAGTTCTCCAATGGAGAGGAAGGCAGATGATCTAAATATGCAGCCCTCTTGATCTCCAATAAGGTAATCCTCCGCGTAAGCATCCCAGAACAAAACCACAGAAGCGATGCGACGCAGCGACATGGACCTCCATTCCGGTTTTCCAGACACACTGTCGCTCAGATTGTGTGTAGACCGAGTGCATGTCTCACCGACATACACTCGTACCATTTGGCAAATTCACAAGCGCTGGAGGTCTAACGATCAGAGACAATAGGCCGGACGTTGTGCTCAGTCTCGTCCCGACGAGCCGTAGCGTCTCAATGATGTGTTGTCTCGCGGGGGGGGGGATCAATATTGGAGAAGTGGGTTGAGCCTCTCTGTTTAGCGAGCTCTGGGCCAGAACTCCTTTCGACGCACCATCGCTAGAGGGTAGCGAATAGAGGAGCGCACATGGAATTCGTCTGTACGACGAGATCTTGACCATTGAAGTCCGATTCTCAGTCTCTCAAAGATCTACAAGTATACCCTATGCTAAGAATTTGATCAGCTTTTCACTTCCTATCTTGAGTCTCGGTATGAGTCAATGTGATCAACAATTATAATCTCGAGATCATGTCGTGCATTCTGTTGAATGGAAGCAATAGATAGAGGTCAAACAAGTGATATATCGCCATCTAAATTGACCAGAATGAACATAAAGAAGAAAGCGGAACTCAAAGGTCTCAAGAGCTCTAACGAAGTGAACGAAACACCTATAGAAAGCCTTCATAGCAGTCACAAAGCCCCTATAGCACCCACCTACACAGAGCGCATGTACGAAGGGCCTATAGACCGCACAGTTGTCAACGTTGCAGCCCCAGCACCCTAATCTGGCGTATAGAATTAAGCTCATTGCTTCGGCCACGGCTGTAGCGAACACTCCCCCGCCATCCCTACCCCCCGACCAAGAGCCTACCATGCAAGCGGGGCCGCCAGCTACCACCTGCTCCGGCGCTTGGGTATCAGTAGCGCCAATCGCACTCCCGCCCTTGGCCCTGCCTTGTCCGAGATACCGAACGGCTCTTTCAGAGACTCGACTACGTTTTCGATATCCATCTCCTGTACCAAATCCACCTCAGCCACACCAGTACCGCCAGCAGCGTCGTCCACCGGGTCCCCTTGCAGAAGACGATGACTCGCTCTATCCAGCGGCGTGTTTGTATGCATTCTCCATCTTTCACTCCTTCCTCTAGATGCCATGATCGCTAGGAGATGCCTGTACAGCCGCTTTCCGACCTTCTGTAGTTTCGCGAACTCTCGGCTGTAGCTAGCATGGCGCACATATAGTCCGTCTAAGCTCTCTCGAATAGCGACGAATCGGTCTGTCAAATCTGTACATCCGGTACCTGGGGATCATGGCGCGAGTCTGCTGGAATGGGCGGTCGATCATTGCATCGTAGAACTCCATCATGAAGTCGTTGTATAGACGCGCCTTATGTTTCTTGGGATTCGCGAGAGGGCTGCGATGGCTATCAGTGATGTGACTTTGCTTCAGATGGATAAATAAACACACCTGCATGAAGCAAACTTAGCCTACTGTAGGTATAGTCGCTTCATTAGTGTATGAAAAATCCAGGTGCGCTGTTGAAGTCTGCGGATTGAAAAGACTCACGCTGTGAATGTGTTAGATACGCTTGATGTAAAAGGAGCTTAGAAACTTACCTGCACTTGAAATTAGACACCCGAAGTTGCTGATACATATGCTATGATTGGAGGGACCCCCAAAAGTACTACAGTCTTCATCGCACCTCTTGCTATACTGTGTATCCCGAACGATGCCAACCTTGTTGTTGTCCCTGTCTAAGAAGGCAGCGGATGAGTTGAGTTTGTCTGCATGTCTGGACAGGTGTGCAGAGTACGAATACACCAGAGTTTACAAGAATGGTTCATAATTCATGTAGAGAACTGCATGCAACAGCAGTGCTGTGCATAGTCCACAAGGATATAGAAAGTGGAAAGAAAAGTGATGGGACCCAATTTCCGTGCGCGCATAGTACCAAGATGGGATGATGATATGTAGAAGAGACGAAGTCAACAAGAGAAGGTAGACACACTACACAGCAGAAGATCACCATTCATCAAGTTCTGTGAATAGCTATTATAGTGAAAAAGTGCTAGTATCTATTCCGTGAATAACCATGACGATGGAGAAGTGGGATAATAAGATAGCGAGGAGCCCGGTTTGCATCTTCAGTCCTGTGTTGATTCCACACAATAATGGCTGACAAAGATCGCTGATATTCACAGGAAGCGGGTAATGCCCTCTTAAGAAGTAGAGGAAGTGATAGAATAAGACGCGGCCAGCACATGAAGACTGACCAAGATCGGGGAATAATGTCATTGAGGTTCCACTAATAGCAGGAGGTGGACCGAGAACAGGATTCAAGCATTGCCTGAGATCCCTATAATGATAGCACTGCGGAGGACAGCGTCATTTTCATGGAAGTCCAGCCCAAGGACCAGTCCCACCCTCTGCCACCCCTGTCGACGAGGATAGCGTCATCTTCCACAGATTTCAGCCTATCCAGTCTCGAGCCCGACCAGTGGACAGCGACAGCGATTAGGACAACAGCTGTGGCAACCAGAGCCTTTGCGTATGAGTAAGCGACGGAAGAGCATAGGGCATCACCATTGAAGACTCGCACAACATTACGGACGGCGTGGGCATGGTTGAAAGTCTCGATTTGTCTGTAGAGCTCGACGGCTGAGCGGCATGTAGGTGCAATTTACCACCTTGTTCCTATTGCAACAGCAGTAAAATGCCTTGTCGGTGTGCAACACAAATAGTCAAGGCCATGCAAATGACGCCAACCAGGAACCGAAAAGTGGCTGTACTTGCGAAGCTCTTGAGGGATAGCATAACACTAACTCCTCTCAAGCCTTACACAAGTGGATGCTCTTCGCACATCGACTAATTGCCACGTCATGGAGAACTAGTTGTGCCAACTTAAGTAGTGCGGTACTGATGACTTGCCGAGATCAGTGAAAAACGCAAAGCATTACCATCACTCTCACCAGCAAAAAGTTAATCGGGATCCAGGTGCATGCATTTCTTCCTTTTATATTGCTCTTCTACTCTCTTCTGCTCCTTCGTCGTGAGGGTCAGACCATGTTTCGTCAAAGTCATCACCATCTAGATCAACATCCATGATCTTTTCACCGGCCTTTTCCAGGATTCGTCTAGTCCATGCTCGAACACCCTTCCAAACGCCCTATTGCATATTAGAAACTTTACAGTATTATCGGAATTTAGTGCTCACCCAGATAAACGTCCCAATCCCAATAAGAATCACCAGCCAATTGATTGTCGCCAGTCGATCTCTACCACTGTTTCCAGCCCGTCCGCTACCGCCGATAACGCCAGAGCTCCTTAAATGCCACCACTGCCAGGGAGATAGCGCAAGTAGAACCTTTACGAAGCTTAGCAACCCAAGGGATGCTAGGCCTTTTATGAAATGATCGGCCCAAGAGGTGTCCTCATTTTTTGTTATGATGGGTGCCGGCTTCGTGCCTAGCTTCGAGAAAGGTACGGAAGAGATTGTTCCGTATGGATCAAGGTATAGATTGATGATAGGATCGGCGAAGAATCCCGCGATGAACATGGCCAGGAAGAAAATGGTGAATGTTAGAGCAACCTGCGTTACTCTGCTACTCACCCATCTGCCCCAGGCCATCCGCTCCAAACGATAGCGAAAACCGCATGTCGGACACTCCCAGTAATTTCTCTTCCCATATCCAGGGTCAGCATGACGCCAGGCTTGCAAACACCCTTCATGGACGTATCGGGAGGACCCTTTGCATTTACAGGGTCGAATGAGTCTACCAGACTCAGGGTCTGAAGAAATGTAGGTCACTGATGGTCGGGGTTGGAGGATGTCAGGTATGTTGCCCGACGGTGTTTGGTATGTTGGAAGCACAGTTTCGAGGCATATGCGGCAAGTCCTTGGGGACCAGTGCCTTGTTGGCTTGGGTGTTGCATCTGGAGCTGCCTTTGAACTGGACTGGGCATGGAAAGTAGGGGTAGGTTCCTCACTGAAGGTGCCTGGCATAGACGAGCCATCGATATTCTCTGTAGACGCGTGGACGTCCTGTGGCCAGTGCCATTCTGGGTTCGGACTGAAAGAAGTCGAAGCCATAGCGCTCTCAATAGCTAAATTGGACACCAACGCCTCTGTAACGTGACTATCCGGCTTCCAAAATGGTATGTCCTCGCCTGAAGTCAGGCGTTTCAAAGGACATTTTTGGGATGAGGCAACGTGGTTCTTTGTGGTTTGACTGCTTTGAAAGCTTGAACCGCCAGGCTTCGGCCAGTGGACTTTAATTATGCCGAGCGCCGTTCATAACTTCATAAGTTTATGCTAGTCCGTAAAGGGAGCTTATGCAAGTTGTACCTTCCCTTGCACGCGTGTTGGAGCTGTAGCCTCCCTCATATCAGTTCACTTTCACCTTTTGAGAATTCGCAGACACCAGAGAACATATCTATTACTAGATTCGCCCATCTGTCACGCTACTATCAATCCTACAGAGTCTCGTTCTAGACTCCCAGCCTCGCTATGGCGGACCGCTACTCGTTCTCGTTGACTACCTTCTCACCTAGGTATGTAAGAGCTTGCTAGTGTATTTTCGAGCTCTAGATCTAACGCGCAATCTAGCGGAAAGTTGGTTCAAATAGGTACATCCACTGGGGAGAGCTCGTCGGACTGCCAGAATGGGACGTTTACTGACACCGTGGTGCATAGAGTATGCCCTAAATGCAGTAAACCAAGGAGTCACTTCCTTGGGCATCAAAGGTCAGATAGTTCTCAGAAAGCCTGTTTCCCACACTGTTAACTCAACTAAATGTCGGAACAGCAACCAACGGAATCGTCCTTGCAACAGAGAAAAAGTCGTCCTCGCCGCTTATCGACCCACCATCACTGTCTAAAGTCTCACTCATCACACCAAACATTGGAATGGTATACTCAGGCATGGGTCCAGATTACCGCGTACTCGTCGACAAAGCCCGAAAGGTCTCACATACCGGCTACAAGCGCATCTACAATGAATACCCACCAACGAGGATACTCGTGCAGGATGTGGCACGAGTGATGCAAGAAGCCACACAATCGGGCGGTGTTCGGCCGTACGGCGTCAGCTTACTTATTGCTGGCTGGGACGACGGTGTTGAGCCGGAAACGAAGGAACTGTCTGAAGAGGGACTCGACACCGATGCGGAGAAGAAGAAGGCTGCGGGAAAGACAGGCGGTATACTCAAAGGGGGACCAAGTTTATATCAAGTCGACCCAAGTGGTAGCTACTTCCCGTGGAAAGCAACAGCCATCGGCAAGAGCGCAACAAGTGCGAAGACGTTTTTGGAGAAGAGATACAAGGAGGATCTGGAGCTTGAGGATGCGGTGCACATTGCACTACTGACTCTAAAGGAGACCATTGAGGGAGAAATGAATGGCGAGACCGTGGAGATTGGTCAGTACACGGTTGCACACGTCGTGAGAGGTTGCTAATTTCTTGGTGTCTAGGTATTGTAGGACCACCAGCGAACCACCTACTTGGGTACGAGGGTGTGGAAGGGGCGCAAGGGCCGAGGTTCCGAAAACTGAGTAAGGAGGAGATTGAAGATTACTTGACCAATCTATGATGATGGTAATTGGGGGCGTGGGCGCAGCCATGGGCATCATTCGGCATCGGCTCAACCTTCACGAGATAGCAGCCTCCAGCGCTAAAGGCCACATACCCATATGTCATAAAATCTAGAGAGCCGAAAAGAGTTCTGCGAGGTGAAATCGCCTCCGTGACAATATACCAGTATTATTGATGGGGCTACGACTTCCTATGAAAGCGACTATGCTTTCAACGCACAGCAGAACCACCTCTGGGCTATGCTTGATTTACAGATCATGTTAGAAAGTAGTTTTATTCAGATTACTTCTAAGGACTACTTACCCAACGATGCATCAAATGTGCTGAAAGGCAATGATCAGGGTGGACCTATCTTCTGTCCAGTGTCCTCGAGTTTTCGATCCCGTCTAAAAGACAGCCAGCGGCGCGTAAACTAAATGTAAACTAACAGCTAGTTCCATGTGCTTAGCACAGCTGAGGGGCCTCATACAACTCAGTGTGCTTCTTGATAACATTTCTGACTCAGTTCACTCATTATTGGATTAATTATTACCATTAGCATTGAAGACTCAAACACCCATGTGAGATCCCCTCATCACCTTAACATCCAAAGATCCTTAAAACCTGTCCTGATCCTCGAGTAGTTGAGATGACCCTCAGCTGCATTTCGTACTCTTCATCACCTTCCCCCTCAATCCGTGCCTCTTGCTCACCTCCCTGCCGCCGTCGCATCCTCCAAAATTACTTCCGCCGCCTTCTCGCTAATCATATAGATTGGCACCGCAATAAAAAACCCCGGAATCTTAGGAAACACACTCGCGTCAACGACTCTCAACCCCGTCGTCCCTCGCACACGAAACCTGCCATCCAGCACCGCATTCGGATCTCCATCCGCGCCAATCGGACACGTGCAGCTTGCGTGGTGGCCCCACGCTTCGTTCCTGATGAAGTCCTTCGTGCCAGCCTCGGTGCTCGCGTCGACGGACGAGAGTGGGTCGGGCCAGACCTCCGTGAAGGCGCCATCCAAGGGGATGAGGTCGTCGAAGATTTTGCGCGAAAACTCCACGCCCTCGTACACGGCCTGGAGGTCGAGCTCGTCGGCGCCACCGGCCGTCGTGCCCGTGTCGAAGGAGTTGAAGTTGATGAGGGGGATGTCGCGCGGGTCGGTGGAGCGGAGCTTGACCGTGCCCGCGTTGTTGCGCGTGTGTGCTTTCAGCACGATCCAAGCCCAGTGGCGGGCGTCGGAGATGGCGAAGTCGGCGTAGCCGGGGTAGTAACCCGAGAAGAAGGCGGGCGCGCCGCTGATGATCAGGTCCGGCGGGTCGGTCTCGGCCGCGGCAGACGATTTGCGCACGATGGCGATGGCGATGCCGTTGGAGGCGTAGACGCCTTTGGACAGCGGTGCGGGGCCCTTGGGTAAGGGCGCGGTTTCGTATTGCACGAGGCACGGGTCTGGCTGCGTGCGCAGGAAGGTGCATTTGGAGCTGATGGCAAAGTCAGATGTGGTCTTCCCGACCACACTGGTCTCGTAGCGGTCTTGCAGGTTGGTGCCGACGCCGGGGAGGTTGACGAGCACGGGGATGGAGAAGCTGTTCAGTTCCGCGGCGGGACCGATCCCGCTGAGTTTGAGCAGTTGTGGCGTGTTGAAGGCACCGGCTGAGAGGATCACTTCGCGGCTGGCGTTGACGCTTCCTGGTGTGCCCGCTGAGGCACTGCCAGAACGAGGGTCCGCGCGGTAAAGACTGTTTCCCGTGAGGAAATCGACGCCTACCGCCTTAGGGGTGGAGCCGCTTGTATTGAACCGGACCTTGACCACGAGTGTGTTGAGACTGATATCTAACACATATTTCCGCGAGCCGTCTGAATTCACGGCATTTACAGTATCCATAATGAAATCCCGCGGGCCGGTGCGCTTGACGCTCGTGGCCCCAACTGTCAGCGGCACCTGGTAGAGGCCTTGCTGCTGATCTCTGTTAGGGGTGTCGGCGTTGATATCTTGCGTAAGAACTTGACCAAGGCCCGTCACGGTGGAGAGGAGCATTCCAAGCAGGGATTTACCCATTGCTGTAGCGGCTGCTACCACCAAGGAGATCAGTTTCTCATCCTCAACGACAAGTTCTAAGTCCGTTAAACTCGTTTCGAGCCACCCATCAAAGCCGTGACCGACAACACCATTTGGGAGATACCGGTTTCTCTCAAGTCGTTCAAAATACGTTCGCATATTGTCCGGCGCCCAAGACGAATCGCCAGTGATGGAAGCAATGTTCTCCCAATCACTCTCGTGAGGGTAGATGGTAATCATGGCATTGTGCCCTGCGCATCCACCCAGTGTTCCCGCTCTTGGGTAGAGGATCCCAAGCGGAGTAGAACCAGCCGGCGGAGTTGCATTCACTCCCGGCGTGTTGACAAATGTCGCACCATCCGGCGTCCGCCAGACAAACTTGGAGTCCTTCTCTTGCCTGGTGTCGTCGGCATAATGGTGGACGAAGTAGTCCCATCGCTGCGCTGGATCCTGGGTAGATTGCAGCTGCAGTCCTGGCACCTGCTGGGTTATACTGTTGCCCTGGTCATCTCCGGCATCGATGAGGAGCACTCTATATCCAGCAATGGCCAGACGAGCTGCAAGGGGTCCGCCACCAGGTCCAGAGCCTACGATGACGTAGTCATATTCCGGATCTATTGCTGTTGCCCGCTTGTTGGCGGTCCGGTCTCCAGGACTGGCGAAGAAGTTAGCTACGGCTGGCCAAAGAAATTCTTGAGGGGAAGTCGTCCGGAAACCGCTTTCATGTTTTGGCTTACGTTCCCCACGCTGAGACTGAGGTCGCAATCAAGGCCATCAGGCCTAGCAGTTGTGTTCCATACATATTAACTTCCTCTTTGCACAATTGATTATTCAACCAGCGGTCTCGATCCCTCACAAATTTTGTTTATATAGTAGCGAGTAGTTATTTGAGGCCAAAGATATATTTAATACTACTTTGGATGAAATAATAATTAGAACTAGAGAAAGAAAGAGTAGTCTCGTAGAACTGAGGGACTTCATATACCCCTTTTCCTCAGCGCTTCCGCGCACGTAGCATTTCATAGGAGCGCCTCTAAGTTTGTGTGATTGTCATGTACTCAAGGCGAGCAGATGATACCCTGCTTACAACACTCTCACTTTATTTACTGAGGCTATAGATGCCCTTTTCAATCCTTTAAACCGTGTCACATTCACAATTTAGCTGTGAGCGGTTGGCTCGATAGAACTAGCTCACTAAGGTGCTGCAACAGGGGTTGTGAAGGCAAAGGGCAGTCAGTCACAGACCCTAGTAGTAGGTTTATGACTGGTGCTAAGACTGACTGCTAAGGAAGCAGGAGTTGTACGGGTGGAGAAGCTAGCTATATACGAACCTACTGGCGACTGCTCGGCTTAGCTGTGGTAGTCGAGCGCCTGACATTATTGGCAGCTCACTCGGAACGAAGCTTTAGTTGAATGTGCTTTTAGCGCTTAGTTTGTGCTTAGAACACTCTCTGAGTAGTAGAAGATAAGCTCTTGTATCTTAATAGTTATAAAGAAACTTTTAACGATGAGCTTTTAAAGCTTTTCATTCTCTATGAAATTACATACTAAGAATGCGTAATAAAATATTCTTGTAGATTAGAGTTAATTCAGACACTTTTTAAACAATTTGAGTAAGTAAATGCGTAAAAGTCAGCCTGGAAACACCTTAGAAGATTGAGATTGTGATGCTCATTATTGATCGTCATTTATTTCCAATCCCAGAAGTACCTAAATCATAACATCATAATCATAAACCCCATCTACCATCCGCATCTCACCCCCCGTCCCATCCCATCCCACCCCCTATCTCACCCCCTCACCCCATCACCCCTCCCCCCACACCTTCTCCCGGCCCTTCTCCTACCCGCTTCCCCCACCCCTCCCCCCTTAAAATCTCCACCGCCCTCCCCGCCCCCCTCGTCTCCACCTCCCCCCTACTAGTCCCGTCGCTCACCCTCACCACTCTTCTCCCCCCCACCCAAACCTCACAAGTCCACCTCCTCACCCCATCCTCCCCCTTCTCCCCTTCTTCCCCTGTCTCCTCCTCCACCCCCACCAACCCCTCCACACCCACAACATACCTCACCTTCTCCTCCCCCGCCAAAATGCCCACCTCCTCCTTCGGATGCAACAACCCCACACCCCCATCCAACACCCGTCTCAAATATTCCAAGAGTCTAAACCTCTCGAGCACGCCCTCGCATGCCGGGATCGAGCCGTGCGAATCGATATAAACAGCCCCAATCACCGCCTCCACTATATCGGAAAAGAACTTCTCCGCCTCCAGCCGCGCGAGTAACGCCCAGGGATACTTCACCCCGTGGTCGAGTTCATGTCGAATCTCTTCTTGGAGAGCCTCAAAACGAGCCGCGCAAGCGTGCTGGGCGCGTCGCACGTCCGCGGAGGAGGTACGCATGAAATGCCAGAGACAGAGCAGTACGTCCGTATGTATCACTTGGAAGGAGGAGCGGGAAGATCCATCGTCCTCTTGGATCTCGGATCTGGATTCGAAGATATGGGTTTCCAGGCAGAGGAAAGCGAGGAAGTTGGCGTTAACAAGGGCGGTGCGGAGGGTATGCATTGCATGATGAGGGAGATTTGGGGCGCGCGTGGAGACGGTGCGGACGACGATATGGTCGAGGATGGCATCGCCGAGAAATTCGAGACGTTGATAGGAGAGGTGGGCGTTGGGGCCGGAGTAGGAGGGGTGGGTTAAGGCGTCTGTGAGGAGGGATTTTCGGGTGAAGGTCTTAAGAATTAGGCCTTCCAGTTTGGTGAAGCGGGGGGGGAATTGAACATCGTTTGGGATTGCGGTATATAGGCGCTGGTGTTGCGTTGATAGGGGTAACCAGGATACTTCTGGTAGGAAGATCTTGAGACAGGCTAGCGCTTTGTCAATGCCTCCGTCTAGGTATGCGGCGCCGATTATGGCTTCGACGACGTCAGCTAGGGTCTTTGTCGACATCTCGCGTGTGGCTTTGACTTGGTTTTGAACAAGGTCGGAATTGTATAGCGGTCGCCATTTGTGTCCCGTGAAGGGCTTCGCCAGGATATACCTATCCAGACCTGTCTGCTGTGCAGCTGCTGCGAGACGTGTGTTTGAGACTATGTGGTCTTTCTTATGGGACAAGAAACCCTCGTGCCAGTTCCCATGTTCCGCCATCAGTGTTATTGACGTTAGCATTTTCAGCACGCTATCCCCGATGAACTCCAGGCGTTGATAGTTGGTGCTTTCACGTGCTTTTGACGCACTAATTGCAGTGACTACACTTGCAAGGTCTTTGAAGTGTATCGACGAGAGGAGGTTCGTGCACAACTGCTTTGCAACCATATGTGTCTCTAGGACGTGCATGATTGAAGGAATGAATGATGCGAATTGGGAATACGAGAACGGTAACTGATCCACCTCGCATGTGCTCGCGGGCAAGTATTTGTATCTGGAGCCCGCCTTCTCCTCATTCTGAGCTGGGATCCGGTGCAGAAAGTCGGCTCGTTTGGGCAGCCGAGTGACTTTTAGATATATCGTATCCTCTCCGTCAATATCATCAGTTGCCAGCGCTCTCATAACCGATTCTGGCCGTCTATAAATTACATCGTAATAGATATGAGGCACACCGTTATGAGTAAGGTCGCGGACGAGACCGGATTCGTGCGTGGTAGGTCGCCTTTCGAAAACCGCCTTTGCCTGGCGACCGCCACCGACCGACTGAATCCATGATTGGCGTTCTGCATGTTCGAGCGGGGGTACGAACAGGACGGGAAAGTCATCCCTTCCGGGTAACATTCGGTTTCGAAAGACAGAGGAGAGCAGCAAAGCGGTGATCTGACGAGCTAATGCCAAGTGTCCGCTCTCATGCGGTTCTGAAGATCCCCCGCCAACAACAACCTGAAAGGTAGTGTTTGTATCCCAGAAGAGATCAAAGGTCCCCACTTGTGGAACCTGTCTGGGACTAAACATGACCATTTCGATGGGCTTCTGCGATGCTCGTTGAACGGTTACATGTGTCTGGTGGAGGAATGGTTCCACCTCCCACGCTTGAGCTATCTCTATCCACGGGTTGTGCTGCTCCGACACCTCGACAAGAGCAATTCGCTGCTCGACTGCCGCATATGTCTCTGCTGCATGCCGGTCATACCTTGGCAGGGGAAGGAGATGGTCGTTGACAAGTCCAGCATGATAGAGGGCCACGTAAGCTTCGAACGCAGCATCCCTCTTGGCGAATCGTTCTGTGACCCAGCGCGCGCTGCTACAAGCTTCTCGAACAGAAGCATCGACAGCGTTAGGTAGGAACACTTTGGCTGTAAATGAACCGTCCTCATAGTCCTGGACTGAAAAGTCTGGTCTGAAATCGACATACAGGCTCTTGGGCAACGTGGCGCAAAAATGGTAGAGATGCGGCAATGCGTCCTCGAGGGTCATTTTGGCCCTAGGTTATCTTAGCCGGTTGTCAACCTGTGTAAGCGGAAGGATGAAAGGACCCAGTAGTCTCAACTTGAAAACATCGATTGTCTTCCTCCACAGCCTCTAGATCACGAATCTCCTGGAGGCTCCTCATATCATCCATGTACACCTGTTTCAAATTCTCTTCCAGCTCTTGCCAGTCACTTACAGGTACGTTTTCATTCTCTGCTTCTTGCATGATCACAAACTTTGAGCCAGATTTGCGTGCCCTCCCTCGTCTTTGGATGAACGACCTTAGATTCGCAGGCCTCTCGAAGCAAATCACAACATTGCAGGCCGACACATCAATGCCCTCCTCAAGCACGGTGGTTGCAATCACGAGATTCCGTCGGCCGTACCGTAGATCATCCAAAGTCTCTCTCTGGAGCCTGACGTCTAGAAGTTCACTAATAGATGATTTGCGTTTCGTAGAGTTGGATGTCCCCACGAAGGTACTTACTCTGACAAGGTCCTGAAGAACAGGATGTATAGAAAGAAGGTGAGCAAGTACTGCCACCGCGGCTCTTGTTTTTACAAACATGAGCCCTGTGAAACCCGGACCTACTTCTTCGATGAGGAAGTTGATCAGACGTTGCATCTTGGGTGAAATTTGTTTGTCGTTCCCTTCGAAGCTGCAAGTATCCGGAGGTATTTTGACGCTGTTCAATGCTGTCCGTAGGTACGTATCCTCTTCATGGTCTAACACAACCAAGCCACAGAAACTGCCTTCATCGCGCTTCTGGAACTTTGCTATGCAGGACACTATGTAGAATTCTGCCGCCCAGGGGCCGAGCTCATGGTACATGTCTATAGCCTTGTAGTACAGCCCTTTAATCTCATCCCGAGAATACGTTTTACCGCTCAATAGTGCCTCCTTCAGTCGTCGTTGAGCATTGGCGCTTTCATCGGCTTGCAACTTGAGCACATACGGGTCTTTCTTGATATCAAGCGCCGCGTAGACCTCGCGGAGGCTTCGAAGTATGGGGGTAGATGACACAACAAGAACCGATGCAGTGTAGTCAAGCCAAATTAGAGAGGGCATGTGTAAATATTGCAGCATTTCTTCGCGGTGGAGTTTGGGTGTTCTGCTGATAGCGTTCATGTTCTGCTCAAGAGTCCTGAGCATCCTTAGCTAGGTTTGCACATATTCAGGCCGATATGTGAGCATACTGTAAACCGCCTATCTTCGCGGTTGGACTCGCGGTCAAGCCAAGTACGTGGGGACCTCCGCTATACACAGCTGATATATAAGGCATATAGAAATCCTTCATTATTCTGTTTGAAGGATGAGAGCGTATACAATGATGAGCTTGAAACATCAGTTAGAGTTGGGATCATTCAGGGTGCAGGGCTTACCTTCATCGAATACCAGAAGGGCAATTCTGGCCAAGCTAACGAAGCCGTGCGTAAGAGCATCCAAGAGTATTTGATGCGTTGACACAACGATCCTTACGTTGTGTAGGACCTCATCCCAGATCCACTGCTCGCTCCAATGATCGACATTATCCGCTCCAGAGAGAAACCTGGTCTGAAACGCTGGGAGCTGAGAGGATATGACATTGGATTGTTGCTCTGCCAGTGCTACAGTTGGCGCCAAAAACCAAATAAGCTGCGCAGGTTCTCAGCAAACATACTCCTAGGGTAAGATCCGGGGAGGGACCAATCGCTACCTTGTCAACTGGCGAACGCTCCAGCTCTGCCGCAATTCGTAAGACTGCTCTATAATGCCTCAGACTGATACATTTGCCCTGAGTGTGAGCTGCCAGTTGTCAGAGCATACATTTGGGTCTTCCCGCAGCCTGTGTCCATCTGCCAACGTTAGTCATACATAGCGTTAGGTAGAGTCAATAAACTTACCGCAACAATGATATTCCTTCGTAAGCTCTCGTCCAACATCTCAAGCTGGTATGAGCGTGGCTTCAATAAAACTGGGTGATGCTGATGAAGGGCATCCTCCACCTTTGGAGGATGTTTATCACCATTCATGGCCGGTTTTTCATCGTCTAGTCGTTCCTCCACCGCCTGAAGGGGCATGCTTTTGATACTCGAAGCCATAGCAATCACGGTGATGAAGCAGTTTCATGCTTCGTAACAGAGTGCTTGAAATGCAATGGGCTCCTTGCCTGATGGTTCGCGAGCCACCTGTGGAACTCGAGGACACTACTCTACCTAGGTGGGGGACTCCTGAGTCGTCACCAAGCGAGAAATCCCGTTTATAAGTAAATCCCAGTGTATGCTGAGAATTGTACCATGTATAAGATGTCAGCGTATAGAGATGTATTGCCATACGAGGACTCTGTGGGTTTTCGAAATCTCTTTGATTTTTTTCGGTTTTTCTATTTTTTCCTTTATTTTTGTTCTTATGTTTGGTTGTTAACTAAGCTATCGATTTTTCGCAACACAAGTTACAAAGTCCTAAAAACGAATCCATGACCGGATACCAGCCGATTGACCGAGACCGTCAGGGCGGTATAACCCAACAAACATCAACACCAATGCCTACGCCTATGCTTACACTTTCGTCCATATCTAATCCGCATTGTAACGACTAGCCTCTACAACCTCCCTAAACATTTGCCTGCGGCGCCGCCTGACCCCTCTTCTCCACCACTTCCTCATACCCCGTATCGCCCTCATCCGTATCCTCACGCTCATACAGCCTCTCCGGCTCAACATGTTGACGCAGAATATAGCGTCTAACAAAAAACCCAACCTGGCGAATCCCATAGGCGGCATGAATATGCGTCGGCACACTGAAAATCTGATCCAATTCTTCCAGAGTCTTGCCCTTGGTCTCGGGCATAAAAAGCAGCACAAGAACAAAACCGACAATATTCCAGGCAGCGTACCAGCAAAAAGCACCGGTGTTGGTGAAGGCGTGTTGCAGACTAGGCCAAGTGATGGAGAGAACGGCGTTGAAGAACCAAGTAGTGGCTGTAGCCAAACTCATGCCGTAAGAGCGGACATACAGCGGGTAAGCTTCGGCGGAATAGGTGAAGGGAACGGGGCCTTCTCCGGGTGAGTAGACGATACCGAAGAGGTAGATTCCAAGAGCGATGCAGGCGATGCGGGCTTTGTGCATGGTCGAATCGGGGATGAGGAAACTGAAGCCGGTGAAGAAGAGGAAGAGTGACATCAGCGGGAAGGTGACGAGAAGGAGATTTCGCCGGCCGAAGGTGTCGATGGTGTAGATGGCGGGGATGGCGAAGAGCCAGTTGATGAGGCCGAAACCAAGGGAGGCGGATAGGGCGGAGATCTGAGAGAACTGGGCGTCGATGAAGATTTGAGACGAGTAATAGGCGATGACGTTAACGCCGCAGAACTGATTGCTATCAGCTTGAGTTCTGTAGATTGGAAACTTGTAAGGAGGGGTTTTTCCTATTTACCTGTTGCATGAACATAACAATTTCAGACGCGACTAGAGCGCGTCTATTTCGAGGGACCTTGATGAGCTCGAGAACCTTGCTCTTTCCCATATCGGTCTGTTTCTCTGCTTCCAGAAGAGTGTAAATATAGAAGACGTCTCGAGCAGCCTGGACTTTATTGTATCGTAATCGAACCATAGCGTGGTACGCCTTGTCGTGACGGCCCTTGCTCATATACCAACGGGGAGATTCCGGGCACATGAAGACGAAAGCGATAACGATCAAAGCGGGAAACATGGCCGATGCCATCATCAGACGCCAATTGAGGCCGGTGATATGCGGAGGGTCCGTCACCTTGAAGAAGATTAGATCAGAGGCATAACCAAGCATGATGCCGAAGGCGGTCCACATCTGCCATTGCATAACAAGGGCGCCACGAATAGCCGGGGGGGTCGTCTCCGCGGCGTAGATGGGAACGGTAGCAGATTTCGGGCCGATACCGAGGCCAAGGCAGAATCGAGCAATGAACATGTGCCACCACGTGTTTGTGAAACCTTGCCAGAAACATGCCACGGCCGAGATACAGCAGGTGAGGAAAATGGTACCACGTCGGCCGAACCAGTTGTTGAATGGGACGGTCAGCCAGCATCCGACAAATGCACAGCAGAAATATGGAGCGGAATTAACAAGGCCGACTAGCCAGGTTGAGCGTGGATCTTTTCCACCAATACCGAACTGTTTAGAGTAGAATATCTGGCCACCGTTGACAACAGTCTCATCTGTAATCTTGTCAGCCATGAAATAACATAGAGTCTGTTGATGTTTGTACTTGCCCATCCCTTGTACCGCAGCACAAGTGGAACAAAGTACGATCACTAGGTACATGCGGGTCGGTTGTGACCATCGGTTTGTGAACTCCTTTTCCAGCACCCCCAGCTCTTTCCCGTCAAGTCCTTGGACAGATCCATATTTTGCCGGATCTTGAGCGAGACAAGCACCCTTGCGAAAAGCGCGAATATCATCCTCGTCGCCGATTTGGTACTTCTTGGCATAGGCGGCTCCCTGTTCCTCGAGTTCAGAGTGGCTATAACCAGCGAGGGGATTGGCTAATTTGGCGTTGACGTTGCGTCGGGCTTTCTCGGCGGCTGTCATGGAGACTTGACTTCTCGCCGGGATGACGGCGTGGTTACGAGCATCATGCTCTTCTTGTCCAATTCGAGTCTTGCCGTCGGACTCCGTAGAGTAGGAGGCTTCTCGAATATTTCCTTGTAGAGGTTCGGCCATGGTGACTGGCACAGATTTCCGAGAAAGTACCTCTGTGGGATGGTGCTTGAGTGATAATCAGGTTGAGCAGGGTGCTCAAGAATAAGAACGAACAAGGACCGAGTTACGGTGATGAATGATAGCAAAGCCTCAACAGCAGAGGCTCGTGAACTTGAACAGCAAGATGCGTTTGCGTGAGTAGAACGATTCAATCATAATAATGCAAGGCTGAGTGAAAACGAATGAAGAAAAGAGACGTTGAGAAAGGAAAGATTTGATGGGAAGAGAAGCAAGGCTCTGGCTAGGGCGAAAGCAGACGGATCGTCCACAGCCTGGCTGACATGACTCACGTGCTCTGCATTTTCCCTGCATTTGGACACTTTTGATTGGCCTTCAGAAAGAAGGCGATGGCCTCACCTCGTACAATTTAGCTAGGAAGGCTTAGTGGACCTGGGGCCTGCGGCGTTGGAGTTAGGGGACTGGGCTGTGGGGGTTGGTGTGGAGGAGGAGCCGGGGAAGATGGACTCTCATTCGAAGGCCGGATAGCTGCATCCTTGGCGGATGAGGGATGCCACCATTCGAGGCTATCAAGGCTCGAGAATCCGTCTAAACCTACCTAGTCTACCTTGTGTGAAACTCTCAAGCTCCGATCAGGCTGACACACCGTTGAGTTCTAAGGTAGTTGTATTCCGTAAGCACTGATCGTCTGATACCACCCACCACCAACAGTCTCCAGGATCTAGATGTAAGCATGCGGCATCTAGTGGTCCAAAATGACGTAGTATTTCGTGAACACAAGTCAAGGATGAGGCAGACACAGTGTATGCAGTATACCTTACAGATGAACCTGCTATCTTAATTTCTCCGGTTCGTTAATAGCTGTAGGCCTAAGGTAGTGTTGTTGGAACGAGGCGTTCCTCTAAAGATCTAATGGGTCTCGCTAGGTTACACTTTAGCTTTCGCTTTGTACCGTTGACCTTAAGTTTAATTCCACTACCTTACTCTTGACAGCCTCCCTCACCTCCGTCAACCGCTTAAGGGGCACAAGGAGGTGTGATGGAATCCATCGTCAGCATCACCTTGAGTGGTGACAACAGAGGTAGCATCAAAGAAGCCGTTACGCTGTGACAATTGCGGTAATTCCAAAGCCCAAGGGAGACCTCCGTGACCCCTCCATTTTACTCCGCCCCCAACGGCTAAATGCAGGGCGTTCTGAAATAATCAACGCCCGGCTGCTGAGGCTAGATGCCTGGAGAAATACAACAAGCATCCGCGTGCGACTCCTCTGGGAGTCACATAATACGTAATCATCAATACGAGTCTAACGAGGTTGCTTATGTGAAGAGGTATGTGGAGGCGCCATTATCGGTGTATTATTGGTGCAGTCACTGACTTTTATGGTGTAGTCACGGATTATTAGATACTACGGGGTTATAAGACCATACGTGGCCATGCTCTTGAATCGTGTCATAAGATACTATTCATATTTATAGTGATGAAGAATCTCGAAAGATCCCTCATTGCAGTGAACTGAAGAGTACAGAGTAGATACAGTGAAAGTTTCATATATTTAACATAGTTGACCTCTTATACGCTGAGCTTGTGCTTAAACCAATTCTGAACACAATTATTGTACGATAAGATACTATTCCAATGGGCCCTCTTACGCTCCGACAGGCCCTAAAACTATGGTCTTATATGCCAATCAATACGGTACTCTAATGCGAAAGCCCTACCGTATGCTGTCTCGGGCGATCCGCATCTACGTTAAACCATGGTAATCATAGACCACACGGCGGTGTCTAACGGCTCTACACGGTACTTTGATGAAATAGGCGTTCAAAACCACAGGCAAGAATGAAGTACTTGAAGTTACCAATACCGGTCAATAATCCGGATCTTCGCCACCGTCACTCCTCGAGGGTTATGTATGGTACAACGCTGTAACTCGCCCCCCTCCACCCACGTACAAGACAAGCTACCCCCCGTTGCTTGATCCCACGTCTCCCCGCGTCAGTCTCAACATCTATTCAATACCATAAAGCGCAGTGACATATTCGAACAGAAAAATCTCCACGGCACGCGCCTACTCTTTTGAAAGAATATCCGTGCCACAAGTCTTGAAGATGTTCCATCCTCAACCACTACCACGAGTCCACGTGATATCCCGTTCCATTTGGCAATGCAGCAAGCGAAGACAACTCAGCGACCACTAACAAGTAACAGAGGTATCACAAGATTGCCTCAATCTCAAGTCCCAATTCGCGACTCACGCTGCCACCAAGAAGAAAAGTCACATAACGTAGAGCAGCCACAGCCCCACAGTAGAAATAGTCATTGCAACCGGAAGATGAACGATTAGGCGGTCAGGCTAACAAGCACGTGAGTTCGTGCCCGAGTCTTCATGGAAAAACAGCGTGAGCTATCGTCATCTCAAAGGAGCACGACAGCCAACCATGCAAATCCGCTAAATCCGGAAGCGGCAAGAGCTACCGCCACGCGAGCTTCAAGCCAGAGCAACCACCACCGCCGCGCGCGGTATCTCACTTCCTCCCTCTGCCCCTCGAAGCAGCCGCCGTACTCGCCTTCCCCTTCCCGCCAGCTTTTCCCTTCTTCGGCTTAACATCCTCTTGGCTCTCCTCATCGTCGTCAAGCTCCTCTTCCTCCTCCTCAACTTCATCCTTAGCCTTCCCCTTTGCCTTCGCCTTCGCCGGCGCCTTTTTCTTAGCCGCAGCTTTCTTTTTCGGAGCCTGAACATACTTGTCCTTCTTCAGATCGAGTTTTTCTTCGTCCTCACTCGCCGCATCCACCACCAGCTCCTCCCCATCGTCAGACTCTTCGATAGCTTCTTCCAGATCCGGCTTCTCCTTGCTGGCCTTCTTCGGGGCGAGGACGTTACTGGCTTTCATGAAGGGGAGGGGGTGCGACTTTTGATTGTACTGCCTAGTAAAAGCGGTTTTGGTCACAGAGTCGATTTTGACATTTTCCATATCCATGGATCCGAGGCCGAGTTCCATGATTGCGTCGTAGTCGTCTTTCGTAAGGAAGTAGCTGTCCATCAACGCTATCATGTCCTCTATCGAATCTTTCCCATGTTTCTCAAGTTCCCCTACGAGCTTGTACCAAAGAAGGGGCAAGTATTGCTGTCTAATCTCATGGCGGTCGCCAGAAGCTCGGAGGCGCATGTGCCCTTGGATTTCTTTGATGAAGCGCATGAGTTTGCCTGGTTGTTGTCATTAGCAACACTTTGATTAGAGACGGCCTCGTAATGAAATACCTTGCTTGCTGTTATTGCCGAGCCATGAGGTGAAACTGGTCGACCCATGGCCTGCCTGGCTTCCTGCGACGAAGCTAGCTGGGCGGACGAAGCTGAAGACAGCATGAGTTGGCATGAGGCTCCACTGTTGCTGTGAGCCATGGATCATGCGATCCACGAGATCCCCATCGCTGATGCTTTCCGCTGCTTTGTCGCTAAGCTCCAGAAGCTTGAGAGCCCTATCCTTGCCGGAGTAGGACGCCGCTAGGATGGGCGTTGTCTTCAGGTAGTTCTCTTGTAACATGAGGGAGCTGAACTCATGGTCGTTGAAGTACAGCTCGATCTTGTCATTTAGAGTAGAATTGCTGCTCTGAGCAAACATTCCCCCACCCAGAATCTTACTGACAATATCCCAGGGCTTCAATATGATGTGTTTTTCCCACGCTTTAGACATTTGCTTTCCCTGGTCAAAATCCAGAGTCTCTTGATCGAGCTTGGCTGTGGAGATCATGTTGATAATCTGACGGATATCGGCCCTGCTTCCCTCGATGAGGGCATCTGCGACATTTGGTGGTATCTTCAATCCTTCGCGGAAGCAGATAGTCATTATCCTTGCCCGCACTTGTTCCGTAGTAGGTTTCCTGAAAGGCAGGTCGTAGGTAATATAGTCGAAGGGTTTCATCTTAGGTAGTTTGCGCTCGTTACAGATCAGTATCATAGGAACACTGGTCTTCTTACAGACAGCTGCCAGAGCTCCCACCCCACCGCGGTCTCCAGCAGACATCCCGTCCACCTCGTCCATGATCAAGACCAGTTTCTTCTTATCAGCGTCCACCTTCTTCCCGTCACCAGCAAAGTAGCCAAGTAATGACGTTGTATCAAGTACGCCTCTCAGCCCAGTCTCGACGAGCTTCTTACTTCTTGTATCGCTGGCATTGCTTTCGACAATATCATAGCCCTCGAGCTTGGCTACTAGGTGGGCGGCGGTAGTCTTTCCAATTCCTGGCGGACCGTGGATCATTACCGCTCGGAAGACACCTGAGCCATCCTTTCCAGCTTTCTTGAAATGTGTCTTTGCATTGCTTGGCCACGCCCTTAGCCAAGTCTGCAACTTTTCTACTTGGCCTTTATTTCCGCACATCATGCTGGGAGCTGTAGGAGCATATTTAACGGTCCAAAGTCGGTTATCGATCTTGCTGGAGCTAGCACTTTCACCGTTCGTAGGCCTAGCCCCTGTCGTATCACCGCCTCCAGCTCCTCCAGCGCCACCAGCTCTTCGTTCTTCCTTCTCCATCTCGGCAGCCATATCTTTTACTTTCTGCGCTTCTTGCTGCTTCTTTTCCGCGAACTTTTCCGCAGCCTTGCTATCCCCGCCGTTAGCGGGCAGCCTTCTGATGAGTTCAAATAGACCGTCTTCGTTGATAGTCTTGATATTATACGTTGCTATCGTCTCAAGTTTCTTCGGTCCAGCATCTTTGCCAAGTACTACATAACTAGTTTTGGTGCTTGGTGTACCCGTAATTCTGCCTCCATAGCGCTTGACGAGCGCCTGACCTTCATCTCGACCTAGTGCGTCCAATAAGCCCGTGAACACGAAAGTGAGGCCGGCTAGGCAGTTCTCAGCACCAATTGGAATTTCTATGGACCCTGCGGCCGGCGTAGGCTGTGAGCGTGATCCCGCATTTCGATAGTCAAATTTCTTAGGTTCTCCTGCTGCTGTCACTGGCGGCGTTGGCGGTCGCACAAGGGGAATGCTGTCGAAAATATCCTGCATTTCCTTACTTTCTGGAGCATCTTTCTTGGCCGAAGTGCGCGGTTTCTTTGCAGGGGGGGTTTTTGCTGGGGACTTTGCTTTTGTACCCTTTGGCTTCTTCGCCGGTGGATCAAAGTCATCTTCTTCCTCGTCTTCCTCCTCGTCATGCACCTCGAAATCGGCGGACTTTCTCTTGCGAGTGTTTTTGCTCTCTCTTGCCTTGGCTCCATTGATCGGCTTGTTAACTTGGACCTCCTCTTCTGCATCGGGAACGACAAAGTCATCGTCAGGATTGGTATTTTTCATGGTAACATCTAAATCTGCAGTAGGGGCTTCATCCTCTTGATTGACCAAAGATGTTTGTTTGCTCGCTCTACCACCTTTTCGCTTCGGTTTTACATCTTCCTGTTCACTAGCATCCTCCTTATCATACCTATCCTTCTTGGCTTGTTTGCTGGACTTGAACTCCGCTGCAAAGATATCGCCATCAGAGTCATCACCGTTGTCGACAAAGCCTTGATCATCATCATTGTCCTCGTCATCTTGTGGCTCGGTATAGTCCGCTTTAGCCTTTTTGCGAGAGGACGTGCGGCTGGATGTCGGGGCGGCCTTGGTTTTCGGTGTCGACTTCGCCGGAGTGATTCTTGTCGAGGCAGCGGTAGTCTTTTTCTCAGAGGATGCTTTTGGCTTGGTGGGTGTTGAACGAGATGGCTTGTTCTTGCCAGTCGATGCAAAGTAGTCCGAGGTGGTTATAATTTCACCAGTAGGGGATTCTCTCTTTCTATTAAAATCTGTCAGCAACTGCCCAAGAACATCCACATGATAACAGCTAAATGGTAGTGGAATACTCACACAGGCTTCTTGGAGGTTGGCTTCTTCGGTGTTGACTTCTTGGGCCTGTTAATAGTCAGAACTTTCTCAAGGTTCACGGAAGCTGGCTTCTGACATCGGTACTTGTGCCTCCTCCTCGCTGTCACTGACGACCTTTCGTTTTCCTGGTGCTTGTCAGATTTCGTGTAATACGCCTTGACAGTACCACGTAGATGTACCTCTGCCCTTTGCTTTTGTTGCCTTGGTCTGTAGCCGCATCATGAGCACGTTAGTATGTGACCTTAATGAGGAAGAGGCAGGATCGCAGCGACTGTGAAGCGGCGGACGTAGAAACATGCATTGGTGACACAATTCGCCCCGAGTGTATAGTAATAGACTCGCAAGTAGGCCATGGCAAGAGATTCACCGTTCCACCCCCCCACCCTCGCCCTTTCTTCCCCAGGTTTTTTGTAGGAGAATCACAGGTAGCGATGCGTATAATGTACGTACCACATCTTTTGTAACAGGCTTCTCCTGACTGGACACTGGGCGCTGACCACCCTTTCCCCCAAAGAAACTCCGAATATCTTGTGGCATGTTGCAGGAATCTTAGTTATTGCAGCATCCCGAGAGAACTGACAAACGTCCCAACAAAGATCCACCAGATGCCTCCTCCGGGTGAAATTCTGGTTTAGCAGCAAGAAATTTGTAGCCTGTACATTGACGCGGACATTGGGGGAAACGCGCACCGTCGCGAAAGCAGTAATGTATGGGATGATGGCTTAGTCAGCAAATTTTGGCTGGTGGCTAAGGTAACCACTTCAACATGCTTCTAATATGGAGGTACTCTAGACTGCACTAGAAACACAATGAAGCCCCGGATACCTTTTGTTTCAAACGGCCTATCGGCATTAGATGGCTCACTGTCATCGCAGCTATTCCACCGTATGTCAATCCATCCCCTCGGCCTCCACTCAAACCCCGTGCGTGAAGATTCTAACTATCACAGGCCCTCTCATCGCTGCACTTCCCACAACACACCGGCCATTCTCCACAACCCCATCACTACTAGACTGGCTCGCTCCAAAAGGTGGCATCGTCACGAAAACCCACAAAGGCCGACCTCGAGTATGTACCGGAGGCAGCACACGAGGAACGACCGTAGTATGGGGAGATTACGGCCTGCGAATGCGAGACCACGACCGACGGATTTCCGCCGCGCAACTGGCAAACTGTGCCGAAACCATCAAGAAGCGGTTAAGAGGGCTCAAATATCGGCTCTACACCCGTATCTGCGCCAATATCGCAGTCTGCACGAGCGGGAACGAAGTCCGTATGGGCAAGGGAAAGGGAAGTTTTGATTACTGGGCTGCTAGGGTGGCGGTCAGTAGGATCCTGTTTGAGTTGAAGGGGGATCTGCATGAGCAGATCGTGAGGGATGCGTTTCGGCTGGCGGGGAATAAACTGCCTGGTAAGCTTACTACTTTAGCCACAGGACACGGTGGGAAGCTTGGGCTTACGTTGAGCTGCAGGACTGTACGAATTTGTGAGGAAGGGAGATCCGCCGGTCATGGGTATTACCAAAGTTGGCCCAGGAGTCACGTTGGAAGATATGCAAAGGCCTCGGGTGAAGCTTCCAGGGGAAGCCACAGCTGCTCGATTGCCAGCTGCGAGCCCGCCATAGCAGGATTGAAGGGGGTTGCATAGCAAATACAGCAGTCAAGAAGCATAGGGTGAATATGTGGATAAAGGGTGTGGATATCTGGCTTTTGTGTTCTTCAGGCTCCAATCCCAGACCCTGGTCCATAACCCTGCGATTCTCTACTCCCCTTTGCGTCACCTTCTTCGGTCTGTGCCTTGGTGTCGCCGAACCCGCTGTCTATACTCCACACTTCATTAGTAATCGTGCTGAGTACGGTCCAGCCTCTCGGCAAGTGCACAGACCTTGGCTGCCCTCCCCACTGGTGTTCGTTGTCTCACTTCCACTTTCCGGAATATCTACATCGCCAGGTGAATTGTCCCCGGAATGTTCTTGCGGCTGCAAAGCATCGCGCGTTTCTTGATCTGATGGGTCCGATGAGTATTGACATGGTATCACTCCAAAGTGAGCAACGAACCACCCATCTGACCGCCTTCCTTCGCGTGCGGTTGATTGACCGTATCAATTGACTCGTATCTATATATCTTTGTAAGCAATCCAATGTCAAGAGGTTACAAAGCGCGGTGGAACAAAGACGCACTGCGTACTCTCGCCACCTGGGTCGGTCTTCATCATACCCTCAGACATAGTGAGGATGGTGGAGCTGCAGTGATTGTTTGAAAGTGATATGCGGGGCAGCAATTTTCGGCTTTCACAGGTTGAACGGGATTGATATAGAGGCTCAGCTAGTATTCGTCGAAGCTATGGAATTTATTGTTGTACAGCGTCTGCTAATGGTAGGGGGTATTGGTGTCGTAAAGGTAGCTCAACGGTTTGGGAGGAAACCTTAAATATGACAATGACGCAAATGGGTTACCCCAGATTCTCCAGACGCCAAGCCCGATAATGCAACGCCTGACGCTGCGTCTTCAATTGGCAAACCTCGATCAGAAATCCATACCCATAAGATAGCTGTACGGTGAACATGTATCAGCGCTACACTGCCGATGCTATATGGACCGACTTACCTCTCAAGAACTCGCATGAACTTGGCAACGAATGCTTCGAGGTGGAATATGTGTTTCTACCCGCGGATTTCATTAGTATCTTCATTGCAGCGATGCAATCAGTCAACTTACGCTGCCCATACGTATACGGTGCTCGTAGAAAGCAGACCACCTGATCACATCGGCCTTCAATGCATCATCGATTTTAAGTATCAGCTTGAAGGTCAAGGTCTACAATCCGTCAATGCCATGCCACAGCCTAAGCGGCAAGGAGAGGAGAAGCTACCTTGAGGATCGTTGTTGGCGGTATGCAATGGCTGAGCAGGTCGTAGAGCTTGGCGCGCACTTGCAGGATCCTCTGTGGTGTGTGCTCTGCCATGATCTCGTCCGCCACCTGGCCAATGAGCGCTTCCCAGTCTGGCGGAGGGATGCTGGTCTTATCCGTAACTTTCTCACTGGGACCAAGCCATTAGCCATGTGGTGCTCCTCACGCATGCCGTCATTCCCCTACTTCTGAGCATGAACTGCCTCAAACATGAGCAGCGCCCGGCGCAGATTTCTCCCGCTCTCCTTGGCAATCCTTTTATTTAACCCTTCGGCCTCCGACCACCCTTCTTTACCCCCGACCTTCCTCAGCACCTGACAGATCTCTGCCTCCGTGGGAGAAGCAACCCTTACTAACAACGTTCTCGACCGGATCGGTGCAATGATATTCGCGGTGCTGTTTGCCAGTAGGATCAATCGGAGATTGGGGCTGTATTTCTCCATCGTCCTCCTCAGTGCCGCTTGCGCATCGCGAGTCAAATGATCTGCCTCATTGATCACGACGACCTTGAATCGCTGTCGTGCTGACTGGTCCACTTGCTGTGTTTGCGCCACCTCCTTCAGTAGGTCCTGAACAACGACCCTATCATAGTTGCCCACGTCAGAAGGGGTAATCTCAAGATGGTACACCGATGCCACGATGTTGAATTCAAGCTTGCGATTTGAGGTAGTCTGGAAGACTCGCGAGTCTATTTTGATCTTTTCTACGCCGGGGCCGTATAGCTCTTTCAGAGTGGCTACGATTCTGGTCTTCTTTCCGGCGCCGGATGGTCCATAGACGAGGAGGTGTGGAAAGTCTCCGCTTTGCGCCTGAGATGATCAGTCAATGTTGGTTGATCAAGTGTATGCTGTAGACCCACAAGGCTCTTGAGACGTTCTGACAGATCCTGATGATAGCTTAATGCCTCCAATGATCGCGGCCTATGTTTGTCGACCAGGAGCGCCATGCTGCCTGCTATGAGTGAGCGGATGGCAATATAATGGATTTCACTTTTCGACGACGCGTGAGGACGCGTCCGATTTGAGATGGTCTCGACGCCGTTTTACGGGGAGTTTCTATTCTGACTACACGCTAATGTAAATTACTTACCTGCTTAATAAGCAGCCACATAGCCGTTTACATGCCAAAACGCGTGTTTATAGACTCGCGTCAACATCGCCAACATGGTGTTTAGAAGATCAATAGATTATATAGTGGATTTTCAAGTATATGCAGTAGTCCCCCCTTACCTCCCCACCCCCCCCAACCTCACTGCTGCCCTGCTACCCCCTCACCCTCATGCTGAGAGGACGAGTTCTGCTTCTTCCAAGTAGTACACACATTGTGTACATCCTTGGCAGTCAGCCACCGCCCTCCAGCAGCAAAAAGCTTCTTTTGATCCTCTGGGTGGTTCATTGCATGGAGATTCTGAGCCACCTCCGCCACAGGGTATCCATTGGCGACCTCCCTGGCAGCAAGGACCCAGAAGACAGAGGGCCACTTGAGGCAGTCACAGTCATCCAGACTGTGAATGTACTTCAAGGCCTCCCCCATAGAGCTCACAGTCACCATCCCCACGTGATGAACCACCCGCATTGACAGCAGGCATCCAACAGCGGTATGAGAGGGCTTCTGCCTCTCCCAAACATGTTCCCCCCCCTTCCGGCTTATGATCCTCCTGGGAGTGGAGGCGGCAACGGAAGTACTCCGTTTGACGCCTTTCCTCCACTCTCCAGTCCCCCCTCGTCTTCCAAAGGTTGTCGACGTGTGGCCAGTAGGCCTCGAACTCAGCGGCAGTGAGGACAGCCTCCTCCAGGCAGAAAAGGCGTTGGCGCACCGCCCCTATGTTAGAGGGGTAGTTGTGGAGGGCAGATATCGAGTCTGGCAGCGGCGGCGACGGCGGCGACGGCGAAAGGGGTGTATGAAGCCTGCAACACGTGTTAGCAAGGTTTGTTTATTGTTTTCTATGCAGGGGAAGGGCCATTATTCAGCAATTATTAATATGTATGTAATTTATTTAGCGTGTAGTCAGAATAGAAACTCCCGTTTTACGAGGCCTTCGGCGCCAAGCAGTGCAAGCACTCGTCATGAGTTGGGAGGGCTTAGGGTGCCGGATACTCGTCTACCGTAGTCTTTGCAGTAAGGTAGGGTTGTTCTTTGATCCGCCGTACTCGGATATGCGATGACGCCGTCTTCAGTGTCGTTGCAGTACTTCAAGCTAAGAGTTTTCATCGCTATGCAAATGAACTAAATACAACTACAATACTGAGTAGGCTCGCTCTGGATTTGCAATTGCGTTCTCATCTCCTATTCTATCTCTCAAGAATTTACTTGAGAGCAGCCTTTCTTAGTCGTTCCCTGCTCCATCAATAGTAAGGTAGGTACCTTAGCTCTTCAGATGATCATTGCTTGGCACGCGCATCCCATGCCCTGGATTTGAAATCAACATCTCGTGTAACTCTCTATATAAGTTGCGTATCAATTGCTGCTTTACTTCGTTCAAGTCCAACTAAAGTCTTTTGTTACCATGGCTACTCAAACTAGCTCCAAGATCTTGTTCAGAGGCGGGAACCTCCTCATCCATGATGAGAACAATCACGTTGTACCAACCATTTCAGACCTCCTAGTAGAAGGCTCCACCATCGCGAAGATTGAGAAGGACATTGAGCCGGACTCAGGCACCAAAGTTGTTGATTGCAAGGGCAAGTTCATTAGCCCCGGCTTCATCGACACCCATCACCACTTATACCAGACTCAACTGAAGGGCAAGCATGCGAACCACACCCTTCTGGAGTACTTTCCTTCCGGCATGTTTGTCAGCGCACTATACTCCACCGAAGACCTCTTCTGGGGCCAGCTGGCTGGTGCCCTAGAATCCATCGATGCTGGCACTACCACAGTTGTAGACCACTCAAGCTGCAATCTCACCCCCGAGCACCGTAAGCGATAAACAACCTTCTGACCCTGTTCCTCATACTCAAATATACCAGCCACCGCCGCCATCCAAGCCCTCCTCACATCTGGCCTCCGCACAATCTACTGCTATACCCCAGCGCGCAAAGTCCTATCCTGGGACCCCTGGAAGTCTGAAGACGACTACTTCTCCGATCAAACCAAAAGCACTTTCCAGAAGCTCGCCCTCGCCGCACCTTTCGGCAATGGCAGAGTGCACATGGGCTACGGAATCGACAACCTCTACATGCCAGCAGAAGTCATCAAGCCCTACTACGCCGATCTCCGCGACCCCGCCAAGGGAAAAGCGAAACTCATCACCTCGCACGGCGTCGGCGGGCCCATGATGGGGAATGGTCCGAGCGCCGTGCAAATGCTCGCCAAGCATGATTTACTAGGTCCGGATATTCTGATCTCGCATGCCATTTTCCCGCACGAAGGAGACGCGGAATTGTACGCGAAGTCCGGGGCGCACGTCTCGAGCACCCCAAGCACGGATCTGCAGATGGGACTTCCGCCCGTGGCGCTGCGGGAGGATCATTATGAGCATGCGAGTCTCGGGGTCGATTGTCATAGCTGGACTGGCGCGAGTATACCCACGCAGATGAACTTGCTCCTGCAGTACGCGAGATGTAAGAGGCAGGAGGAGCTTGCGGAACGGGGGATGTGGTCGAGGCATACGGGGTTGAGTGTGGAGCAGGTGTTCAATCTTGGCACGGTGGGGGGCGCCAGGGCGGTGGGAATGGAGGAGGAGGTTGGGAGGCTGAGGGAGGGGATGAGAGCGGATGTGGTGGTGTTTGATGGGGTGAGTCCGAGCATGTTGGCGGTGGCGGAGGAGGACCCGGTTGCGGCGGTTGTACTGCATAGCAGTCCTAGGGATATTGATATGGTGCTCGTGGACGGCGTTATCAGGAAAGAGGGTGGGAAGTTGGTGGATGTGGGGGTTGAAGCTGCGCCCAATGGGGGCAGGGGCGTGATGGAGGTGGGTAAAACGGTGATGTGGAAGGATGTGACAGAGAGGGTCTTGGAGAGTAGGAGGGCGTTGAAGGAGAAGACGGATGGGATTGATATGAAGCAAGGGGAGGAGTATGCTATGGGTTTGTTTCATATGAACAAGAAGGGAATGCTTGAAGAGCAGAAGGCGTAGGAGGTTCCGCTGATGCAAGAAGGCAGACGCCCGGTAGACATGTGCATTCAATCTGTAATGCAGTTGGGAAAAAATCCGAAAACGAAGCTTGAGCATCGTTAGCCCTGTGGCTTATGTCATGTTGTTGTGCGTGGACTCTTCGTGAATCTAGCCGGGTAGTCTCCGTAGTGGCTTGAATGCCATGCTCCCGGGCTTGAAGAATCTCATCACATGTTCATTTAGGTAGTAGCTCACTTTATAGTCTCACGTTTGCTCTTTGCTCTCTTGTTGAGTGATCCTGGTCCCTCGATGCAGGTGCTCCGTTTTGTTCCGTTCACTAAGATGTGATATTGCGACCAAGTACTAGACAGAAGCAGTTTAAGTCGCCTAATGAGCTTCTGTAGATTTGTTTCCGTCATCCTTAGCTGCTGGTTTCTTTTAAGATTGAAGACATAACATTAAGTGCTAGACTACCTGCAGTGTACTCCGTATCCACAAGTATCGCCCATTCAAACTTCAAGCACAAGCTTCACCCCACTAACTCCCTTCTTCAACTCATCCAACCCCTTCGACGCCGACTCCAAGCCTCCCTCAACCACCTTAACCTTCGGACTCGGCACAAACTCTCCCTTCTCCAACTTCTCCTTCAACCAGACCCCAAACACAAAGCGAAAGAACTCCATCCTCTTCTCCTCATCCCCCGGCGCCGCCACAAACTTCACCTCCACACCCTCTACCTTCGGCAAATCCTCCGCCAAAGGTTTCGCCGTCGCCAACTTCGCCGTCCCCTCCTCCCCCTTGAACTCCTTCAAGATCTCCATACACGACTTCACCTCCCCAGCCGTATCAAACCCCATCTGAACCGCCACCCCGTCCTCCTTCGCCGCCTTCACAATCTTCTCCACTACATCCCCGTCATGATAATCGAACACCTTGCTCGCCCCCAACCCCTTCAGATACTCATGATGCTTCTCACTCGCCGTCGCATAAACGCTGAACCCCATCAATTTCGCAACCTGCACCGCCCCGCTGCCAATACTGCTCGCGCCCCCCCACACCAGCATCCCCTTCTTGTCCGCAGCCGTATACGCCGTATCCCGCGCCAAACCAATAGAATACCACCCGGCCCAAGCCGTCGCAACAGACATCGGTAGCAAAGCCGCCTCAGTGAAGGACATCCCATCCGGCAGCGTCAGCGAGTTCGCCGCGGGGACGAGCACGCGCGTCTGCATGGCGCCGTAGTCAGGGGCGCCCTTCTCCCAGAAACAGGGCGCGAAGGCGGCGACGCGGGTGCCTGGTTTGGGGGCGTCGGAGGGCACGGAGGAGCCGGCGGAGAGGACGGTGCCGGCGATGTCGGAGCCTAGGATGGCGGGGTAGTTGATGGCGGGGAAGTCGTAGTCGCGCTGGGAGTAGTCGATGGGGTTGAGGGCGATGGATTTGACTTCGATGAGGAGGTCGTGGGGGCCGGGGGTGGGGGTTGGGCGGTGGATGAGTTCGAGGGGGGAGCCTTTTGAGGGGAGGAGGACGGCGAGGTGGTGGTTTGAAGGGGGGGAGGTACCGGCGACCTTGTTCTTGATCTCGTTGACGAGGGATGACATGATGGGTGGGTGGGGGGGTTTGCTGTTGATGGGATGTGAGTGATGGGTGTTTGGAGTGATGAGATAGAAGGTTGTTGATGGAGAGCTTGTACTCGTACACTTATCAGTGAACCGCTTAACCCCGCGTTCATGGCGTTAAGGGTGCAGCTCGCTGATAAGAGCAAGCGAGAGCGCGTGAGACGGTGAAGAATTGATCCGTCCCAGAAGGTAGCACAGCACCCTCATGGGTTCCCGATCATACCTATGACGGCCCTACTTGCCTTGAGTTCCCCGGAGGCCGCTTTTTGCGTCTTGGTCGCCGTCCTGATGAGGCCGAAGACGGCGCCATCGTATACCGGGAACGGCAGAATAAGAACAAGGCCTAGGGTACAGCAAGGACAATCGGAAGGAGTGAAACGCTCTACGCGACAGTCAACCCGAGATGTCTGATCTTCCCACTCATAATGTATGCCTGGGAGGTCCTCGTGTATTGACACCCCCATTCGAAACTTGTCCGCAGAATCCAGCGTCATGGCTAGGTGTAGTAAGCACTCAAGCGTTTGTGTTGTGAACATTAAGGCTGCTCAGGCATTTATCAAGGATTTAGATAAGTCTCCAATCGAGGGTTCTACGTCTTAGGGCCGGGGGGGTGCCAGACTCGCCAGAGTAATGTCCGAGCTGCAGGCATCATTATTCTGCCACTAAATTCCGCCTTTTGACATGATGCTACAGGAGGCTGGTCGTAAGTATTCTTGCGCTTAAAGGTGTACAAGGCCAAGCGCGTCCGGTTGTTTCCTCAGATAATTGATCATGAAGAGCTTTATAAGTGTGTCTGGAAAAGCTCTTTTCAGTGAGCCGTGGATATGTGCTTCTTGCGTGCGATCACGGCAAATACCTTGGAAGCCTCCATTATCTCTACCTCGAAGACACATTTCGAGCACGCCCAGATCACGGCAGAATGTCGCACCTACCATGGAGCACTTACGTGCTCCCTTCTCCCACAAGAACAGTTCCACACTGTACGTAACGCGTCCTCTGTTCCGTAATCGAAGAAGCTGACATCTGCAATCAACCAAGTTATTATACTCTAAGCGTCATCTTAGGCACGGTGGCTGTATCCTATGGCTCGGTGCCAATGTACAAGATGGTTCGTACCCACCTCCGACATATATTGATGGAGAAGACAAGCTTATGCTTGAGATATCAGATATGCCAGCAAACCGGCTGGGGCGGCCAACCCATCAAAGCTTCCGTGCACTCCTCCGCCGAAGATCCCGCCTCTCGACTGCAGCCCGTCACGTCCTCTCGTCGCCTACGCATCACCTTCAACGGATCCGTCTCGGACGTCATGCCCTGGAAATTCACACCTCAGCAACGCGAGGTTCGAGTATTACCCGGGGAGACTGCTTTGGCGTTCTACACTGCGACGAATAAGAGCGACGAGGATATAATCGGTGTGGCGACTTATAGCGTCACTCCTGGCCAAGTGGCGCCGTACTTTAGTAAAATCCAGTGTTTCTGTTTCGAGGAACAGCGGTTGAATGCTGGAGAGACGGTGGATATGCCGGTTTTTTTTTTCATCGATCCGGATTTTGTTAATGATCCTACTATGAACAAAATTGACACCATCACCCTGTCGTATACGTTCTTCAGTGAGCCCCCCACAGAATCTTCCAATCCGCTAATACCTGCTCATTATGAACAGAAGCGCGGTACGATAAGAATGGCATGCTCTACCCTGTCGATAGGTAGAGTTAGTAGTGCATCTGGTCTTTAGGGAATCGGCGGTAGGATTGGGGAAATTTGGGACGGTGTACAAAGCAGGAGTGAGATATGAACATAGCATCATGCACACATTCGGCGTTGTATGGGTCGAGACCATCTAATGAATGGATATTATACACATAGGGTATGAATGGCTTGTGGCCACGTTCAAACCTATCGGATGCGGTTGATTATAGCAAGTTCAATGGTTGTTTCTGAATATTTTCAAATTTATGTTTTGTAAATTCCGACTATTCCAGATTAAGCCAGTGAGGGTGATCTTGTCCATGTTGTCCAAAGTCCGCCGTAATGTATAATGGGCGGTGCTTTGTCGAGGGCAGCCACAGCCACGGTCCCTAACGCTGGCATTTCCGCCCCTCCGTGCATCATTTGGTCGCAACGTCTCGTGCTCGGCCTTTTTTGCCACTGCATAACCCTCCACTGTTGATATATACGTAGGGAGATTTCAATATTTACTCAAGTATCTTGGAAAGTACCCCGCCCAAAACCCCACGCACCCGTGCTGGGTTCTCCTGTGCGTAAGTGAAAACCACAGCGGTGCTGACAGAAAAGGCGAGCCTTTCTCTCCAGAAGTACTACACCACTGTCAGCATTCTCAGCGAAAAAGCAGATATAGGTTTCGTACCTTGCTGTCATACCGCCGTGGTAAGATCGTCGAGGCTGCTCTCGGGGCAACAAAAAAAGCTACCTCCTGCCTCCGCTTCTCGGCTTCTATGAGTATACTCCACCCACACAACAGGCAGCCGGCGCCCACACACAGCCCCTGATCCCACATCATGGGTGTAATCTTCTCCGGGCGGAATAACTTTGGACCAAGCCGGGTGCGAGACAAGCAAACACCATAGTAGAACAGACTGATGAATGCGCCTAAGAACGCTGAAGAGCGCATAGCATCTATCAAAGCTCGTCTGAGGGCCCTAATAGAGGGCTTCCTTGCCTTCACCAAGAGCTGGAGCGGCAGGTAGGTTGCCATGGCGAATTTGAAGGCTCTAAAGAATCTCACAGCCGCGTGCCAATGGCAAGAAGGGCCAGTGCCCATATGAACCATCTCGCAAGGTATCGGTATTGTTTTTGCCGGATCCCCCCATTCAAGCGGCCAGCCATAATCTCTGCACATACTTTGTAGCAAAGACGCTTGCCCGGTATCATGTCCGTAAACAAATTCGCCCCACCGGGCTCTGCGCAACGCTTCGACAAGTCGACGGTCAACTTGAGCAGCTTCTCCTATCCATCGATTGTAAGCTCGCGGCAATCTCTCGGGAAGATAGAACCACGCCCACATCACAGCGCCGGCGCTGATTGCAAATACTCCGGCATCCGCAAGGTGTGACACCATGGATTCGGCACGGGTCCATAAATTTTTAGTAGTTCGGTATTGTTTATGCCGTGACCAAAGATCGCCAACGGCGGTGTCCAGAGCGCGAGTGATCGCAAAAAGTGTCAGGTCCATCGATCTCCCGGCAAAAATGAGAGGGTGCATCCGGGCTTGCTCTGACTCTATCCCTTCATGTGATTCCACCTCAGTAATAGATTCATCATCAAGCCCCTCTAGAGGCTCGAGGCTTCGCTTGGATGAAGTGAATTCCCTCGTGCTATTCAAAAGTTGTAGGCTGAACCATGAAGCAGCAAACGCGGCTATAGAGCGAGTTACAATCCTTCTCAGACGGATGCTCGTGGGCCATCCTTTCGTTTTGAGTTTTACCGCGGAGAAATTGACCACTTCCCGCAACAGAATCTGTAGGGCTGTGTATCCGCCTACTAAGGTGCCACAAAAGGTGGGAAACCTGTTCAATACCAGCGGACTGGTGAGAATGCGGTACATCTTCAAAAATTGGATTAGTGACTCTTCAAAAAGGCGTTTGGACCGATAGTCAGAGAATCTACGCTCCGATCACTCTATCTCGCTCCAGTATGATGTTCGGGGGCGGACACAACCAGAGAAATCTACCAGCGGGCTACTCACTGATGGCAAGACATCTTCGCTCTTCGAGCCCTTGCGGCACACGCCAACGAGCAGGGTCAACAGCTTTGGGCCGGCGGTTGAAGCGTAAGCCAGCGCATAGGCACGTAGAGGTCTGAATCAATTCGCCGATCGATTAGTACATGAAACAGTCCAAATGTAATCATTAGTCCACGATTGGGTAGAAATGGAGCTCACGGAGTAAAATATTTCAGATCACATGACGATAGACAGGCTCGTCGTGCGGTAGCAGGTCCCATGCTGGTGTCCTGAAGAATTACACGAAGAGTCCCCCAGCATAAGACTCCTTAATGTCGGATTTCCCAGTTTCCGTTTTCTGAGCTCAATTTGATGTTGAGGTTGACGCGTGATAACCCCGGGTTGGCTCCCTCATATTGCTCTTGGCTTTGAGGGTATCGTTACAATGCGGTCTACCTGGAAGGCGCTATAATGAGCTTTAGTGGCCATAGATTGACGGCCAGTTTGGGCTTTCCAATAGATAGGGCAACAACGGGTACATATATAACGTGGGGTTTTTACAAATATTCATTCCCGAATGCCGAAACACGTTTGTTGACAACAGCAAGATTGTTGAAGCCTGTTAGAAAAGGCAAACGATCCCGTAACAACTTTTTGATCCTGGCATTGGATAAGACGTGCATATAGATGACAATAAATTTCAACGCAGCTGACTCGATTGAATTGAGGAACGGTAAACAGGCGCAGGCCATGTAATCCTTTGCGACTAAAGTCCATTGTAAGGCGCTGCTGGACTTACCTTATTTGACGCCTTGCAGAACATGGAGCACACAAGCAGGTGTGATAAGCATTCGGTGGACCGCTTCAGCGCGCAGTCGGAGTTCCCATGGGCGAACAGAGACGTCCGAGCAAGGAAAGAGTAATTGTACGGTTAGGTACGGTAAGGAAATGCTGACAGGAGGGGAAGGTGGTATGCTAAGGTATGCACGATGCACGATGCACGGTATTTCCCTAGCCGGCCAGGTGATATGGCGTGGCACGTGTGTGAGGTTCGAGTGTGGAGACAGGCAGGTGGCGATTCTGGCGAGCGTTCTTTCCTCCGTCGTCGGCATGGGCTGAGGGCACTTGTCCATTTGCTAGACGCACGGCCTGCTAACCACATCCATAACCGTTGTGGAAAAGGGAAAAGTGGAATGGAGCCAAGCACTTTTGCATGTGATCCATCAACGCCTACTTGCTGGGAACACCACTCCGTCGACTTTAATGTTGAGCCTTCCCTCCGCACACAAGCCCGACTCTCGCCGTCCCTGACTCCAGTATTGCCGTCGCATTCATATCAAAGCCCCTCCACACTGCAACTCACTTGGCCCGCAGTGACTCATCACTCCGATCTCATACGCTTGCTTACCTCAGACTTCAAGCTGTTCGAATCCGAAAGGCAGGGAAAGAGCTCGAGTCTCCGACGGAGAACAAGGTGCTCGAGTGTAGTGGCAACGGCACCATAGCTGAAAGGGCGGGGTGAACACCACTACCTGTACCGCTACTTGCCCAGCTCATCAGCCGCGTAGAGACAACCGTCTTGGCACTCGATGAAGTGATTGCTCGCAGTCTGCCGGCCTTGCATTCACCATCTTCCCTGGCGGAGCGCTCAATTCTCAATTATCTCCCGGCAGTGATACTATGAACACGGCAGGCCTCTTCGATATCTTATCACCCTAGAGGTCTGCGATACACAACCGCAATCAGGCCGTTGGGATTCGGAGGGATACTGGGCCACAACTACGACGCAGTAGCATGTTGGCATTCCGCCTTCGATGCTCGTCAAATGGATATGGCCAGGTCCTCCTCTCCACCGATGCCCTTCGGATGTAAGCTCTATCTACTCACGCGTATCAGTCTTACCAATCAGCTGATGCGGGACGCTAGATTCGTTCCAGGATGTCCAGGACTTCCCATACCATCAACCTCCTGCGCCTGCTCCGGGACCTGCCCTACTTGACGATAGTGAGTCGCATATGCTAGACAATTTCTTCGATACCATAGGTTCCGGCACACTAGACAACAACGACTACTATCCGGATGGCTTGCAGCACACTAAAGGCGATGCACCGTCGGAGTTCGGTTGGATCGAGGACCTTCCGCCGGTATTTCATGGCTCGACCACATCCTTTACACATCCTACGAACCAGCCTGCTATGGTGCCGCAAGTCCTGTCAAATGATGCTTCTATCGCGGGACACAGACTCGCAAATATACCACAGCAGGGACAGGTTTTATCACCGTCTGCTGAGATGCTAGCCGCTGCCTCCACACTGGTACAGAATGGCCAAGTCGGTATGCAGAATGGTGGTGTTGTTTCCGACCCCTACGGCTTTCGGCGACCGGAGACGATAAATACGCTTCAGGGAGCTCACAGCAACCGCCGCTCAGTATCCCAGATACCAACAGGACTCTACAACGGCCGGTCTTCAAATCTATCGAGCAGGTTTCCTTCAAACACGCAGCTACAGGCAGGATCAATAGTCAATGGAGGCAACATGTTAGGCGGCATGTTCTACGGGTCCCCAAACCAGGGCTCAACCAGCCATTTACATCCGACGAAAGCCGCCGACATCAGGTGGGGCTCTGATACAAGTTTCTTTGGCCACGGCTTCGTTGCCCCACCCAATCAGGAGACCGTGGAAGAGGTTACGAATACGATGCTACACAAGATGGAGTGTTTGGAGCCTCAAACAAGTGCGGCGAACACACGTCCGTCGAGTCCAACTCTAAGACAGAAGAAGCGTCCTGATAATGTGATTAACCAAGACAACCTCGATGACGATCCTGAGAACGGTGAGGATGGTGATGCGGATGAGGGATCGAGAGCTAGACCCAAGAAACGACGAAAAGCAAAGCTGAAGATCGAAGAGGAAGAAGGCCAGCAGCTTGTGTCCTCCAGGTCCCGGAAGCGAGGAAAATCCGTGTCAACCAAGAAGGTTGTGCAATCGCAGCGATCACCGTTTATGGACACCACTCCGAAGAGAGAAAGGTCCCAATCCGGCGAGCAGAAATCAGGCCGGGAAAACCTCACGACCGAGCAAAAGAGGTCTAACCACATTCTCTCCGAACAGAAGAGGCGAAATTTGATCAAGCAGGGGTTCGATGATCTCTGTGTGCTGGTGCCGGAGCTCAAGGGGGGAGGGTTTAGCAAGAGCGCAATGCTAACGCAAGCCGCCGATTGGCTCGAGGAACTTGTCCGAGGAAACGAGAAACTAAAGGTGCAACTGGCAAAGCTCGAAGAACGTGATAGCATCTGAATGATCTGATGGAGTTAACGAGGATTCTGCGTATGATACCCGAGAAGCACTCAGGAGGTTTTAGGTTGGGATTTAAGGCAGGAGTTCAGGATACCAGGAATGGGTAGCAATTTCCATCTTACACAAGAGCTGGCAGGGCTATGCCGAGTACTACTCATAGACATTTGTGCTGTTGCTGTGAAACCCCAGCAGGGTCACAGCGAATTCCGATAGCTTTCGACTATCTAGCGCTCAACTCCTCTTGAAAGACTCTTCCCAACGGAGTTTCACACTATTGGGTCTTGAACGTCTTCGGGGCGTCTAGGCGTGTTTTGATGAATAGCATCTTTAAAAGATGGGTGTTGATATTTGGAACGCCTTCGGGGCAATGTCTCCGACGTGATGTACCTCGGTTCATTTCGAACTCTGTAGAACGCGTCAACGCAGCTCTTATTCGAACACGTCAGTGACATGGTATGGTACCACTACAACTGCAGTGAAAGAATGTCTTGAATCCTGCTGATGTGTATGCCAGGCCAAAAGGAAAAGTATCACGGGAAGCAAAAGGCGACGCAAGTCGTCAGCAGTGGTGTTGGTATCACCGCGTCAGCATGGCATACAAACCAGCAGTCTGACTAATGATACTACTCTGGGTCATGACACTCAGTCGCCGCGACGCACAGAGCCTAGTAGAGCTCCTACATCGTTGCAAAGCTCGAGCTCTCTGCTTCAAGCTAGCAAAAAGCGCAAGAAGAGCACAGCTGAAGACATTCACACGGATGATAGTACCTAATCACGATCGAAAATGAGAAGAGAAACATAGACTGATGTGGTATTCTAGTAACTCCACCACGAACGAAGTTCGCAGCCCTCAAACCACGGGTGAAACATATACCACAGCGCGTCGTAAGGTCAAGATGGAGGGCCCTTCCTGAGCCTGTGCAGTACAAAGTCAAGGAGATCTTCAGATCAGTGGAGAGACCTGTGATTACTAGCCACCGTGATGAGGGGAGAAGGATTGAGGCTCAGATAGCAGTAGCATCAATTACGAGAACGTATGTAGTGCTATCCTTGTCTAATTTTATGTTCATCGCTGATACGGGCACAGATTGGAAAGGCGTCTCCCGCGAATGCCTTTCCCTCCAGATACGAAGGAGATACATTTCAGTTACGAAGCGCTTTTAGATAGTAATGTAGGTCGAGTCTAACTTGGTTCTGCTCGTTAACGTTAACATATTGATTGGTATGTAGCGAGGTCTGGAGGCTCAACTTGATCCTGTAATTCACTCTGTTGCACTATACAGGGGTGAAATTGAGAAGGAACAGCATCTTCTGGCCGAAGAAAAGCAGGATCTTGAAGCACTGGAGAAAAATGCAAGAGATGAGGGAATTCTATATAGGCGGCAAGCTTCCAAGGTCAGTCTTATTCTTGCGAGCTCTCTGCTTCACGAAACTGAAGCATGTTTGTAGCGCCACAACCTACTGCAGGCAGAGGGGGTAATCAAGGACGAGGACGGTCTTGATGCAATTGGGTTCATCGAGAACGGTCCTGGAACAACACCGGACTTGGACGTACGTATCACTGCTGAGACGGATAGTAGGTAAGCTAACACGCAAAGCAGCAGCAGCATTTGGACGCGAAGTTGAAACCAGTGGTCTCGCAATTGCATGACCATCTGGATAGCATGCAGAGCAACACGGCTGAAATTAAAGGGATCTCGGAGGCCTTATTAAGAGCGAAAGCTGCTCTGGACGACCTGCTTTACTGCCACGTTGATAGGCAGCGTTATACCATGGTCGCATCAGCGTAACAAGGTCTGTAAGCACTCGGTGCGGGTTAGGGAGCACAAGAAGAGTGCTATAGGGTTAGCGTACATTTTTTCCCTCTGCAGTGCTTCACATCCAGACCATCTCCCAGTGCTCGTATCGTCTTCAAGACCTCATCAGTAAACCACAAATCTAAGGCATTGATTGGTCTTTCCGAAGGCTAGCGGAAGAGACTCTGCAGGAGCGAGTCAACCAGGAGAGGAGTAGGTGATGCAACGGTAGCAGCATTTGAATAAGACTCTGCGACGCCGCCGAACGTTGCAATTGTCGCTGCAGGTGCTGTGGCTTCTTGTGGTGCTCGTTCGAGGGGGGCTGCCGCTTCCCACCGCATGCATAAACCGCTTTGACCGTTGCGCCGAACTCGTTACTATTAGTATCGCTTCATATTGTTAAGCACACCTCAACCATCGAACCAATTGCTTCCCTTCAGCGCGCGCAACTGCACTAGTTCCAGGCAATGGAGGACCGAATTACATGACAAGCAATGCCATGGACCAAGATGGAAGTCCGCAGGAGGCTGGCGCAGGAGGTGCGGGCACGCCGCCTACGGCCTCGGGTGGAGAGGGTCAAGCAAGCATGAGCCCGAAGAAACGTCGCAAAGTCAACCACGGTAGGTGATTATATCTGGTCGAGTCTGCCTAGCCGTTGCATTCGTACTGACGCGCACGTAAACAGCATGTATATACTGCCGGCGATCGGTGAGCCCTCTTAGTGCTACACCACATGCTTTGGCTTGAGTTTTGGGGGATCAATGTACACCCGACTAACTCTCATCTTCCCGTCGCCGTGTTTAGCATATGACCTGCGACTTGGTAAGCTGCTGTACAGACCCGTGGCGCCGAGTCCACATCGGCCCACCACTGATTGCCAGAGCTCGTGCTAACGTTCCGCTTCTTCGAACGTCAGGAGAGACCATGTACTCGATGTATCAAGCGCAACATCGGTCATTTATGCCACGATGAACCACGCGAACCCTTGAGAAGACCGAAGAACGAGCATGACACTGCGGCTGGTGAGGACGAGGCAGCCCTCAAGCAAGAAGGAACTCCACCGAACGGGATGCCCCCCTCCATCGATCAGCAGCAAGCGGATCAGCAGTTGCTGCAGGACACTGGACTAGTTACTCTCAACCCATCAACGGCGTCCACAGCGAGACCTAGGGACCCGTCGCAACTAGTACAACCTTCGCCAGTCCCCGGAGCTCAGGCTCGGGCGCTTGACAACACCAACAATCAGCGGTGTAGGTGGTATCCAACAGCGTGGTATAATCGACGTTTCACTAATCAAACTACAGATCTGGGCTACAACGATTGGAGTCTCGGTGGTCAAAATCAGTTCCAGGATATGCACAATTTCCACCCCTCATACATGTTCAATGCGCCTGAAGTGACGAATGAATACAACCTGCTTAACGACTTTCTTAGTACGAGCTTGCTGGACGACGGAGCAATGTTTCCAGGTGATGAAGCCCAAAGTCTCTATTCCGATCCCGCATTGATCAACACAATGGCCGCCAGTACGAACGGTAGCAACGGACCATATATGACCCCTCAGCTGCACAGTCAATTTGCCGTGCCACAGCAAGCTTCCAACGCCCAAGGCAGTAGTATTCCACGGCCCGCCAGCGCGATGCCCACCGATAAAGACCGAGAGACTTATTACATGACCGCTGCAGATCCTTCTGGCAGCGATGCCCCGGAGGAGCGCATGAATAAGCTGCTGAAAGCCAAGTACGACGCAGGAATGTTGCGACCATTCAATTACGTCAAAGGTTATGCGCGTCTGGATCTGTACATGGTTCAACATATGCAGCCGGTGTCTCGACAGAAAATCCTTCGCCAATTGGATCGTTTCCGACCAAAGTTCCGTGAACGTATGCAAACTTTGACCGACATTGAGCTGGTGCTGGTGGAGATGTGGTTCGAAAGGTGCCTGATGGAGTATGACAGAGTTTTTGCAAGTATGGCTATACCAGCTTGTTGCTGGAGGAGGACGGGTGAGATCTTTCGCGGGAACAAAGAAATGGCCGAGTTGATACATGTGCCGATCGAGAAGTTGCGGGATGTGCGTCTATGCAGTCCCTCTGCTTTGACTGGTGATGGAAACTAACGAGTTCTCCTATAGGGGAAACTGGCGATCCACGAAATCATTGTCGAAGACCAGCTCGTCAGTTACTGGGAAAAGTTCGGCGCAATTGCCTTTGATAATTCTCAAAAAGCGATGTTAACTAGCTGCTCGTTGAAAAATCCCGACCTGGGTTCTACAGATCCTGAGATTCATTGCTGTTTCTCCTTTACCATTCGACGAGATACTCATAATATGTAAGACTGCTTTCTGGCTGCTCTGTACATCTGACTAACACTATCAGTCCCTCTCTCATCGTGGGCAACTTCCTGCCCATGGACACGAGCAAACGTTAGCGGGCCCGTGTCTGTATTTGTACTTGGTGTACTTGGAGCGTCACAAGTCAACTTCCAAAAGCCCTGGGGTTACAAAAGTGCTTCAACGGCGTTCTGACGGCCACCCTTGGCTGGGACCGGTCGCAGGAGTTTCAGGGGTCAAGGATTGGAGTTGTTTTATTCGTCTGTCCTTATGCCGCGAGGTCTAGGTCCACGTAGCTTATTGCACAATCTGAAGGGATTCTCAAAGACTCAAGAAGCACATGAGAAATATCCACGTTGAAACAATTCCACCTTTCGCCTCTCTGCTTCAGCTGAAATAGTCTGTGTTTAGGGCATCGGCTAATGCCGCAGTCTTTGTAAGTGAGGCAGCCGTTTTGCAGGTACGTACCTTGACTTTACCCTGATATATTTGCGATGGCGCCCACAAGAGGACGACGTTCCGATCTGGAGAACAGGCTTAAAGTCATACTTGGTACTGTCTATGCACTAGTCAACGCAGGTATCTACTGATGGCCTGCGATGTAGATTTTGCGACGAGTCTTCTGAACAATCTCCGAACTCGCGACATACCACCCTCACTTACCACCGACTTGTACGGCCATCTCGACGATATCCCATCCGGGCGCAGTGCAGCAGTTGCAAGCAAATTCCGCGACGTGGATAACTATGGTACAGAGCTATGGAACCTTTCCGCTCAGCTTAAAAGGGATGGCTCGGCAACTGCAGAGCTTGTCTCCCTCGGTCCGCATGTCTTGAGTGCTTTTCGTGAAGGCTTGAGCTCACCACTCCAGTCCGGGTTTTTTCATGCCTACTTTTGGATTGTGCACAAGCTTCCACAGAAGGCTCTCCGCGAAGTGGGTCTAGTACTAACAAAGAATACAACCTAAGCGCTGCGCTGATAAGTTTGCAGATGCTCTCCGAGTGTTCAAGATTGCGTTAAGAACCACGAAGCACTGCCTAGGTTTGTTGCCGCACACATGATTCTCCTTCGTCAGATTGACCTTGGCTAGAACAGGGACAATTAAGTTTAGCTGAAAGAGTTGTAGAGAAGTCTGCGTCCTACGAGGAACTCCTCAATCGTTCTAGCAATGAAAGCTCCCTAGCAAACAATACAATACTAGTTGGACTATCAAGAGAGTACTTTATAATAAGGATCGCGGTGGTATGTTCCCTGACATCTATCATGATTCTCGCAGTGTTTACACATCTAAATATCTTGTTCTTTAGGCATGGCGGCAGAATCGTTTGGATATTGCGGAGCTCATGCTTTCGAAACTGAAGCCTAGCGTCACTGTGCTTGATCCGGTGTCGGCAGAAAGCCTCGCGGATACACTTTTCGAGATCGGACAGGACCAGTATGCTAAAAAGCAATACCAGGAAGCCGTACGATGGCTGGAGATGGCCGACGATGTTCTGGTTGGTCAAAGTCTTGAGAACCTCAGCAGTGAAGCCAGCGACCTCAAGAACAGCATCATGCATACTCTGGCCAGGACACTGATGAACCTGCCAGGGCAGGGCAATCACGAGAGGGCATGGAATATAGTCGCCAACTTGGACAACGAGCCTGGTGATAAGTTACTGGTATTGCTGCTGAAGTTAGATTTACTAGCAGCCGACGAAAGTTCGCCTCTGGAGAGCTACTGCGAAGTTCTGGAAAGAGTCATCCGCACCGTGCATCTTACTGAATCCAACTTTAAGACAGTAATGCACCACGTGCACAAGCTAAAAACCCGAAATGCAGATATGGCCTTTCATGTCTTGGAAACGTTGCTACTCGAAAGGCTCGCTATGGCAGACAAATCTGAATGGGTTGAGAGGGCTTTGGTGACCGCAATCTGGATTACTACGACATCTGCAGCTGTAACTAGTGGCCTAGATCCCCTGGAGAGGCTCTTGGAGTCCCTACACGTGAAGCTGAATAAGCCTCTTGGTCAAACTGCCACACACGCAGGTCAAATGGTATGCACATATGATGGTGCGAAGAAATGGGGGAACCCACTACTTGGCTGATTTACCACTCAGCTCTTATGGAAAACAATCGAGGCAAGTTACTCCCAGGGAAGTTACGGTACTGCAGAACGCTGGTGCCTCCTTGCGCTTCATAAGGTATTTGAGAATGCAGGGGATCTCAACAACGGGAAGATACAGAGGTGATACAATGATTTCACCAGTGATATTAAACATGCTAAACAGTATCTAGAAAGTTGATCCTCTGCGCTATGGGACGCAAGGACCCTTTGAAAGCCCGTGAGGTATACGCTCAGATGTCGGAAACGAATCAACGGGACCGTTCGACCCAGTACCTACTCTACAAAGTAGCCCTGAGATGCCGAGATACCGGCCTTGGTGAGCGCATTTCCTCTCAGATTAAGTGCGAAAGCTGACCATTACAAGCCGAGGAGTGTCTTATAGCAGTCTCCGACGCATCTTCCAAAGATGCCACACTGCTCTATGCATGTGTACTAGAGGCTCAGACAAGTGGAGACAAGGGTCAAGCTGCGGCAGCTATGCAGCGAGTGCTTGAAAAATATGAATATGGTGCTCCTAGTGGAGTCTATCTTCCTGCCCTCCTGCGGTGTGCACTCTTTCGTGTCTTGCCTAGAAGTCAAATCTGATCGGTGCTAGTTGCACGGTTCGACTCCTAATACATGAAATGGAGGCCAACGAAGTACAGTCAAGTCAGAACATCATGGCAATATGTAAGGTGTTTGAAGGGGGTAAGTGATGCACTGGAGAAGAGACGTGGTAGCTATATTGACCTTCAAAGCCGCTGCTCAGATTAAGATATCGAGGAGAGACCCAAAAGACACAATGTTCTCAATGAATGAGCTCGACTGGTTCTCGCGAAACAGCTATAATCTGGCACTTAAGTATTGTACGGTGTGGGAGCCTTCACAAACGCTAGGCTTGCTGCAGACGTGTTTGAAAGTATGGATACAAGCCCCTGGCCTCAACGTTGTGTATTAACCCGCGGTAGCTCATTGATCTCTATCCATCTGACATAGAGTCTAGCATCGTTGCTGATCTCTCTCTTCGGCGCATGTTCTGTGATTTTCTTGGTGGCTCTTTACTCATTGTGCTTGCACGCGGTTGCGATGGCGTTGAAGACCAGGTACGTATTTCCATTCATTACATATAACGCAAGTCTAAGCATGACAGCTGCAATACTATCTCGGTGTACGCAAGTATGCCGATGATTTTCAGGCACGTCTACACGAGCAGCTAAGCAGGTTGGAGGGAGGAGCAAAGGTTGACTTGGAGCGCAAACATGCAACGTTTCGTGCTTTCGATTTTGAGGCGGCGGTGCAATTGAAAGCCTGGGCAGATTTGGAACCTCTCATCAAGGTAGCTAGGTCTTGTGGAAGATCACGAATCTTGTACTTACAACAGCACAGGGATGTCAAAAATGCGAGGATCCAGAGCTTTTCGGCATTCTAGCGGACACAATGCTATGTTCCGAGGCACCAGCTGAGAGTGAGCATTCACCCTTTTCTACTATTTACAGGACATGCTGACATCAAGTAGTTAAGATTACAACATTGCAGGTAAGCTGCCGACAATCCGTCCAATCGCAGCCTGCTCATCGTGTCTTACAGCAAATCATCAACATAACATGGCGCCTCCAGGGAAGCGACATCGAAAAGCTCTCCAGATGGATCAGATGTCTCGTCCAACTGGCCATGCCATCCAACTCCGACATCGCAGAGCACCTCCTCGACCAAGCCATAACCGTTGCCAAGGAAGCAACAACCGTTGGTTCTCCCGCCCGAATGAACCCCAATCTTTACCAGCATTGACTAATGATGTGATATCCCGCAGCAGAAGTCTACGCCATACCCATCAGTAGAGCTCGAATGGCTCGCAACAACGACCTTCAATCGAGCTGTTGATTTCTACGGCGCGAAACAGGACGCGGTGTGTAGGCGCTGGGCGGATCGGGCGCTGGAACTGGCGACTGTGCATCCGGATGGTGGAGCTTTGCAGAGGGCGTTGCAGGAGAGGTATTTGGGCTTGACGTGGGAGAATTGACGATTGTACGGTTGGTATCACTCTTCGTCAGTGCAAAGCGGAGTCGTCGGATGGATGGGGCTTTGCTGGACGGAATCGAGATAGATGGCTGTGTGGGAGGAGGAGAAGTTGCAAGTAGGTAGACGCTGAAGGGGGAGTTGAGATGAAGCTTTGCTATACATCACGTGCGCAACTGTTTCCCCAGCGCACTCGCGCTGGTGTTTCTTCAATAAAGCAATGTTGGCCTTCCTGCTACACTATGCAGTGAAGCAGCTCCGCCCAGCACTCAATTGATGGGCTCCCTGCGAATGCGAAGTCAGGAGCGTACCTTAGTTATAAGCATTACCAGCCCCAAGCATCTATGAATCCACACATCAACCGCTCACGATAAACAAACTCAGAAAGCAACATGACAATCCCGATTATAAATTGCATTAAAGATCCCTCCAAGATATGGCCTTCCAAAATAACCAGACGCTCATGTCTCCTAATCATTAAGAATCCCCTCTTCGCATCCTCCCCCCCCCCCCCCAGTACTCGTACAAATTCTCACAAACACTCGTCCACATTACCACCTCACAAGCCCGCTCGTTAGACCGCAGTGCCCCCACCGCAGCGGCGGCGGCTTCTTGGACTGTCAACGGTGAGATGGCCCAGCACAGCTCAGAGTCGCAGGGCATGCCGAGGATTCGCCCACGCCGCTGTGAATATCGCAACACTCCGAAGCCGACGAGGGCAAACGCAGGCCTCCCAGACTCAACCCCTGCACCCAGCGAGCCGTCTCACACTCTTCGGATCAATCACTAGCGCACATCGGTGATGCGGAATCAAAAAAGACCTTATCCGCCACTACCGCCTTATTCCCAACAGCTCACCCAATTATTCCTCCCCTCCATCAGCACTTCTTAGTATCCCGACCTTGTGTCCGCTTAGCAACACTGATCTTGACTTTCTCATCAATCATCCTCGCCAACTCCTCCTCATACACCTTCGTGCCACCCCCCACAATATCATGAGACCCCCTCGTCTTCTCACCAACCGCCCGAGCCGTAAGCTGCAATTCCCGCTCGAGCTCCACAGCCGATTGATGCGGGAGAGCCTCAGCCGCGGTGGTGAGTTTTTTCCTGTAGGCGCGAAGCGTGGTGCAGAGCTGTTCGGTAGTCAAGTGAGAATCGCTCAGGTTGCCGGCGCTTTTGGTGCGATGGAGAGTGTGCGTTGAAGGGTGGCGGGGCTTCAATGACGGCGGCTTTGCGGTCTTTGGGGTGGGTGGGGTGAGGGAGCGGTCGCGGGGAGATTGGAGGGTGTTTGCTGCGGAGAGGAGGGGGATGGGGAGGTGGAGGGATGGGAGTGGGGGGGCGGTCGTCTTGGGTGGGGGGTTGGATAGGATGTGTCTTGAAGTCTTCTTTCGGAGACGAGAAGGAGATCCGTCTCTAGGGGGTGGTGTTTGAGGTGTTGAGTCGGCTGCTGTCTCCGAACCGCGTTGGAGCTCGGCGAGCTCTGATTTTGTTAGGATCCGCCGCGTTGGCTGGTCAGATGGCGTTGTAAGCTTCGAGGCAGACTGATTGAGTAAGGCGTCTGCTGAACTGTCTGCCTCGCCTTGCCGTTGTTTCCGCGAGTGGAGCTCCCATACCATGATTACACCGTTTAACCCCGTGCTAATGAGGTTGATTCTCGGCGAGATACTTTCGCCGCTTTGAAGGATTTCAATATCACTAATCCCTTCCGTGTGTCCATGTTCTTTCGTAAGCATCGAGCCGTTATCATAGTCGTATATTCTTATGGACTTATCTGCGGAGGCGACACCAACCACTATCGTAGATCGAAATGGTGTATTTTGTAGTCTCTGTGCTGCAATGGCATTCAGGACCACGGCGTCATTTTGCTCCGAGTCTGATGCCTTGATACTGTTGATGTGCCGTCCTGAAGAAATCTCATATATCTGAATTTGTCGGTCCATGGATGATATGATGAGAGTATCTGCATTATCCGGTACCATCGCGAAGGCCACCGGGCTTGCCTTGAGAGTTATGATTCGTGTGGGGACATACGCCATGGACGTTTCTGCTCCAAAGACAAGCGTTCGTATCACGACTGTGCGATCTGATGAAGAGGACAGCAGCGTCGTGCCATCATTCAAAAACGTGAGCTGACTGATTGCTCCACCATGGTCATCCAGAGTTTGTAGCAAACTTAATCCTTCATTGAGCTTCTTGAAAATCTGTATTGTTCTATCTCTACTGCAGCTTCCAACGATTGTCAGCATCTCGTCCCGACGAACCATCGTGATATCGTTAATGTCAGAGGCATGTGCCTTCGTAGCTGAGATGCTTTTCTCCGAGACACTCTCAATGAGCCTGTTCAATACGTGAGCTCAGAGTACAGCTCATGGAATACCTTGAACACTCACCGTAGAACTCCAAACTTGTCACCTGAAATGAGAGTACCATCTTGCGCGCATGCTCGAACAACCTTTAGTTCGTTCCCGCCGCCTTCATGATCTTTGAGAGTTGAGTCCAACTCAACGCAAATGTCACCCTTGCAGCTGCCGTCCAAAGCCCAAAACATTACACGGCCTTCAGCAGACCAGGTGAGAAAATCGGCAGTGTAGTCATTAGGTTGATGTAGCGCACTGACACCTAGAACTGCACTCCTGTGAGCAGTGATATGTTTAGCAACCGCATCTGCTCTACCCCCCGCAATCAAACGCTCAATTTGATCGATTTTTAGGGCACGATTTGAGTCAAGGGTAATTAGATGTCGGTCTATGGTCCCAATCGCAATATAGCCGGGTGTCGTACGAGATTCGAACTTATTTTCAAGGACGGGTCCGGCTCCCAAAGGTTCTGGAGGCGGATGGCGAGAGAGTATGCCCAGGGGTAAGGCTTTAGTAGTGCCATCGGCTCCTCCAATCCACGCACATCGAGCTGTGTGGTCTATCGTGATGCAGGCAACGTTGAAGCCGACGTTGGCAACTTTTTCAAGCTGTTGCGACCGCGTACTATCGTCAAGAAGGCATATGTCGCCACCATCAGTGCACACAATCGCTTGAAAGTCTGATATCGCAGCTACGCAGGTGAAAACGGCTTCCAAAAGGGGTCCCAGCAAGCAATTTCGCCCAGCTAATGTTTTCGGTGCCGGACTTGTAGGAGAGCCTGCCGCATCGCTTTCCACATTGAAACGTGTCTTTGACGGGGAAGCAGACGCTGCCTGTGGGAGCCTCCAAACTTTCACATGCCGAGTCCCGACGGTGACAATGCTGTTGCCAATCCAGGAGATATCTCGGACATTGGCAGTGCATCTGTTGCTGGAATGTAATCTCGCAGACCCCGTTTTTGGGTGGATAGCCCACACATATACGAAGCCGTCGTTAGTATCCCCCACCGAGCACAGGTAATGCGAGTCGGGAGAGAATGCCACGCATCGCACACCGAAGGTATGCTCCCACATCGACGACAATGGGATGTCCTGCGGCGCATTCAATGCCGTTGAAAATATCAGCACCCGGGGATTGTAGCCTATCTACCTAGGTTAGCTTCTGATTAAGTACAAGCACATTCATGTTCCCTTACCTCTCCTACGGCAAGCAACGTAGCATCGGGACTTAGTGACAGACACGTGGCGGCCTTCATTCGCTGATGTACCATACCTTTTCCCAGTGAATCCGTAGTTTCTCTTCGTGGAGACCCCGTTGATGGCGACCCGAATATGCCATCTCTCAGAGAGCCCGCCGGTCGATTACGACCTGGTGGAGTAGCTTGATTGTAGAAAGACACAGTAGGATTGACAGGCACCGCAGTAGGAACAGCTCGGAAGTATCTTTGGGTGATGTTGAGATCCTGGTCCGACTGAGCCAAGACGACTACAGAGCCGGCACATAATGCGAAAGTTTTTGCCTGCGAGAGGCAGTCAAAGCCACTGGACGAGCTCGTCGTGGTCCCGATGACTGTCAGCAACGACAAAGAGAGGCCAGCCCCATCTTGAGCAGTTTTCATTGGGGGCTGGTTTGCCAGATGTTTGGTTTGCGGCGTCAGCCTCAACGCTGGGGCACCGTTCAAAAGGTTCATCCGTGGGTTGGACGGTGTGAAAGACATTGGCTATCTGCTTCAACATTTCTTGAGTATAGCGCAAAGCAAGAAGTTCCATGGCATCGTAAAATCAAAACAAATCAAGTACAGAGCGTTTGCAGCAGGGTAAAATGTCTGCCTATGCCTGCATGACAGTAGGCTGCTTGTTCGCTCGCCGTCCGAAGAGACTAAATGCTCATGATACCCTACTCTGCTCACAGGACAGGGAATGAGAATGACAATGAGATTCTAGCGGTGATGTGATAAATATCTGTATCCCTGTATTCGGCGCGTCCAGTCTAGATTTCCTTGCACGCGACGTGTTTACTTTGTTTGCATCGCCCCAATTTAAAAAGCCTCAGCCCTAGGAGGCTTTAACTGTAAGACCGGATTTCAACATGGACTTCGTTTTGTGTACACTTATATAATCTTAACAGAGGTGCATCTGTGGTCATATTTCGATGCTCACGGTCAACCCGTCCTGGCAATGCATTGGACGACGTTTTGAAGATTGTTCAAGTACCAAGGACTCTATGAATGCCATAACCATGCCACGCCTGCTATAAGGGCCTTTCAAGTCCTCCTTATCAGACTGCTTGTAATGTTCCTGACCAGACCCATCACGATTTTACATACACAGAAACCTGTGACGCTCAGGACTCCACAACCGACAACAAAAGCCTTGAGATTTCTCCGTTCTATGCCCGAGTACTTCAGGCCACTTGCTTTCGAATCGGTTGTATCGGTTTTCATATGGAAGTCTGGGATGTACTTGAACTCGAACGTTGTTTCGCCCCCTAAACCATGCTTGTTCTCGACAATGACGGCCCAGAAGATCTTTCGCAAGGCCTAGCACGAACGAATTTAAAGGTGCCCACGGACAGGATGGAATTCAACTTACAGCGATCTTCCTTCTGTCAAGATACGGAACAGCCCTGTAAAAATAACATACACATGTGAAGAATAAGCATTGACCGGCCACTAGTATCCAATAATACAGTCCTGGCTTTCCAAGTCCGAGTCGATCGCAGAGCTCATTGCCATTCAGCCATCGACTATTAGCTTCTAGGAAAGACCTCGAAGCGTAGCTTGGCGGCTGCCCCTCCAAGCAGGTGATGATGTTGTTGGCCAAGATCTTCGACGTCTCAGACGGTGATATTTCATTCAAGAGCAATGATTCCATGATAGCGCGGGCTTTCTCCGGCGTCTCAAAAGGCTCGGTGGGAGTGCCAGTGAGGTAGCCTATGTACCGAAATAAGGCTATATAGTCTATTATCTCCTCCTGCCGCAACCAAATACCTTGACGCGGAAGGCTTAACCATATTAGCGTTGCAGAGAAGGTCCCAATGGTAGCTACAGAGTCCAGGTCGTTGATCGGTATGCCCCATTTCGCCACATCGTAGTACTCTGGCCTTTGCTGGGCTAGACTCATTATTCTGTGTCGAACTGCGGCGTGCAGTAACCGGACGCGGATAGATGAAGCGTGCCCGGCGCCACCGGGTTGTATGGATTGGAGCGATTGCGTGCATTGAAGCAAGTGTTGGGTGGTTTCGAAAAGCCGGTGCCTCGCCACATTAGGTGCGAAACCCCCTGTCCGTGCGAGAGTCTCAACCACGCGATTTGCACCCTAGGTTGCAGTGGTCAATTTATGTACAGGTACACCACCTAGATCAAGGCGCCTCACCATACCCCCCAGAAGACTTTGGTAGGCAAGACCTGTCAAAATAGGACCGCCGTATCGATAAAACATCTCTTGCCCTCGGGCTATCTGCGACCAATCAACCCAAGCAGGGACCGTATTCACTTCTTTCCAAAGAGCCCCAAGGACCTCATCTTGGTCCGCATGCTCCTGCAACAACGCATATAGATCCCGTTTTGGCAATGGAGGGTGACCATGAGCGTCGTCAGCCGCCGCGTTAGTTGTTTTTATATATCTGTTCGAATTTCGAGGCAATACGGTTCTTGGTGGTGGCGAAATCGCATTCAATCTTTCCAAGGCCTGTTCGCCTAAACGATCGTAGGAGAATTTCATAGGGTTGGCTTGCTCTGGGGTCAAATGCGCGTCTGTAATCTGGAAAGTATAGCCCCAGCATGTTCTTGTATTTTCATCTTGTTGTCTAAAGGGATTAGGCCAGGCCATGACAGTCGGTGGAAGATAACAAAAGAAAGGAATAGTAACTTCGAGTGCTTGCTACTGCGAAAAAAAACAGTGAAAACATGTACCAGTTATCCCTGTGGTGAAAGGGGGAGGAAATTCGTCGCGGAAAGGAAGTTCAAGCAGCGCGCCACTCGAAGTCTGGAAGAGCGTCATCGAGTGCCAAGAACGGTTTGGCGACGGGACGAGTCTCTCTCAGTCCCAGCTGTCTGTGGTTGTCGCTCTGCTTGCTGCTAAGAAGTCGGGTTGGCGTGAATTCCCCAATCGATGCATCCGTCTCGACGAGGTGCTTAGACCCATTTACTCTGGGGAGTTACTCTGGTGGGCAAAGCACTCTGCTTAGGAAAGTCTACCTGAGGTCGAAGGACTCTAGAAGGGGGTGCAGCAACCTTTGAGAATTACCGCGCTACGAGATAAATTACACGTACCGTATTTCATTGAATTTTCTTGCGGTAGTCCCGTGTCAACAGAGCTATCATCATCCCTATTTTCTCCTTACAATCCGGAACAATGTCGTGTGCAGCATGTTCCACAAAGACTCTGAGGTCTTTCCTCCGGAGTTTCAATCACCTTGAGATCTACGACCCAGCCAATCTGAGCCTTCCACACAAGGTACGGCAAGCAACTAGGCGTTCGTTCAATACCAGCTTCTCCAACTGTTATCGATCCTCTCTGCGTGCTAGTAGCCAACTACAGCTTTCCGAACTCTCTACGAAACTTGATGATGCCTACCTGCCGTTTGTCAAGCTGGTGCCTGGCGCTGAGGATGACGAACACGTTCCATCCTGGCTATCCCCCTCTATCGCCAACCCAAAGCCACCCTTTCAACAAGTGTCAGCCAAGTCTCTGCTCGTGGCTGACCAGTCGGTTGAATCGCGGATAGATGCTAGTCAGTCTCCAAGCCTCAATGCCGGAACTGGGATTGGCAACAAGATCACACCAATCAGTAAAAGTTCAGAATCCGCAAGGAGTTCCAAGTTCACCTACGCGAAGGAAAAAGGGGTTCGTTCTGGAACGAAATTCCTTCGTGGTGGTAGGGCGGCTATCGCCCAACAAAGGCCATATAAGGAGGCAAACCAGCGTGATGTTGCGACGGCGTCGGCCAGACGTTCGAGAAGGCCACTTGGCGTGGTTGGGGCAGGTCAAACTTCGCTCAAGCCGACTCCCGCAGATCCAGCTCGAGAGAATACTGAGAAACTAAGACGTGGAGGAGGAAGAAGGAGGACCACTAGCATCGCCGCCTCTGTACAGGCCGAGTTGGGGAAGAAACCTGGGAACCGTGAGCGCGAGATTTGGCAGACTCAGAAGAGTGCACTTGCCGTAAAGTTTGGCCCTCAGGGGTGGGCTCCCCGAAAACGCCTCTCTCCAGATGCCCTCGACGGTATTCGTGCTCTCCATGCTCAATACCCCGAAACATATACCACGCCTGTGCTGGCAGATCAGTTCAAGGTTTCACCCGAGGCGGTTCGGAGGATCTTAAAGAGCAAATGGAGACCTAGTGAGGAGGAGGAAGAAGACAGACGCCAAAGGTGGGATAAGCGCGGTGAAATTATTTGGAGTCAGATGGTGGAAATTGGAATTAAGCCTCCCAAGAAATGGCGAGAGATGGGTGTAGGAACACACAAGGGCGACCTTACGAAGACTAGGAGACAGAAGGGAACAGAAGCCACAACTCATCGGGACGAAGTTGAAAGGTCCAAGTTTGGAAAAACGGACTCAGGAGGGGCAGAATACGACAGTTTCACGAAGGGATCGCTGGCCGATCGAATATTATAGACTTTAATAGCAAAGGCCTCTGAGCTCGCATCAAACATCAGTGATTTTAGATCAAACGTAATCAACCACTTGACCACCGAACGAACATTTGATCGTATGAGATACTTCTATATTGTTAATTCATGTAGAACCACGCAGCTTGCATTTCATGACCGCGCAGCTTGCATTTCATGGCACAGGAGGCTTTGGAAATCGGGAAGCCAACATCACCACACTTCCGTTTCTGTACATTATTGTATCGTTTTTAGAGACAACCAACGATCTCGCCTTCCTCTACACGGACAATCATGCCGATCGCCCACAGCATGTCGACAGAAGACGCATACAATGCATCACACACCTTTTGCTTGACTTGTCGAAGCTACAGTCGAGTGCGTGGCATCATAATCAAAGTCGAGCGTCCATTGTAGCTGATCATATGAACTCTCAAACCACCACCCGTTGCGGAGTGTATCCGTCTTCAGCACAATGTCGAACATCTCTGTCTCTGTGGTCTGGGAAAAACCAACAGTCTTTGCGGGCGAGGAAATTGAGTGTAGGATCACTTTCACAAACATCGCCCAAAAGCTGAGGCCCCCATCGCCTTCCGAAATTCGCGCTTCTGGACCAGGCCAACAACGCTGGAGGGCGGCCTTACCTTCGTCCAAAACTATCAATGAGACGCACAAAGTGCCTTTGCCCAGTATAAATCTGTCACAAACGCATACCCGGGGGCATCGACCTGCGCTATCTCTTGGGAGCCGTTCAAACGCCAAACAAGGAGAACAATCGAATGTGGCGAGTCTAGGAGCGAACGGCGTGGCTTTTCCCGGGCATGGGCATGGGCATAATCACAAAAGATCTGTCTCTATTGTCTCTATTGGCGGTGATCTGCCAAACGGCGAGGAAACCCACGAAGATGGGCAGGTCTCGGTGTCCCAACGGCCTGCAAGGAAACACGGGCGAGCCGCAAGTCTGCAAGTGCTGCCTCGAAGGAGTAGCAACACAAGCCCAGGTCCGTCCTATGATCAGTCATTGGCTAGTATCCACTAACGATAACAGTCCCAGAGCCTGGTCACGTTCCCATGGCTCCTCCCCTTTTCAGAGCCTCGACATCCACCCCAGGCCAAAGCCCCTACAACGGGTTTGTAGCTTCCCCTAGAGTGCAATCCAATCCTATCACAGCCTTGGACTACTGGACAGCGCCTACAACTACCAGAAAGCCATCTGTTTCAACCTCATCAAGTTTCAAGTTTCCCCAAGCCCCAGCTTCTGGGCGTGAATCACGTGAAACATACCACATACCCGCACCGTCAACAAGACCTATTACATCGCATAGTCATCACCTACCTCGACCCGAGGAAGATCCTATTAATGGGATGAACCATGGAAATTCGACGACCCGGGTACTCTCACCTGCAAACAACAATAGCACACCCCGTAGCAGTACCGATTTTTATTCTATGAGCAACCACTCGACTGAAACCTTGGCTTCGGAATACGTCCCTCAATCCTCGGATCGCCTGCCACACCGCCCCGCACCTGGACTCCGACCATCGCATATTAATTCTACAAAGCAGCAGAAACTACCGGAGACTTTGATGATGGGGTACGCACAAATTATAGGATCGTTTACACTGGATGGGTCACTGGTCAATCAAGCTCCTTTTGAGGATGTGAAGAGAAGAGGCGCTCTTGGCGGACAAAGCGGTGGGGGGGTTGTGGGACTCGAGTCAAATAAAAGAGAAGGTGGTTTATTCGGCGCACTCGGATGGAGTAATCTTGGAGAATCTTTGGGAGGGCTCTTAGGAGGGGGCGAGCTAAGTAGCATCAAGGAGATAAAAGATAACGCCAATTCGAAATCGATACCGATCATAACGACCCCTCAGTCAATACTATTTGTGGATTTACGGCTTGAACCGGGTGAAAGCAAGAGCTACACCTACAGTCATCCCTTGCCAAGGAGCATACCCCCGAGTTATAAAGGCCGGGCCATAAAAATTACTTATAATTTTGTTATTGGGACACAGAGGCCGAAAATGGCCCTTCAGCAGCATCACGTTCGGCACGTAGATATTCCTTTCAGGGTACTGCCTGGCATCAGTGGTAAGATAGGTTTACCAACTGTTGCCACATCAGAACTGACGAACCCAAGGTCAAGGCAATGTGGTCGGGCACGACTTGATGTCTCCATACATTATTCTTCGATCAGAAGCTCGTACCTCGAGCGTCGACAACTCCGTTGAGTCATCTGTCCCTGGTACGAAGGCTTCCGCTCTCGCCAAGTCAAACTCGTCCTTTTCAGATTTCCTTTCATATTCTGAGAAGCTCCTTGATAGAGGTCGACAGGACTCAAGTCAAGGCCTTCTGTCGCCAACGGATGTTGAACCGGGCTACGGTGATCTGAGGTTCCAACAATCCATCTCTGTAAAGGATGCTGTCGACCTAGCTATCCTCAGCAGTAATTCCACATTATCGTCCAATCGTGGCGCTAACCGATTTGAAATAGCACGGAATGGCCTTGGGGTGGCTGTTATCATGCTAGCACGGCCAGCCTATCGCCTTGGGGAGTCTGTCTCTGCTGTCATAGATTTTTCCCAGTCGGATTTGTCATGCTACTCTCTCTACGCCACCTTGGAGACTTCGGAAAACGTTGATAGCGCCATTGCCCTACGCTCGAGCGCTAGTATATCTCGCGTTACGCGCCGAATTTATGCATCGCTGTCGGAAAACACTCTGTTCGGGCGGAGGGCAATCTTTTGTCCCACGATTCCCTTAAATGCAACTCCTGGATTCTTTACTTCTGGTGTCAGCTTAGAATGGAATTTACGGTTTGAATTTGTTACAAGTCCAGCGGAGGATGACGAGGCCGACCGGGACCTTGACGATGTTCTCATGGAAGAGGTAGCAAGTGACGAACGGGGGAGTGTCTCCGCCGCTGTGCCGGGACTGCTTTGCGAGAATTTTGATGTTACAGTACCACTCAAAGTCTATGGTGCCACAGCTGTGAGCAATGAGAGGAACGAGGTTGGCAACCTACCCATCTGAAGTTCACTATTCAAAGGTCTTCCGAGGCATTCGGCTGAAGAGACAAGATCTTGGCTCGCTACCCACGACGTCGCCAAAAGTAGCGAGAAGAGTTGTTCGCATAACGAAGCCTCTGTCTACTCAGACATACTTTCGATATTAGTCCCAACAGGGCGATGATAGCACCGCGGGCGCACATAACGAATGCCTAAAACTAGCAGCCCTGGGAGACAGGGCAGACTTGAGGCTATCTTGTGCATCGAGTCCCGCCGACTTGCGTCTATTATACTTGGTCAAGTGCCTGGAAACCTGCCATGATAGGATCGCGGTACTGTGCGGCCTGTTGGTCATAACAGAATGTTGGAGGAAACATATAGGACACGAACATGCCTTTGTTGTCTCGTTTTTTAAAAATAGATACTGCCGCACGCACGGCGTAAGGCATGCCATATCCCTCGTGTATGGCGATGTTGTTGCTCGTCTACCACCAGTCTTCAATCCGAGCAGCAACTACATTCCTTCAGGATTGGGTACCTCAAGCTCTGGGATTTCAAGGATTCGAAGACAATCTATCCGCAAACAATCGCAGCATTCTGTGGATAATCGTACGTATGACGATGACGATGGCATTTTATCAGATTGTGTCATCCTCATCATATAACACTCAGCCTGTGAATTAGGATGACCATAAGTTTCGGAGGTCGATTGAGATGGAAGACGCGTTGTGTACAAAGAGGGCTGGACAGCTGGAGCTAGTTGTAAGCAGACCCTTAGAACATGAAGATTGTGGATGTGAAGCAACAGGATTCCATTGAGACATGTGGACGTACTCCAGATAGAGCCTAGTACTGTCCTGCGAATTAGGCAGCCAATCTAGGAGTAAGTAGAGCTTGATCATTTGTCTTAATTCGTACTTTCAACATGGATACCGTGTTCATTTCCTGCACGAGCATACTGGCCTGGTCACTTCTTGTTTCGTTGTTGTAGAGGGGAGTCGCAGGCAATCCTTGACAATGGTAGTGAGGGGGTTGGTAGGGCTGAAGCTGGTAGAAGGCGCTAGTCCGTACTAGCTCTAGTCAGTGTAAACAATGGTTATTTATTGAGCGAACGATTAAAGTACCATTTAAAGATACAGCTCCACTTTGACTGCCATACCCATGCCCATACTTCAGATCTCACGTGGAGTACAGTTTGGAAATCCAGGACAGCAACTGACACCGAAATAGAGCGGTCTCGTGGGTACATTGAGGTTTGAAGCGCAAAGGTTAGTCTACGTATCGCAGTTGAGTGTTGCCCAGCTGATCGATTGGGGAATGTAAACAGCTCGACAATCACTCTGAACAGCCAGCCAACACTACTTCAGCCGCCGCTTCTGGCACCATGGCTTCTTTCATCACAACCATGTTCGTGTGCGCCCCTTTCCCCAATACCCCGCCGGCGCCTCTTGCGCCAGTCTTCACACTCGCCCAATCTGCCTCCTGCGTTACCTTCCACGCCCAGAGTGTCTTATCGCATGAGTCTGCACCAACCCTGTTGTTTGCCCCTGACAATGGCGATGATGAGAATTCTAGCTTATCGCAGAGATTTCTTAGCAACGCAAGGACGAGAGGCCAATTCAAGCCCAGAAATGCCAACAAAGGAACGAGTAGCTACCAGCTGCGTCAGTTCGCCGAGGCTACCCTTGGGAGTGGCAGTCTACGGAAAGCTGTGAAGTTGCCGGAGGGCGAGGACTTGAACGAGTGGTTGGCTGTCAATGGTAGGCAGGGGAGATGCAGATCTTATGAGAAACCCATTTCAGCAGAGGCAATGCTGATCCACGGATAATAACAGTTGTCGACTTCTACAATCAAATCAACCTTCTCTACGGGTCAATCACCGAGTTCTGCTCTCCACAGTCTTGCCCTGAGATGAAGGCGACGGATGAGTGAGTTCAATAACTTTGGTACTATCATTGGAGGGCATACTAAGCTCGAAATACCTAGGTTTGAGTATCTATGGCAGGATTCAGAGAACTTTCGACGGCCAACGAAGATGCCTGCCCCTGAATACATTGAGCATCTGATGGCCTGGGTCCAAAGCAATATTGACAACGAGCAGATGTTCCCAAGCCGTATCGGTACGTACAAACCAGAATCTTGCAATGAGACTAGCTGATCGGTCCATCCAGGTGTGGCGTTCCCAAAGATGTTTTCTCCCTTGATTCGTCAGCTCTTCAAGCGTCTATACAGAGTATACGCGCACATGTATTGTCACCATTATCCGGTCGTTGTCCAGCTCGGTCTGGAACCGCACCTGAACACCAGCTTCAAGCACTACGTTTTGTTCATCGACGAGCACAGCTTAGCGAGCGGGAAGGACTTTTGGGGGCCGCTGGGCGATTTGGTGGATAGTATGCTGAGGAGTGATTGAGAGAGCGGTCGTACGCCCTATTAGGGTCTTGTCCCATTGAGTGGTATCTAGAAATAAGGCGCTAGAGAAAGGCATTGGAGGACCGGGAAGAGACGGCGTTTGGCGATGTCACGTAGATTATGATACCTCGAGAGCAGGATATGGCTATGTATCTTATGAAGTCATGAAAAGGGGTCCTAGTCGATTTCTAGCTAAACTAGAGTCACCCTTCCTAATTATTCCAGTAGTGAAGGCTATTCTCTCGCAAGTATCGGTCCCCCGTGCCAAAACGCCAGGCTGCATAATGTCTTTGAGTAGAAGTCCGAGTTTTCAGCTCATATAATTGATCGAATAAAGCTGGCTACATGCCACACACCAGAAGACAAACGGCAAGAATCGACGAGATCAACGCCAAATAGTAAGTTGGTGATGCTGTCTTGCCATTGAGCTTGACAACGGAACATCTCGGCCCGACGGAGCTCTCACTCTCACCACGCAACAACTTCCCTTCCCTCCCCACCACTCCAGCCAGGAAAGCCATTCTTCCCTCCGCGAGCCCTCCACAACTCTCCTCACCATGCTCTCCCGCCAAGCCAGAACCATCACCTCGCGGGCCGCCACCGCCGCCGCCTCGAGGCTCCCCCTCGCGCCAGCCGCTTTCGCATCCCCGGGGGCAAGGACCTATGCCCAGGCCGTGGATTCCAAACCCCCCGTCGCGGTGTACGGTATCGATGGAACGTACGCGAGCGCATTGGTAAGCCTCCCCCTATCTCATTCCAGCGTATACAAGAACCAATAGCTTTCTTCCATACAAAAACAACTCCCAGCCCGCCAGCCAGCCCGGGCCCAGCAAACAGTCCAGACGAAAGCTAACGCTCTCCAATCTTCCCCCTCCCCCCCAAATAGTACACCGCAGCGTCAAAAACCTCAACCCTAGAAAGCGTGTCCAAGTCGCTCTCCCTCCTGGGCGAGGTCTTCAAAAAAGACCCTAAACTCCCGGTTATCTTGACGGCGCCGACGCTCAGCCCCGGGGACAAAACTCAGATAGTGCAGGAGTTGCAGAAGCATATGGGGGGCGGGGATAAGGGGGATACGGTGAAGAATTTTTTGAAAACTTTGGCGGAGAATAATCGGTTGGGCATACTGGAGGGGGTGTGCGAGAAGTTTGGGGTGCTGATGGGGGCGGCGAGGGGGGAGGTCGAGTTGGTGGTTACGAGTGCGGCGGTGAGTGTTGTATGGGGGGGTGGTTGTCCTGGAGAGAGCGAGGGGAGGGATTCCCCCCGCCCCGGGGGAGGGGGGATTTGGCTAATTTGTATGGTGGGTGGTAGAAACTCGATGGCAGGACGTTGCAGAGGTTGGAAGCCGCGGTGGCGAAGTCGGAGTATAGTCAGGGGAAGAAGTTGAAGGTTATTACAAAGGTTCGTTTTCGTTCTTTCACTTCTGTTGCTTGCAGGGCTAGCTCGCACCCTCCTCTCTCTTCTTCACCTTCCTCCTATTCCTCTCTACAGTGGCGGCGATGCTGATCCTGTTTCGCACAGGTCAACCCGGACATCATGGGCGGTCTAGTGGTGGAGATCGGAGACCGGACAATCGACCTGAGCGTCTCGTCCCGCATCTCGAAGATGAACAAGCTCCTGACCGATGCGCTGTGATGAGTATGGATAGAATACGGCTAGACGGAAATCGTGTTGTGTTTGGCGGTGATGATGACAGAACCTGTTCGGTTGTGTGTTTGTTGGTGGACAGACACTTTTGTACCTTAGCTAAATGGCTACTCCCCGTATGCAATATTAAGTGTGATTGACCTCATAGTGAGACCCTAGAAAGTGGCCGTGAGACCAACATGTATGACCCGCGCAACATAGGTCGCCTGAGCTAGTATTAGTGTAGAGACAACGAAATATCTACAAGGCAGATCTCAACACTGGAATCTCACTCCGAGTAACTTGTCCTCGAAGAGGGTCTATTAATTCTATGCTCATCTAACTCTAGTCGCTAGTCTAATTTAGTCGGCGACGCAGGCGTCGAAAGGATAAAGCCCCCGGAATTAGGAACGAGGCACAACAACGCCATGCCATGAGCGTGTCTAAGAATAAAAAGAAAAAAGCAGCTCCACCCAGCACAAACAGCTCCGAACCTCCACACCCCATCGAACCCCACAACCACAACCACCCCAGGCCCATCCGCACGCGCCATAACGCAAACGACGCTTACGCACCATCCAACTGCGCCTCAAACTCATCCTCATAAACAGCCGCACTCTCATGACTACGAATCCGCTCCAGCTGATCCGAAACATAATTCGCCACATGCAGATCCGCCTCCTTCCTGCGCCGATCCTGCTCCTCGTCCTCCTCCACGCCGACACCAACAGAATGACTATATGCTACTCCGGCGTCGTCGCCGTCGCCGTTGAGCGAGCCGTTGAAGCTGCTGCGATTCCCAATCGAGCGCGTGGTGGACGAGCGTCGGATCCGCTGACGTTCTGTGCCGGAGCGTTTGCCCGAGTGGGAGAAGACGTCGTCGAAATAGTGGGCTGCGGCTGTTGACGGGGTACGAGGGGTTTGAGGGAGTCGGCAGTTGATCCTACACGCGGCTGTTAGAGCTTGGGAACAGTGCCGTGACCCCTTGAGGGTAGAGAGAGAGATGGAAAATGTTTTCTGCTAACCCAGTATCGTGGATCATCTTCGCGATGAGCCCAGTCCAACCACACTGATGACTAGCGCCCAACCCCCTACCCGTGTCGGCATCGAAGAATTCGTAGAACCAGAGATAATCCTTCCAGTGCGGATCGTAGTCGAGCAAATCGTTACCGGCATTGACGGCTCGGCGACCGTCGTCTCCGCGGACGAAAAGATGTTGCAGACGATGCTGGATTTCTTCGGCGACATGGCCGAGATGCATGTAATCGCCAGAGCCGGTGGGGCATTCAATCTGCAGGGAGTTTCCGTAGAACATGTAGAATCGCAGAAGTGACTCGACCAGGAGGAAGTTGACACAAAGCCAAATAGGCCCTCGCCAATTGCTGTTCCCGCCGAAGAGTCCGCTGTCCGAATCGCCAGGCACGTATCCGACCTTGAACTCTTGACCGTTCACTTCCATCTTGTAGGGATGATCTTCGTGGTACTTTGACAACGATCGAATCCCATGTTCCGAAAGGAACTCCGTCTCATCGAGCATCCTTTTCAGTATCTTCTCCAGGCGTTCCTTGCTGACCAAGGATAGAAGCAGCCTGTCGTCCTTACCACGTCGCTTCATGTTCGCGATGTTACGCTCCGCGACATCGTGCCTGTTCTCAATGAACCAGTTGAGACGTTTTTTGAACGAGGGGAATTTGTTGATGAGCTCAGGTTCAAGCGTTAGCACTGCATACAGCGGGATCAGGCCGACCAATGATCGGACCGGCAATTGCTGAGTCCATGGGCCACCCCATGAGATGGCATCGTAGTAAAAGCTTTGAGAGTATGAGTTAGCCAATTTCCAGTGAAGCAACGAGATATACTTACCCATCGTCATCATTCCACAAGGATTTCTCCTTTCCACCAGCTCTGAAGGTCATAGCATCGCTGATGAGAATGAAATGCTCAAAGAACTTCGAGGCGATGTCTTCGTAGATGCGTCGGTGCTTTGCCAGCTCCAGAGCAATGTTCAACATGGACAAGCAGTAAAAGGCCATCCAGCCGGTACTATCAGCTTGTTCGAGAACACCGCCAGTTGGTAAAGGCTCCGATCGGTTAAACAGTCCTATGTTGTCCAATCCGAGGAAGCCCCCTTCAAACACGTTTTTGTCGTCAAAGTCCTTTCGATTCACCCACCATGTGAAATTAAGAAGCAGCTTCTGAAACACGCGTTCGAGGAAGTCGAGGTCTTGCCGTCCATACATCTTCCTCTCTATCTTGAAGGTACGGAATACTGACCAAGCGTGAACGGGAGGATTAACGTCTCCAAAGTTCCATTCGTATGCAGGCAGCTGGCCGTTGGGGTGCATATACCATTCTCTCGTCAGTATGTCGAGCTGCTTCTTCGCAAGTTCCGGATCAACCATGGCCAGAGGTATGGCATGAAAAGCAGTATCCCATGCGGCAAAGAATGGATATTCCCAGGAGTCTGGCATGGATAGGACGTCGTCCAGATGCATATGTTTCCAGTTCTGGTTCCGTACCGCCTTCCGACCTGGTGGTGGAGGTGGCATTCCTGGATCGCCATTGGCCCATTGGTCCCAGACGAAATGATAATACTGTTTAGTCCACAGCATACCGGACAAGGCCTGGCGTTGTACATTTCGGAGATCATCTGCCATCGGAAGTGGGCTGATGCGCCAGAAAAACTCATCAGCTTCGGTTTTCCTCTGTTCGATGATATCGTCAAACAATTCCTCATCGAGATACCCCTCATACTTCTTGGACAGCCTGAAGCGTACGACGGCGCACTCCCCTGGCGCTACTCCATCTCCCTCGTCAAAAGCGTACCAAGCAGCACTCTTGGTTCCTCGACAATGCGGGTTGATCACGCCCCTTTCATTGTCAACAATGTGTCGATGGAAAGCGTCCTTGACGTATGGTTGGGTATTCTGTCCGTCGTACAAGGCCTTGTAATTTGTGTCGTTTTCTGTAAAGATCATCTTAGGCTGCACGTCCTGAGCGCTTTTGCTGATACCTGGTGACGGCGACAGCTGGAAGAATCGATCTCCAAGCTTCCAATGCTTTGACTGGGCGGCCATCGGAGCTATCTGACGGATGGAAGGCTTCTTGCCTGCTTTCTCGTGACCCCACGCCCAGGTGTTTCTAAACCACATGTGGGGGACAATGTGTATCGGTGCAGCCTCTGGCCCACGATTGTAGGCCGTAACTCGGAACAATAGCTCTTCCTCATCGTTCGTTTCTTTCGCGACCTCGATGAAGATATCCCAATATCGATCCTCGTCAAAGACTCCGGTGTCGATCAGCTGGTATTCCTTGTCCGTCTTGCCCCGTCTAGCATTCTCTTTGACGAGGTCTTGGTAAGGGAACTTTTTCTGGGGGTACTTGTACAGGTATTTCATGTAGGAATGCTAGGACGATCAGGTCAGTATGATCTCTCACACATCAGCTGGGACGAGGTGTACCGACCGTTGGTGTGTTGTCAACGTGAAAGTGCGCTTCTTTGATGCTCTCGCCATGGTTTCCTTGCGGATTGGAAAGCCCAAATAACCTCTCTTTCAGAAAGTCACTGTTGTTGCCTCAGCATACGTGACACCGTTTCTGGGGGAAGGGTACTGTACTCTTTCTCATTCCAGAACGCAAAGGCAACATTTTGAAGGCCATGAGAGTCTGAGACGCCGGCAATACCGTCTTCACCCCATCGAAACGTCCGCGACCTGGCGTGATCATGGGTGAAATCTAGGTCGCCTTAGCTCGAGACGCCAGAAAAGGTCTGCCGAACACTGTGACTTACGGCTCCAGGCATCGCCATTTTCGCTTGAACATTATAAGCTCCCGGATAAAGATCTTGCACAGGATGTTATGGGCTATGGGAGACTCACGAGTAGTCCTCTCTGACTGCAACGCACAATCAGCGTGATCCCTTGCTATAAAGGTAATGCATGCACATACCTGTAGCCCACTGGCGTTCTGCAACATAGGGACCCCATTTCTTCCAGTACTTCTTACGCTCGCGATCTTCTTTCAATCGTTTTTCTTCCTCGCACAGATATTCGTGCTGGTCCACAACGACCATGGTTACGGTGGAAAAGACACACAAGCAGCTAGGTGCCGGCTACACTCGGCAAGGCGAAAGCAGTTGAAGGCGTGGTTCGGTGGTGGGTATTAAAGCTATCTATGAGCTGCTTTGGTGGAAAAGAGTGTAAGTATATACGAGTACAAGGAGCCAATTGAGAAGGGGAGGCAATTGAGAATGAGAGGCAGGTTGCAAGTAGGTGTAGCAAAAGTTGAAGGTGAAAGACAAAGAGAAAGGGAAAGCCGGTGAGCTTGGGCGTGGAAGTGCCAAGTCAATAAACTTTGAAGGTTAGTTATCGGCTTATCGATAGCGAGAGGCAGCTACGACTCCTCCGACCCCTCCGACCCAAGCTCGCCCAGTGGGGAGCACTCGTTCTCTGCTGCGATTCGTCTGAGCTCGAGTACCGTGGCGCGCGTGGTGCCTGCCCGTTTTCCTTGATCACTCAACCCTCAACAAAAAGATGGGCCAACTTTTAGACGTCCTGTTCTCGCACATGTACTCATCTAACCACCTATCAGCTTTCATTCTCCGTTGTCTAATCTCATTCACCTATTGTAACCTAGAAGATTTTGCTTGGAAGAATAGAGCATATGATAGTAAACGATTTAGTCGGATTAAGAGTAATACAGGCACTTGCACCTGTGATTCAATCGCTAAGCCAATTTCCAGAATTGGCAGGAAGGTAAGGTATAGACGCTTCGAAACCGAAGTCCCTCGTTTGCTAATGTTTCCTGAACAAGGGGAGTGACAGAAAGCTCGACTTTCGACGAGATGCCTTCTTACCCCCGGAGTCGTCAACGGCGTCATCACCCAACGCCTCCACTGCTGATTTTGGAGAGACACGTCCCTTCCCTCCACTAAAACGGCGGACAACTTCGCTGAATGGCGTCATCCGGTCTTTAAGGCCATGCCTGTCTGTTTCCGCAGAATCGTCCCGCTGCGCCCAATCGTGCCTGTCGTTTGCATTCAGCACACCATGTATCTGTCTCGAAGGGTTGTTGCTTTCGATTTTGGATGGATCCCATTCGCTAATGTCATCCCCGCTTGGCGGAGGAGGGTCCGATGCTAAGTCTTCGGACAAGCGGGTCCTAAAATCGCGCTGTTGTGGCTTGTTCAGATTTCGGTTGTGGTCTGCTCGTGCCGCCTCTTCAAGTGCCGGAGTGCGTTGGAACTGGTTACGATCCGCGATGGCGTCGAGCTTCAGTCGAGCCATCTCTTGTCCCTCGACAAGCCGGCGAACCGATAGACCATTGTTGGCGAGAAGAGCTCTAGCGTCGACAGCAAGTTGTTGGGTTTGAACGACTTGCCTGGAAAGCTTATGGATCTCCTTCGTCTTGCGCGACTCGGGAGTTGCGGTCCTGGCGAAGCTGGCCGCGGCACACTGCGGAACATGATGATACTGCAATGGTTCCCCCTTCTTGTCACTTGCTTGCGCTCGGCGACGCCTGCGAGCCTCTTTCTCTTCCTGCTGGTATTTCTCCAAACGTCTACACAATTCGTCAGGGTCAAAGGCTTCGCCTTTGTGGGCGCTCTTCGGCTTCTTCTGGGTTCCTCGGAGGGGATATGTATATGAACGGGTAGGCAAGATGGTCTAAGGTAAGACTGTCAGTTCTGCGGACTTGCACGGATTGCCAAATCATCGCCGCCTACCGTGCCAGGTGGATCGAGAGTGGTGGAGGCCATGGTGAATGGAGACGCCGGCACCGGGCCTTGTTGTCTACCCCGGCACTCGTCCGTAAAACAGTATAGAAGGCGGGGACTGAGTCAGTGGTTTGGGACAGCACAGCTGCGTTCGATGAGGATAAAGCGGACGACTGCCAGATTCTCGTACCTCAGGCAACAGTAGGCAAGAGGACATGATATGAGAAAGGTTGATAGGGGTTGAGAAGACGAGACAATGGCCGGTAAGGCTTCGGGCGGGCTCAAGGGCCGTTGTCCGTTACAGTAGTTTCCATGCGAGTCGAATGACTTAGTCGAATAGATCGTGTGATTGAACGTGTTCAAGCCATTAATAGCGTAATATTGGGGCCATTGGGGGTTTAACTAATTCGGGCCTAAGACTATCCAATTGCTTAACTATGTAAGTAGGCGCTTCAGGCCAAAATTGAGAAAATCGTGGGGATGCAGGTCAGGGGACCATTCGTTTACGGTGTTTGATCCACTTGCGCCCGCGTCAAATGCCGGATAGCATGCAAGGCAGGGGGAGGAGGTGACGGGAAGTCGGTGTCAGGGACTGGAAGTTAAGGTTAAATGGATAAGTGTACTGACTGTACATGTACGTACATGTAAGTGGGTGCCGCGGGAGTGCTTAGCGGCACAAGTACCCGTACTCCCTGCTTCAATGAGTTTGGTACCTTGCCTCACTTGGCTTTTTGGTAGAGGTATAAACCGTAGAACAAGACCCTGAACTCTACCGTAGTGCAACGAAGAAGGAGACGGAGGAAATGGATGAAAGCAGGAGATGGCTCAGATAGGGGGAGGAGAAGCACGTGCTTCCCTTGTCTCAACGAAGTCAGCCTCCCGGAAGCATCTGTACAGGGAGACAGGGTGCAGAGAGACCAAGACAAAAGGAGAAGGCCCTGCTGACTTGTTGCATCTTGGAAGCAAGGAAGGAAAGGTACATGTACGTTACGCAGTATTCATGAGCTGGGTAAGGTAACGACCACGGAAGACTCCGTACTCAACTACTCGGAGTAGAGTACCCTTACCATGTCGTGATCAAATTGGGCAGGATGACTTGGTGACCTCTTTCTTTCTTCAGTCTACAATCGGATGAGTGCTCGTGTGGTCAAGTTTTTGCGCATCCACGATGATGACAGAAATCGGTCTTGATCCAGCCTCTTCACCCCACCGCCTGAACTGCTGTATTCCTGACGAATCAAAGGTGCGCATCCTCAGCCCCGCCAGACGTAGTTGGTGGGGCACGCCTCGATGAAGCCTCAGCCCTGCAATCAGAGCGGTGCATGGCATTACTGTGGGTAGAATATTCTAATCTGATTAATCCGTCAATCTGTTAATCGATCAATAATATTGGTGGGGATAGCGATAGTAACATAACATCGCTCTACTCTCCTTGGTAGCGCTAGCTGATTGACCTCTTGCGAACAAAGGTATCCGCGGAGACTTCGATCTCTCGGACCTTGCTGTCGCCAAACCTGGACGCCAGGTACAGCACGCATGCGCATGTATCGACTGTTATTCGTATCATGTCTTCTTCCCCTTCCCCCTTACCCATACCGCAAGCACATCTGAAACTGCTCTTTGTCGGTCCACTGACGACCAAAGGCAAAAGATGTAGATGCAAATTGTGTAGTTCGTGATACTCTGTAATACCATTAAGCCGAGATTGGCGTCCCTGGCAAAAGTTGAACTTCGCCGACGTTTCACCCGGTGCACTCGATAATGTGGATTTCCATGTCCACCTCCTGCTCTGACAGGAGCGCCTCACACGCTGCTTTCCAAACCGAAAGGCCACTTGCTCTGTCATAGCTTCAATATTCTTGTCGCATCTCTCCAATGTTGTTTAGTCCTCTGCGGCAGTCACACAGGAAGGGCGGAGCATTGACAGCACGAGGGATAAGCAACGAGGCGCGAAGGACGGCGTGCAGCGACCTGCAAACCTAGAGACCTCACGGCACAAATATCTCGGATGGACTCTAACTGACCGCTTGAATCCTGTCAAGTCGCTACCCGCCATGTCGAGGTGGACATAAGACTGTACAATGGACTCGAGGAGGTCGAAGAAGACGAGATCATACGTCGAACCCTCCAAAGCCTCTCGAACGTCCCATGCTTCGCGGTCGTCTGCATCATCTTCGACCTTGGGCCCTCGCCCGAGTATAGGGGATCGTACACATTCGGCCCCTTCTGTTGCCGCTTCTCGTGAGCGCCAGGAGAGGCGGCAGACGAAAACCTCGAGTCTCGCTCAACAGGGCTCAAGGATTGAAGATGACAGCCGTAAGGAGAACGAACCTTTGTTATCGCCAGGGCCTGCGGACGAAGAGGAGACTGGACAAGCCTCAAATGGCCTTTGCCCCGTGAGTTGCTCCTGTTTTTGATGTGTCCCACAGACCAGCGCGGGCGACGGGGTCGCAACAAAACGATAGCGAGGATCAGTGCTGACTGCATGACTGCCACCAAAATAGGTTGAAGATGTCGGTGAGATGCCCGAGGTCAACGTCGCAGTACTGGGCGCTTCCGGCGTTGGCAAATCCACTTTCGTCCAGTGTGCCCTCGACCTCAAGCAACCTGCAAGCTCACCAGTTTCCTCCAAGAAGGTATCATTAGAAGGCGTATTGATCAGGATCAAACTGCTCGAGGTCCAGCTCAGTGATGTGAAGATATCAGACAACCAACGCATAGAGTGGCCGCAAAGACTGGGGGAGCAGAATACACCGCGAATTGATGGAGCATTAGCCTTGTACGATGTCATGGACCAAGGAAGCATAATACGAATTCCAGAAGTGTTGAGTGAGTCCCACGACTTTGACGAGATTTCCATGCTTTTGGAGAACGGCATCTTCTGCACATTGCGTTCGGATTGTGACTTGTTTTCAATTACCCTAATCGATTCATTGTATAGGGCTTACATTACTCATTGGGATTAGATGCCTTCTCAAAATGTGCGATGCCATGGGTCCTCGTCTCGAATAAATGCGATAACCCTCCAAACGTAAGGCAGATCAATCCAGAGGCATTCGAACAGACCTGCAACGTTCTTGGCGACACAGAATCATTTCAGACCTCCGTCAATGCCTCCGGAACCCATAAACGTTGTATTTCTGCTATTCTGCGCAACTTCATGCCCAACCCATCAGGTAAGTCTGAGTTGACGCACTTTGTAAGAAGACTATTGCATGGCTGCTATTTTGCTGGCTGTCATGATCCTACCCTAGCTGTAGGATATATCCTTATGTTTCACTATTTATGTTTGTCAGTCTGCACGCTGCTCCGATCTCTTTACAATAAGCTGGATCTCACTGGGAACCTCATAATAATAGACAAACAGGGAACAAGGAGCAGCCCATGAGTACCACGCACCAAGGGGCTTTGAACACAATGCAATCGGCAACTGCGGTAAGTTCGTTACAGTCTTTGGATACCAACAACAAACATGGCCGATCGAAGTCTGAAATAAGGGCCTGTCACACTGGGAACGGGGCCCTAAGCTCGCAAAAACCTAGTCCTGCTGGCAGTGCCTTGAAGTCCCTTATCGATGAACGATTGCAAGGACCAAGATACAATCACAATTCCTCGAAGTCTTCCAGTACGCTACCCACTAGGCCTATTTCTTCTACCGTTGCCCAACCAGCCAAGGCGGCTGACACTGGAACATTGAGGACGCGGACAGGCTCCAATGGACAAATCTTGGCGGGCGATTTGACCGCAGTTGCCAGGGTCTCGTTGAATTCGCGCCCCTCGGAGGACCCGAATACATCAACGGCTGTTACCGAGTCAGTTCTGGTCGCTGAAGAGGAATTTGAAGAAGAAATTCCAGGTACACAAGCTAAACTAGATCTGAGGAAGGAGAATCTACTTCTGGCAGAGAGGGCGACTCAAACTTCAGGCATATCTTTTGATGACCTTATTGATCGGCTCCTATCCCAACCCATGTCTAAGAGCGATGCAAAATTTGCATCCATCTTCCTATGTCTGTATCGGAAATTCGCGGCGCCGGCGGAGCTGCTGTCGGCAATTATCAGTCGATTTGAGAAACTGGAAAATGACGACGGTGCCCAAATACTCCGCATCAGTTCTCAACTAAGGTACTTGAGTATAATGGCGCAGTGGGTCGCAGACTATCCCGGTGACCTCGCACACCCCCTCACTCGTCGACGTATAGCTGCATTCATAACGCGATTAGCTAGCTACAGGGTTTTTGCAATGGCCGCCAAACAAATCATCACACAGCTGGAAGTGGTTTCAGAAGATGATGATACCGAATGGGCATGCTCTGATACCAGCCGGGAAAGAGCCAATACTATCGACAGCGTTCTGAGTCTCTCGCCCGTACGAAATGACGCGAACGACGGCCCGGATGAAATTCCCAAGGCCGTCGTTAGTGGATCGAGTTCGGAAGAAGGAGCAAAGAGTTATTCGACCAGGACTTCAACCACACCGTCAACTTCCTCCAGCGCCGGTCGATCAAGAAGCCAGTCAACCAGCCCCCTCCAACCAGTCCTCAGCCCGGTCGAAAGCGCCCAGCGCCAAGCCCAGCTTCTGATCCCCATTCCCAAAACCGCCCTCACGAAGATCCAATGGCACCAGCTTATGGACTATCCCGACGACGAACTCGCCCGCGAGCTGACTCGAATCGACTGGATCATGTTCTCTTCGATCCGGCCGCGAGACCTAGTCCGACACGTGAGTCTCTCGTCCGAGCAAAAAGAAAAGTGCCGAAGTCTCGAAAACGTCAACCGCATGATCAACCAATTCAACCACGTCGCCTTCTGGGTCGCCAACATGATCCTCCTCCGCGAAAAGCCCAAACACCGAGCCAAAGCGTTGGAGAAGTTTATGGGTCTTGCATGGGTGGGTGATTCCGTATCCACTCCCCCTGAAACAAAAAATATATAGGAAAAGCTGACGATTTGATCCTCTCCCTTTTTCCTTCCCAGAAACTCCGTCAATTAAACAACTACAATTCTCTCGGCGCCATCATCGCCGGCGTCAACGGCACAGCCGTCCACCGCCTCACGCAAACCCGCGAACTCATCACGCAGCAAGCGCAGAAAGATTTCATGCGCCTCGAAATCCTCATGGGCACGCAAAAGAGCCATTTTGCGTATCGGTTGGCGTGGGAAAATACGTCGTCGGAGCGGATACCGTTTTTGCCGCTGCACCGACGGGATCTGGTGTCGGCGGAAGAGGGGAACAAAACTTTTGTTGGAGGGGCGGGGGAGGGGGGGCGCTTGATCAATTGGAGGAAGTTTGAGGTGATGGGGGAGGTGATTGTGGGGATTCAGAAGAGTCAGGGGATGGCGTATTCGAATGGGGGGAGGAATGAGGAGGTTCAGAAGTTGGTTTTGGAGGGGAAGTTTTGCAAGGATGACGATGTGAGTATTTTGTTTTTGTTGTTTTTCTGCTGCTGCTGCTATTGCTGCTGTATCCCCATCTCCCACCCACCCCTATCCCCTCAAGTTCGCGGCATCTCAGACACGGCAAGCTAACCCCCTTCCTCCTCTCTTCTTCTCCCAGGAACTTTACGACCGAAGCACCCAGCTCGAACCGCCTGCAATCGGCGAAAACGCCAGGAAAAGATTCAATTGGTTTCAGCGCTAGTGTTTCCCGTATAACATATATATATATATGCTGTACGTTCCTAGACAGACAGATGGGAGAATATCGGTATAACTCCGAGCGCGCGAACGCTCGGGGATACTGGGGTAATGTTTGCGGGAAGGGGCAAGGGGCGGACGGCGGGCGGCAGGCGGATATCTTTGTTCTGGTCATCTACGTTATGGCTATTTGGCGTTTTCAACCTCGGAGCTGCAAGGGGGTGGGGAAAGTTGGATTGCGAGGGGCGGTTTTTGAGATGGAAGAGTGAGTGGTAGTGACGAATTATGGAGTGCATTACGGAGTTGGTAACTGGCTTTGCTGTTGACTGTGTCGGTTTTTTTTCTTTTTAATCGGTAAATGCCTGAAATAACCCCCGCCAACTTCAGAATTCCTAGAATGACCCCCATTACTTCGTAATTCCTCGTTTGACCCCCTACAAACATTGAAGTATATGAAATTATTAACGGTTATCACCTACACAAATTTCATTCATTTGAAGCGTTTCAGGTGATAGATTGATGGCAATTATTTAATTAAGTTGTCGCATACTTGTCTGTTTTCTTTCTGAAGTTCTTGACAGGGTGTTGAATCTGTACTTACAACTACTGCAGTAGTCAGCGTTCTCAGTTGAGTTTCTAACCATAACCTTAACTAAACCTTTACCACCTGAGTCACCTAACATTCAAGTGAGAACAAGAAGTAGACTGTAGATTAGAGTCAGTTCAGACACTTCCTAAATAACCTGCATCAAATAAACAATGGCATGAAATTCAGCCAGCAAGCACCTCTATAGAAGACTGAGGGTTAAACAAGAAATTATGAAGTAATGGAACTTTTGATGTAGAGATGATGAAGGACCCTTAGGTAGGTATTTAGTGAAACACTATAAAAGGGCACACTGTTGGACAGGGGGCCCCTCTGCAGTGCTCAGTTCAAAATGTCTGCACACAATTAACTTCTTTAGAAAACAGCTGTAAAGTGTAGGGAGCTAGCTGTTAGTTTGGGTTTGGTTACGCGCCGTTGGCTGTCTTTTACTCCGACGGGACCAAAAACTCGCTAGCTGCTCGAAGGCTATTTGTGTGCATCTCCGAAGCCATTATTTCGAGGGCGCTGAGCAGGCCACTGAGGTTTTATTGGTGTCCGCCGCTGGAGTGCTTCTATCTTTGCTCCGTAGTCTGTAATCGCGGTGACCGCCATAGCCGTGTGAAAAGAGCCTGTGTATCCTATAGACTTCAAACCGCAGTGGATCGAGTGCATCTCCGCTGAGAAGACGCATCGACGATACTAAAAGTCCAGAACTCGTAGTACCTTTCAATAACCTCATGCTGGTAGCTATGCCATAGCATGCTCTTCACCTCGTATCCTTCGATTCTCGCAAACTACGCCACCACTGCCGAACCCGTCCCTCTGCCTACCCTTTCCAGCCAGCCACCAAGCGTCGACCGACCCTCAACCCATCTTTCTCCACCCTCCAGTCCACACCCTACTCCAATACCCCTCTACACCTACTCCCTACGCCTATACCCACCAAGCCCTCCCATTCCAGTAGCCCTCCTGCCATCCCTAGCTAGAATCCAGACCCTACCGCTTGTGCATCCGCCGACATCGCATCATTATTCGCCTCATACCCACTCAACCTGCGCACGAGTTCCGAAAACTCTTTCACTCCGCTCTCTTCTTCGCCACCCTCGCAATCTCTCTTCCTCTTCCAGTGATAAAGTCCGTTCTTAAAACCTCTTTCCTGCGTCCAAGGCGGCACATTCCCTCCCCCGCCGCTACCACCACCACCACCACCGCCACCGCCGCGACCTCGGCCCCTGCCTCTGCCCCTTCCGCGACTGTGATCGTGGCGGCTGCTTGTGCTGGCAGGATGGGTCCCGGAGGCGTCTTGTTGTGGTTCGAGCGTGGCGTTGTAGATGGCCTCGAGCTGGGAGCGGAGTTTGGGGTAGCGAGTGAAGAGGTGTTGGAGTTCTGGAGATGATGAAAGGGGCTGGAAGGTTTCGTGTGGGGGGTTATGGGCGCTGTTTGCTGCTGGGTGCGCTTGGATGATGGTGGTGGATGGTGGTTTTGGGGGGAGGCGGTTGCTTGCGGTTGCGGCTGCGGGATGGGTGCCGTTTGCTTCGGTGTGGATTATTTTGTGCTGCTTGTAGCAGTCGAGGGAGCAGCTTGATGGGGGTTGGGGTTAGCGTAGGAGGACGGCTGTGAAGGAGGGTCGGACTGAGTGAGGGTTACTATTGGAGATGGCATGAGGGACACTTGTATTTGGAGTCCTCTTTTAGACACACTTCGCAGCGCACAGCCATGGCGGCGTTAGTCGTGCGGGCTGGCTATGATGGAGCAGACATGGAGGTGAAGGCCTACATCGTGAGGCGGCATGAGTACAATGTTGAAAGAAAAAACACGATAGTAGGCCTCCTCAGCCCTGTTTGCTCGGACATTGTCGGCGCCGGCGATGTGACGTCACATCAACTCCTCGTTGCGAATACCTACCTTACCTTCAAAGCTTACAAATGTTTTTGCGGCATTGTTTTCTTTGCACGAAAGTGCATACCTATCGTCATCGTCATCGTCATCATGGCAGCCGAGAGTGCCTCGAAGTTACTACACCGCTCTGTTTCTAAGGTCCGTGTCTGTAGGATCTCCGCCAATGTCTCCAGGCTTGCTACAGCGAGCAGGAGGAGTGTCCACCAGAATTCGAGGGCAGTGGCAATCACAGCTTCAAGTGCACGACTGAGACCAAAGCTTCAGCCGCTGCACCAGCCTGTATTCCTGCCGCAACCCATAGCAGCAAGTGGCAGTCGGACTATCTTCATCCAAACAGAGAGTACCCCCAACGCCGACGTGAGTGAGCATGGCTCCGGATGATGATGCGCTATTCATGCTCACAGACTTCAGGCACTGAAATTCCTGCCTAACCATCCGATATTACCTCAGGGTTTGTCGTCACCTTTCCTAGAATACCTTTCACCGCGATCGACCTTGGCTCCACCACATCCCTCACCTCTGGCCGCACGACTCCTCAATATCGATGGAATCACCTCTGTGTTCTACGGGCCCGACTTCATCACCGTCACCAAGGCCACCGACACTAATTGGGCCCATGTCAAGCCTGAGGTTTTCAGCTTAATCACTGAGGCAGTCACATCGGGCGAACAGATTGTTAACACCGTGGAGAATAAATCCACCGAGGCTGGTCAAGAAGGGGGCGAACAGGATACACTCGGATATAACGAGAGCGACAGTGAGGTGGTTGGAATGATCAAGGAGCTTTTGGAAACACGCATTCGCCCTGCGATTCAGGAAGATGGTGGCGACATCGAATTCCGAGGGTTTGAGAACGGCAATGTCATGTTGAAGTTGCGAGGCGCCTGCAGGACATGCGATTCAAGTACAGTCACTCTCAAGAATGGTATCGAAAGCATGCTGATGCACTATGTGAGTTCTTACCGAAGTTTCTCGGATGTTGGGGATATGGATTGACGCCTTTGCCCATCAGATTGAAGAGGTACAGGGTGTTACGCAGGTATTGGATCAGGAAGAGGAGATCGCGATGCAAGAGTTTGCCAAATTCGAAGAGAAACTGAAAGCCCAGAAGGGACCAGGGGCAGTGGCCTCGACCATTGGGAAGGGGAGCTTAGATACGGTGGAGGCGTAAAGGACGTTGACATATCTGATCAAGGGTGTGCGTGGGGACGGGGAGCGGAAGGAGGCGACCGGCGTTCCATGACAGGCTGTGTATCGGAAGATTGAGACAAGCTGCCTACATCATTGGACAAGCCATGTCGGGTCACGCTTGACTCGGAGAGAGACGAGCGGATTGTGACTGGACCTGAGTAGAGTCATAATACTTCTCGAAAGCGTCGATTGACTGAGCTGGCGGTCCATTGCATTACCCGGGTAATGGGGTTCGGGGCTGTCAGAAGCGCATCCTTGATCGTACGGCCATGACACCCAGGGTGGTAGCTCGCCCGAATGATTCGGATGTCTCAGCCGAATTGATATCGGCGATGCTAGCATGCAGGGCATGTTCCTCCCCATCTGTGCATTCGATTGTATGCGAGAGTGGCAGGTGGCGGCTGCACACTCAAGCCTTTGATGCACTCGTAATTGTGTTGGGCGTCGATTGCCCTGTGTTCGGTCGATCTGCGGGGTCTTTCGACATTGACCATCTGGCTGGGTCGGACCTGACTGGCCGGCTGAAGCACTGCGCCAATGCTCACCACTTACCTTACGACAAGGCCCACGCAGGCGATAATGAGAGATGCGTGCAGATCAGCGACGCATCACGCGACTGTCCTCTGTATGGGCTGTGGTGGGAGTACGATTTATAAGGGCGATGGCATCGCATCGCATTGGCCGTTGCGACCGCGCAGTTGATTGCCGGTGACTTGTCACAACTCAGGACGGGGGGCGCCGAGACCCGATGCTTATACCTACATCTGCCTCATGAACAACATTCTCCAAGTCTATCGTAAGCACAAAGGGCCTCAGTAAGTAACGGTGAAGATAGAAAGGTACGCAAAGGAACGCCTCATGGGTAACAAGGTACCCCGAGCGGTAACCCTGAGCGAGTGCCCTGGCCGAGTACTCGTACCTTGACCGATGTGCAGTGCTTGGGAAGTTGACAGTACGAGTAGTGCCCTCGCCTCGCTGTCCACGTGCAAAACCTTCTTTCTCAAACGGGAAAGGTGCAATACCCCGCACGATGAGTGGTCTGTGCGGTTCCAGCAGTGTGGGGTAGATTGGAGTGGAATTTCCAGTGCCACAGATCGCAGCATCGAGCGACAGAGGCAGCCTCTTTCTCATTGGTGGCCCATACATGGCAGGCTGTGGCGGCAATACTAAGGAATACTAAGGTAATGATATTCCCAGAGCCCCAACCTCCCCAGTTCTCCTACTCGAACTCTGCTTTCACCTGATACCAAAGAAGTCCGGCACCCTAGCAGCAAAGATCCTCGCCATCTTCAAAGATCTTCAGGCCATGACTAGAGTATCTCCACTCTCGCCACGACATGGCCTGTCTTCGCTTCAAGGGTGCGCTGGAAGCAATTGCTACAGACGACATGTGAGGGATTAAGGTAGAGCCCTGTTGTGTGACATTGTCGTCTTGGGCCCTTTCGATGCAAGAAATTCCAAGTAGATCTGCTGTACACTGCCGCGACGGAGAGTGCATGTCCTGAAGAGGACTCTGTTCGTAGTGTGAAAGCTGTCGCGGTGCTGGCCTTTCCTCGCCTGGAGATGGTGCAATATTGTAATCTCAAATCCCTGGACTACTCCATGGAGACAAGTGACTGGGGGCCCCCTCGGAAAATTCCAAACTACAGGCGACATCTTCATTGGACGCAATGGCTGGTCGGTCCCGATTCGATCAAGCCGTCGACCACTCTCACCCTCAGACGACGAGTGCCATGCGCTGGATTCAAAGGGGCAAGGCCGCAAAAACATGGCTCGCCTCTCCGCACGCCTCTCGGTTCCGTCCCCTGCAAGTGGAGCGGACCCCCCCCCCAGCAGGGTCTAGAGTACCGTAAATCAACGCTTTCGTTCCTCCACTTAACTGTCCCTGATCTTCATTCTCATTCTTCCATCTCTCTTTCTCTTTCTCCATCTTTCGGCCGCCGCACAGTCTCCAGAGTCGGCAGACATTATGTCAGTCAGCGCGGTCCCACAGCAGAATCAGCACCGGCATTGAGCTCCCCCCCAACGCCAGCCAACGCTCCGTTGGAGAGCAACGACAGCCCGCACCTACCAAGTGACCGGCATAATACACAGCTCTTTTCGAATCCGCATTCTTGGTTTTGGGACCGTCTGACCCCTTCCCATGACCTGAAGCGCCTACGCAGCCAGGCAATTCTCGCTGCCTCCCAATTCGTAGGACAGCCGAGTTGAGCACGCCGCCTGCAGCTCCAGCGGCCACGGACAACACCAGCTCCTGCGCATTAGGCTGAGCTGTTAAGCGGACCAACAACTTCCTACGGCGTGGAAGGCCTCAAGAAACTTCGTCTCTACGGTTACGGCTGCCGATTATTCAAACAAGTCGTCTGCGGAGCCATCAGAAATCGGCGCCATCACTTGCCGGAGGTCTGATCGTTTCAACGCCTGCACATCGGAGCACGGCCAAGCAAGAATCTATTTGTTTATCAGTGTATCAATACAATACTTCTCTAGATCTCATTAGCCATTCAGCACAGGTATGACAACCTTGCTGCTGTGCGGAATTATCGAAGACTATTCCCAAGACGCTGACATAATCAGCTATAGCAGATACCCTAAGCTGTTTTATTTTCACAACCATCTCTCCCATCTCCTACTTCGTCTCTACTTCTGCATGCAATAGACAAAACCAGCCTGGCACAATTGGAGTTTCTGAACTTATCTAGAACAGAGAGGTAAGGGCACCTTTCAAGCGCACGTTCTTGTGTATCTACGCCTATGCTACAGTTTGTAGCGTCGTGGCCGGTGGCCTCGATTTGCCTCGTCAAATGCCACAAGTACCACAACAGAAGCGTATTTCCTGAATGATATCAGGTTTGGTTTCTTTTGAGCCCGAAACGTTCATTTTGTTCCATTTGGCGGTGACTCGTTGAATAAACTGCTTGCTGTTGATGTTGTATGCCTGGAGAATGTCAACTAATTGCTCTGCAACCTTTCCTGGACTTACTGTCATAGGCTGATCTAAGAGCTGACCTATTGCTAGATAATCATCGGAGACTTTCACGTTGAACGACGACATTTAACGACTCTAGACTCTAATATCCTTGTAAGTTGTATGCTTCTGCTATATCGACCTTCGTCCCCATGTGTACCCAAAATGTGGACAGCGACACATCAGGCAAACATACTCACCTTCTTTCAACCCTTGACACGGTCCGATATAGGGTATTGGAAGGTCATGCGCAGGGAATCCTGCCGGCCCCCACTTATTCTTTATATGTACTCATCACCGTCACACTGACTGATGGAGGCTCAAGCTGCGAGATAAATAGCATAGACCATTCGTGAAAACATTTCGACAACTTGTGACTTAGACCCTTTCCTCACTTTCTGCCGCATACATCCTACTAAATCAACAAGAGATCTCTTTCTTGGCTCGTGAGTACCCTTCTATGCTTTGCAGGCTCATAGGGACGGCATCTTTATTGACAGCCGTCTGAGACAAAGCTTCATCCAACCATTCACATCATCACTTCGATTATAAACCAGCTTTCAAAAACCTGCGTCGATTCACTCTCCGGCTTTCACTGTGATCCCTCACGGTATGAAACCCCTCATCCAACTTTCGCAGTCACCCACACAAGCCACTGGGATTTTGTGATTTGAAAGAGCGTTCGGAATATAAAGCTGATATGTCATACCTGTTCTCTTTCAGATTCCATCTGCCTTGAAATACCATTCTCTTGTTTTCGCAGCAGAGAGGTCGGAACAGCGGGCCGGCAGTGGGATCAAACTCTGGTGCTTCTGGTGAAGGGTTTGTAGGCTTCCATGCTCTCAACCCTTGCTCAATAAGGTTCGTGGCCCTGTCATCAACCTCATACCCCTTGGTCAAAACGAGCCCGATTAGACTTATATCTGTTACGTTAATGAGATCCTCACCGTTCTCCATAGGAAGCGGTAAACTGATCGACTGAGCAGACTTCGACGCTTCTAGTGGCATCAGATCCGAGAATGCAGGGGCAACCTAGCCCGGCGAAACGCTCGTCGTTCAGTGCTTTCTCCGGCGGCAACACGTCACTGCTGCTTGAGAAAGCTAAAGCTGGCATTCGTCGTTCCACACCAGATTCAGAAGCGCTGGCATCGTCGGACGATGAGCAAGACCAACATCATCCGACTCACTCTGGTACATATTCGTTGGGAGCAAAGCCCACACGCCGTCTTTCCTGGCTCAGTGAAGTGCAAGGGGCACCACAACGCAAAGGCTCCTTGAGTGGAAGTGCGACGTTCTCTCCTGCTAGCTCTCACCCTACAACTCCAGCTGGCGACCAAACCGCCTGGGGATCCAATATGACTGTATCCTCAGGGTCTATGTCTGGCCGCGGGCATTCAAACAGCACGTCTTTCCCGTGGTCAAGTGCAATATGGAACAATGACTCCCAAAAACTACCTCCTTCGCGTTTGACAGAGGTACTTCCGTCTCCAACGAGTCTTGGCTCTTCTGGATCCACAAGCTACTATATCGATGACCCACTAACCAGCCCTTCACTTGGTCGTGATAACCCCGTCGAATCTGCTATCCCTTTTCCGATTCCTCTCCATCCGACTCCGAAGACCTACCGGTCTCAGTCGTATTCCGTCGGCCAAATGGATTCAGAATCAAGTCAGGGACACCCGAGCGCCACTGGTAGCCACTTCCCGACTGGTCGCAATCGAAATGGAGCTGCATACCCGGGGGTACAATCCAGACCTTCTCGTTCTAGTATACGTGGCGAGCTGTCGCACGATGCTTCGATCCTCGGCCAGCTCCGCGAAGTCGATGATGACGATGAGTCGTCCAATGGCTCGGAGGAAGGAGCCCAATTAGTAAAAACGCAGGCGCGAACAATTGAGCAGCTGGCTATGGAGAATGTTCTTCTCAGACAGGAAGCAGCCCGCAAGGTTGAGCACTCGAATGTCAAAACCCATGCAGACAATGCGCAAGCCGTTTCCAATGTACTTGCACCTCAGAGCACCACCCAAGGGTCCTATCCGCAACGAATGTACGAAGGTGGTCTGGATGCAACAGAATACGCGTTGCATGAGCTGGAAGATCCCAATCCGAATCCGAATCACTATTACCAGAGCTCTGGTAGAAGGTTCAGTGAGTACAGTGCTAATCTAGGAGAGCAGTACCCAATAACTGGTATTCCCGAGAACCGAAAATTAGAGAGCGTCAAAAAGGGTCACTGGCAGAGCTCGCTGGGCTTTGGTGGTATTGGAGAGCCCTCCCAGAGCCGCCGTCACTCTTTTGCCAACGTGGCTACACGTCACGGCTCAATGAGCTCAATCGGAGGCGTAGAGTCGCTAGGTATCTTCGCAGGCCTAGATCACGGCATGGGTCTTGATGCAAGGCAAGGAAGTCCCGGAGGATTTGGAGAAGGATTGGCTCGCCCGTCCCAAGGCGATAGTGGTGAGTATGATCAATTCCGTTCCCGTCAGAGCTCTGAAGAAGAGGCTTTGGAACTTGAACATTTACGCGCCCGCAATTTCGCAGCTTCGTACTTCTCTGGCATCAACCCGTCCACCCGTGGCGGAGAACCTTATGCCCCATCCGTTTCCCCATCGTCGCTCCACCACGCATACGGCATGCAAAGCCAATACGGACGGTCCCAACCCCAACCACGTCCGAACCAGTTACTATACGTTGTAACCTTCAAGTGTTGTCGAGGCGAAGTTTTCTATGTTCAAGAGGGAACCGGCCTCCAAGTCAAACCAGGTGATCTGGTCATCGTCGAGGCTGATAGAGGCACCGATTTAGGAACCGTAGCGCATGAAAACATTCCATGGGGCAAGGCTAAAGAGCTGAAAGAACATTACGCTGAGGAGCACTATCGGTGGCTCATGATGTTTTCTCGCCATGGTCAGAATGGACCGATTGCCACACAGAACCCCAACGGCCTTTCGATTGTTTCTAATGGTGCGCAGATCAGCGCCGTCGGAGGCATGGGCCCTCCTGGACAGCAAGGCATGCAAGAGCCGCCTAACACTGAGCTGAAGCCGAAGATGATTAAGCGTTTGGCTCAGGCTCATGAAATCCAAACTCTAAAAGACAAAGAGGGAAATGAGGCCAAAGCGAAGCGTGTATGCCAGCAAAAGGTAGTAGAGCACCGGTTGAATATGGAGATTCTTGACGCCGAGTTCCAGATGTATGTAAGGGTCTATCTTGATGCCATTGCAGGTACTGATGTGACTCTACAGGGATTGGAAGAAGCTGACCTTCTACTACTTCGCCGATTCGTACATCAATTTCAACTCCCTGGTCACCGATCTCTTCAAGATTTATAAAACCCGCATCTGGATGTCTGCAATCAACCCTGCCTCGTTCGTTACACCCACGGCTGGTCTGCAGCTACCATCCGGCTTAGGACCTGGTGCTCTAGGTCCCGATCGCGACCATCCTCATGATCGCTGGCGGCAGAAAGAGAATCTTAGCTTTTCAAATCTTGGCTCTTCCCAAATCATGAGCGGCAACTTCGAACAGCTTTGGGATCCTACTCGGGACGCAGGTGTTGTCCACGGCACCGGCTTTTCCCAAGCATACGCGCCGCCATTCCAGACCCATGCAATCAACGGTCGCCAGTTGGGCCAACATCTACCTGACTACGGACAGGGTATCCCACAATCCTTTGCATCACATGCTCCGTACAGTGTTGTTTCCCCTAATACGATTGATCGTCACCACGTTGACTATAACACTCCATCTGGAGGTATTGGCGGAGGCCGTAAGCCCCATATTAGCGGTGGCGACTGGGGTCACGCTTTCCAGGGGCTATCGTTGGGATCCTGAAAGATCCTGCTCAGTTTCCCACTTTCGGTGTCTCACGACTTGTGGGGCTGATGAAAAATTGCATTTCTTAAGAACTTCTTGCGGAACCTCATGGCTCAGACGAACTTGGTACGGTTCTTGGTCTCCGCATGGGAGTTCGACTTACGGTGGGATTAGATTACCGACGAACCAAAGCTCGTAGGAAGACTAGTCATCAAGAGGATAAACGTGCTTTCAAGTCATTATCGGTGACGTGCTGTGCTCTCTGGTTGTTCTCGGCTCTTCTTTCGGCTCTCAGTCCTCAAATCTCTTTTCTACACCACCCTGATGAGTCGCTTTCTCTACACACAAACATCCACATTTTCAGCCCGATTCGGAGGGCTCTCTGGGAATGTGTCTAGATAGCTATCGCTGTATGTTATGGGTGTCCTGCTGGTTTCTTCCTCTTCCTAGCTGGGCACTTGGACAAGCGCAGAGTCAGTATGGTATCTTCTTGTGGACACTTTTTCTGGCATGTTCTGCTATTGCGATAACGATCATACGACCAAATACAGCTTTGTCTTCTGATGGCTCTGTCTCGAATCTCAACGACCCAGGCGATGAACGATATGATCAGTCGATCAATAGGCGTTGGATACAGTGGTGGATGCCCACTGGCACAGATCTCCATAACTTGCGGGCTATGCTCTTATATCAAATTGCGAAAAACCCAAATACCATGCTAACCACTGTGCCGTCCCTCCAGCATGCTCACTGGCTGCTGATGGCCTGAACATCGCTGTTAGGTGCTCCCAATCAATGTTGTACCGTAATACGTACGTATAGCCGTACCTGGGATTAAGTGACTACAAGTATTATTCCCTCTCCGTTATATTCCAGTGCCGTGGAACGGTTGGTCTTCCAGTATGCGCAACTAAAAAGAAATAATCTGAAGGGCAGCCTGCTTCCCTTTCCGTCGGCCGTAGCCGGTGCCCTACCCAAGAATCTTGGCTTCCGTCTTCTGCTCGCCCACCAACAAAAGCTCGTGTACAAGTCTCTTATCTTGACCAAGAAAATGGCAAAATCTAACAAAAGATCTATCGGTGGGCGTTCCGTGCTTTATCCTCCTCTGTCGATGAGACTAGTTGCTTAGGGTCTTCAAGGATCACTCGATCCAACACGAGGCAAGAGCGCGAAACAAGTCAAATTCACCAGAACTTCGAGACGCATAGCATCTCCTGTCGAGGAAGATGTATCTGACTCTGAGGAGGATATAGGCCGCTTGGAAAGCCAGTCTGTAGTTCTTGCCTTCAATACGTCCTTGTTGCTGACATCTTCCAGGCAATTTTTGGCGATCACCAAAACAATGGCGAAGCAGAACACCTCTAAGCAGCTTGATACCCATAAAGCTGAATTCCAAAAGATAGTCGAGGGAACCAAGCAAAAGACACTCGGCGCGCTTCAGGAGAATGCAGTAGATATGTACTATTGCCCTATCATTGTCATCAGCTGCGCAGTTTCCTGATGGCGAGACCAGATCAAGAAAGAGTGCAGATCAAAACGCAACATTTATAGAGCTCCTCTCCGCCCGCTGCCTGCCTGATGATGCGAACCCGATTGACCTATCGTCCTCCCGCCCATCATCCTCAGTGAAATCGTCCTCTCTTTCAGCCTACTCGAAAGCTACCGCTCTCCTCGCTCTCTCTAAAGATCTCTTGCAAACCTACGATGGAGTCTTACATCACCTAAGCACAAAGCGACAATCTTTACCAGTCGGAGAGAACTGGGACAACGACTGCCGGACATTGCACGGTGTTCTGCAGGCTGGGAGGAAGGTCACAGAAGATCAGGCGTATGGACTAGTAGGAGGACATGGCAGGCCGGTGGGAAGAATTATCGCGGAGGATGCGGCTGATCCAGACGCGCCGCATACCTGGACACAGTTTGCTATGGTCGAAGGCGACCCGCAGAACGGTCAAGGTTGGGCGGCTGTAGTTAAAAGTGCTGAAAAAGGTGTCAGGCGGCTCGTCAAACATCTCCCGGTGGATGGACACGAGGATCGTTGAACAGGATCAGCAGAGTCTATTTCTTGCTCGAGGCTGTGTTTGGCTATTCGAGCTTGCAATAATGGCTGATGTCGCTCGGGCATTCCAACTTTCTGTAGCTGTAGATTCGGATGATATATCAAAGCAATTGGCCGAAGTGGTTCTCAAAACTTGTCGTAATTGCATAGCATGATGGCTGTATCGTGTGTCATTTTTAGATGCACATAATGAAGGCGACTGGTCACTCTAAGGGAATCATTAATCTCCTTAGTCAAGGGAGATATGATTGCTCGTAGGGCTGAAGGGCTGACACTAAATTCGCTTACCTTAGCGCCCTTCGAGGGATCCCACAAACTTTTTGGAACTTTGAAGCCGAAATCACGACACCCATTTTACTAATCCGCTAGCAACGTCAACATGGGTGCGCTCAAGGTGAGTTCCAATCCCACAATCGGTCTTCGCAGTGTGATTTGGCTGACAGAATTCAAGTACGTGGAAGAGCTTCAGAAGAAGAAGCAATCCGATGTCCTGCGCTTCCTTCTGCGCGTTCGATGCTGGGAGGTAAGATATCATGCGGATCTCCAAGCCCGGCACAATCGTCTGGCGCTATAGAGCCTTTGTCAACGGTCTCGTGGGACTCATATTGTGGCACTCTTGGTGTCTTGCTATACACTCGTTGAACTCAGCTGAGAGTGCATCAATATAGCTCCGCCAATTGAACGTTATCCACCGAGCGTCTCGACCATCTCGCCCGGACAAGGCTCGTCGTCTCGGGTACAAGGCCAAGCAAGGCTATGTCATTTACCGCGTGCGTGTGCGTAGAGGAGGGCGCAAGCGGCCAGTACCCAAGGGTGCAACTTACGGTTCGTCAATGAATTGAGTATTCTTGTGGGAACCGTCTGATGTGCTCTTCTGCGTGTAGGCAAGCCAACAAACCAGGGAGTCAACCAGCTGAAATATCAGCGCTCACTCAAGTCCACGGCTGAAGAGCGTGTCGGCCGTCGCTGCGCAAACCTGAGAGTGTTGAACTCCTACTGGATCAACCAAGACTCTACCTACAAGTACTTCGAAGTTGTTCTGGTTGATCCGCAACATAAGGCTATTCGCCGCGATTCACGTATCAACTGGATCGTGAAGCCCGTTCACAAGGTATGGGGAACATGCCGAAGCTGGAGATGACTTTTTGGCTAATGATTTACTAGCACCGCGAATCTCGTGGCTTGACTGCCACTGGCAAGAAATCCCGTGGTCTGGGCAAGGGCCACAAATTCAACAAGACAACTGCTGGACGGAGGAAGACCTGGAAACGTCACAACACTCTCAGCCTCTGGCGCTACAGGTAGATGGGTGTCTAATGTCCTACGCTTTCCATTTGAGAGCGCTAGGCTCTGCATTGTGCACTTCTAGCCTGAAGTGGCAAGACTCCCTAGCAGGCCTTTTACTCTGGGCGAATACTCAGCTGTTATGTAGCTGAATGACAATGAGACTCTCTGGGGCAGAAATACGGCTCTTTACCCGTTCAAACAGGCTGATGAGATGACAAATTAATGCTGTGCAGATGGGTATATATGGCTGGCCTGAAGAGCTTCCTTGGCAATGACCGTAGTACGAAGTAAGCCCGGATTGTCCCTTCCAAACACAGGACGTCGACTATGGTGCGCGACTAAAGCGCTATCGCAATCTTATCTTTGTGTAACGTTCAAGACCGATGCATCAATCCGTACACGCTGTAGACGGGTCGTTTAGGATTTAGGAACGAGCTCGGCACCGCAGTCGGCTGTATGTGCGCCAAGGCGGTTTGACGAATACGAAAGCATCGCGTCTCAAGCGGAGAGGGGACGCACCACTTCAAGCTCGCAAAGGTGTGCCTCGATGCCAGTCCGGTGGTGACAAAGAATGCCCCTCTCTGATCATACTGGCCATCCTCGCATCGGACCAGCCTTGAGGAATTAGACCAATGCCTTCCTGGCCTTCTCGCTTGCTCCCAGGGTCCTTTACGCCAAGCAGTGCTCCTCCATCAGCCCCGGACAGGACGCATCCAAATTCCTCAAATAAAAATGCGCATCCAGAGGGTTATACTGACTCCTCGAGAGCCCTACATGGAGTCCCGGTATTACAACAGCAGCTGCGTTCGCATTCGGCTACAATCTCCTCAACCTCGAGCCCGGTCGGCCAGCTTAGCCGCCATGGCCGTTCGACCAGCCATCCATTTCCATCACTATTCGGCAGTAGCAAAAGGGCGGATAAGAGATTGGATGGTATATTGAACGCCACTGGGCCGGAGATGGTCGATGACCGAGTACTTGCAGCTGGTAATGGAGGTTTGACTGATGACCCTACGATGGCAAGTCACAGGGGTGCACCACAGTATATAGAGAAAGATCTTGTGACTGGGAAGTGTATCACGTGCGACACGAACGTGCGGTGGCCGAAACATCTGAACGTGTTCAGATGCTCGGTTTGCCTCATGATCAACGACTTAAAGCCAGCGATCGTGGACCAGCAAGCGGATATTTCTCAAGCTGGCGAAGCTCCTACCAAAGCTAACATATATCCTCAAGCCCGGAAGGCAACAATAGGTAAGCCTCGACTCGGTTGCATTGATGCCAGGGGAAGCTGACAGACGATCCATAAGTCCTCCCTATCTCTCTGGAAAGGACTCGATCAACTGTTGACCGGTGCATGATTTCCTATCTGCAATCGCGCTTGGACAGGTACAGACAGAGTAGAGCAGATCTTGATGACTTTGGATCATCGGAAATTGGGTCACGCCAGACAGGCACTCAGTTCAAAGATCACCAGGGGTCCTACCATACCAGTGCCCAAGCAGCTGCTGAGGAAGTGAGGCATTCAAATAGAGCTGCTCCCGTACCTATTGCAGCATCTGGCATAGTCACACCCCATAGAGATCGCTTCGAACATAGACCTCGAGGAAAATCATCAGCATCTCGATCTGCTCCCACCACTTCCTGGCTGCGTGCGCCTGGGCCCTACGTTCACTGTGCAGGGCCGCCCGTTCTCTCACGGGACCAACCAACAAGAGCTCCTCCACCACCACCGGTGCCGAGTCATACTCCATTGGCTCCTTCGGGGTTGGATCATCCTGAGCAGTCGAGCCCCGATAACCCCAGATCTATTTTCCGGCCCCTGGAGAATTACATTGTGGACTCCTTTGCGAGTTGCGACTGCCTCAATGCCTCTTTCACGACCAGCAGGCCTCGACCACCGGCTCGAGCTGCAAGCGAAGATTTACTGCTTTCTAAAAACGCAGTGAGCAAGGCAGAAGACTGGGATGACAACGGAACACTTTTGTCCGAAATGGACGCTAAAACCTTACTATTGGGTGACTTTGCGGAGAACGGTACATGGTGGACTGGTGGTCGCGCTCAGCGCAATACTTCGCAGAGGAACGCCGCAATATCCGTCGGTGGGTCTGACCATACAGCAGACCGCGTCACTCTCAAAACACCCCGTATCCAATGGGAGGAACTCAACGAATGGTATCAGGTTGTACTTTCTGTTGGTTGCGCTTGGAAGAAACGCCGAAAGGAACTAGGCCCTGCCGATGATGACCAAATGAAAAGTTTCATGTCCGATCTCGCAGGAGAGCAGGAGCTTGAAGACCAATTCACTGAGGCTCGTTTGCACGTTCAGCGTATTCTCCTGAAAGCTACCGAGAACCTCCTTCGGCGCCCCGGACGACCTCTCTCGAACCCTGACGACTGCCGATTCCTACTGGTACTTCTTGCAAATCCCCTTCTATATCCCCCCGACGCAAACCAGCCGGCATATATGTCTTCTGTTAAAGGCGTGGGATCAACGAGCAACACGCACAGCTCGCGTCATGGGTCCGGTCAGCAGTCCCCAGAATACAAGCAGATTCCAGCGCCGGTACATAGGTCGTCAAGTAGTAAAAGTGGCGGCCCGGGGCAACATTCTGGCATCATCAAGCGTATTTTGGGACTTATGTCCAATGTTCCGAACGATTGCCATCGTTATCTCATCGCATGGTTCTCTCGGTTTTCAGAGGCTCATTTTCGCAGGATAGTAGATCTGGTAGGCGGATTTGTTACATACAGGCTGACCCGGCAACATGGGCGTGAACGCAGCGGCAGCTACAATCCAATCGCGGGCTTGATACCTGATATATCTGGGCCAGGTGCTGGAACCTCCGCGCAGCTACATGCAGCGCTTGGCATAAGCGGGCCCTCGAGGACACCTGATTCGAAGGTCAAGACCGGGGCTGTTGCGTATGAGGAGGACTGGCAAATCAAGGCTGCTGCCAAAGTGATGTCGCTCCTGTTCTCCGCAAACAACAGCGGACTTGCCCGAAAATACGTCCCAGTATGGAGAGAATCATCCGAGGTCGTGCCTGTCAGTGCTGGTCTGGCGGCTCGTAACCGTGCACACAGCCACGGCCAAGTACTTTCAACGAGCGACTTTTACAACTCTCTTCTGGACTATTCGGATCTTATTGCTGACTTTGAAGCCTGGGAGTCTAGGAGGGCTAGATTTTCATTTTGTCAATACCCCATGTTCCTATCAATCTGGGCCAAGATTCGTATCCTGGAGTATGATGCTCGTCGGCAGATGGAAGTCAAGGCTCGAGAGGCGTTCTTTAACAGCATTATGAGTCGTAAAGCAGTCAACCAATACCTCATACTCAAGGTGCGGCGAGAATGCCTGGTGGAAGACAGTCTCCGCGGTGTTAGCGAGGTTGTAGGTACCGGCCAAGAGGAGATCAAGAAGGGTTTACGTATCGAATTTCTCAATGAGGAGGGAATCGATGCAGGTGGGCTTCGCAAGGAATGGTTCCTGCTGCTTGTTAGGGAGGTTTTCGATCCCGAACATAGTCTGTACAGTCATGCCCATGAATTTCGGGATATTGCCTAATATCAAGGATCAGGTCTATTCATCTACGACGAAGATTCCCACTATTGCTACTTCAACCCTAATTGTTTCGAGACGTCTGATCAATTTTTCCTCATCGGCGTGGTACTCGGCCTTGCGATTTACAACTCAACAATTCTTGATGTGGCACTTCCGCCATTTGCTTTCAAGAAGTTGCTTGCGTCCGCGCCAGCGTACAACGGTCCGGCTACATCTTCTACTCGTGTTCCTACGGGCTACACCCTTGAAGACCTCGCGGAATTTAGGCCGTCACTTGCCAAAGGCCTCAGGCAGATGCTCGAGTTCGAGGGCGATGTCGAAGAGACTTACTGCCGAGATTTCGTCCTTGAGTTCGATCGCTACGGCCAGACGGTGCAGATTCCATTATGTCCTGGCGGGGAAAAGAGGCCAGTCACCAACAGCAATCGGCGAGAATTCGTTGACCTATACATCCAGTACATGTTGGACACGGCAGTGATCCGACAATTCGAGCCATTCAAACGTGGGTTCTTCACCGTCTGTGGTGGCAACGCACTCTCTTTGTTTCGCCCTGAGGAAATTGAATTACTCATCCGAGGTTCCGACGAATCATTAGACGTGGCGTCCCTTCGAGCGGTGGCAATCTACGAGAACTGGGGTGATCATCGACAAGCAGAGGCTGAGCCGGCGGTGAAGTGGTTCTGGGCGACCTTTTCAGCGGCCAACGCAGCAGACCAACGGAAGATATTGAGTTTCATAACGGGGAGCGACCGCATCCCAGCGATGGGCACCACGAATCTAGTGGTCAAGATTTCATGCCTCGGAGGTGACACGGACCGATTCCCCACGGCGAGGACGTGTTTCAACATGCTGGGGTTGTATCGATATGGGAGCAAGAATAAGTTGGAGTCGAAGCTGTGGCGAGCTGTGGCCGAAAGTGAGGGTTTTGGTCTTAAGTGACTGGCGGCGCATTTGGGAGTGGGGGGAGAATTGTGCCTGGCGCAAATACTGGACTCTGGGGCATTGTGGCGTTGAGTGTTTCTGTATCGCATGGAATGGGCGGAATGTGGCGACAAAGGATGGCGTGCACTGCCGTTCGTGTGCACACGGCTCTCGGAGAGTCGGGTTCGAGTACGAGTAGAGCATGGAAAGAGTGGTTTACTCTTTACGTGGACCCACGTGGATCCCCTACTCCAAGTCCCAAGCTAGCTGTGAGTAGAAGCGATAGTGCGGCCAGGCACCAGTTGCCATAAGCACCGGTCTGAAACCCGGAGAAGATGTGCAAAGATATCAGCCTTCCAGCAGGTACAGTGATAAATGTCTTAATAGTTCGTGTTGGGTGTTAGATTGGCACAGGCGCCCCCGCCCTATCAGGACCCCAGCTCCACCAGCAATCAATCAAGCACCGATAGCGGTGATCGAATTGTCAAAGTCGTTATGGAGCTCGATTTCCACTGTCTTGCATTCCTGGGCTTTACTTTTCTTGACTGAGCTGTCATTGATGAGGAAAACCGCCACTGAAGAAGCAAAGGCAAGGCGCAGTGCAGGAAAAGGTTCCGCGGTCGTCAAAAGCTGGGAATCCCTTCAACAAAGTCAACAGCCAAGTCAGGCTTTGGCAAGCAACTTGAGCCTAGAGATCGCTGCACATGACTTTGATGCTGATTTAACGAGCGGCCCTGCAGTAAGATGACATGAAGCCTGCAGTCTCCAGCACGACGCTACTGTATAATGTACTGTCCGATGGAATCTTCCTCTCCCTCCCCACCTATCAGCCAAGCAGACGACCGGCAAGGCGAGAAGGAATTCACCGACTTATGCCCCTCCCTCCCCCCGTAAACCCCTCAACTGATCAACCAAACCCTGGCCCATTCGACATTCTTTTTTTCCTCTTGACCTACAATCCACACTCCAGTGCATTTGAATCTACATCAGACCTGATCTTCCACCTGGCTTCATTATTGTAAACTCCTTCAATTAGCTCAACAGAGTCGAGTTAGCTAGCAAACATGTCGTTGCCATCGAAAATGAAGTAAGCCGTCTATCTCTCCGCCCCGCAAGGACAAAAGAACTGACAACTCGCTCCGTCGACAGAGCTCTCAGGTACGCACGCCCTTGCCCCGCCTCACGCCATTGGCCCACGGCGACGAAGTACATGTGCCACATTGGCCGTGCACCTTCGTTTTAGTCAATCAATTGGCAACATAGCAAAAGCAAGCTGCTGAAATCATCTCCCGCTGCAGATACGAGAAGCCGGAGCATTACGGCATCGTCGAAGTCGACTTGCCTCCTGTGAGGGACAATGACGTTCTTGTGAGTCTGGGCTAAAGCACTGTTCAGCCGACCATGAATGAGGATACTAAAGATATATGGACGCTAGATCAAAGTGAAGGCTTGCGGTGTGTGCGGGACCGATTTGCATATCCATGAGGTGGGCATTGAGACTGAGATTGTGCTGCTATTTCTACTACTCTGGCTGATTCGGTGCAGGGAGAATTCTTGGCTCGGTTTCCGCTTATTCCGGGTGAGTTGGTTTCTGTAAGCAGGATGTGAATATGCAGATGCGGAACGACGAAAGTACGATGCGGTATTCACTTGAGAAGCCTGATTGAATTGCCGCAACCTGGACGTTTCGACGCCAGACTCCAAGCATCTGTATCTGGAGATGAGAGCTGCTGCTCCGCCCTGAAAGCCCCTCAACGTACCATTGTTACACCATTGGGAGCAATCCAGGACGCAGACTTCACTATAATTACTAATTCATCCCTCAGGCCACGAAACCGTCGGCGTAGTTGCTACCGTCGGTAAAAACGTGAAAGGGTTCAAAGTGGGGGAGAGAGTCGTGGCCGACAACTCGGTAAGAAAGCGCTGCTATTACGGAAACCAAATCCGAAGAAAAGGGCTGACTGGCTATATAGGAGCTTTGCGGGGAGTGTTTCTATTGCCGTCGAGGGGAGGCACTGCTGTGTGAGCACTTCGAAGCTCATGGGTATATCTATTCCAAAGCGGTATTCTAGCATATCAGGGGCTGATCGTGGGAAGCGTTACTCTGTCCGGGGGGTTCGCTGAGTATTGCGCCTATCCCGGTGAGCATGCATATACCGGCGCTTTCTGTTGCACAAGCGCGTTTGCTGATCGTCTGAGGTTTGTAGCGGGCAAGGTGTTCCAGATTCACAACCTCTCCGATGTTGATGCCACTTTGCTTGAACCGGCATCTTGCGCTGCTCATGGCTTGGATAAGATCGCGCCGAAGTGAGTCTCAATTCACTGTCCGTAGTTGTGACCGTAGAGAAGTCTCGGCTGATCGCTGCCAACAGGATGGGCTCGAGCGTGTTGATGTTCGGAGCGGGACCGACTGGTCTTGTGCTGGCTCAGCTACTTCGCATGAACGGTGGATGCCACGTGGTGGTCGCTGCTCCTGAGGGTCTGAAGATGGAACTGGCTAAGAAGCTGGGCGCTGGTGATGTTTATGTGGAGTTGTCGAGGAAGGATCCTTCGGCTCAATTCGAGAAGTTGAAGTCGGAACATCCTTATGGTATGTTGACGTCCCCTTGCCCTCTCATTCCTATGATTCAATTACGGCCATTGTCTGCGGAGGGGCTCCTGGCTCTGGCTCTCATTCTATTACTTACGTTATGAGCGTGCATGCTGGGTTCCTCTTGTCATAACCGAACCTTCACACTCTATTGTATCTGACGGCTCTCAGGGTTCGACATTGTCATCGAAGCAACCGGCAGCGTCAAGATCCTCGAAGACGCCATCAACTACTGCCGAAGAGGAGGCAAGCTAGTGGTCTACGGCGTATATTCCAACTCCGCACGCGTAACATGGGCCCCGTCCAAGATCTTCGGGGACGAGATCACTATCCTTGGTAACAATCCCCCCGCCCACCCCGTGCGTGCCCCTCGACTGTGAACTACTTACCGATCCTTCTTACAGGCAGTTTCAGCGAGACGTACAAATTCCCCGCCGCCATCGACTACCTCGATTCGGGTAAAGTCAAGGTAATCTTCCTTCCCTTCTTTCAAACTCCCTCTTCTCACGCAGAGCGACGGGAAAAGTAACAATGAATGCGTACAGGTCGATGGAATCGTCAATAAGGTGTTTAAGCTCGAGCAGTGGGGAGAGTGTTTGGAGGCTATGAGGAATAAGAGCGCTATCAAGGCTGCTATTACCTTTGACTAGGATGGATGGAGTCTTGTTGTGGCGGGACTGGGGGTGCTGTTATAGGAGAGGGGTTTCTAGATAAAATGAGATGGAGATGGAGGGGATGTGGGGGGTGGGAAATGATCTGGATGTAGTTGTAGTAAATCTATGACATTACTTCATCATGCCATTTGTTGTAAGCTCAGTCGCGGAGGTCGTTGTACTGCTGTTCATGGCAATGGGGAAATCCTCCGAGAGTAGTCGTAGTGCGTCGTCAGTACTTGAGCCAACCTGGCGATCGATGTCACTGGGGACTCCCCCACTTTTGACTATATATTGCAGGAGTGCCCCTTTCATCCTCACCTCGGGCAAAAAAGCACACCCTGTGCGGTTTAACTGTCAAGATATGGCCTGCGTCAGCTTTAGTATTCAATTGGAGTTCATTAGGTTGGCAATAATAAGTTTTTGAAGCAAAGGCGTTCATTCATTCAGGTAAGCCTTTGGCATCAATTTGACAACAAAAGTGCAAGAGCTGAAAATTTGATCAATTAGGATCACAGAGGAGCTTGAAAGCTTTTTTGAGATTTATGAAATTCATATTCTTAAAGGCCTGATGTCATTTGTTTGTTGTGGTAGAGGGTCCTGGGTCCCCCCCTCTATTGTAACTGTCATGATTTATTATAACCATACACTCTTGCAGGAAGGATCAAGTATGTAAGAAAAGACTATATGAGATAGCGGCAGTGACTGCTCAGTCACATTTGTGAGGGAGAGTTACACACTCAGTATGTTCTTATTACCTAGAGAAGGGTGTGTTACTCTCCCCTGATATTAATCAGAGACAAGCAGGTACTCCCTGGGTTTCCCAAAAGAAAAGGGGTACTCGGGGGAGATTCGCCGCTAAACGTCGCCCCCTCCTCCGCATATCACTTTGGCGCGATAAGGAGGCCCCCTCCCCTCCCCGGTCCCAGAGCTTTCTCCGCACTTCCAGTCCACTCAAGCCAGTCACTCCTGCCCTCGTTCTTCTCCACGACTGCGTTTTCTCGACATTTTTCCATCTGTAGTCTATCAAGTTACCATTTCAACAAACAATATCATGCCCATCTTCTCAACCATGATGCCCCCCCTTCTCCCACTCGCAACCAGAAGACGAGGGGTACTTCTATGGCCCCAGCTACAAAAACAGCGGAGTTTCGTTGGACCATTAAGGACTGTTTCCGTCTTTTCTTCGCGTCGATGTGCAAGTGCGGGGATCCCGGACGAGCAGCTTTCGAAGCTTAGGGTTCGTCAGCAGCGGTTGGTGGCGGATATACAGCAGACGTCTGCGTGGGGACGGGGGGAGCGTTGGGGCGAGTAAGTACACCGATTCGTTGCCATCTCATGTCAACGGGGCAAATGGAACTGGGAATATTGTGTGTGTGTTTTGATGCTGGGGGTCTCCCTGTGGTGGCTGTATTGGAATTGGGGAGTTTTTTTGCGCTGGGTGGGGGGGGGTTCGGTATCGTTTTTACTACAGGGACAATGTAATAGAGGATTTTGGGCTTCCTTGGTGTTGCTGTATTGTTTTTCTGTGTCATTTCAATACCATTTCTATCTATCCCATCCCATCCCATCCCACCAGTCCCGAACCCCCCCGCAAACGCATCTAACACCCCCCTCCCCCTCCAACAGCGGCCCGAACGACATCGGTATGTCGCGCCTCGCCCTCTCCGACGCCGACCGCCTCGCCCGCGACTGGTTTGTAGACACCACGCGGCAACTCGGCTGCAACGTTAGAATTGACGCTATGGGGAATACCTTCGCCGTGCGTCCCGGTCGCCGCCCGGGCCCCGCCACGTTCGCGGGGTCGCATCTGGACACGCAGCCGAGTGGGGGGAGGTATGATGGCGTGTTAGGCGTGTTGGCGGGGGTGGAGATGTTGCGGGTGCTGAAGGAGGAGGAGGTGCAGACAGAGTTCGGGGTGGGGGTGGTTAATTGGACGAAGTGAGTTTTTCCGTGGCCCCGGGGTCCGGCGACTGGGGGCGTGGTAGTTTGGCTGAATTTTGCGTGGCAGCGAGGAAGGTGCACGGTTTCCTGTATGTTTTCTTTTCTGAGCTTCGTGCTGTTTTTTTCATCCTCTCCCTGCAACGAGAGGATGGTGCTGAAGCGCCGTGGAAGATGAGTATGGTTTCTTCGGGCGTTTGGGCGGGCGAGATCCCGTTGGAACGAGCGCACAATCTGAAAGAGATTGGGGGAGGCGGCCGCACGGTGAGACAGGAACTTGAGAGAATAGGCTACTTGGGAAACATGGATGCGAGCTACAAGGCTATGCCTATAGCTGTAGGTCATCGATCGTTCATCCTGAGGGCTGCCCGACTTACCAGCACTAGGCGCACTTTGAGCTACATATAGGTAGGTCAAGACAGATGAACTCGTTCAGCACTAAACGGACGGGCTTTTAGATTTAAAAGACATCGTGGTAGGCCTTTGACAACTCGCCGTTGAAAGAGATCTTGAAGACCATGTTGGGGCGAAATGCTGCTAGGAGCCACTGGGCCCTACACTTTGCACACCTCTGTTTACCAAAACCGCTCTTTTCAAATGAGCTGTGGAGGGATTTTCCCAATCCTAGTGCTGTCAGTTGGCGTATGCCTGTGCCCGATAAGCCCTAGCTTGTTGCGCAGCGCCCGGCAATCACTTCACCAGCATTCTGATCTCCTTGAAAAACGGTCACTAACCCTCCTGCATCTTTCCAGAGCAAGGTCCCCGTCTCGAAACCCAAAATCAGCGCATCGGCATCGTCCACGGCGTATGTCCCCCCCACCCCCCCCCCTTCTCAACCCCCTATTCATTAACCCCCCCCTTCCCTCACCCGCAGGTCCAAGCCTATCGCTGGTACACCATCACCGTCACCGGCCGCGACTGCCACACCGGCACCACCGACTTGGCCAACCGCGCCGACGCCCTCCTCACCGCCTCCAAAATGATCCTCCACTCCCACCGCCTCGCAACCAAGTACGCCTCGCTGGCCAGTACCGGCATCCTCACCCTCACCCCTGGTAGCACCAACACCGTACCCGGCCTCGTGCGGTTCAGCTTGGATATCCGGGCCGGCGAGGACGAGCGGTTGAGGGAGTTGGAAGAGAGCTTGAAGGTTGATTTTGAGGGGATTGCGAGGGGGGAGGACGTCGGTGGGTTGAATGATGGTGGGACGAGGGGGAGGCGGTGTGGGGTGCAGTGGCGGTTGGATTTCGGTAGTGGGGCGACGAGGTTTCATGCGGATTGTATTGCTTGTGTGGAGGAGAGTGCGAGGGGTGTTTTTGCTGGTGAGGTGTCGGATTTGACGCAGATGATGATTTCGGGGGCGGGGCATGATAGCGTGAGCATGGGTTGATGCCCGTGCAGATGTGCCGTAAGGGGTGCTAACATTTCTCGTCTTCGCAGGTGTTTACGTCGAAGCGCTGTCCTACGTCGATGATTTTCGTGCCTTGTCGGGATGGGGTGTCTCATCATCCGGCGGAGTACTGTTCACCGGAGGATTGTGCGACTGGAGCTCAGGTGCTTATGGGGGCGGTGTTGAGATATGATCGGTTGAGAGCGGAAAGGGCGGGTAGTTGAGTAAGTGCCAGTGCAGTAGATATAATGGACGCGGCTGTACCTACAATCTAATCAGTTTGAACTGGAATGGAGCACCTGTGCACGCAATAGAAGTCTCTGTAAGCATGCCTCCATAGAAGCCACCATTTATTGAGCTAGAGTACACAAAGCATGTTTGCAGTGTCATCTGCCCCCTTCGACCTCAGCTCCCCCAGCAATTTCTCTCACTCGACTGAACACGCTACCGTCCAGCCCCCCTTCCCACGTTGCACGCATGCACCCGGAGCAGTCATCCACCGCCGTAGCCGCCGTTCCTCTAGGAAGGAGGAGCCGCACCACGGCCACGACCAAACCCGCCACGGAACGTAGGAGCGAACTCGCCAGGTGCGCCGCCTTCTTTACCCTCTCCGGCATCACGTCTCCGGTATCCACCCTCACGGTCGCCACGGTCACCACGGTCGCCACGAGGTCCACCACGTCCACCGGGCCTACGCTCACGGTCGTCGCCACCCATCATACCCTTTGGTGGAGCGTGCGAGCGCTGCTGCTTGATGTGCGTTGCGGGGACGATCTCGGCGGGGAGGTGCAGCCATTCGCGGAGGTAGTCGAGACCCTCGGGGGTGAGGGTGTAGTAGTACCACTGCCAGGAGAACTGGGTCTTTATGTAGCCGCGAGAGGTGAGGGATTGGCATGCTTTGACGACCTGAGGGTTGTGGGTGAGATACTGAGATGGTTTGATGGCGGGGATGTTGTGTTGATACGTACGTAGAGGTTCTTGGTGTCGATTTCATTGTGCTTTGGGAGGTTGAAGTCCTTTTTGGCTACGAGAACACCCTCTGTGATGACGTGTTAGAGGAATTCGGGTGGAGTGTTTGAGTGTAGTTAAAAAGGTCAGGGTTCTGGAAGGACATACCGCGGAAGAGGTACTCATGGATCTTCTTGCGGTCGGCTTTGGGGATGAGCCTAGAGGATACGGTCAGCCATCTACTCTGTAGATTCTGCACTGACTGCATCCGCAGATGAGGTCTTACATGATTGCGAGTTCCTAGCGTACTTCGGGGAATCGCTTTAATCGATGCTTGTCGTCTTTGCTGAGTTGGAGGTTGACGGTTCGGTCAGGTCACCAAATTCTAAGCGAAGCTCAAGTTGTTGAGTAGCGTGTAGTCGGGCTTCTTGCCCTTAGTGCCCGATCGGCAAGATAAGATAAGGAGTAAATCTAAGATCTAATCTAAGGACTACATTTAGTCCAAGAATTTGGCGCAGTGCCTCGTATTCTGAGCCAGGTAAATTCGATACTGCAAGGTAATCATTCATGCGCCAAATACCGTGAGTAGGGTGTCTCCACCTTTCTGCGTGTGCACCACTGCTTCAACACAGCCAGAACCTAAGGTAGAGGTGTACTATGTGCGGAGATCTTCATAGGCATTGGATCCAATCAGATTGAATATCTGGCAACTCTCACCCGTCGCATATAACTACCTCTTCGCCCACATTCTTCATCCGCACCTCCAGAGGGAGGAGGCGCAATGTATGATGTAGTTTTACATGCAGGCTGCAGTCTGCAGCCTGGGTGTTGCTTCTGATTGTTCATGTTTCTCTTCTATCTGAATAGGGTGTTCCACTATTCCTATTTCGTGGACTCTTGAATTTTCTCAGAGATCGGCCTATCTTTTTTGAACAGTACAAGTACTAGGGCTAAGCAGTCGTCATGCTAGTCCTATCGATTTCTGTTGAATTTTGTAGTTTCACTCCCAGAGTTCAGCAAGGGACCAAATTCAGTCGACGAAGCTACAGACCTTGGACTTTACATTCTACACCTGTAGAAGCCATGAACTTAAGAGATGCTGGCCGCGCCGCCGCGGTGTGCGAGGATTCCCGGCCGTCAGTTCAGCGAGATGATGGGACAGACGTCGAAATTGTTGTTTTCCCTCCAGGAGACCTGGCAAATCCGCGAAATTGGCCTCTTTGGCGGAAATGGTCCATTGTCGGCGTCATCTTCTTCGTCGACTTAACCGTCAGCTGGGCCGCCTCGGGTTTCTCACCAGCAACCAAGACTTTCGCTCAGGACTTTGCTGTGTCGACCGAAGTTGCAACCCTAGGATTGAGCTTGTTTGTACTGGGCTTGGCCATTGGTCCGATGGCTCTGGCGCCCTTGTCTGAAGTAGGTGAGCGTTTATGTTTCGAGGCCTGAGAAGCTGTCGATGCTGACTCGAGAGAAGTATTTTGGCAGATCTCCAATATATATCGTCTCCTACGGCCTATTTCTTTTCTTTATCCTGGGAACGGCGCTTGTGCAGGATTTGGCAGGATTTTTGGTGCTGCGGACGCTGTCTGGGATATTCTCTTCTGTGACTGTTGGTAAGTTTGATCGATGTTCGTGATTGTGGCATGGTTTCTAAAGCTTCACTTGGCTGTAGCCAATTTTGGTGGGACTATTGCCGATCTCTTCGAGCCCCATGAGACCGGCATACCGATGAGTGTTTTCCTATGGAACGCAACAGTCGGGAGTCCCAGCGGCTTCTTGCTGTTCTCTTTTGTCGCCAAAAATAAAGGGTGGAGAATGGTGTTCTGGGCGCTTCTGGGAGTCTGTGGCGGCTTCTGGCTTATCATGACGGCAACTCTACGAGAGACAAGGCACAGTGTGTTGCTCAGCCGGCGCGCACAGCAGGAGAGAAGAAAGACTGGCAATCAGAATCTGGATATTTCAGAAGATATGAAACGGAAAGGATCACGAGAGCTGTTCAAAGTGGCGCTGCTACGGCCATTCAGGTTTCTAACCACAGAAATCATCGTTATGTTCAACGCGCTCTACAATGGATATCTTTACGGACTCAGCTTTTGTTTCAACGGTGCGTTTTCACTGGTTTTTGGGGAAGGAGGTCACGGATTCGATGTCATCGGCGTTGGTCTATCATTTCTGGGTGTTTTCGTAGGGATAAGCGCAGGTCTCGTTACAAATTTGTGGCAGGAGCGTTACTACCAACGACGCGTTGAGGAATCAGATGGCAAAAACATACCAGAAGCACGCGTTCAGCTCGGCAAGCTGGCAGCCATCAGTAGGTTATCCACCACCCTCTTTGCGCGTGCTAGTGACTGATGTTTCATAATATAGCCTTTCCGATCTCTCTCTTTTGGTTCGCGTGGACCTCGTATCAGAGCGTACATTGGATCGTGCCCATTGTAGCCTCTGCTCTATGGGGTTGGTCTTTCTACACATTAATCGTGATGACCTCCACATATACAGAAGACACGTACAAGGTCTTCAGCGCCTCGGCATTTGCGGGCCTCAGCGTTGTCCGAAATCTAGCCGGCGCCGGCTTTCCACTGTTCGCGGATCAGATGTTCGTTAATGTAGGCTTTCAGTGGGCTGGAAGTATTTTGGGTTTCCTGGCACTGCTGTTGATTCCGATACCATTCGTTTTGGATCGCTATGGGCGGACACTCCGTATGAGATCGCCATGGGCCAGACAGCACATGGACGACCTGGTGGATGAGGAGGGCTTTGGGGGGCCCGGCGATGTGGAGAAATAGGCCGTCGCCCTTCAGTATTTGTATGTAAGAGTATCGGACAGAAGTCATGAATAGGCGCTTGGACAAAAAAAAAGTAGCAGTCTTCAGGAGCCCCTCTCAAAATCACAACAGCGAAAGCGACATCTAAATTGCCGTTTTAGAGATGCATGCTTATAGTGGCACTTCTCAGCTTTGGATCCCCTCAAATATACAACAACCAAGATAGGCTTTGAGGATCGAACAATATAGAGATGGCAGAAGCCATAGATCTCTATTATATCCACTTGAAGCACTTGCATGTATCGCTTTTCATTGTTGTAATATCAAGAGGGTCTCTAGCTGGAGACTGCCACTTATATTGACCATACGCTTGCCATAGCTTGTGGGCCGTTTGCCCTGTATTCATATGTCCGATACTCTTACTATGAGAGCTTCTAGAATAGTAAGGCTCGTGGTACTGCTGGAAAAAAAGGATCTTAGTAGCCTCAAACTTTGATGAATAGCCTGACCTGAGAATAGAGAACATAGTTAAATCATCTATGCATTCTCCTTGTGTTGGTGCATAATTCGTGATCTTTTCGTTAGCAGGACAGACGCTGAGAGGGTTTATCAATAATACCTTGGCTGCGTGGACGGGAGGTTACCTCGTAAGGCTGCGCTAAGTTGAAGATAGCCATCTAGGCATTCTCCCATTCTTGTGTCACTCCTCCCTCACCGCACTCCAACACCAACTTCAGCGTGAGCGATATTTCTCAAAGCCATCCCAAAGCTCTCTGTACCCTGATATTTGATATTCGGTTCGCACGAAATGGCCGACCGAACAATAAACGTCTTTCTTACCTCGTTTCCTGGCTTGAGCCTACCACCAACACTTACACTGCCACTCGTGGCCTCCACACCGATATCAGACCTTGCCTCCCAGATTTCAGATCGCCTCCCACAAATCAACAGCCGGGTTATCCTCACAACTACATCGAACAAGGAAATCTCGCAGTCGTCATCGGCTCCATTAGCATCACTGCTCTCAAGCGACCATGATACGTTTCTTCCCCTCCGTCTTTCCGTTCCTCTATGCGGTGGCAAAGGTGGCTTCGGCTCCCAACTACGAGCTGCTGGCGGCCGCATGTCCTCGCGCCGCAAGAAGAATCAGGGAGAAAACAACGGGTCGAACCGAAATCTGGACGGGCGCAGACTACGAACGGTTACGGAGGCGAAAGCTCTTGCGGAATATCTAGCGCTTAAGCCAGAAATGGAGAAGAAGGAAAAAGAGGCACGAAGGAAGCGATGGGAGCAAGTTGTCGAATTGGCGGAAAAGAGAGAAGATGAGATCAGGAATGGGTCGAAAGGCAGGGTGGATGGGAAATGGGTCGAAGACAAGGAAGAGGCTGGCGAGCGGACAAGGGAGGCAGTCCTTGCAGCGATGAAATCAGGAGACTACAAGGACAATTTTTTTGGTACATCAAGTGGGAGCTCAGGCGGGGGATCGGCAGGTTCCAGCGAAGAGAGTGAAGATGATGCGATGGAAATTCCCAGCTCGAAAGCTTCGAGCCCCCCGTCTGGCACTGAATTCAAAAGTGCTCCAGCGCGCACGTATTTTGGGTTTGACGAGGATGATGAGTTCATGAGTCAGGACGAGGAGGACGAGGAGGAAGAGGCAAACGAGACTGGGGACGAAGATGGCGGTTCCGAAGCCGGCAAGGGAAAGGAGAGGGCATGATATGGTTAGTATGGGGTCATTGTACTTGAGCGTAGGCGCTATCAGGAGTTCATGGAAGCCCCAAGAGCAAAGCCACCGGATGCTATTGTTGTGTTCGTACTCAGTCCGTTAAGATTGGAAACACTCTGGCTTGCATGTACTTGCTATAGCTAGTGCCTCTGTATAAATCGAACTATTTACATTCCAACAGACGTTTCTCCGAAAGTCGTAGTCAAGCAGCCGACTATTATAGACCGTACTTTGGTCTGGTAACGTACTGCAAAGCATTTTTATGCTTGAAGGACTTTTTGGTGAGAATTTATAAACAATCAGGTCGTTCCTCGGGGTGAAGGTAGCCGACGAGGTCGAACCCCAGATTTGTGAACTTCTGGTTTCTTGAACGCCCAGATCGATCACTCACCTCGTATTAGCCATGCGAATTGCAACACGGCCCGTCGCAAATATTGCAGCAAGGCCATGGACGATACCTCTCTTCCTTTGCCCCCTTCTCGCATCATCGGCCAATGCTGTGCAATCTCCATCAAACCGCCATGCACGAGTTACTCAACCCCAGAGGCGCCGACTACACATAGAAACTGCGCGCGGACCCGAGAAGCAATTCGTCCAGGTATTCCCTGGTCCTCATGCTCTACCTTGGTCCTGTCCGGGTTGCGGTGCCTTGACCCAGACTGTTGATCCAAAGGAAGCCGGGTTCTATACTACTACACGAAAACCCGTAAAGGCATACATCGCGAACCAAACTGGCCGCGATGTTACGGGTAGGGTTGAAGAAGCTGAGACATACAAATCTGCCGTCAAAGATGTAGACGGGGCTCTGCTGAAAGAACTGGGGCTAGACGATGTACTTGAATCAGGAAATGGTAGGGATGCGGCTTGCACTGTCTGGTCTACGTCGATTACTGATAGCAAAATAGATTCGAGACAGGCTACGGATGTTCCCATGCCCATCTGTGATCGTTGTCACCATTTGTTGCATCATCACTCTGGCGTCTCAATAATACATCCTACTCTTCAATCCATCCAGGAAATTATTTCCGAATCTCCCTACAAGTACAATCATATATACCATGTTCTGGATGCGGCAGATTTTCCAATGTCGTTGATTCCCTCCTTGCAGCGCCATCTCGACCTACTGCCTCAGAGATCTGCAAACCGTCGTTCAAAAACGGGGAAATTTTACCATGGCCGAAAGGCCGAGATGAGTTTCATCATCACGCGCTCGGATTTGTTAGCCCCCAAAAAAGAACAGGTGGACGCTATGATGCCGTATCTGTCACGGGTCCTACGCGATGCTTTGGGCGCATACGGCAAAGATGGGCGTCTGGGCGATGTGCGTCTGGGTAACGTACGGTGTGTCAGCTCAGAGAGAGGATGGTGGACTAAGCAGCTAAAAGAAGACATCTGGAATCGTGGAGGTGGTGGATGGATGGTTGGGAAAGTCAATGTAGGCAAGAGTAACTTGTTTCAGAATGTTTTTCCAAAAGGACGGAACGAAGACGTCAACTTTGGATCTCTTCGCCAAGCTGCCTCTACTCAAGGTCACGGAGAGGCAACTATGGCATCCGTTTCCGAACTCCAAGGTTCAAACATTCCAGAAACATCCCATCAGCTACATCATTCTCTCATCGATGAACCGGACTTTGACGAAGATCAAAGTCTACATGGCAATTCACTATTGCCGCCTGCCCAGGTCGAGACTGCATTTCCAGTGATGCCTGTGATATCATCACTGCCCGGAACCACAGCATCGCCGATTCGACTACCCTTTGGGGGGGGCAAGGGAGAGTTAATCGATCTGCCAGGTCTAGCTCGGGGCAGCCTCGAGGAACACGTCAAGGATGAACGCAAGCTGGATCTCGTTATGCAGCACCGATTGTCACCAGAACAGCACGTCTTGAAACCGGGTCAGTCTCTCCTTATCGGAGGCCTGATTCGTATCACCCCTACGACGCCTGACGTTGTAGTATTGGCATGTCCTTTCGTGCCAGTCGACGTTCATGTAACATCTAATGAAAAAGCTATCGCTATACACACACAACAGCGGGTTACTGGTGTACCTACAATAACAAAGGAAGGAGCGGGGGAGAAGATGGCTTCCGCGGGGATATTCGAGCTTAGAGAGGATGTTACAAAGCAGCGCGCTGGTCCACTGACTTCTCCAACAGCGATTAAGTTGAAACCAAGTGTCCTGCCGTTTGTGATTCTATCTGTGGATATACTCATAGAAGGCTGTGGATGGGTCGAACTCGCCGCGCAGGTGCGAAAAAAGGATCTCGAGCAATCTGCCGGTGCTCATGGAACCTGGGCTTTCCCAGCGGTGGAAGTGTTTAGTCCCTATGGGAAGCACGTAGGGATCCGCAGGCCAATGAACGCCTGGCTCCTCGGGTCGACGCCAGTGTCTCTAAACAGAGTACGGCCGAGGCGCAGCATGAAAGGCGTCAAGAAGCGCTTGAAGATGGAAAAGCGGATGGCCAAATCTAGTATACCTAAGTAAGGATATCAAAGACAGCTGTATGGCGTTGCGCATCTTCCAAGACAGTACATGGACCCGGTGCCGAAACTGTTTGATGCTTGAAAGGCAGTCGTGTATCCAACCACTCTAAGTAGATACTAGGATGAGTCGATACCTATGGAAGCACCGTCATCACCCTCTGTAACAGCTTTTGTAAAACCTTAGTCCGGAGGCTAATATGAAGGCTACTCATACGCAACACCAAAGCCCCTCGTATAATGCCCTAGACGCTCAACCACTCACCCAAACGCCCCTCCCTTCCACCAAGCCTTCAACCCCAAAACAAAAACCACCACCATCGCATCCTCCACCACCGTCGTCCAAATCCCCCCATACCTCCTCACCAACCCCAAATACCCCTTCCACGGCTCCGGCAACACCCCCATGACCATCCCCATCCACCCCCCCTTCCCCCCCGCCAACCTCCCCCTCTCCACAAAAAACCGCCCCGACTGCAACACTAATTCCGCCGTCGCAAACACCCAGAAAAACCTCACCCCCACCACCCCAACCACCCCACCCTCATCCACAAACCCCGCCCCCGCCCGCGCTACTTTCGATCCGCTGAAAGACGTCATACTCGTGATATACACCCCCAAACTGAGCGCGAATATCGCATGCACTATCTTCCACCAATACGCCCCCGTGGCTTCCTCTCCGTTCTGCGGTGTACCATTCATCCCCATGCCCATCCCCCCGCCCCCGCCGCCTCCTAACATAGCAGCTAATCCCGGCGGCAACCCGCCATCGCCTTCCCCGCCGCCCTCGCCCATCATCCCCCTAGGCCCCGGCCCCATTCCACCACCCATCATCTGCTGCAGCATTCTCATCATTGGATCCTGCTCTTCGCCTCCAGGTCCAGGTCCAGGTCCAGCCCCGCGTCCCATGGGCGGTGCTGGAAACCCACCCATACCCATACCCATACCCATACCCATACCCATACCCATACCCATACCCATACCCATACCGGCAAAGGGATCCCGCGTCCCCGCCCCACCATCACCACCAGCAGCCCGTAGCATCCGCCTTATCTCCGCCGCCCCCGCCGCATCATCATCATCATCAAACCGCGCCCCGACCCCCGCTCTCGACGACGCATACGAATGACCACTGATATCGACTTCCTCCGGGTCATCAAGATGGACATCCCCCCCCCAGGCAGGGGCAGGGCCAGGGCCAGGGCCAGGGGCGGGGGTATTCGAAGTCGAAGTCGGCGCCCCCGCGAGTGGGGGGGAAAAAGCGGTGCTGAGGGATGGTGATGATGGTACTAGTTGAGTCATACATTATTAGCTCGGCTCGAGCTGGTGGTATGATACTGAAAAGATTGGATGGCAATCGAGGAAGAACGCGGACTTGCTTACCGGGTTCGGCGGGCCGGCCCGATAGCTGGGTGATTTTGTCGAGGCGCGCTGAGCCTCCGGCTTTGATTTTGGCTTCGCGGCGTTCGCGGCGGAGGCGGGCTTGGTGCGCGGCGGGGGATTCGGCGGGGGGGACGGGTGCGGTATTGTCTTCTGGGGCGGTCGACATTGTGGGAGGGGAGAGTGGAGTTGGGGGGTTGGGGGGTTGTCTTTGATGTAGAGCAGTCAATGTTGTATGTTGGCATTGCCCGTGCCTGCCGATTATACGAGATGTCACTAGCGTTTATGTATCGCGAATCTGAATTCTATATCTATAACAGCAATTTTAATTTCAGGTGTACCTTATTTAGCGCAGGGTCTCATAGTAGCTACATCACAGAGTGGTTTGAATATGTCCATAGCAAGTCTTCTATGCTACTAATAATATCACTCAATGCTACAAGTCTACCCGCCAGGTGCGTGCTGCAATCAGCACTCATCTTCAACCTCAAGGTGTCACTCTGCTCATGCTGATAAGACGCTTTACGCCAACCTGGAGAATTCTGATCAGCTTCACCATTTGGGCCGGCGGGACAATCTGAAGCAAACTTACCATCCAGTAGCCAAGCTCATCCATGTGGTTTTTAGAAATGTCCTCTTGTAACGCCTGAGCCTGCTCGTAATTCCTTGCTTGTAGGGCTTGTGCTAGCTCTGTCATACTTGAAATGGTATCTTGCCTGAGTAGATCCCCATTGTTAAGATGGTCAAAGAGTATGTTAAGTCTCTTTTCAGTGTCTACGACCTGTGGCTTGTAATTAGGGGGCGCACGTGACTTGACACGTTGCATGTCACTATTGAGGATCTCATAGATAGAGTGCGCGTTGGCCGGTATATGCGTCCTATCACCAGGAGCTACATTTACCAGTCAGCCATGTACCAAGAATGCTCCAAAATTATAGCTTTTACTTACGATGCTTTGGCGTGACAGGAGCGGTAGCCTTAGCCCGCTGCTGAGACTGAGCAGTGCCTGGCCTCGAACCTTGCGTAGAGGTCTGCGGCGGATCTTGAGGCGGACCTTGGGACATACCTTGCGGTGGACCTTGTGGCGGACCTTGTGGCGGACCTGAGGAGGGTGGTCCCTGCTGTTGCGGATTGGGATTAGGTGCATAGGAGCCTGACGCGGCTCGTTGCTGCGGCGCGTATGGATTCGGGGTAAGGGGACCTTGACTAGTGTTCGAACGCAGCAGCGGAGGTTGTGACTGTCCAGTAGGAGCTACCGGCTGAGATGCAGGTGCTGGCGCGTAGCGATTGCTGGGTGGTGGGGCCGAAGGGGGAGCATTATATGGCGATGGGCCGCGTGGCATTGATGCTTGCGATAGGCCTCCGCCAAGCTGTGAATTAGGTTGCTGTGGGGCATAGATATTTGCGGCGGAAGAAGGTGGCCTCTCAGGTTGTTGGAACGAGTGAGGCCCGCTCGTAAGCGGAGAGGTTACCCTAGGTGGTGGGCCAGAGTTCCTTGGCGGCGGCCCGAGTGGAGGAGTTGATCTGGGTTGTGCTCCAAAGGACGGTCCAACTGGGGGCGGTGGTGCAATGTTGGCTTGATTTAGAAAAGGCGCGTTGATGGCGGGAGCACCAACCCCAGGCGTCCCACGCCGAGAGGTTGGAGGCTTGAAGAAGCTTTCAGGCATGTCATTCCAGTTTGGCATGTTCTGAGCCTTCGAAGGGGGAGGAATGGAGGGGGATGCAGTCGTATTCCGAGGAGGACCGAGACCATGACTCTGCTGAGGAGCACCATATGGGGTAGGGAAAGCCATGCTGGGCTGCTGAGGTGGCTGTTGAAGTTGCTGGGAATTAGGAGCTCCATAGGGGTTGGTGGTCGATGGTGCGTATGGATTCTGAGGTTGACTAGAGGCAGATGGAGCGTAAGGATTTCCTAGTCCACCTCTGGAGGGATTGACTTGAATTTGTGATGTTTGAAAACCCATGACGTTCTGTGCGACCTGCTGAGCTGGCCGACTAGTACTAGTGGTCGTAGACTGTCTGGCCGCAACTTGAGGTGCTGCTTTCCGAGTAGCCTGCCTAACCCTGTTCCTAGCGACCTCGGCCGCCGGGTATTTGTCCGGTAGCAGGTCAAGGTACTTCTGGGCAATGTGCAACTGACCGTGCGAAGCGAGGATGTCAGCGTACTCCGTATACTTATCATATAAAGGAGAGAGCTTCCATCCCGATGCCGCAAGGCGATCACTGTCCTGGAAATGGGTTACTTCCCGAAAAATGGTAACCTTTTCAACAAATCTCTGCAGAGACCTCGCATGTACAGAAAAGGTCGAGTCACTGTTGGAGTTCCGCAGGCCGGAGTCCTCGTCTTCTGCCAACTCGGCTATCCAGACTGTCAACACTTTCTCCAGCTTAGAGCCAGCAAGATAACAGAAAGCCGCATCCTTTCGTCGATTGCCGTCCTCGGCGGCATCCTTTGCGTGCTCTTCTAAACGGTCCCCAAGGGCCTCACAAAGGTCGGGAAATTCGTCGGCGCTAGCGTAGGTACAAATGGTGGCCATTACCTCTTTCCAATTTTCAACGTCGGCATTGTACACAACATCCCATAGGTTTTTGCCGACCGCGGAAGCCAACAGACGAAGGTAGTTTGGCCCTTGAGCCTGTTTTGTAAAATAAGCTTTCTGTGCTTTATCGATGGATCGCTGACCTCCACAAATAGCGATCATGAACGCATCAGACATTCTATCCTCTTTCAAGCAGATATCGAGGGCGTTGTCAAACTGCCCAAGCATGAGAGCACGCGTGATTCTTCTATCAGAGTCGGACTCTGAGCCCGTGTATATGTGGAAAGGATTATTTGTCTTCGCACCCTTGGTAGCTGCCAGATCAGACAGAAAGTTATCACCCTCGGCGCCGCTGTCAAAGAATGAAGACAAGCGGTTGCTCTTTGTGTTTACTGATCCATTCGTTTGCGGAGCACTAAGCTGCTCCGGGTTCTCCCCATTCATAGAGAGTTTTGATATTCCATCAGCAGCCTCATCAGTCGCGCTCGAAAAGCCAAGATAGCCCACCAGCTCCTTTCTTGGATTTTCGGAAATCAGCGTCTCGATGACTTTCCAATCAGCTTTTTCCGTCTCCAGAGTAGCGTCAGCAATTCTAGCTTTGCAGATGCCATCGAGGTCATCTTCTTTCAGAGCCTTCTCAAACTCGTCGGTAGTACTTCCAATTCCGGTGTCGACAGCAAAGTTCGAGATTCTCACAGTTGAATGCCTTGCTGTCCCTGTAGCGGATTCGGTAACATTGAAGCTCAGTACCTTGCCTCCGAATCCGAAGGACGCGCCACAAGGTCTCTCTAGCCATTTTGGAGCCTTTGGCAACGTGAAACTACCCTCTTGGGGTTGCGACTGAGCTTTGTTGAAAAAGTCTTCTCCATCTAGTGACTGAGATTGAGCACTAGTCGACTGACTGACTTCTGGTTTCGTGTTTTGAATAGTCTGGACAGCAATTTTTCCATCGAAAGACGCTGTAGCAAGCAGATTGGGATTATGAGGGTTCCATCGGGTCTGGAACGTCCAATTCGTGACGACTGGGAACTCGCCGTACGGTTCACCGGTTTGTGGGTTCCAGCAGATCGTTCGATTGTCTTTACCGCAGGATAGAAGCAGATCACTGTCCTGTGGACACCACGAAAGAGAAAGCACGCCTCCTTCATGACCGCGTAGAATCTAAAAGAAATCATTATCATGTCCTAGAAGCAGATTTATGTGGAGACTCACACGCTCTGGAGCGTTCGAATTCCTCAAATCCCAAACCAATATCAATGGATCAGTGTCATGAGGTACTGCCGTTATGAGTCTAGTTGGCTGGGAACAAAGTCAACAACCATGGGACTGTATAAGAGATCTAGCCGACATGCCTTCTCCGGATCCCAGGCTACAGCACTAACAGCTTTCCTGCCCATATTGTTCAGAGTCAAACTCTCCTTCTTGGCTTTGACGTCCCAAACAGTGACAAAACCTCCGCTGCTCCCAGTCACCATAATATGGGGAACCTTCTTATTCCAATCAAGACACTCGAAATCGTCTGCCCTGGCGGCTGAGTTGCCCAAGCGAAACGGATTGGCAACATTGTTGAGGTCGGAAATGAAAAGCTGGAAGTTAATTAGCTGCTGCGCGAAGACACATGATGGCCATCATTACCTCGCCTTTGGCGCCCGCAGTTGCTAGCAACTCGGATCTGAAGGGATTGAATTGGAGCGTTTTGATTGCACCGCTGTGCTTCGAAGTGCGCGACATCAAAGCATCCCTGGTGTGCAGCGTTAGAGCAAGTCACTACCACACCAAGGGTCAGTCCTTACCCTTCTCCGTTCAAGAGCTTTTCGACGTTCCATAGGTCTAGAGAGCCATTCTCCAAGGCGCCAGCGATCACGCCCCGTGGGTAATCATTATTCGCTCCTACCCAGGCAATGTCATGGAACCTGCCAGCGGACTATGATTAGTGCTTTTGCAAGTTTTTGCAGATTGTACCCATCCCATGCCTACCTCGAATCTGTGTCTATACTAGCTGCTGGCTGTAGCTCGATGCCCTTTTCAGTATTGTTCAGGTCCAAGTCCCACAATTCTAGTTGTGTGTCGTTGGAGAAATCAGCATCCACGGCACCAGCTCGCGTTCCTGTAGCTAGCAATGGTAAACTGGTACCAGGCGACCATGCAAATGTTGCTGTCCGCGGGATCTCGCGGAGTCGGACCATGTTGACGAAAGGGCTTGGCCTAAGGTGAAGGGTATTGTTACTGGTACAAGATAGAGCTCTGCAATGAAGAAGCCCAATGTCTCTCGTAAGTGTCAGAAAGAGCTTTCATGTACTCATGTTATCGTGGGATCGTGGGAGTGGAGCTCTTTAAGCATATTAACATGCTCGAAGTCGCCAGTTCGTTGAAGCTTTAGGAAAGTTGTCCTCGCGCGGCCCTGGCCGACGATCTTCCCAGGAAAGAACCCGCTAAACCCCACTGACGACGCACACCCTGGTCTTTATCACATGATATCAAATTCGATATCAGTTTCAGTTCTCTTCAAAGAGTACCTTAACCAACATACGGGGAAATTGTGGGTGTTGGTGTACTAAGGAAATTTCTTTAGTCTCCTTGTTGCTTTGGTGGCGTGGCTGAGCCATCACTCGCCATAAAAGACAATACACTGCGATGACAGACGCTGCCCGCCTGAAGTCAACCATCTACGTCGGAGGCTTGGACAATGCCGTCAACGATCGCATTCTGGCAGATGCTTTCCTGCCTTTCGGCGAGATAGTAGAAATATCAATCCCAAAGCCTGAGATTCCTTCATCGCCAGACCCACACCGAGGCTTCGGCTACGTCGAATTCGAGCTGCCAGGCGATGCCAAAGAGGCAATTGATAATATGGATCAAAGCGAGCTGTTTGGTCGGGTAATCAAGGTTGCAGCAGCAAAACCGCAGAAGGAGAGCAACGAAGGCCTGGGTAGTAGAACGGCGGTTTGGGAACAGGTACGTGTTCTACGCCATTATGGAGACTCGAAATTAAAGCATGAAGACTAAGTTGACATTTACAATACAGGAGGGTTGGTTGGCCAAACATGCAGTCAGCGAGGAAGATAGGCTAGCTGCAGACCAGGCTAGAGCTGACTCGAATGGAAGACCTGAGGACCCGATGCAAGGGTTGGAAGGTTTGGACGTTGCTGGACCTCAGCTAGCATAACACCCAGCACTCATCAGATCAAGATAAATGATCCACAACAAAACAGGTTGGAGTCTGGAAGTTCTTTTGCAGTCTGGTACCAAAGACGTGCTATTCGTTATGTACAATGAAAACCATCCCCTTCCGAGTTGCAACAGCGTCATCTCAAGCGCTCAAAGCTCTCAGCCCATATTCTCAGGCGCACTGGAAGTGGCCGCAATAGACTGCATGCCGGAATTGTTCACTACAGACTTGATCGTGCGTTTACTTGAAGTTCTCAGACCTGTTGGATTTCGTAAGGCGCAAGGTCTTGTCGGATATCAATTTCTTGCTCATTGAGTAGCCGGCGGCGCCAAGGGCAATACTATGTGGTCAAGTGAATCAGCTTCGCATATTGGTACCTCGTATGGTATTGTTTACTGCCTACCCGAGTACGATACCTGCAGGAGTAAGCAAGTAGTTAGCGAACGACAAACAAGTCTTAGGTTCTTGATAGTTGGGCCATATCGTACCAAGAGGAATCAACTCCGGAGGGATCTTCTTGAGCGTTCGCAAGCGTTGGGAGATTGTATGCGCTATTGACGACCGACTATCAGCGCCAAAGTTCCACTCCTGAATACCCTAACCCCATGGTCCACAGTTCGGTGATGCGAGGTGACAAAAGTCGTACCGCTATGTTCTTCCTTCTACGAGTAGGTCAGCCAGTAGCCCTTGAATAGGTCGTGATACTAGGCCCTACCGGCATTGGCCTCAACAAAGGTCGAGTGGGCTGCATCATCATCGCCCGAGTGGGTTGCATCATCACTGCCCGTGTTGGATACATGATGAGTAAAATTCAAGTTGTTGTGTACAGGAAATGCGCCTGCCTGAACAATGTCGACAAGGTAGGCGAGGTAACTAATAGACGTAAGTGGTGAAGTCGAGCTCCATGGAGCTTGCTTTCGGACTTTTCCGGAATCGCTTCAAAGCCGCCGGCTTCGACGTCAACATCAATCCGCCACATCATTTGCAGCACCTCCAGCAGGACGGAAATAACGTTGAATATCAAGATGTCTGACAGTGAAGAGCGCGAGACCAAACCCTTCAAGTTTGTGACCGGTACGACCTCCTTGTAATTTTAGGTGCATGTTCACGATGGCTAACCATTGTTCCTATTTTTAGCCGGTACGCCTCTTTTGCATTGCTGGAGATGCCTGTAACCAGTCAAATGCATCTACTTCTGAAGCCTATCTAAGCTTCGCCCATAACAAGAGCTGTTGCGAGCAATGCCATAGTAAGGGACTGACCGAGTTTCATTGATAGGCTTCGACGCTCGCTTTCCCAACCAGAATCAGTAAGTGACAAGCCATGTTCCTTCTATACCTCACGGCGATGAGGATCAAGCTGATACCTCAACAGGACAAAGCACTGCTGGCAAAACTACGTCGACTACCATAAATGTATCCTCGCTAAAGGCGAGGACTTTGCGCCATGCCGCCAGGTACGAAGGCTCTCTCAAGTTCCAGCAGAATCAAAGCACGAGGTAGAATCGCAACCCCCTGATATAGCCTTCATAGTTCTTCCTCGCGTACCGATCTCTTTGCCCCAGTGCTTGGTGTGGCCGATGGGATGACCAGCGCGGTAAGACCCAGATAAGACTGTTAGTGGGGAGGCAAGCTTGCTGACGTCGGCGTACCAGAGAATGGTACATTCCCCGTCCGCTTAGATCAATAGGGCACTTGAAGGCAAGGAAACCAGAACCTATATGCGAAGGGACGATGAGGGGATTGCGCTATGTCCGAAGATGAACTCATGGAGGTCAGCCTGTACATAGAGGAGTTAGCGCGATGAATTACTGTCCCCTCAATCATCTCGGAGACTCTGAGCGTCAGCAAAGCTTGAACCTTTGTTGCAATAGTACTGCACTTGTATGCAGAAAGTCCATCTTGTAGCCATATAAACGATGTGGTTGCCACACCCTAATGACACACCATTCCACTTCCTGACCAACCCCCTAAAACATCGACGCCAGTCACACACGCATGCATTGTATCTAACCCCCACCCAACCTCACACCCTCACCTCCTTAAGCTGCCCCCTCGTCTGATCCAACAACGCCGCCTCCCTCCTCCTCCTCTCATTAACCTCCTGACTCCTCTTCGCATCCTCCTTACTCCTCCTATTCTCCTCCTCCATCACCCTCAACTCCTCCGCCTCCTCCTCCGTCGCCTCAATAGCCACCCCCCTCGTAACCTCCATCAACAACGTCAAAATCTCAGACTCATGCCTATGGGTAATATCCACCGCTTCCACCCTCTCAACCGGCGCATGCTCCGACGTCGCCGTAGATCCACTCGTCGACGAAGTCGGAGCGGGCGACGCAGTCGGCGACGCCGAGTCCGGGGCCGGAGCGAAGAAGACGGTCATGGTCGCCGGACCGTGGTGGTGGGGCGTGCGGTTGACAGTCATCGAGACGGCGGGGTTGTGGTATTTGAGGCGGGGGAGGAAGGAGCGCCAGAATTTGCGGGGGCCGAAGTTGCCGCCGTTGATTTTGTTGGCGAATTCGAAGTGGATGCGCTTGACGTCTTTGGGGAGGAGGGCGGCGCCGGGGCCTAGTCGGATGGCGAGAAGCTGTTGTTGGGGGGGAGGTTAGTTGGTTGGTTGGCTGGGACAGACAGACAGATACTGGCGGGTTGGAGAGTTTTGTTACTTTCTAGGGGAGGACGGGGTGTTAGTGTTGTTTTGGAGTACTGGGGGATGATTGGATGTAACTCACTGCTTTCAGCTTTCTCATACGCTGTATTATGTTCACCATGTCGAATAAATGCTGTAGTTGTTCTAGTCCTTGGGATCTCTGAACTTGGGACAATTCTCAATTACGGAACTTGCCGTTCTTGACTTGTAGGGCAGGTTTGCAGGGCTTTTGTTAGAAGAGATCATATTACGTAGCAAAAACGTACGATGCAGCTTACTGGCACCTCAGGTTTGGTAAGAAGTGCAGGTGTCTCTTGGAGAGTGCGTGTCTAATCTGGCATTGCATGGAAACGCTCGTGGGCGAGCATCGCAAACGGAGGTATTACTGCTCTACAGATTCTACAGGCGTCCCCAAAATCTGATGTATCTTCTCCGCTGTCCCATGCATCGTCATCTACGGGGCCGTCTTGGGTAGATAGCAGAGCGGCTCCGGAGCCATGACGAGGACCCTCCTCCTCCCCCATCTCGATGCTTTTGAGACTTGCAACGTTTGGGTCCCCATCTTCGTCCTCGGAGGGCGCAACATCTCTATCATCGATTTTCCACTCCTTGAGCACATCCGTTTGCCTCCGAAACATCCTGCCAATATCTCTACCGGCTCCGTCCTTACTATCGGTCGCAGCCTCGGCCATGTTAGTGGCGCCGACGTTGACAAGGCTAAGATTCCACCCAGACTTCTCCGGGTGGAGCTTGCGAAAGGTCGGAAGGAGGGCCTCGTTAACGAGCTTCTCTGCCAGCCCATCGACGCTCTCGGTGAAGCTGAATACGAATATGGGCATCGGACAGGAGCGGGAGATGCGGTTGAAGCTTCGCGTGCGGCTTCCATCTGGGTTTGATGGGGGTCGTGGTCGAGTCGTCAGTCGTAACGTTTGGGGGTGTGCAACCCACCGTCTCACTACCGGAACTTTATGCTCCGTAATTGTGACGTTGACGGACGCTTCGTCTTCCTCCTTCATTGGCGGATCATCTTCGTCGTCAGCTTCAGTCAGATCCAGCTGCATTCTTTTGATCAAGCTCGAAGCTAACATCTTCAATTCCTTCCGGATCTCCTGCATTGTGTCAAGTCTGATATAACTATCTTCTATGCTAATCTGTCGAGGCACCTTTCGTGCCTTGCCCACTTCGGTATCGTCCACACCGTGGACCAAACCCCAGATTTTCCCGCCGATGCCTTTGGGAAAGCCAGGCCCGCCGAGCAGATTTTCCAGAAGTTCAGGACTCATGCCAGGATGTAGCCGTACATCTTTGACGGTGATATTCTCCTTGGTGCCACCATACACCAGTCCGGCATAGAAGGCAGCATCACGGCCCAACACATGGCTCCGGATTTTTTGCGCTAGTTTGAAACCAATGCCCGGAATTTTGCCAATATCATGGGTATCGATGAACGTTGTGACATTACTTTCTTCGAGGCCTGTGCTCGCGACATATGGTGGTAACAACGTCGTCTGACCTTTTGGCTTGTTGAGATTTCCTACAAGTTTCGACAAAAGCTTGTTGGTGCTGATGCCGACAGTTGCTGTGTAACCCTTCTGTTCTTCCAGTTGATGCCTCATGTGCTGGGCAAGGTGTGAGCCGAGTCTGAGACGGAGTTGAAGGGGATCCTCTGGCAGGGTTGCGATCGATGGCTGATGTGAGCTTGCGGTAGAAAGCCCAACTGGAAAGGTAGGACCGGAAATGTTGGATGCATCATAGGCAAAGCCATTTGTCGGGTCAGCCCGGTCCAAGTGAAAGAACGAGTGGATCAAGTTATTATGGTTGAGAAGATCGAGGTTGTAGTCTATCATGTCGGTTACATCTAGGAAGACCTGAACCCGGGTCAGCCACAGCGAGAACAGGATGCCAAGTCAAGCCCACCTCGTCGAAGCCCAAGCGTTCCACTTTGCGGCTCCAGCAAAAGCCCTGGAGGAAGTGATACAGCTGCTTTGATGCATTGCGGAAGCGTGTCAGATCCTCCCCCAGCACGATAATCACGTCCGGGCATTTCTTCCTTGCATCTCTGATGAGCTGCAATTTATAAAGACCTCGGCGCCGCGCTTCGTAATTGCAGGTGACGATGATCTGCTTTTGCTGTACCGCAAGGGGAAGTGATTTCAGTGCGGGATTCTCGGCCTCGAACACACTCGCGTAGAAGCAATCATAGTCCTGGCTCTGTCATCAGCATTACTTCAGTGGGTGTGCCTGTTGAGGCGGATGTGGATGTAGACGTGGCCGTGGGGCTTGGCAGCTTACAAAGTGGATTATGATCCGTCCATCACTCCTCGCCGCTGCCCTAATCGCCTGCTGACTCGTGCCCATCGTGGGTTCATCTTCGTAGAGAATATATCTCTGGAGAGGTATGCTTGATTTCAACGCGAGAGCAAGATAGGACTAGCATAAAGGAGTGTTTGGAGCGTACGAGCGAATAGGGAGTGATTGATAGCAATGTCACCATGTCTGACACTTAGGTGTGTGGCAACCCTCGGTAAGGCTCAAAGTAAGGTGTTTACAAGAATAGCAAGCTTCAAGCTTACTCCGATACAGGAAGCGAAATGCCCTTCAGGCTTCAGCGTGTGCATGAAGTAATGGCAGTGGGGGTCGCCTCAACCACTCAACAATACAGAGATGGTAGAAACCATTGGTTCCCTACAAGATCCACTTCAAGGATTTAGAGATATCGCTTTCGCTACTGTGCTATCGAGAGGCTCCCCAGCTGGAGACTGCCACTTATTTTGTGCACAAACCTGACGGGCCACCGGGCATAAGCATCGTCTCACCACATGCTCTATACTTTAATACTTGGAACCCTGTGTGAGAGTATATTGCACCAGGTAAGCATTAGGTGATGCATCAAAATCAGTGGGCATTTTAAACAGGGATCCTCAGCAGTGAAAGAAGATTATTGTCAATCAATAACGGTAAGATTAGCATCTGCGGGTTGACCCTACCAGAACATCGAGGAGGGCGGCCTCTTAGTCAGAAGACTGCCCCTTATCGCCTCATCGCCTGCCATATGCCATGTCTGAAATTAGATTAGGTTTATCATCATGGAATTTTAAATGAGTAGATACGTGGCAGGCATTGGGTCATGAAGGGATCCACGCGGCCCTCAGCAACATTGCGGACTGGAGTAAAGAGCTCAATGGATTTTACCAAGGAAGGTCGGTCTTTTGTGTTATCATTGGACCCCTTTCAGCACTCATCCATAGACCAATGGAAATCAAAAGTGACACTGACGATGGAGGGATCCCCGCATCCATTGATCATTTCATTTGATGCATCTATTCGTCTATAGCCTTTTCCATGCATTTTCGAGCCGTTCCGGATACAAGGATTTATTTCCTCATCGTCGGGAATTACCTTGGTAGTCATTGGTAATCTTACCGCTACAGACTGACGCTTATAGATACCGTAATCGTGCCACACACCAATAATCGTTTCGCTTCTTAGTGCTGGCCACCTCAACGTCGCAGCCGGCTCAACGTCGCATTGTTTGATTGTGTAATGCACAGTCAAGTTTAAAACTTCTTGAAAGCTGCATAGTTGAGACTACATTTGAATCTGGTATCTATGTGAACTTGAATCTCATTGAAGGTGTTGATGCATATGAAATTAAACAAGTTGTAGAAAAATGATATTTTACAGAAATCAAAAAATCACAACTATTCATCCTCTTATAGAACGTCCACAATACTCTTTTAAAGAGATAAATAATACTCAGATAGATATATCATATGCTTTTCTAGGCTCATTTTTAATTATATGAGTTGTTCTCTCAAGTCAAGGTTACATTTCTGAGTCTCAATGTGAAAAAGCTGTTAAATGCGACGTTGAGCCGGCCGCGACGTTGAGGTGGCCAGCACTAAGAAGCGAAACGATTATTGGTGTGTGGCACGATTAGCGGAAGGTTAAGCAAGCCATGAGCCATCAAACGGTGCAGCCGCTAAGCCTGTCCTGGCACTAGCCTCGTACTATTCCGTATTCCGTATTGATAACTTACTATCAGGACCTCGGCCATACAAGCTGCACCAATCATCATGGCCAACCTCAGATCTTCGTCCCCCAGTCAGCTCTTTTTCCTCGCCCTTCTGCATCCATTTCACTTACTCGCAGTATCTAGTCAGTGAATAGTTCGGCCGACGATCCCACCATACCGTCTTCATTGTCAAGCCCATGGCCACTTGCGGCTTCTCTGCTCCGGCCTGTGCCGTCTCGAGAGCGTCTCTAGACTCAACCAGCGATCGCTTTCGCCATTCGCTTTCGCCTTCGCTTTCGCCTTCGCTTTCGCTTCACCCAGTCCCCAATACATATCAATCCCCTCGTATCATGCGCTGCGCTTACACCACCTACACTGCCCTCCCTCCCAACGCAACGCAGTGGGGGCTGACGACCTCGCTGGAACAGCTGTCTCATCCCTCTCACGCTCTCACTCCAATCGCGCCCTCTCGGCTTTCCGCCACTTGGCGCCCGTCCTAGCTAGCTGCTTCTCAGCCTCGTACCGCCCACGCAACCCCTCCACACATAATGCTGGCCCTACCCGTGCGTCCTTATCCTGCGAACCTTGCCCGTCAAGACCACATCTGTACCACCCCACCGCCGCCGCCGCATTCGCAGCAGGACTCACTGTCAACATCAGCATCATTACCACCAGCTACGACAGCAGCAGGAACAGCGGCGGCAGCAGCAATGAGTCTATCTATAATGCCCTCGTCCCAACCACCCGCAAAAAGGCCAAAACTGTCCATCCAAACCTCACTGCTCCCGCTCTCGCTGGGGCATAAATCCACCACCGCCCTCACTCTCAGTATCGCGACCGATACCCCGACCGTCAGCAATACCTATGTCAATGCTTTCGACGTCCCACTCTCACTCGAGCCCAAAGAACCCCCACAATTAACTCGCCACCCCACGCCCACCTCCCCGCCACCTTCATCTACCTCCTCTACCACATCCTACTCATCCCGATACACGTCTCCCTTCCCCGCCACAATACCCTACACCCTCCCCATGACCGCGCGCAGCATCCTCCGTAACAGCCCACTCCCGCGACGGCACCTCTCCGCCACCACCGCCCGCACGCCGAGAATAATGTTCCCGCCCGTAAAGCGGGTGATGTTCCACGACAGCCTGGAAGAAGTGATCCCCACGCCAGTACTAGAAGAGCTTCCCGAGGATGTCTCTGAGACCGAGGACCCCGTTCCTCAGCGCGAGGATCGCGGAGACGCAAGTGAAGGCGATGATGTGCCATCGACACCGGTGCAGGGAAGGCGAAAAAGGAGGAGAGAGTGGGTTTGGACGCTGGGCCCGATAGAGGTAGGGGCTCCTCCGTCAGACCGAGATGAAGACGTGAACGAACGAGAAACGCCGGATCCTGATCACGGAGCATGGGGAAAAGATGATAGAGGAGTCGTCTCTGTTGGCTCAGGAGGAGACTGTGATGGAAGGGACGACAAAGTTCTCATTTCTGATGGCCCAGGAGAAGACGGTGACGGAAAAGATGATAGAATGTTCGTTTCTGACGGCCCAAGGGAAGACGGTGACGGAAAAGATGACAGAATCCTCGTTCTTGACGACCCAGGAGAAGACCATGACGGGCAAGCAGGAGAAGCGCACGAGACAGAACACGCGACCTCTCTGGACAACGGCCCCGCACTACCTGGTGCTTGTTGATGAATCGCGCTGAGACTCGCAACTATACATGATAGATACCCGAGCGGGCACCGGCACTGTCATTGTCGCACATAACACGAATAAATATTTATTAAGCATAGCCCTGAGGATATGTGCATGTAAATAGATTAGGCCTACGTTAGTTACACGGAAATATATGTCAATACAATCCACGTTCAGTGATTTCAAAAAGTCCATCTTTCTTGACAGAAAACCCGTCAAACAAGCAGGCGGGTGTATGACACACCACAAGAAAATGCACGCTCAATAAACGCAGCTACAACCCTTTCTCTTTCTAGAAAATCCACACGAATCCCCACTCGCCGAGTCCCCTCATCCCCATCCCTCATCCCTCATCCCTCATCCCTCATCCCTCATCCCCATCCATCATCTTCCCCTCCTCCTCCTCCTCCTCCACCTCCCCCTCCCTCTCCCTCTCCCTCTCCCCATTTCCTCCTCTCCCTCCCCCATGCGCTCACATCCCCGTCTCGGTCTCCACATCGGGTTCCCTCCCGCCCAACCCCCCCGTCATCTTATTCTTCATCCTCTTCATCGCAAACTTAGCCTCGTCCTTCGCAAACGCCACATTCCTCACCGGCTTCCACTGCATCAGACCCCTCTGCGTCCTCTTCTCCTTCTTCTTATTCGCCACCTGCCTCTTCGCTGCGGCCTGGTCGTCCGTGCGCGCGCCGTCGGTGACGGCGTCCGAGGGCGCGGAACCGTTCATTTTTCGGTCTGCGGACGAGGTGGTGGTGGTGGTGCCGTCTTGGATGCCGAGGGAGTCGGAGTCGGAGTCGCTACTGTCGGAGTCGTTGTCGGAGTCGTTGTTGTTGATGCTGTCGTCGTTGAGGTTGTCGTCGTTGTCGCTGGGAAGGATAGGATCTTTAACTGGGCGATCGACGCCCGGTTCGGCACGCTTGTGACCAGAGGAGTCCATGTAGGCTTTTGGGTCGTGACCGAAAGCGCCGCTCCAGTCCTGGCCGTCTTTGGCGAGCCATTTCTTCCGCTCTTCGGGATCGGCTTGCTTGAGGACGTCGCGGCCTTCGGCTAGGGATTGCTCGTGTAGTTCTTGCACCTTGGGAGGCATTTCTTTGGTGACCTTTTGCTCACGGACGCCTTCTGCGAGACAGGCTTCCCATGTTTCGAATGTCTCTCGGGTGTCGTTGTCGACGACGAATTGTTCATGGTCCTCGTCGGTTCCGGCTTTAAACCGGCAGCGGAAGTGAAGACGACCTATCTCCTCGATGTCCTCGAGACCGACAACCTCTTTGGCCCGGAGATTCTCTTCTGTGACATAATTTTGTGTCAACCGAGCACCATATTTTGTAGTCCAGATAGGGATGCTGATATCGGTTTCCTCGTTATCCACCAAATGGTGCAGCCAAATGATTGCATATGCAGCCGCGCTACGTTTACCGGCAGTATGGAACTCGAAGACGACGGGTGACCGATAGCGAAATTTGACAGGCAGCCTGACATTGTTTTTCCCGTCTTTCTTAGCAATATCCCAGAACATGCCATCTCCTTCAGCCAGACTTCTGCACTGTGTCTTTCCGATCTTACCAACGCTTCCACCGGTACGCAATTTCAGTTTGGCATGACTGTGATAGTTGAGTGCAAGAATATTGTTTGAAGTAAATTCGAATGTTCCGACATCCCACCCAAGCATATTTGGCGGTAACCGCGTTTCCACGCTTCGGAACAGGAGAGAGATTCTCACACGACCAAAACCCTGACGACGTTAGCATACCACCACTCACGTCACGCGGCGACTAGGCTACTCACGATACCGCCATCGAGTGGATACCAACGGGTCACTTGAGAGCTTGTCTGAAGCACGTCGGATAGTTTGAGAGGTACAACACCAAGTATTGGGTCGTGTTGCCGATACCGCTGATCGCGTACGGTAATGGTCACGATGCCCGACCTCCAATCCCTCATGAACCTTTCAGTCCCAGCTTCGAAGATCGGTTTGCTGCTCACGGCCTTCGCACGAGTTCTGTAGACCTGCCTGAATGTAAGTAACGCGTACGAGGGAGGCCTAACATAATCTTACCAATTGGTCATTAAACAAGATAGTACAGTAGCTCGTTGGCAACTTTTTTGATTCTTCTTCTGTGATCTCGCCGGCTTCTTTTGCTGGCTCATACTCCCTCCCCTTTCGACTTCCTTCGCTACCTTTGACATTCTCAAGCTCAAGGTTCACAATTTGGTGAACAACCACACTGCAGACTCCGCTAGGCCACAATGGATCCGGCGGAGTATGGACAACAGCATTTTCTTCATCATTATCGAGTACACCTTTGTCATCTTGCAACTCTGGCTTGTCCTTGAGCGATTTGGGCAAGTTGGGATTCTTCCCGTCGGTACGTAGAGCAGGACGAAATTGAGGCTTGCCAAAATAACCGACTTCCCAATGGAGCTCCCCAGGCATTTCGCTGTCTGCCTCCATGCCTTTAAGTTTTGATACCTGAGGATACATTTTGCCGGGGTGCTGGATCATTTTTTGCATGGATAACTCAACCTTCCCAACGATGTCATCGGCTGTCGAGCGGTCGGAGTCCCATAGCTCTACGCTGAGCTGTTCGTCGGCTTTAATAAGTTCGGGGGTAACCAGTAGCCTTGTTGCAGTCAGCAAGCCCTCAATGAGCGCAGCAGAAGCAGAAGCAGAACCACTTACGCAGCAGTCTCTTCCCATATCGGGTTCAAATCATCTGTAATGACGCGAGTACAGTACATAGGCTTTCCGTACTTGGAGAACGACAGAGTGATGTAAGGATCGCTGCCTCCATGCTTGCTCCCACGTCTGTCTTGCTTGCTCAAGCCCAGTGCACGATGAATCCTGATCCACATAACTCCAAGCGCAAGAACTTCTTTCTGGATAGTGTCTCCCACAAGTATCTTGCTTAGGTCAATGGACATAGACTTGGGTGCGACGTAAATGCTTGCCGCAGCTGCGATGGCATAGTTGACGAAGTTGGAAATTAAAGGAAGATTAAGGATGTTGACTCCGCTTTGAACCATGGGGGTGCACCCAGCCTGAACCTGTGGCAAGCCCATTAGTGTGAAGGTGAGATTCTTTAAAAATGGCGCTTCAGGGGTCATTTGAAGCCGTATTCTGACGGTGCCCACAAGGCCTTGGAGCTCAACGAAGATCGGGAGCGGTACACCGAAGAGCCCCTTGACGCCCAGATAGAAAACGAGTTGCATGTGCATGTTACGCGCTTTCGCCGAGACGTCGGTCCCAGTAGGCTTTGCATGATATGCAAACGCAACTTCGATATTGTAGTAATCACCGCCCTCTTCATCAGCTGCGGCCTCCTGAGGATCCTTGGTCTTCTTATTCTCCTCATGAATACTCTCTTTGAGCTCTTTTACGTGCGTATCTGGCAACGCCCGCAGACTCAGAATACGAAGAGGGTTGTTGCCTTGGTTGATCTCCGCCACACGCACATTCTCGATGATACCAGGGACAGATGCTTGCATTACGTCTTCCAGGGTATCCGCCACCCCAGCGAACATGTCGGGGTTTATAAGACCCCACATAATCCCCTATAGGCAAAGTATTAGTAAGGGATAATTCTACGCTATGGGACGGTTTGACAAGAGGCCAATGCTAAGAGAAGGGCGCGGCTAAATACCATAAATGTATTAAGCCATTCAACAGACTCCGGGAGCAGATTTGCGGTTGCCTGTGAAGACTCAGTAATCCCGAACACCAATATTCTCGAGTTAAGAGCTCACGATTTCTCCTCTCGACTGCTCGCTCGACCATTCGACCTCCCTCCCGCTACGGACAACCTCTTTCATCCAGAGCCAGACACCCGAGACGATGCAAGCAGCGGTGGGAATCAGACCCTTCAGTGAGCCTCCGAACATCTTGCCAAGAATGACGATTGCCAGGAAGACTCCAATACAGAGACCGCCAGCTTTGTTCTCCAAAGAAGCGAACATGGGCTCATAGCTGACTGAAGGTGTGGGGTGGAAGAGAATATTCGTCTTCTCGCCATGTATTGGAACGTCGGAGGTACTTCCTTCGGCGACAGGGTCAGGTGGTGCGGTTACGTCTTGCTTGTGCGCGTACTCGTCTCGTGGCTGCGATGGAGATGTTGCCACAGTCTGGCAGACTGTCAGGCTTGCCCCTATAAACAGATTTTGGAGGACTTACAGTAGGTTTTCCTAGATTTGCATTGGGTACCGACAGCTGGGATTTCTCGTCAGCACCAGTCGCATGCATACAAACCAGGAGGCGCTCTGGCTCACCTGGGGATCTTGAGAAGCCTTCATGAAATCCTTGTTTACATCCTCAATTTGTACCTCCTTCCCTGTTGTGGGATCTGTCACCGTCTGAAGTGTCCCTGCTTCGGCAGCCTTCGTAGCATGATGTGGAGTGGCTTCCCCCTGCTGTTGCTTCAACTGATTTTGCTCGTCAATCCTCTTATCCCTCTCTCGTTTGTCGCGGTCTAAGCTTTCTACGAATTTCTGAATATTCGGGATCGGATTGGCCTGTGTAGCTCCGTCAGTGCCTCTGCTGTGTGTGATTTAAGTGGAGACACAAACCCCAGAGTAATGTCCCCCTGGTGCGCGCCGCTGTTGATCGGCCATGGCAGTGACCAATTTGCTCGACTGAAGAGAGGGCAGCAAACTAAGAACAGATGTACCGAACCGTTGCAGAGCAGCTCAACTCCCAACGAGTCTGAGCGGCGCATCAACTGGGCAAAACCAATGGGGAGGGAGGTTGGTGATTGCCGAGATACAGAGGTTGTTGAAGACGCAGTCGGACTGCAGTGACGCTGAGAGGGTCAACACAATCAAGTATACTCCGGAGTAGGAAAGGATGCACCAATTCAGCAAGTTCAGGAGGAGACGCGGCTCTAGCGCTTCCACGTCCTTGGTTTCGCTTAGGAGATTTACGTCATTGTGCATACGCGCCAGATTCGTCCAATATTCATCGACGGTCCATTGTCAACTTATTGATGGACTTGCTGTGATGAGGACTGAAATGCTAGTACCACACTGTCTACTCTATACGGGTGTCCGACGGGCCATATGATTAAGTGGTCTCCCTATGCTGGAACTGGGAAGGTAAGGGAAGAACGAAAAGGACCGGGCTCATGACTCCACATGACTCCACATCATGTTGCGGGGCACCCCGCACATGTTCGACAACCGCGAATACTCGGAGCAAACCTTGTTCTTGCTTTCAACCTCAGGTATCACCAGACGATTGATTTGCAACGTCTACCGTGCCGTACACATCTCTTGATTGGCGCACTTCTATTGGGAACGGGGCAGCGGACCAGATTCGTTAATGAGCATGCCGAAGATCATAGCGTTCATCAACGGCCATTTATGCTTGGGCAGCAAGTTGGTTGAGAGCAGCTTCTTCATAGATCGGGTTTCTGGCCTCATTGTCCCGGAGCCTCACGCGCAAGCAGATGAAGTCATTGACCTCAACGGCAAGGTGATTGCACCCGCCTATATTGAGTTGCAAACGAATGGCTGCGTAGGGGTACATTTTACACACTACGAGAATCCTCTCGTGTATCAAAGCAACCTTAAGAGAGTCTCGGAGTACATGGTTTCCAGAGGGGTTGGGGGTTTTTGGGCAACTGTGCCTACTGTGAGCTCAGACGTCTTCCAGAAGGTTGGTATCTACTTCTTTTATTTTGCAATTTCTACTACTACGTTTTTCCCACTGGGAGAGTCAAGTTCCCAAAAAGATATCCCTGTCTGAAAAGATCAAGTCCACAGTTTATTGAGAACACTTAGTTCTACAATTCTGCTCTTTATTTATGATTGTCTTCTCTTCTCTGTGATGTATGCTGCATGAGGGTCTCTCCGATCTCTTCATTTACAGCTTCCACTTAATCTTATGACAAAGCTGTTGTAGAGCCCGAGGAGCTCCCCGGCTCCTCGGGCGCATGCAGGCTGTCAGAACCTTTCACAATCATACACGACATTACCATAGAGCCTGAGGAGCTCCCCAATTTCCCAAACATTTATTTTGGTGCTTGAAAAGCCGCTGGAGGAGAATTGCCACCTGCTTCGATTCTGTGTCTGTTTTTTGAGCATGTCCTTGACCATTCCCCCTTCAAAGCCATGGACACTGCAACGAACATTTTCTGTATGTGCTAATACCCTGTGTCGAGTTGGCCACTACTCCCGGAATACATTACTGACATGTAGGCTCAGGTGCTACCGCAATTGCGGCCACAGGAGTTCGCCGAAGGAGCTACGTTGCTTGGAGCGCATACAGAAGGGCCATGGCTCAATCCCACAAAGAAAGGCGCTCATGACTCGAGTCTCATGCTGAATCCAAACAGCTCATCTCCAACAGCAGTATATGGTGAATCCAATGTACGCTCCAACATCAAGATGGTCACCCTTGCACCAGAGCTCCCAGGGTCGCTAGAACTCATCCGCACGCTCACAAGGGATCATAGTGTTGTGGTATCACTGGGGCACTCCGCAGCAGCTTATGAGTGTGGTCTTGAAGCCCTCCAGGCAGGTGCTCAGACGCTCACGCATGTTTTCAATGCAATGAACCCGCTACACCACCGAACACCCGGCCTTGCAGGGTTGATATCATCACCCGAGGCGCCCTTCTATTCTTTAATACCCGATGGTATTCACCTCCATCCGGCGACTCTCACCATGGCTTTTCGTGCGAATCCAGAGAGATGCATCCTGATAACAGATTCTATTGAGATGGCTGGACTGCCCGACGGTCTGTATCCCGGGCATTCTCAGATTCCACATGGGCAAAGAAAGGAGGGAAACAAAGTCACAATTGATGGTACGGACACCCTGATCGGAAGCTGCAGCAGTATCGATGAGTGCGTCAGGAACCTCATGAAATGGAGTGGATGTTCATTGCCGGAGGCAGTCCGCTGTGTCACGGAGAACGTTGCCAACCTCATGAAAGATAACGAAAGAGGGATGTTAGAGCACGGCCGGCGAGCAGATTTTGTGATACTGAACCGTGAAGGGCATGTACTGCAGACATGGATCAAGGGAGCGAAGGTATTTGGAAAATAGCACATGGTAGAATAGATGATTACGGGCAGGGGGCCTCCTCAACAAATCAACGATGAGAGCGGTCTCCAGCATCTCCAGAGTGGGGATTGTAGAGATCATGACTTCTAAATCATGGACAAGGAGGACTGCCAGGCGTGTGCCCTAACAAGCGGCAGTCCTCTGCTGGGGGCCCCCTCGACCACTTAACAGTCAAGGCAGAGTTTGACGTCCAGCTAACGTAAAAGCCCTAGATGTCTACAACAACTACTTCAAGGATTGAGATATCGCTTTCGCTGTTATAGTATCAAGAGGACCCCTGTGCTGGAAACAGCGACTTGTTTTGTCCACACGCCTAATCAGATATAGTCTAGGGCCTAAATAGATGACACTTGCAACAGGGAGCTCCCCCACCTACCTAGTAAAGCACGACCTTAGGCCTTAAGTTTCATTCATCTAGACACTATTGAGCTCTGTAGTCTGTAGTAATACGATGTTTAGATATTGCGGTCCGCTGTCGACTTGCTGCTGGGGGCCCGCCTGGATCGCTTTCTTGGAGCGCAACACAAGCTGTATCTTGACCCAAGGCCTGCTGCCCGATCACGTCTTCTCGTAAGGGTCCTCAACCTACCGCTTGTTGTGCGTCGGAGCCTCTCCACAGCACTCGGAGTGGAATCGTATCGAGCTCAATTCCTTCTAGCATTTACGTGCTGGATATTCTATCCTCGACCGAGACTTGCTTGGGTAAGTTAAGGTATGAATCGCCGATGGCCAGCCAGCAGCCAGCTCCGAATTGGCCAATCATCTTGGCCCTGTGCTCTGCCGCTGGCGCGACTGCACTCGGCCCGAAATGCTTTGGGCGCAGGAGCTAAAATCAAGCTGGGTCTGTTCTGAAGCCTGGGGAATCGTCAATTGGAATTCCTGCCCCGCGACAATGCAGGAGAGGCATCTGCCACCGCAACTGGGGTCAATCCGGAGCTTTTGGGGACGGCGCTAGCACTCCCAGATGAAATCCTGGTGGCATCCGGTTCTATCTTCCGAACAATTAGGGCGTCTGGAACGGCTACTTACACGGTTCACAGTGTTCATAAATCATAAATCGTACTCGGAGGAAAGAAGATTATTTGTATTTCATCTAGTCCCCGCCTTGCGTTGGCCCGACCGACTACCCCACTCCCCCTCCATCCTTCAAAAGAGGCTGGACCTCGTGCCGCAATGAAAACCATCTCCTGAAAAGGGTAGTCCTCTTTCTCCACAAGCTATCTGATTGGCCTGTCTGCTTGAGATCCTTGCCTGACCTCTCCGCTGTCTTGGGTCCATGACCTTACCCACCACCCCCCTCCATCCGCTCTTAAGTACCATTCAGCCGCTATTGTAGACCTTCCATACTTCCGTACCTTAGCGTCCTGACCATCCGTACATCTAAACATCTTCCTCAGCAATCGTCCCAGCTCCTCAACTTCTAGCATTCTTCTACCCATCTTGTACCATGTCAGAAGGCGACGTTAAGCCACCAGTCGTGGTGGAGGCGCACCAAGGTAGCTAACTGCGAAGAGAAGAAAAGAAAGAGGGAGCAGTGCTGATTCTCTTGGTAGTTGACACATACGATGTTCCGAAAGTATTCCACGAAAAGCATCCGTCAAAGCCGCATCTAGACGGACTGGAGCACTACAAGGAGCTCTACAAGGAGTCAATCGAAGACCCCGACAAGTTCTGGGGCAAACTCGCCCGTGATCTCTTGACCTGGGAAAGAGACTTCCAAACCGTGCACTCGGGTTCGTTCGAATACGGCGACAATGCCTGGTTTGTGGAGGGCCGCTTGAACGCTTCTTACAACTGTGTGGACCGCCATGCAATCAAAGACCCAAAAAGGCCAGCCATCATATACGAATCCGATGAGCCGGGCGAGGGCCGAACGATCACATATGGGGAGTTGCTCCGCGAGGTATCGAAACTGTCCTATGTGCTCAAGCAGATGGGTGTCAAGAAAGGCGATACTGTTGCGCTTTACCTGCCCATGATACCGGAAGCCTTGATCGCCTTCCTCGCTTGCACGCGTGTTGGTGCCGTCCACTCCGTCGTCTTTGCCGGTTTCTCCTCAGATTCGCTGCGGGATCGTGTCATCGACGCGCAGTCCAAAGTGGTCATCACCACCGACGAGGGCAAACGAGGAGGGAAGTTGATCGGGACTAAGAAGATTGTCGATGACGCCCTTAAGCAATGCCCGGATGTCACCCACTGTCTAGTCTACAAGCGAACCGGTGCCGATGTACCCTGGACGAAAGGTCGGGATTGGTGGTGGCATGAAGAAGTCGAGAAGTGGCCAAACTACTACCCACCCGAGTCAATGAACTCTGAAGATCCGCTCTTCTTGCTCTACACTTCGGGTTCAACAGGGAAACCAAAGGGTGTCATGCACACCACCGGAGGTTATCTCCTGGGTGCGGCCGTTACAGGCAAGTATGTCTTTGACATCCACGACAAGGACATATTTTTCTGCGGCGGTGACGTCGGCTGGATCACTGGGCATACGTATGTGGTGTATGCTCCTCTAGTATTGGGTGTGACCACCGTAGTCTTTGAAGGGACCCCAGCATACCCTAACTTCTCTCGCTATTGGGATGTTATCGACAAGTATCAAGTCACACAATTTTACGTTGCACCAACGGCGTTGCGCTTGCTGAAACGGGCTGGTGATCATCATTGCAAGCACGCAATGAAGCACCTCCGCGTACTTGGCTCAGTGGGCGAGCCCATCGCAGCTGAGATCTGGAAGTGGTATCACGACGTTGTGGGAAAGAAAGAAGCACACATCGTGGATGTGAGTCCTGCATAATGTGCCTATTTGAATCCTAGCGCCTGCTAACACACTCCCAGACATACTGGCAGACAGAAACCGGATCCCACGTCATTACGCCTTTGGGAGGCGTCACACCGACCAAACCTGGAAGTGCATCATTACCATTCTTCGGTATCGAGCCAGCGATTATCGACCCTGTCTCTGGAGACGAGATTCATGGAAACGATGTTGAAGGTGTGTTGGCAATCAAGAAACCATGGCCAAGTATGGCTCGTACGGTTTGGGGTGCCCACAAACGGTATATGGACACCTACTTGAATGTATATAAAGGCTATTACGTGCGTACACGCCACGCTTTCTCAAATGTTGCCGCTCTTGCTGACTGGAATCCAGTTCACTGGTGATGGAGCTGGCCGTGACCACGAGGGATACTACTGGATTCGCGGGCGTGTCGATGACGTCGTCAACGTATCTGGGCATAGGCTGTCGACAGCTGAAATTGAGGCAGCACTGATCGAGCATCGTAAGCCGAGACACACAAAAGGTGATGATCGGAAGCTAATGATAGTATAGACCAAGTCGCCGAAGCGGCTGTTGTAGGTGTGAACGATGAGCTTTCTGGCCAAGCGGTCAATGCTTTCGTCGCCCTCAAGGACGGTGGCGAATCGAACGAGCAAGTCAGGAAAGACCTGATTCTTCAGGTTCGCAAGTCGATCGGCCCATTTGCCGCACCCAAAGCAGTCTACATCATCGACGATCTCCCCAAGACCCGCTCGGGCAAAATCATGAGACGCATCCTGCGGAAGATCTTATCCGGGGAAGAGGACCAGCTGGGAGATATTTCTACTGTGAGTGTTGGAATTGCCACACGCTTGGCTAGTGGGTATTGCTGACTTTACGGTAGCTATCTGATCCTAGCGTGGTCGACAATATCATTGAGGTCGTCAAAGCGTCACGGAAGAAGTAGAAATGGATATTGAATGTGTAATCTGATTGGTCGTTTTGGTTCACGTAGCGGCTTCACTTGGCTACCACTATGATTGAGAATTTCCGAGTACTTTTGTTAACTGTAAATAAATGGTCATGTAATCCCAAACAGTACTGCTCTGGTGTGATGTTGTAGACATCATTGTGTCGTACCACATGTAAGACGGCAAGGAAGCTCTAAATAGCACACTTCCACATGCATTTCCAGCTTGGAGCTCTCGGCTTGCACGGGAAGTAATCAGACCCTAAAGAACGGATCGTGGTGAATTCTACAGGTGGTACCAAACCAAAGCCGTGACTCGGCCTCTTCCAACTGGATACGAGCAGTCTTCTGACCCTAAAAGTGATTTCGCAAATCCCACGAATCTCACGTGAGATGGCTCAGATGGGGGGTCGGATCTCGCTCGGAAAGCGGCTCGTTGCCCATCGCGGCGGCCGCCAAGCAAGCCGAGTCTGGGCCCCTGTTAGCGCCTAGGGTACTCGTACGTTGTCGTCGTAACACTTCTGCTTATGGCTCTAGGTTCTCCTCTAGGTACTCCTCGAGGTACTCCTCTAGATACTCCTCAACGCCGTCTTGCGTGCCCGATAATGTATCTCATTTCATGATAGTTATGAGCGCCTCGTCCACTTGCTATCATTCACGATTGCCACATCGTTCTTAGCCTTCGCCTTCGCCTTCGCCTTCGCCTTGCACCGCGTTCTACAACAGTCCAAACCACCTCTGCCTCGGCATCGCCCCCCGGCCTTGGCCGAACACGTCTCTGTAGGATCCTCGGTCAGACTCTGGCAAGGCATCCTCATTCAGGCCCGACTGTTCAGTCCTTCGTTACCCTCTTCCACAGCTGAGTAGGCCTACTCACGACGATCCGTCTATGCACGTGGTACTCTGGATATCACCGGTTGAACCCCCCTTAAAGACCCGGCGCGGTCGCTGACCGTCGCTACGCTCCTTTGTTATGCATTTGTTACGCATCTTCACGCCAGTTTGGCTTTCTATCGGTCTTTCATTTGACGTTGTCCATGGTGAGTGCCTATCTAAGGTCTGCCGCTGCAGTCTTGCTCGAGGCTGACATGTGTACTGCAGCAAACTCCCAAAGTAGAAATCCTCTCAAATACCTTTCTCTTGTCCGAAATCCAGAGATAAGATTGCCATCGCATCGTGTGCATGCATTTTCGCATTTTGACCTTTCCTTTGACTTGCATCGGGAAGAACAACAAATAAAGCTCAGCCTCGAGCCCAATCATGATATACTGGGTGAGGGAGCTTCTGTGGAATACCTGGACGCCGCTGGCACGGTTGTTCGATCAGAAACTATAGACCGGCAAGAACACAAAGTATTCAAGGGGCAGGCATGGGTTCAAGACCATGATAAGAGTTGGATCGGTGTCGGCTGGGCAAGGATTGTGATTCGACGAGATGGCATCCATCCACTGTTTGAAGGCGCCTTTACGATCATGGGCGACCACCACCATGTACAAATGCGTTCAAACTACATGCACACAAAGCACCACTTTGACCCGGAGATAGAATACAGCGACGATGAGTATATGGTCATCTTTCGCGACTCAGACATCAGTCCCTCATTTCAAACGGAGCTGAAACGATCTGATGCATTGGACCGATCCTGTCAGACCGACCGGCTTTCTTTCAACACAAATCCGTCTCACCCTCTCTTTGCACCTGTAATGAAACGAAGTGCGGGTTTCTGGGGCGCCATGCCGATTAATTCGCTGTTTGGAAAGAGGCAAATCGATACCAATGGTATTCCCAGCGGAGGCAATTCCGGAGGCGTGAATCTGCAGAAAACCATTGGGATAACGACTGGCTGTCCCTCCACTCGGAAAGTGGCTTTTCTAGGCATTGCGACCGACTGTTCATATACTGCAGGGTTCAACTCCACGGAGACCACACGCCAAAATGTCATTACTCAAATCAACTCTGCCTCGGACCTCTACGAAAAGACGTTCAACATCACACTGGGACTGCAAAACTTGACCGTGAGTGACAGCAACTGTCCTGGGACAGCGGCCGCAGCAACCCCGTGGAACATTGGCTGCGACAGCAACTTGACCATAACGGACCGACTGAACACTTTCTCGCAATGGAGAGGGAACAGAGCTGACACCAATGCTTACTGGACCCTCCTAACTCAGTGCAACACCGGTCCTGAGGTCGGTCTGGCCTGGCTTGGTCAGGCATGCGTAACCGTTGCCCAACAGGTTCCAGGTTCGAATGGAACCTCAGCCGAGGTCGTCAGCGGAGCCAATGTCGTCGCGAGGACTTCCACCGAGTGGCAGGTCATCGCTCACGAAACCGGGCACACATTCGGTGCTGTTCATGACTGTGACAGCCAAACGTGCAACGATGGCTACTCTGTGAACGCGCAGCAATGTTGTCCTCTTAGCGGCTCGTCATGTGACGCAGGAGCGCAATACATTATGAATCCCGCCACTGGGAATGGCATCACACAATTTAGCCCTTGTACCATCGGCAATATCTGCTCTGCTATTGGCCGTAACAGTGTCAACACCTCCTGTCTTACAAACAACAAAGGTGTCGTTACTATTTCCGGCGCTCAATGTGGCAATGGCATTGTCGAAGAGGGCGAAGACTGCGATTGCGGTGGCGCCCAGAGTTGCGGTAGCAACCGATGCTGCAATCCTACAACCTGCAAATTCATGAACAATGCCGTCTGCGATGACTCGAACGACGACTGCTGCCGGGGATGCCAATTCGCCTCCAATGGCACCGTCTGCAGGGCCAGCACCGGCGTCTGCGACCCGCAAGAGGCGTGTCCTGGTAATGCGGCAAGCTGTCCCGCCGATAAGACCGCTCCCGACGGCCAGAGTTGTGGCAACGGTACAGCTTCCTTACAATGCGCCAGCGGCCAATGTACATCGAGGGACATGCAATGCAAGACCTTGATGGGCTCCTACACCTCCGACAACGACACCTACGCCTGCAACAGCCAAGACTGCACCCTATCATGTGCATCCCCTTCATTCGGACCGGGGACCTGCTACAGCATGCAGCAGAACTTCCTCGACGGCACCCCCTGCGGTGGCGGCGGGAAGTGCTCCAACGTAAGTCTTCTTCTTCTCCATTCCATCAAACTCTCATCACGCGAACACGCCACCATCATCACCAATCCCCACTCATACTAATCCCTCCTCATAGGGCAACTGCAAAGGCTCCACCGCAGCCAAAGAGGTAAAATCCTGGATCAACAACAACAAAGGCGTCGTCATCGGCATCGCCTCCGCCGTCGGCGCCCTCGTCCTCCTCTCCATCCTCGGCTGCTGCATCCGTCGCTGCCGTCGCCATTCCGCTTCTTCTTCTTCTTCTTCTTCTTCTTCCGCCGCCAGGAGGAGATCCAGAGGCAAACGCGCGCCCAACCCGCCGATGCACGTCCCGCAGGGTTGGGATGGCCCTATGCCGCCTGCCATGCCCGGCGGGAATGGCATGTGGGATGCGGCTGGGAGGTGGAATCCCGGTGCCCAGTGGGGGGCCGGTGGCGCGTATCAAGTGCAGCATTCGCCGCTGGGGAACCCGCAGGCGACGTGGTATCCGGTACAGCAGCCGGCGCCGGTGGCGGGGGCGTGGCGGCCGACGGTTAGGTATGCTTAATGGGTGGGTGGGTGGGCATAGAGGAGCGGGCGTTTTTTTAGGAGGCGGCGTGGTCGGGGCCGGGGGGGGGGGATCGGAATCGGATATGGGAATGGGAATGGGTCATGTTCATGTCATGTCATGTCATGCATGCGGAAATGGGCCCGGTGCAATTTTTCCCCGACCAAGTCACGAAAGCATTAGTAGGCGTTTCTATTCTACAGAGGCGGTGAATTCATGTTCATGTGCCTGAAGAAGGCTGAAGCGTGGTTTTAGATTTAATGATGCATTTCTATCTATCAATCAGTCACACAAATAACAGACTCGAGCTATCTGCCTATCTGCCTGCCTGCCTGCCTGCCTGCCTGCCTGTCTGCCCTGTCATCATCCGCGCAACTCCCCCTCGATCTCGATCCCAAGGCCTGGAAGGCCGCGTTGGTGCATTCCGCCGTCGAAAGCCATCCCCGCGAGCCTCCTCTTCGCAAGAGTCAGCGGGATTTCGAATCCGGTGCCGAGCCTCGAGTGCGCAATCTCATCTTTTCCTCGTCGTTGCGCGGCTTCTTTTTCAGGCTGTGGTGAAAAAAAGGGGGGGGGGGGGGGGGGGGGGTTCGTGTCGTGGGGTTTCGTTCGGGGTGGGGGGTGTTGTAGGGGGGACCCGCGCAACTAGTGGTAGTGGTACTCCGTAAGTGACGGATGGGGGGTCTTGTTGAAGTGGATGGCTGGGGGAAGGGGGGGGGTTGGGGGGGGGAGTCGACGTCATGGACTTTGCGGTGGTTATGGGTGGAGGTTGGATGTTGGATGTTGGAAGTGGGCGGTTGGAGTGGTTAAGTGGGAATCTCTTTTAGATTGAAAGGGTTGTTGGTTTGATTTGCTTTGTGCATTTGTTGGAGGTGCAGGGGGTGCTGGCTTTGTTTTTGTTTCGGGTTTGAGAGGGGGTTTTGGAGGGATCTCTTACTATCTCTATCTGTCCATTTGCGTCTCTTCATATGGTGGTTGAGCTTGTTATGTGGTTGGGGGGATCTTCGGCTGGAGAGTGGTGTTTGTTTTTATCTGTATGCTTGCTTGGGGGAGCGGTTGCTGTCTTACTGTGTTGTTTTATCTGGCTTGTCTACTAGGTAGGGTAGGGAAGGTGTTAGGTCACAATGAGCGGCAGTTTCAAGTAACGGCGTCCAGGCGGCCCCTAGCATCATTTAAAGATTCTATGAGCTTCATGTTCTTGAGATCTGTTGTCTGTCGGGGCATTTTTGCATAGGGGGTCCACCTGTTGCTACTGCCGTTTATTCTTGATCCTACGCCTGAGGGGTTCTGCTACCTTCTACTTGTGCGTCCCTTGATACTTTTTGGAGCTGTTATGTACTTGGGGGAACTCCCGGCTGTGGATTGCTGTTTGTTTTATCCAAGTGCTTGCTGGAGGTGGAGTTGCTCTGTTATTGTGATTTCTCAATTGGTTGTCTACTGGGGGAGTCCCCTTCCATCTCTACATTGGATTTGTGCGTCACTCCTTGAATTGTTATTGAGGGTGTCAAGCAGTCGAGGAGACCTCCAGGTGAGGGCTGTCATTTGATTTGATCATATGCGTGCTGGAGGCGAAGTTGCTCTCTTAATGTTGTTTCTTATTTTGAGTGTCTATTAAGGGTGTCCCCTGCCATCTATACAAGGTACTTGTGCGTCCCTCAAAAATGGTTGAGGTTGTTGAGTAGGTAGTCAAGAGGCCCTCCAGTTGAGGAGTGTCATTTGTTTTGTCCACGTGGTCGCTGGAGGTGGAGTTGCTCCCCTTTGATACTGTCTCATCTGATTTTCTACTGGGGAGCCTCACAATGTCTTTGCGCAGAGCCAACATACAGTTCGTTCAAGTTGCAATGGGGCCACTAAGCGATTACAAAGTTTTGACACAAAGTCAATGGAGCATATCGGTTGAAAAGAATGTATTTGCCTAATTAACTTACCAATCCCTCAAGCACAAACACCTCAGCCAGTCTATTTCCCTGAGCAAGCCACAATCTGATGCAAAACCAAAAAGAAGACCCAAACAGGAAAAACACTCACCTTATCTTCTCATTCTTTCTTCTTTAGTAGTTGCGACGACTACTGCCTTTTCCCTTGCCGCTGGCGTCCGCCCGCCTGCAGTTGCTGCAGCGGCCTTGAACATCCTCGTAGAAGTACGTGACACGGTTGCAGTTGGTGGTCCGGCAGCGTTGCATGGAGTGGTGTGTGGTGTGACCGCAGGAGTAGGTGACGACTGATTGTGAACACATGGTGGCTGTGGTGGAGAGTTGAATGAGTGGGTTTTTGACTTGCTGTGGATGTGTGAGTTGAGTTAGTTGTGATTGGTTTGGTTGTTGTGGTGTGATGATCAGGAGATGATGGTCCAAGTAGAGTGATGATTATGGCGGTATATATAGACGGTTGAGGTCCATTGTACCGTCTTTGTCTCTGCGGGATGATTTCAGAGGCCCCAACAATGCTACCGTCTTCTAATTATTCTTCCTTTGATCTTTGGACATTTTCCTTTTTGATTCATTGTTCCATTGTTCTGTTTGCGCTGTCTTCTTGTTCTGTGGTTTCGGTGTTCTAGTTGTGAAACATTGTCCAATAAGCGTTCAAGTATTAGGTGAAGCACTCCAATACCATTGAGAGCTCAACAAAGACTTGAATAGGAATCATTCATGCCAAACAAAGAAGCCTTTTCAACGGCAAAGGACCAATTACGGCGATGGATGAGGATTTGAGTGAGGGGGCCTCCATGTCAGCAATTGCCATAGTGACATCAAAATCTGACAAGTATATACCAAACTCATTAACGAGCGAACAAGCGGTGGTATGCGCTGAGATATCAACGCTGTGGCTCAAATTGCTCCTTAAAATACTCAGATAACGATGTAATCGAACAGACTGAAGCGAAGCAAAGTAAAGTAGAATGATGTCAAATAGAATAACGGCATACTAGCAGCATGAGTAACAGATTAAGGATGGAGGCTCTTGCCTTTCACTCAGAAGATTCCAAAAAGGACTAGGGTTACAAGACAAACACATTTCGTCACATCCGCTGCAGACCTCATGGAGGGATCCCCGCTCACACTTCCAATCATAGAAACTGCGTATAAGCATGCCCAGATATGGAAGAGCTTACCAGTTGTCGGACGGTATCACAAGCTTGTTATGAGATACCTCATGCACAAATCGGAGGTTTTAATCAGTGCAGGGACACATGATGAAATAAAGAACAATCCGGGGGCCTGGCGCATGCATACCTATGATTCAGCTCTGTACGGAACTAAAATAGGAGTAGTCTCCCACAGGTCTGGTTCTGACACTGTGGGGAGCGCTTCAGTCAATGATTGGCAGGTCCATGGCTCTGCGATATCTCTTTACGTGCCGTCGAGGCGGCAAAAGTATCATCGAAGATTTGAGCGCTAACGAGCGAGAAAGGTGGCGCGGTTAGCGGTAAACCCCCAGCCCAGTTCGTGCGACCCTTCCACAACATATAATGTGGGACGAGGGTTGGATCTCTCCCAGGCAGAGCCCATGGTGTGAAGTACGAGTTATGCAGTAAAAAGGCACCTGAGGCGCCTCTGACGTGTTTAACCGTTTCCACGTTTTTAGGCAGGCATTGTAAGGTCATCGACTTATCGTTGAGGCCCGATTCTTGTGAAACACCCTCTTGGGGGCCCCCAAGCGGCTATATGGAAAAGTGGTACAGCTTCATGTCGATTTCATGGCATTGCGAGATTTCGATTCGAGTGCGACGCCAGAACAAAACGAGTCGAGGTGACTCGGGGGAGCTCCTGGTATATAAATGTCGGAGGAGATATAGAGCGTGATTTAGCCCCTGAGATATGGAGCCATGGCAGCAAGAGCCTCATTCTCGCTTGCGACTGTCAGCCAAGCAAACTGTTAGAAGAAGCCTGAGGCGCCCCCAACGCCAGCGCCCCACGTTCGTACCCCTGGAAAACTGGTAGCGTCTACGTGACTGACCCGATCCTTGAAAGCCACGCCACCGATCTGAGACGGACATCTAGACCCGGAGCGGGTCGTGTCTGATTTAGAAAGAAGGTTTTTAGAGGCATTCCAGTAATTCCATGAGGCGCCCGGGCGCTTACTCCGCTTTGCCCACCACGCTTTCTTCCATCGCCCATCGCCCATCGCCCGTCGCCCGTTGTTGCCCAATGTCCAGTGTGCAAGACTGCAAACCAACCGAAATCGAATCCATCGGATCAGATGTAAGCAGGACGGAGTAAGCCTCGCACTTGGACCTTGGGACTTTGGAGGGCCTTGGCCGACGGCCGTGCAGTAGTAAGATTGCATTATCGCACACGTCCATGTCATCGCTGCATATATTATGTAGTATGGACGGGCGAAAAGGGAAGATCGTAGCGTCTGCTGCGTCCTTGCCGTTTCTGCTCCTGAGCATATGCGACATTGCGCCTTTTGCAGCAAACCCATGGCTGTCATCCTCCTGATTTCCTGAGCCCACCGACGATCAACCGATGATCCATTTACCTTAGCTCGACCACCGAAGCATGCAGGCGATCTGCATGCTGCATGCTGCATGCTGCACCCTGCACCCTGCACCCTGCGAGCTGCCTTCTGCCTTCATGCGCGGCAGTCGACAAGAATGAAACCACGGGCAACGGCACGCCGGGGGATGCCCCCCCTCCCCATCGGTCCTCCCTCGAACCCCATCTTCCCTCTAACCCATCCACACACCCCTCCTGGGTGCGCCTAAGTGCGGCTTGCAGACTGCATATTATCACTCCGGTAAACGTCAACGGTAAGGACGATCGCGTGTACAGTTTGACAGGCGTAACCAAGCGACACCTGGTCGCACTGGTCGCACTTGGGAACGGATGCTTGGGGATCCCCAGCACCATTTGCGAACGACCGTCTTTCCGTCGTCCGCACGATGCCGTTGTCCTTTCCTGTGTTGGGACGATCCGAATTACGCCACATTTGCAGAATGGACTGGATCCCTTTCAGCAGTCTCACAAACAGGCAGGAGAAATGGACGGGGGTCCTCCAGGAGGCTATGTTGCCTTCCATCGGTCACAGGTTCTTGGGTCATGCTGGTGCCAGTGCTTTGGTGCGGTGTGCTTGCTTGTCAGCACGGTAGGATGGAACGGACGCAACGAAGCAAAGGCTGGTAATCCCTCTGAGTCGTGCGCTACCAATCGTGTGGGAAGTTTCCGCAGAAAAAGGGCCTTGCGGGAGATGTGCGTGCGACTGGCGTGGTATGGTAGATTCAAGGATGTGGATGTGGGCGCTATGAATCCCACCTGAGGAAGCCTATGATTTAATCGATGTCACCTCTACGGAGGACTAGGGGTAATAATAACTGGGGGTTCCTCAGAGCAAGCTACGACTCTACGAGACTCTACGAGGGGGTGCTACTCGTACCGTGACCAAGGCTAAGCCTGCTCCTCACTCCCACCGTAGGTCCGGACTGTCTCCTGGCAGGCCTGCGACTCCGTTCAGTCCGTTAGGCTGCTAAGCAAGTAAAGTTATCCGGTGTGTGGTCCGCAGCCTGCCAGCCAGCCTGCAAGCTGCCACGCACGGAAGTTGGAACACCAGAGGCTGAACAGGGGTCGAGCGCGCCAAGAGGGATAGGCTTGGGGCGCCCCTGCTAGGTAGGGTATAGGCTTACAGGCCTATGGGCTTATAGCCTGGACTGCCTCTTGCCTATTGCTGAACAAGCGATGAGGGCGAAGAAGCCGGGAGAGGGAGAAATGGCGCTAAAGAGGCGCTAAACACTAGCGTCACGCTAGTGTTATTTTCCCTTCGAGGTTTTGGCTTTCTCACCACAGAGAGGCAGCTGCCGTCCCTCTTTTCCCCCGTTGTCGCACGCCTCTCTCTGTAGACATCATACTTGCTGCGTGTCCAGCCTCATCCCCCTCTCTACTGAAGTCAACTCAACTCGCGGCGCCCCTCAGCAAGCGATCGTCGGATTGAACACACCAAGCCTGATCCTTGCTGTCATGTCCAATATCAGTATTCCATTGTTTTGATTGGCCAGCAGATTGTATCCGCTCTGGTCGAACCCGGCTCTCGTGTAGAGCTCCAGTCTGCCTCTCCAACGCTCTTCGAGTCAACATCGCGAATCACAACGTCTTAGTCTGTTGTGGATTCTTCAAAGCTTGCTCGATCCATCAATTGCCAAACAGGTCGCATTCCGGGAGGTCCGCATCGAGGTCTTAGGGGCCATATATCGAAACCAACCTCGGCAACAGCAGTTGCATCCCTGGACATCGGTCTTCTGATCCAAGTCGTACTGCAAAGGTATTCCTAGCTGGAAGCCGCCGCAAGGGACAGCGAGTACATATATTACGTATCGACTTGCGCAACATTGATGGCCAGCCACCATCCACAGGCTTCACCGCCTGGCGGCCTTCATCCTCATCATGGCCCACCCGGCGCTCACCCCCAAGCTAATGGGCATATGCCGATGCAGGCGCATCACAAAATCACCCCTCAGCATATGGCCCAGCTCAATGAAGCGGTGTGGCTCCAGATTGGTATTTCCCACCAACTGCCCGCAGTTGATATTTATGAAATTGACACGCGAGATAGGAAATTTGACCGAGCTCATGGGGGATCTTGAAGGTGCCGTCAATGCCTATGAGCAAGCCATGCGCCACAACCAGTACTCGATCCAGGCGATGAACGCTATTTCTTGTATTCTCAGAACCAAAGAGAATTTTCCAAGAGCAGTGGAATACTTACAAGGCATACTGAAGCTCGACGGTACAAATGGCGAAGTCTGGGGGAGTCTTGGTAAGCAACGAACGTCCATGACCGCATAAAAGTCCGAGAGCTGATACTCGGAAAGGACACTGCTACCTAATGATGGAGGACCTTCAACAAGCGTATTCAGCATATCAGCAAGCACTTTATCATCTGAGGGACCCAAAGGTATGCCATGTCAATCGCTAAAGCGGGTGAAATGGTCATGCTGACCCAAACAGGAACCGAAACTTTGGTACGGGATAGGCATTCTCTACGACCGCTATGGCTCTCTCGAGCATGCAGAGGAAGCCTTTTCCCAGGTCATGCGCATGCAACCTGACTTCGAGAAGGCGAATGAGATCTACTTCCGGCTTGGGATAATCTATAAACAGCAGCAAAAGTACAACCAAAGTTTAGAGGTATTCACGAACATTCAAACGTCGGACGAAAACACATACTAATCTGTTTGTAGTGCTTTAAATATATCGTCACAGATCCTCCGCGACCGTTGACGGAAGAAGATATCTGGTTCCAGATTGGCCACGTCCATGAGCAACAGAAGGATGTAAGCTGTCGTCAAATCTATTATCTCAATGGTCGTACTGACGGCTGGAATTGCAGTATGATTCTGCAAAGGCAGCATACCGCCGTGTTCTGGAACGAGACCCAAACCATGCCAAGGTTTTGCAGCAGCTCGGTTGGCTGCATCATCAGCAGAGCACGAGTTTCAGTAGCCAAGAGCACGCCATCGAGTACTTGGAAAAGTCCGTCAGTTCAGGTAAGTACATTGAAGTGAATGGATGTGTTTGTGGACAGCTTCACTAACTTTGAAATAAGACAATTCGGACGCACAAAGTTGGTATCTCCTTGGTCGTTGCTATATGTCACAGCAAAAGTATTCGAAGGCGTATGAGGCGTACCAACAAGCCGTGTACCGAGACGGGCGCAATCCGACATTCTGGTGCTCGATCGGTGTTCTGTATTACCAAATCAATCAGTACCGTGACGCCCTGGATGCATATTCCCGAGCGATTCGTTTGAACCCGTATATCTCCGAAGTCTGGTACGACCTTGGGACTTTGGTATGTTTGCTTTGCATTGTTCCTATATTTGTTGACAGGGCTGAAATCATACTAGTACGAGTCATGTAATAACCAAACAACGGATGCACTGGACGCTTATCAGCGCGCCGCTGATCTCGATCCAATGAACGTCCATATCAAGGCAAGACTGCAGCTTCTTCGCAACGGGCAGTCGACTGGAATGCCGAATCAGCACAGTGCTCCAATGCCTCAAGATGTCCATCCACAGCAATATCAAGCAGCGAGCGTTGGAGCTCCTCCTGGACCACAATGGGGCGTCCCAGGCCCTGGTGCGCCAGGACCGCAAGGCCCCGGTCCTGCCCCACCCGGTCCCGCAACCGATTGGAGTCGACGTCTGGCTGAAATCCAACACCCTCAGCCACAACCTCCCAATCCCTATGATCAGCGTGACGCAATCAGACCTCCGCCACCACCACCGAGGCAACCAAGTCCCCGCCAGGAGCCGATGAGACAGTACCAGGAGCCGCATCGTCATACTCCTATCCGACGTCCATCGCCGTCACCGAAGATGAATAACATTGCACCCAGCTATCCAGGACAGCAAGGACTCCCTCAGCCAGCACCGCCCCAACCGCAGCAGCAAGTACCGAACCGAATCTCCAATCCGAACTACGGTGCCCCCTCCGCTGGTGTCGCACCTCCTCCAAATGGTAATCACAACGGACCGGGCCCGATGCCCCCCTATGGCCGCGGGAACAGTCCTCCCCCGGAAGTAAGGCCCATCCTTGACGATAGAGCACCATCGCCTGGGTCTGGATATCCCCACCAACAGTACCAACATCACCCAAATCCGTCACAACCGGGAGGCATCGCAGCCGGTGCTCCTCCACCAACGGCCGCACTCGCGGCTGCTGAAGCTGCCGCTGCTCGCGAAAGAGACGATCGACCACCCACTGGCTTCAAGCGTCCCCTCGATCCCGAAGACGACTATAAGATTTCGAACAAGAAGCCTGCGAACGGTGACTCACGAGGGAGGCTAGAAGATCATCACCATCACCGGGCACCGTCTGCCGAAAGAGTGCCGTCACCTCGTGACAGGCACAGGCGTACTTCGTCGGAAATCCGTCGTGAAGACCAACGGCGTGCGAATGAGAACTACCATCCATCCGAAGCAGCTCACCATCCGCCCACGCTACCCTCGATGCACCAGGCACCGCATCAACAGCCGCAACAAGAGCATCTTCCGCCGATGGCAGAAGTGGCGCACGACGAGCGAAGAGAACCTTACGAGGCAGCAGCGAGGAAGATGGAAGTGGACGAGGATTACGATGACGAGGGAGAGGATGACAAGAGGCTTGCAGCCGGGCCAGGCGGGAGGAACAGTCCGCAGAGGGCCATGATGAATGGACCTTCGAAAACGGAACCTTGAGGGGCATCATTTATTTCTCGGAGTTGTATTAGGAACGCATGTGTATACGGTGATGGTAGTGATGCATCCTTACCGGACGTTCAACGGCAGGAGTTTTGTCTTTTCGAAGGCTAGGGCTCCGGTTGGTGGTTTCGGGGGTTATGAGATCCCAAAGCGAGGGTGGGCATAGCAGTGTTTGAGTATTGGATTTAGAAACAACTATGAGGGTCTACAGGATACGCAAGCTGGTCCCGAGACGTGCTTCACCACCGGTGGCAGCAAGCGTAGGCACCAAATAAATGAGAGTCTCCAGCTGGGGATAGCATAACAATGAAGCGATACAAGTGAATCCTCAGAGTGTACGATCAGACCTGCTACCAAGAATTTGACTTGGTTGTCGAATAGGAGGACTGACACATGATTGATCGACTCCAGCCAAGGTCATCTGACGAGGGGCCCCAAGGCCCCCTCGATATTCCGTTGGATAAGAGAAGATAGAAGGCGGGTAAGTTGGTAGATGCTGAAAGTGGAAGTAAATATGACTGAGCTTTAGCACTACACTCTATGAAACGACCAGATTCTTCCGCTCTGAAACTGCCCTGTTTGTAATGGCATGCCACGCCAAGGCTCAGATGCATGATCAAGTTTGATAGGTGGCAATCTTAAAAGACACAGGCAGGCGACTATCCGGAAGTTTGCGACCATGGTGCATGGCTATGGTCAAAGTGTGACCATGTTTCCCCATCTTTTCTCTCTTTTCTCTCTTTTCTCTCTTTTCTCCATATCTGACGAGCTTGCCAAACATCAATTCAACCGTTTCCACCGAGGATGGCGGAGCACGTCATCGCGGCGGATGTACCACTCCTGCTAGATTGCCAAGGCTCCAAGAGGTGGCAAACCGCTGGGGCGCCTCCACAGGCCACAGGCCACAGGCCACAGGCTGAGGATGGGCAACACCGCCCACACCTTATGGCTGCCCCATTATCCATACCCACCGCCCAGGCCCAGGCTCGGTGCCCAGGCTCCTACCCACGGGCAGTAGCATTCCCATGGCGGCTTTGCGGCTTTGCAGCTCTTGCAGCGTTGCAGGCCCTTATGATTACCCCCACGAGGAGTCGAGGGCATGACAGCGTAAGGTACATGTAGCTGACCTTACCTCACTCCCTTGCCTTCTTCTTGCCTGGACTCTGCCAGCTCTGCACAGCGGAGCCAAGCCACTTAACGTTACCCCTCGGTGCCAAGAGAACCAAGACGGCTTTTGGTCAGATGAGGGCAAATCAGTGACGGAAGCGGACGTGGCATTTCGGCCTCCTGGTGATTTCTCTTCCTTCTCCCAAGACTCTTGGCTCGTCTCTTCCATGCTTGCCCCCCCCCCGAAACGTCTTCTCGCTGCTGGCCAAGACGGCCATGCACACAGACGACTTTCTCCTTCCTCGCCGATGCTTGGGATCGCATCTCCCAAGCATTTGCAATGGCCCATATATGGGACAAGTAGGACACTGCTTTTCGCCATGATCCTCTGATCGCTTCTTTCAATGCGCACTGCAGCCATTCCCGTTTTATCATACCCGCGTCGCGATATCGCTTCCACCGTTTCACCATCGTTGTCGTCATGGTCGAACTTCCCTCCCAACCGCCACAGCTTGACCACAACGAGAAAAGCTGCGGTCTAGGCCCTTTGTCGCCCTATGATGGACAACAGATGCCAATGAAAATACTCTCCGCTGCGAAACCTGTTACTCGCATCAATGCTCCGCTAGACGGGCCTTCTTATTCAAAACAGCATTACGGCTTGGGTTTCTCTCGTCTTTCCTCACCGGAGTCTCCGCAGTCTTGCTCCGGTTCTTCTACTGCTTCCTACTCTCCACCCCCAAGTTTCAAAGGCGGTCTAGACAGGAGCGCTGATAGACAGCCTCGTGGCTTGTCAAATTATCAAGGGCAAAATGCCTTAGGAGGTGCGGAACGGCATTACTACGATTCTGAGAAGCAGTCCTTATCCACTTCAGGTTTTCGAGAACCAACTTCGAGAGCCCGCCCTGCTGCGGCAACCTATGACCAAGGTGCTTCAACAGACGATGACTCAGATCCAGAAGATCACGCCCTGTGGATCCTGGTGAGACCATCATCCGTCCTCTTATCCAAGTTATCGTCACTGACGTATCCCGCACGCAGATCTATCTCTCTGTCCTTTCACCCCTTATCTCCATCCTAATTAGCTTATACACTCTTTTCGCCCTCCTCCTCTTGATCCTCCTCTCGCCATTCTGCTTCTGCACAACGCGCGCCAACTTCTCCTCTCAACTTACCCGCTACCTCGCCCCTCCCCTGGACACCCAGCTCGGCTTCATCTGTTCACCCATCATTCCGGCCTCACACAAATCCTCTATGCTCGTGCTCATCAACTTTCTCTCGCCAATGTATGCAATGGGAATTGCGATTTCAGCGTGGGTAGCTGCCGTCTTCTGGTGCTATGCGGTCATCTTAGGCGATCCGGATGGGAGAGATAGTAAGAACGACGGGATCTCAGCGGTAATGGGGGTAAGGTGGTGGTGGGAAGTGTGGTTAAAGAGGGCAGTGCGGTGACGAATCGTTTGGACAACATGGAGTTCGGGGAATATCTGTGCTATTTGAGACTATTAGGGACAATTTGCCGATGGTGGAGTACCGGGAAGGCGCTGGAACTTGTGCTGGCTGGTTATGATGGTGGCATACATGGTAACGCCAAAGAGCGCTTGCTGCGCTTTAGGTGACGGGGCATTTTTATGGCGCTGGCAAACGGATGGGACATGTCACACGTGGCAATTTGAGCTTACTATGAGCGAAAGGACATTCTGCCAAGGTATCCACTTTTAAATCTAAGACATTTGCATTGCATACAACAAATGCGTATTTTCGGCGAGGCGCCGAAAAAAAAACTTTATGTGCTGCCCCGAAGATACTCTCTTATTGCTCCAACGTTATCCTAAAGTGTTCCATCCTCATCTCAACACTTGTCCATAAGATACCACAGCTGTTGATCAGACTCGACCTCAAGCTCGTCATCGAAGTGAGTGATAGTTTCAGTCAGAGGACCTCGTTAGTATATCGGTGGCAAACTTTGATGGTGGTGTAGAAGCTACTTTGCAGCTGCTCCTAGAATAACAGATCACTATCTCTCTGTCATCACTTTGCTACTGGAGGCTGCTTAGGCTCTCTCGCTCTAGACTGCCACTGATTTCGTCCTTGTGCCTGAATCGAGCATCAGGTATATGCACAACACAAGTGGCTGTCTCCTGGTGGGAATCCTTTCAAGAATGAAAATGATATCTGTAGATCCTTGGACTGAACACGGTAAAGGTTCATGACTTCTATCATTCCACATCAGATGTCCTTCAGATTCTGGCTTGACCGTCAGTTATTTGAGGGGACCCACAGCTGAGGACTTCCATTTACTTTGTATGGGTACACTACACATGCCTTGGAGTTGTACCCTCTAACGTAACCCACGGGGCAACGCCGCACTATAGGCAACGCCGCACCCCCCCCCCCGCCCCCCCCCCAAAAATTGAAATTACCCATTTCTCCACCATAATTGCATGCATTTAATGGAGAAAGAAGAGCAAATTCTGAAGGCCATTGAGGCCTATAATGACGCCCTTAAAGATCCAGAAAGTAGCTGGAGACACAGGCTAGGAAGTCAAAACGGCTGCAGGATAAAGAGGAGAAGCAGACTGCCAAGACTGCAGTTGTCACAGCAAAAGCAGCCTTGAAGGTGCTGAAATGCATAGATTCTACAGCTCTATTATAGACTACGATGTAGAGCTTCAAAGTTCCTTATTTGGATCGAAATCTACAGCTCAATTGGTGAAATTCCGATTTTTACTTAGGGGGGTGCGGCGTTACCTAGAGTGCGGCGTTGCCCCGTGGGTTACGTTAGCTGTAGGGCTCCAACTTAAGCGAAACCCAAAGGCGCTAGCGATTTCGCCCACAACTTTCCAAAAGTTTACCACCGACGGATATCGACGACCAGCACTTCAACAATCGACAACCGCAACAGCAACGCCGCGATGTCTCACCGTAAGTTTGAGGCGCCTCGACATGGGTCGCTCGCTTTCCTACCGAGGAAGCGTGCCAGCCGTCACCGCGGTAAGGTCAAGTCGTTCCCCAAGGACAACCCGAAGGAGCCTGTCCACCTCACCGCTGCGATGGGATACAAGGCCGGGATGACCACGATCGTCCGTGACCTTGACAGACCAGGTGCGAAGATGCACAAGAAGGAGATTGTCGAGGCAGTGACCGTCATTGAGACTCCTCCGGTAGGCTAGCTTGCACGCAACGATTGAGATCAGGGCTCACGAACCTTCGTGTAGATGATTGTCGTTGGCCTCGTCGGCTACATTGAGACTCCCCGTGGTCTTCGATCCCTCACCACCGTCTGGGCGGAGCACTTGAGTGACGAAGTCAAGCGACGCTTCTACAAGAACTGGTACAAGTCGAAGAAGAAGGCCTTCACCAAATACGCTAAGAAGCACTCTGAGAGCTCCGGCCAGTCCATCACTCGCGAACTTGAGCGTATCAAGAAATACTGCACCGTCGTCCGCGTCCTCGCTCACACCCAAATCCGCAAGACGCCTCTCAAGCAAAAGAAGGCACACTTGATGGAGATCCAGATCAATGGTGGCAGCGTGGCTGACAAGGTCGAATTCGGCCAGGGCCTATTCGAAAAGCCAGTCGAGATCGACAGCATCTTTGAGAAGGACGAGATGGTCGACTGCATCGCGGTCACCAAAGGTCACGGTTTTTCGGGTGTTACGAGCAGATGGGGTACGAAGAAGTTGCCGAGGAAGACGCACAAGGGTCTCCGCAAGGTTGCCTGTATTGGTGCCTGGCATCCATCGCACGTGCAGTGGACCGTCGCTCGTGCTGGTCAGGACGGATACCACCACCGTACTTCGGTCAACCACAAGGTCTACCGCATTGGCAAGGGTGAGGATGAGGGAAGCGCTTCGACCGAGTTTGACGTCTCAAAGAAGCAAATCACACCGTAAGTGTGAATCTACATGCCTCGATGTCACTATACTAATTTCGTCTCAGAATGGGTGGTTTCGTCCGCTACGGAGAGGTCAAGAACGACTTCGTCCTCCTCAAGGGATCAGTACCTGGTATCAAGAAGCGGGTCATGACACTGCGGAAGTCGATGTTCACGCACACCAGCCGGAAAGCGTTGGAGAAGGTCGAGCTGAAATGGATCGACACATCCTCGAAATTCGGTCATGGTGCCTACCAAACCGCCGCAGAGAAGAAGAGCTACATAGGAACTTTGAAAAAAGACTTAAATGCTGCTGCATAGTCTGTGTTTTGTGCTCTTTGTTTGTTCGCTGTGGGCTGCCCGTGGTAGTGGGTACCTAGATGTGCAATAGCTTCAGAAATCAATCCATCAAACTCAATAGTATCTCTATCCCAGTGCACTGTGATCGATAAACGGGCCGCATCTTAGGGATTGTACGAAATGTCGTTGTAGCAGTCTTATAGATTTGTTCAGTTCACATGTTTGAACTATGCGGTCAGCACCAGCCACTTTTCAGGCTCGGGAGCTCCCCGGAGTCTTAACCGCGATCAATTCGTAAAAGAAGAAACTGCAACTCTGATGACAACCAATAGCTATACTCTTCAGTATTTTATAGTTGATATGTTGCTGAGGCTCCCCTGGATGTGTTTACTTTAAATTATGACTTGACCTGATATGTGTGAGGGAGCCCCGCAGTGTCTTGATAGTAATCAGATTTTATTGAGATCAAGGTTGCACTTTTATGATAATCATGAACTGTATGATGATTGCTCATCTGCTGCTGAGGCTCCTCTAGGTGTCTTTACTCAATCTTGTGAAGTTGTGACTTGATCTTATATATGTGAAGGAGGAACCTCTGGGTGATCTAACAGCAATCAACATTTGTAGAGGTTGAGATTGCAACTCTAAGATAATCAGAAACTGTAGTTTAATTGCTCACTTGCTGCTGAGACTCCCTCAGATATCCTTACTTGAAAAATGTAACGTGACCTGATATGCGTGAAGGAACCCCTCAGTGTCTTAACAGCGGCCAACATTTGTAAAGGTTGAGACTGCACTTCTAGGATAATCAGAAACTGTACTTGAATTGCTCTTCTGTTGCTGAGGCTCCCTCGGATATTCGTTCCTATAACCATCAGGCACTATATTTCGTTATTCATCTGCTGCTGAGGCTCCGTCAGACCTGTGACTTGGCCTGATGTGTGTCCGGAAGGAGAAGGTAGCACACTAGCTGTCACATGTGCCGTGAGTTAAACGGGGCAGCATCAAGGATCAACCTTCTCCCCCATGCGTCATGCAACATCCCACTTCAAACCCGCGAGGTGCTCCATACTATTCCACCAGAGAGCTCCCAGGACCAGCATCTTATCACTCGCACCGGTGACGCCTTCTTCTCCTTCGAACACGAAGATCCCACTCGCAGCTGCTCTCCATCAACGCACCCCCGCACTCGCAGCCATGTCTTCGGACGAGTCTTACGGCTCCTTCCTGCAGCAGGCAAATCAAGACACTGGCGCCAGCGCCAAAACCTCGTCAGCGTCGCAGTCGGCATCTACGAAGGCGGTGGATACGGAAGTGCCGGCGCCGTTGCAGAAGGTGGAGCAATACTACATCTCGGACGCCGACGAGCCTTTTGAGCCGGTGAGCTTGAAATGGAGTGGGGAGAACATGCCGTCGGAAAGTGAGTCTTTCTCGAATTCGATATTTGTTATTTAGGGCAGGTTACATGAGAAGGCACGTTGTGAACGCAACGCAACGGAAGGCATGGTCTTAGTCGGGACTACTAAGCTTCTTCCACAGATGAGTTTCAATCCCTGATCGGACACCAGGCCGAAGTCTCCACCCTGGGTACAGAGGAGTTCGATCCCCAAGGCCAGTACAAGGAGGTGTTGGAGGTGGTGGAGAAGGCCGGGGATGGCAGGGCCAGGGTGTTCCGAGTGCACCATGGGAAGACGAGGGCGGAGTATTATGTAGTGGGATTGGACAAGAAGGGAAAGAGAGTGGTGGGACTAAAGGCTAAAGCGGTGGAAAGTTGAGACGGCAGTGGCCTGTGTGCGCATTATGGTCTGGGGTTTTAGGTGTTTTGAACAGTCGGTCGAATAATGCGCATGTACTCCGATAGGGTACAGGCAAAACACAGTCCCGAACGCGGGTTTGGGGCGCAAGGAATCTGAGTCAGTGCTCGATGTTGTGTGACCCTGGGGTTCGAGATAGCGGGGGCGTCTCGTATTCCGGATTGTCAATCGACCTCAGCGTGGCAGTATTCCGTATGTCAGAGGATTCAGTATGGGTCCTGCAAATTACAACACTCTTCACTTATTGTTTCCTTGGGTATTACTCCCATCATCCTCATTGACTAGGATACGGTTGGACATGACAACTAGACAGCCACACATGGACTGTGCCGCAATATGTAAAGCTTTTCATGCAACTTCACGATCAGTTGTTTCGTTTGCAGGCAACAAGTCATAATATTTATCATAACAAGGCGAACTCCGTTCATCCGAAGTGGCTGCTGGCGCTCCTGTTCCTGACGCTCGAACGGTTGGGGCTGCCGAGCCTAAAGTAAGGTATATCGGCAGCACCAGCTCCGAGATGATCAAGAATTCGACAGTGGAGAAAAAGAAAAGTGGTTTGCGACTTGAAGAGTCGTCCAAATAGTTGATATACCTAGTTATAATGTTGGAATCTAAACGTGGGTCTTGACCGCGAGGCAAAAGTATCGGTAATGATCCTTGTAGACATGCAGAGATAGATATCTGCCGCGAGGGAAAGATTATGCAAACCACTCAGATCCAATGGATTTGGCGATTCCCAGAGCAACGGGCCTCTGAGCGTCAGATACATCACGAGTTGCAATCTTCAGACGAATGACCGAGGCCGTTGCGCATGACTGCGTAATATCCGGAGGGAGCCCTGCAATCAAATAAGATCAATGGCTGAGGGCAATCATGAATTCATGATGGCAAAAAGACATGCGACCAAACGACGATGCGACGACAATCATCACCAAAATAGATTAATAACTGCGTGGCACTTTCGCCCTTATTCCCCCCGGAGCGTAGGTAGACTGGCACTACGGACCACAGGCACTACAGGGCACGCCACGCCCAGCAAAGGCGCGAATCAGGCGAAAAGCGAAAAGCGAAAAGCAAAAAGCGAAAAGGTCGTCTAGAAAGAGGATGGTGGCACAAAGCCAGCGGTGCCTGCGTCACTCGACTTCTTGTCCCTGAACCAGCGGCATCCCTGCCGCCGCTCTGCCATTCGCCGAATCGCCAGAGACGCCCATCCGTTGCTTGGTGCCTGGCACAAACACAGTCCCCAGTCAGTCCCAAAGGCCCCAGGCCAAAACAGGTCATCATCGAATCCCCAAAGGTCAAGCTTAGCTTGCTCCACTCGTCCAATCCCCCCTCAGGCCCGCCACAGCCCACGCCAACGCCAACGATTTGGACAATTGCTTTGTACTGCCATACAATCAACGCTACCAACACCAAAACAACCAAACAACCAAACAAGCAACCAACCACCCTCATTGTTATCTTTCCTCTTCGGTCGAACTCCCTGGTCGGTCCGAGACTCGTCACGACCGCTAACTTGACCTTCGAGAGGGAGACGTCAAACGGTCTTGGCACGGTCCAGTGCTTTCTCGTTTTCTAAAAGGAGGCACAAAATCGCGTACCCCGTCAACGGCATTCCACAATCCCACCTACAACCACTCCTTCCTACAACAAAGATCACAGACGTGTGCGAAGTGATTCATGTATCCCACATAAGGGTCTTCACAACTTCAACAAAGGGCGCCTGGGGCAGGAGGGGAGGCTGGTTCCGACTTTTCTTGCGACCGCTGCACGACCTTCTCTTCCTCGAATCCGCCTCACTCGTTCACGACCGCATCGGTCGACCAATCTCCTTTCAACTTCCTTCGAAAAGGATAATACAGTCACTCGTTTGGTATCATGTTGACTTCTAGCACGTCGCCTCCACGACCACATCCTCACATCCGACTTAATTCAGCACAGAGCGATCTCCTTGCCAAAGAGATTGTCAATGATCGCCCCGAAGGACCTGCCCGCACGGACTCATCACGTTCTCTTGTACCCCAGAGAGTACCAATGGCGAGCACAATACGGACGCGGCCTTCTCTGCAAAGACTGTACAGCAGCAATCCTGCCGAATCGGCGGAGCGACTGCTTCCTCCTTCGAGATCAAGAACACGCAGGTTTCGAGATGAAGACTCACCCATTCGGTCGCCAGTCCAGTCAATGTTCTCATCACGGAGAACGAGCTGGAGCTCGGAAGGAGCAGCAAGTCGGGACAGTAGAAACTACAGTGTAAATCCATTTGACGATTCAAGAGCGCCTTCGAGAGCGGGTAGTGACGATGACAACGTCAACACGCAAACGGTCTCGGAAAAATACAACATATTGCCGTCGGCGGGTCTTCTCTTGTTTCCTGAGGATGTCGAGAAGGACGACTGGCTACATAACCCGGACCCGAATGAAAAAGAGAACAGAGAATGTGACGTCTTTACGAGAAGAGGAGTTGTCAATGTGGGAGGTCTTGCATTTATAACCATCGGCATTTTGATTCTGTTTATTGGCTATCCCGTTTTGTAAGGATCCCCAATCCGTCGTCGACCTACCTCTGAGTTGAGGAGCCCGACAAGGTCGTGGTTCTGTGCTAACCGCTGCGGAATAGAACTTTTGTGCGGAAACACACTTCTCCCCCCGACCCATGCTCGACGGACCCGAACTGTATAGATATCGGGAAGGTTCCACTGCTTAAGAACATACGGAGAGGCTTGATAGATCCGGATACGCCAAGCTCAGCTATGACTAAAAAGAGTGCTACCGGGAAAACGCTGAATCTAGTGGTATGGTGTGGACCTTGCCTCACCTTGGGCTCTTCGTTAACCGGATTAACTAGTTTTCTGATGAGTTCAATACCGCGGGCCGAACGTTCTATCCCGGTGATGACCCTTATTTCACAGCAGTTGATCTGTGGTATGGTGTGACACAAGATCTTGAGGTATTTTACCTGAGTGTGCTCTCGAGCTTTTCTCAAATGCTGACGTCTTGGTAGTGGTATGATCCTGATGCCGTGACTACGGGCGATGGGGTGCTGCAAATCAGGTTCGATGCTTTCCAGAACCACAATCTCAATTACCGATCTGGGATGGTGCAATCGTGGAACCAGATGTGTTTTACAGGAGGGCATCTTGAGGCTGCCATATCGTTGCCAGGGGCGGGAAACACAATAGGTTTTTGGCCCGGTTTCTGGGCCATGGGCAACCTTGGAAGACCGGGATATGGCTCCACGACGGACGGTCTCTGGCCATATAGCTATTGGGACAAATGCGATGCTGGAATTACAAAGAACCAAAGTTCAACGGACGGTATCAATTTTTTGCCCGGCATGCGGCTCCCGGCATGCACATGCGCGGGAGAGGAACACCCAACGCCTGGGAAATCCCGGGCAGCACCAGAGATTGATGTGATCGAAGCCAGTGTTGGCTACCTCGGACCCGGAAACACCGCCGCGATTGGTTCGGCCTCCCAAAGCGTGCAGTTTGCGCCTTTCGATATTTGGTACCAGCCAAACTATGGTACGTGCTCTGACCTTAGTCATCCTTCGTCTTGGTCGTCTTCACCCAGTCCACTGACGTACTCTAGACTTCCTCGAATTATACGATCAATCAGTCACTATGATGAACGCCTACCGAGGTGGAGTTTATCAGCAAGCTTTGTCCGGTGTAACGAACCTCAACAACAATTGGTATGATGGCAAAGAGTACCAGACCTACGCCTTTGAGTACACGCCTGGATCGCAGGGTGACATCTATTGGTACGTCGCAGATCAGAAGACATGGCATATGAATGCACGATCAGTTGGACCAAATGGCAACATTGGCCAAAGAGTAATACCTATGGAGCCCATGGCACTCGTCATGAATTTCGGCATGTCAATGAGTTTCGCGGCGCTGAACCTGACCGGCCTCGCCCCTCTGATGCCAGCGACCATGCGATTTGATTATGTTCGCATCTACCAAGACCCTGACGAGGAAAACATATCCTGCGATCCTCCTGGCTACGAAACCACGGAGTACATTGCGAACCACCTAAATGCCTACACAAACGCTAATTTGACGATATGGTAAGCTCTTCTTGTGTCAATCTTGGTGACTGCCACTAATCACGTATCCATACAGGGAGGAGACAAAGCACCCATGGCCCAAAAACACGCTGGTGGATGGTTGTTCGGCCAAGTGAAGCCCACCACCACCCGTCGATCCATCTTTTGCCCCGTCGACAGAGCTGGGCATCGCACTGTTACTGTTTCAAATGCATAGCGGAGCCGGTTTCTCTACTGTCTGGTGGCCCCCTTGGAAGTCTAATACCAAAAATCTGCGCAAACGATATAAAGATACGGCTTTCGTGTTTGTTTCTTGCCTCGCCCTCCACCCGCATCGCTTTCTGCGGGAAAGGAAGATCAGGCCGCTCGTTGTTTCAATCTGCATCAGCGCGCTCCGTTGCTGTGTATACCACTGTTTCGTTCGTCTCTTGCGGTGGTGGTGCATTGGTGGTTTGTTGGTGGGGGAGGGGCGGGAGGATGCTGTCGGGTATCAACGACAGCATGTTCAACCTGATTCCCTTTGGCGTTGCACCCTACAGTCAGTTGTTTGCCGAATGCATTTATAGATACATGGAGGGAAAAAAGATGAACCCGGCCGGTGTCGGATGCTGGGTTGTACTTTAGACCGTGGGGATGGATGGATTGTTTGTATAAAATTCAAAAGGGAATCCAGATAGTCTTACTTCGGAGATCTGTGTATGGAGCGTAGTGCTTTGCTGTTTGTAGATTTGGAGGAACGCTTATATCTTCGGTGTAATACACTCTCGCTGCAGGAGGTAACCTTTGCTTCACCAACAATGTCATTCGGGCCCCTCTTTGGATTCATCACGTATGTGCAAGCGTGAGGTCTAAGTGGTGATTCAGATGATGCAGATGGTGGTAAGCTAAGTTTATGAACTGTTCTCGTTCGTTTCCCTTCGCTTGGATGTGATTCTATCCTCCTCCTCGCTTCATCATCCGACCACCCTCCCTCCTTCCCTTCATCGGATCAGGAAAAGCTTACAGCACGACGCGATAAGTAGGAGGCTTTTGTAATGGAATGACTTGGGCGTGAGTTGCAACGTCTTTGGATCTGCGGCGAAAACGGGAAAGGTCAGTGGTGGATAGTCTTTGCTGTTCGTTGAGTCTGGCTTTTCGGGACCTGGTGTGGTGTGGATGGTTCTTTTGAAAGGTCGAGGCTGGACCGTTCATCCGTTGAGTCTCTTTTCTTTTGTAATTGAGATAATTTGCAGTGTTATGTGGATGAATTTTCCCCCCATGTTGAACGTTCATGCTCTCTACGGGGAAGCGTTCGGCCAAAACTATTATCGACCTTATATTCGCTCCTCCCTTTTCTTCCTCCCAAAAGCAGTGCCGAGATCTTTTATTTTGTGTTCTTGCAAACATCACAGCTCTTTCATCCCCCTCACTCCACATAAATGTCGAGAACTAACTAACTCCCAACCCAGAACCACCCGAATCTCGGCGCTTCCGTCCCCCAGGATCCCCGCGAGGTCCTCACCCACCAGCACCACTCGCAGCTCCAGCCTCCAACCCTCTCCCCACTACCCCTCTCCATCCCATCTAAACCCCTTCAACCTCCAACCCCTCCCCTCCATTCCTCTCCACCATCACCAACCCCCTCACTCTCCACCTCAGCCTCCTCACCACCCCCGCATCCAAGCCCATCATAATGCACACCCCCACCCCAACCCAAGACCGTCTCGCGCGAGGCAAACCCGCGCCTGCGCCTCCCCCAGTCCCCGCCCCTTCGAAAGGCAAATCCAAAGCCGATTCCCGCCGCGACTTGTCCGCCACCACCGCCGCCGCCGCAGCTGCTGCAGCCGCAGCGAATAAAAAGGCATCAGAAGAAGCGTATTGCGAGCGTGATAGGCGGGATACGGCGGCCAGGGTGGTTGGGAGTTGGGAGTTGTTGGCTTTTTACGGGTGTGCTGGGTTTGAGGTGTGTGTGTGTGTGTGTGTGTGTGTGTGTGATGGGTTTTCTTCTAACCTCGTCTTTTTCTTCTTGTTCTTCCTGTTCTTCTTCTTTGCTTGCTCTGATTGCACTCCCCCTTCTCTGATTGCAATCGTGGTTTTTTGGGGGAAGGAAAGGGGGTTTTTGCTGATTCTGTGGCACTGGTTTTGTGGGGGGAAATAGAGTATTCCGCAGACGAGACTCCGGTATGAGAAACAGATGATGGGGTTTAAGGTTGAGGATATGGGGGAGGATGATGAGTGGGAGGATGATTTCGATGGGGAAGAGGAGGGTGAGGGTGGGGCGAAGAAGGAAGGTGGAGGGGCGGGGAGGAGGGAGAAGCCGAAGGAGAAGGGGGAGGGGGGGAGGAAGAAGAAGGGGTAGGTGTATGCGGGAAGATGGGTTTGATGGATTTCGGCAACGGATTCATGTTCAATGGTCTGCAGGACGCAAGACAGGGGAGTAAATGGGCGATTTCGGTACTCAGGCGCTATGGGCTGGATTGCAAATCACTGGTTTTCTTCATCTCAAGTAACTCCACTCAACTCACTCATGAATCATGAAAATGATGATATTCTCTACTGATACCACTACCCAAAGCTATACTACACAACCCTCCCCCCCTCCGCCTCCACCACCTCTCCCGCAGCAAAACGAAATTTACTGTACTACACCGCCTCCCCTCTCCCGCGTCTCTCATCAAAGCTGCCCCGACACAGTCGGTTCCGGCACCCCCTCCTCGTTAACCATACTCTCCGCATCAGCGACCTGCTTCCTGGTACTGACCTCGCGGTTGCGCAGCCGCGAGCGCATGGCCTGCATCATCGTCAATCCTTGGGACCGGTCCCTCATGACCGCTAGTTGTTATTGCAGGGGCTCCGAACTCGAGGAGAGGCGGTTGAGGTGGAGGTATACGTCTGTGCCGTATCTGTAACCACCAACATACACACGAGTTAGATGCGGGTGCGCGGCAGAATAGGGGGGTTGTGGGGATTGGTGGACTGGGATTGCTTACCCTTCCATGCTGATGAGCTTTAGGTCGCCGCCGAAATATCGGGCGTATAGGCGACTGATGGGTAGGCCGTATCCGAAACCAGCCATGGGCGCTTTGAAATCGCTCTTGTCGAAGTCCGGGTCTAGATTGGGTGTTGTTTCCACGGTTGTATACATATAAGTCCATACAAGAGGTATAACCGATCTTGGTATGCCGCCGCCTTCATCGGAGATTTTCACGGTTATATCCTCCTTGCCCTCCGCGATAATCACTTTTGTCACTGGGAAATCTTCTTTATCTTGTCCATGCGTCTCCACAACCGCACGGAGCGAGTTCTTGAGCGTTTCGAATAACATGTGGGACAAGTGCCCCGGGACATACATGAAGTTCAGGTCGGGTTTGCAGACCAATTGTACTTTTGGTGCGTCGAACAGGCCATAGTGGTCCTCGCAGACGAACCGCGCGTTTTCGATGGCTTCTTGGGCGAGCTCTCGCACGTTAGTCTTTGTGCAGATAATGCCGACGTAATTGGGTTCTGAGTGGTGTCTTTGGTCTGTGAGGGCAATGTGCTGGCCTATTAGCATCCGTATGCCTATTCGAGACATGTAGAATCTGTCGAGGAAATTTTGAATGTTGGAGTCAATCTGCATGCGTTGCCGTTTGCGCTTGTATTCTAGTATCCCTTGGGCTGAGCTATATCAGCTACCAGCCGCCTGTATGGCATTTCCAGTGGGGCAATCCTTCTTACCGACTGTCGTTACGACACTGTCATGCCGCCTTTTGATACCCTCCAAAGTCTTGGAAAACCGTTTGTTGTAGTCGTTCAGCTCCGGAGGCCAGTCGTTGCCATCGTCTGCCGAAGCAAAGTATCTCCTGGATGACCTTCTCGCATTGCCACCGTTTCCACTGCCATTCGAACTGGGCACTGATCGATACTGTCCTCTCTGAACACTCGGATTCTCAGTGGTCTGGCTCAGAATCTTTGAGTTCCCTCCATTTTGCTTCGGAGGTCGTAACAGACGCTCCTTTACGTCCGATTTGAGATCGGGCCGTGGTAAAGTGGTGATGTCCTGAAAGATGTCAGTCAAGTGCACGAGGAAGCGTAGCCGGGGAAAGGTCGGGAGTCCTGGCGAGGGGGGCGGATCGGTCGCATACTTGGAATGACTGGGCATACCAATCCTGTACCCTCTTGATAGAGGGCATCTCGTTCAGACCATCCGGGAGATCCCCCAGCTCTTGTACTCTGTGCGCCAATCGTATAGGGAGCTCCTCTGAAAGGAACTGAGATGCGCGGAAAAGCGTTCCTATCGCACGAATACCATCAGACCCGATTACCCATCCACATATTCGGAGGCTTCCCTACCTATTGAAGGCCTCTCCCCAAACTGCACCATCTGCCTCAAGCTCACCCCAGTAGCAGGGAAGGATGAGTAGTGCTTGATGGTCTCCATCAGGGCCTCAGACTTCTTCCACGACATCTTCTTCTTTCCAGGCCGGACGGCCTCTACTCGGTGACTGGCACCAGACCGTCTCCAAGACTTTTATATGTCCCACTCTTGAACAGCTCTGCTTGTGTACTCGAATCCCAGTTATCCGAGCTCCCCACTACTCAATGACGCTGCAGCTCCAATGTGCCGAGGTCGGCGACTGTGGGATTGGCGGTGCGCGAATGGTCAATTACTTGGTAGAATAAGAATCGAGAGTAGTCGGAGTAGGATGTCAACGATTCTCTCATTCAGGAGAGCGTGCTGAGTTGCGCAAGAAGGGAGAAGAATCCGGAGTGGTTTGAGTCACAGGTTGCGATGTTCGGGCCTCAGGCATTCTCCGTCTCCAGTGCGCCGAAGCTTCCCCACAAAACGTCTCGCTCTCGGCTTCTCCTGCTGCTTTCTGCACGTTTTTATCCTGGCTTCGGCACACTTTCGCCAATTCCTTTAGCTTACCTCGGACACTGTACAGCGCTCTGTAAAGAAGGCCCAAAAGGCATGAAAGCGCATGCGAAAAGAGAGCCGCCTCCGTGTCTGAGGAGTGCCTCACTCGATCTTGACCTCTGAGCTTAAGATATATTGGAAGCACCCTAGCGCTGATTCATCACCATCGTTCTTTCTAGGAATCTGTACTTGTGACATACTAATCAAAGGATTTTGACGCCTTCAGAACGGGGCACTAATCATGCCTGAAACGAGGCACTCCCTCAAGGTCATGATCCGGACGCCCGCTGCAAGCCTCTCCTGAATTATCCGAAAGTCCAAAGCCGGGGCGACAGATCTAAACGGCGGATTCCTTGTCCCAAAATGTCGCCATTGTCATTGAATGTTGAGCAAGGATGTGGTATATGGTCCACCAAGCTAGGTAAAAGACTTGGGAGCATGCCTTTCACCTGGGCCGCCGAACGGAGCCTTCATCTTGTAACGCACTTGAGCACATGATGGTATGGTGTCAAGTGACCCATGCCTGTGACTATTTCGTCCTTGTCAGCAAGTGTTGTGTTTATGTGAAATCTTACAGGTGCAACTCGCTAGCTTGCCCTAAGTTCCGGCACGCTCCTCGAACAGAAAGCGTTACCGTAGCCGTGGATAACATGCCTCATCTACCAAACTTTCATTGATCTCATCTCACTGTTGTCAACGAGGTGTTAGCTAACAACAGACGTATCAAGCATTGCGCTTCACGCCTGATCGCTGCCATGGCCTATCCCTTCCCACGAATCGCTTTGACGCCTCAAACTCCCCAATACGTTCAGGGCATCGAGAGCCCACGCAACAAGATGTCCCGCCGACCTCAAACCTCATGGAGCGGCAGTTGCAAACGCACGGCGATATTTGCCACCTGCCTCGTGGCTACCTTCCTATGGCTTATCTATCCTTCATCTTCACGGTCACCCAAACAAGCCGACAGAATCCCTTCTTCGCCTGATCATGTGGACGAGTAGGAAGGACCCTTCGAAATCGTTGGCGCAAGCTTACAATCTTCCGCGCAGCTACTTCGCACACTTCGAGGGTCATCAGGACTGCGGTATTTTATCCACAGACCTGTACATCCCACCCGCACGACACGAGCACAATCGCAAAGGTTATCCATATTGCCCGAACCGTGCTACTCTTCTTGAAGCAATGAGCGGTGGCGGACGCCATGGCTTTGACGCCCCTTTCTTTTCATCCAACTGTCATTATCGCTGGTACTCCACTGCCGAGATTTGCATGATCCTTGACCGGTTCGACGCTGTCGTCTTCATTGGCGACAGTATGCTTCAACATATTTATGCCGCTTTCAACATGCTCCTTCGAGAGAACATCGGTATGGGTGGTCTTAAACAGTGGGAGATGAAGGAGAGCGAGCGGTCTATTTGTCGATGTGACAGCCAACTCATAAAGCAAGAATGCTCCAAATACGCAGTCCTTCACAGCCAAGAAGTCATAGACAACGATGGCGGAAGTGGCCATAGGAGTCCTTACCATTGCGATCGTGGCCGTCTCCCTATATTCCGTTGAAGTCCAGAGTTCTGGCTAATAATTTCCAGGCACACCTCACGTCTTGTTGCCAATCAGTGGCTCGCCTGCACCAGATTCTTTGCACACCACCTTCACCTCCATAATCTCCAGAGACCCTGACTCTTATAAGCCGATTCCGGTGATACTCTCAATCTCACTGTCTACATCATTATCGTGGCCAGCCGCAACCGCTTCCATGGACGAATGGCTCACGTTGGCAGACGCTTCCCAGAGAAATATGCCTTTCTTATGGGTAGGTCCGAATGCCGCTGGACATCTCAAACCGCCGGGTCAGATACTCAGTCAAGGGAATAACGCTCTTTGGCACTACACCGTGGAACAGTTGAAGGAGGCCAAGGCGAGGGAAGTGGATGCGTTGGGGATGTATAATCTTACGTTACAAGCGGCAAGTTGGGATGGTAGTAGCTATGGACAGAAGGTCGCGCTCGTACAGGCGATGATGGTGAGACTAATTCCTTTGGCACTATCTCAGGTGCACGGTCTGCTAACAAGTTCCCGTGACCAGATCATCAATTGGCTGTCTAGGGTGGACTCAACGTAAACAGTTGGTGAAGAAAGCTAGTTTTCCGTGTGGTGAGATTGCCTGGCCGAAGGAAATTTATTGTAGGCACAACAAAGCGGACTGCCGAATGAATGTATTCAATGTCTCGCTATTCCGTACTAGCACTCCACTTGCTGTATCGATCATCACAGCCAAATAACATCTTAGCGCCGTCCTCTTGAAGTAAGGTAGTTGTACAGTGACCAGTATACTAGGCCCACAAAGCTTGCCAATCGCCATGACGTGTATCAAGCGGTCCAAGGTGTGCACCATGCGCTTCTCAAAAAGCGATAGAGGCAGCTCATTCGCTCTAGGAACGCATCAATACTAGCCACCTCACTCCGAGACCATCTCATCGACTTTCTCTTGATCATACCATTTGGTCGATCTTTAAAGTAAATTAACTCCACAGCCTCCAATGTCGTGCAGGACTTTGAGAGCTCTTGTAGAGCGTAGGCAACGCAACAAGGCAAGTGATACTTGCTATCGAAGTCTCGGACGAAGATCGTCAGCGTCTTGACATCCGGAAGCTTGCGGAAATACCTGAAGTTGCAGGCGGCGATGTGGACGTTCGAGATCAGATTCTTGTTCGTGGTCCCGATGTCGATTAGAAACTCGGAAAAGGCGCCCTGGGTCACACATTCGAAAGCGTTTCCGGCGTAGTACAGCGAAACCGATTCGAGGTAGACTTGGCGGCAGGAGGCAGTCAGTGCGAGGGCGCTGTGGCCGGAGAGAGCTTTGCGGTATGCTTCGTCTGTCTTGCTCCGGAGGCTCTTTCCGCTCCTGGTTGTGCTTTGATGCACGACCCTGTGGAAGCGGCTTCTGATCTTGATGGGCTCGTCGACGATCAGAAAGAGCTTGTAGATGCGGGTACGGATCTCCACGGGGAGCCTGAGGAAAGGGAACGGGGTTGCAGCTCGGCTGTTATGCGTGGGTTTTCTTGTCGTGGTCGTGGAGGTTTGCTCGCTGTAGCGTTCAGTCTCAGCGACTTCTCACCTGATACAACGATGCTGTGACCTACCTGGCAGTGTGGCTGGCCTCACCCCTTACTCGACTATCTTGCAACATGTCTGGTGTCTGGCCGTCTGTAGTCATTTGCGCAGCGAGTTCCGTTTGCGTTGTTGAGCGTCGTGTCGCCTGCTGTTTTAGTAGATGGTGTGGAGATGACAATCCAATTTGGATCAAAACAAATATACGCGAGTCTAGAGGGCGAGCCCTAACAACAACATGACACTGAGAAGAGGAACGGACTTGACGCTTCCTACCTATAACGAATCGACATCTCCTACAGCTATAGAGTGCTGCCTCTTAGAGCTTCCGCCATGAAACAGTTGCACGGGCCCATATAAACGCCGTATCAATGCTTCCAGGGGCGCCAGCTCCATGCATGTTCGACCCGCAGAAACCACTCCATACCAATTCTTCTCAGCCGCTCCATTTCTCAACGCACATCCACTCCAACTCGCGCAGACACATACGCAACATTTTGGGCCGCTCCTTCATTCATCTCTCCACCGCCTTCTCAACATAGTATCCTGGATCTGGTCTCCTAATGTCCTTCATTTCGCTTTTCGTCAACGCCTGCTCCACTTCCGACACAGCCACCAGCTCTTTGACTTTCATGATCTGACCGGCCACTTGTGGATGTACGGGGTGGAAAACCGTCCGCATACGCTTGCGGAGTCCAAGGGCTGCGAGGACACCCTGAGTCTTCTTGGGCAGGCCTATCGAGGATCGGATAAGGGTTATTTTGAAGTAAGCCATGCTGGAGGAGCGCAGGTGCTAAGTGCGAGGAGGAGAAGGTTCTTAGATGCTGTCTAGCTTTGTGTTAGAGCTGTGCACAGACAACTTGATCAATTGGGCATACCTTCGATACAGTGGTTCAAAAGATATCACGCAAATATCGTTGCTCGGCGTAGCTTATTGGAGAAGCAGCAACTGGTAGGAGTTCGGAAGGCAGTGTGTCGTTGGCACGGTCGGAAGGGAACATATATTTTCCGAGCGGAAGCTTTCCGCATTCTCATGGCCTATGCAGCGACCCTAACTCGAACCTCCCCGGAATGACAAAAGGATGTCCCGATAGACCTATCTACATATATTGAAGATGGCTGACGCTGATGGCGTTACTGTACAGCTTGCAGATCTTCTTCGGCACCCGGAGGACCTTGACAAAATACCTGCCCTGAAATCCGACTTCACTAGAAAGAAGGCTGCTATAGATGGCCAACTTAAGAGCGGTCTGCAGGAGCAGTTGGAAGTCACGCATTCTGGAATGGGCTCTATCGGCGATGGGCAGAGGACGGTCAACCAGATCAAGGAGGAGATGATGAAGATTGACAAGCTTTGCGCCGAAGCCCAGAATATGATCCGCGATTTTCCCAATATCAATCTTGTGGCCCAAATACATCGGAATTTTGCCCAAGTCGAGGTCATGAAGACGAACATCGACACTTTCAATGATAGACTGACGGAACTGGAGAATCTGTTGAGAGAAGATGACGCCGACCTGGAGAACCAGCCGAACCTACTGAACATACATTACGGTCTTACGCAACTACGGGATATTCGAGATGACGCGATGGATCAGATCAAGAGAGCTTCAGATGCGTCGTTAGAAGGAACCCTTCAGGACTACTTTACGAGGCTGGACGACGTAATCGACTGGTTCGATGACCATATTGGCACTGCGTGCATGAACCTGGTACCACTGGTGCAAGCCGACAACAGAGGGTTGGTAGTGCGGCTGGCCCTGATTGTCGAAGAGGAGGAGAAGACTGACAGAAAGGTAAAGGCGTTGCAAGATGCACAGAGGGAATACAGGGAGCTAGCTTCCCGGTTCAAGTCAATCAACGCCGGACCAAAGCAACTTCGGGGTTACAAGGAAAAGTTTCTCGCGGCAATTGAGTTATATTGCCAACAACAATTCGACGGCGCCAAGCAAATGTTCCTTGAGGATCCAGATAAGCTAGACAAAGTCTTGAAATGGTATTTCAACGATCTTTATGTTGTCAAGGTCGGCATGGCGAACTTGATGCCGAAGAAATGGAAGATCTACAAAACGTATTCAGGCATCTACCATAAGCTCATGCACGACTGGCTTATTAAGCTCGTCGATGATCCCAATCTAAGTCCGGCGCATGTACTGAGCATTATTCATTGGAGCGAGAAGTATTACGCAAAGATGGATAAGCTCGGTTGGAAACCTGCGGACTTGCAGCCTCAGCTTCTCGATGATAGGGAGGGTGAACTTGTTAGGGAATGGCGACAACTGATAGTGAAGTCTGTCGATGAATGGATGGATCGTATGTTCGCCATGGACAAAAAGTCTTTCACGGAGCGCAGGCCAGATACACTTGATAACGACGAACATGGGTACTTCCGTACTAAGACATTGGGTGACATGTGGCGGATGTTGAGAGAACAGACACTGGTGGCCGGCAACTCAGACCGAACCGATGTGACCGAGGGTGTCCTCGATGCTATGTTCCGTGCCTTGAGATCGAGGCAGAAAACGTGGCAGAAGATGATAGACGACGAGTCCGCAAAGTACAGGAACCCGTCGAGCGAGCAAGAAGGGCTTCAGATCCTTCAAGATTGGTTAGTGGCTCTTGCCAACGATCAGATCGCCTGTATCGACGACAACGAAGACTCTGGCCAGCTGGGCTACCTCACACGCTTCAAGCGTGATTTCGAATCACTCGTCACGCCCAAGTACATGGTGCGCGCGAATACCGAGCTCGACGCTCTTCGCGACGGCTACGTAGATCTTAGTACTCATTGTGTTACCACTTTCGTCTCCTTGATTTTCACCGTCGACTTCCGCAGCACGATGTCGGAGTTCTTTACCCCTAAGTGGTACACCGAGTATGGTATGAAACGCATCACTTCGACTTTCGAAGACTATATTGGTGACTACTCCGACGTCCTCCATCACAGTATGCTCGACATTTTCGTTGAGGAACTCGCCGACGAACTCCTCGTCCGCTATCTCTCCTCGGCGCGTAACAAAGGCGCAAAGTTCCGGCGTTCCGAGCCCTTCAACGACAAATTCAAGGACGACGTCCTTACAGCGTTTGCCTTTTTCCAGAAATTCCCCGATTTTGCCACCATCAAACAAAAATGGCGGGTCGTAGATTATCTAGTGCGGATGCTGGAAGCCGATAAGAGCGCTGTGGCTGGAGTCTATGAAGCATTTAAGAGGGAGTATTGGGATGTGCAGACTATTTGGGTGGAGAGTGTGCTGAGAGCTAGGGACGACTATGATAGGGGGATGTTGGCCAGCGTCAAGGCGAAGGCTGCGGAAGTGTATGTGGAAAGGGGACCGGAGACTATCATGGGAAAGGTGAAGTAAGGACATGAACTGTGTCATGACGAGTCAATTATCGAAAAGCGGAGCAACAATAGTCGCAAGCCACGGATGCAGTTGTGCCGGATCTCATCGCAGAGTCGGCAAGTTGAGCGTGGAGACACTCGTGAAGACCATCCGGAGAGGAGATAGCTAAAGTTGGGAAAGCTTCGGACATGAGGACCAACGTTTCTACCACGCACCGCTATTTCGCCCATCAGCTCACCTTTTGATGTAGATGTTTACATCATATCCTGACGCCGAGAAGCATCGCCTAGGAGACGATTATAGCTTTTGAGATGTGGCAAAGTTTCGTCGCCGAAAACAACGAGGTTCCATTTCCCTTCCAGATCTAAGTGCCTTTCGGCGAAACTGGCATGGGTGAAGGTACTTAGATCGTTGTCGCGTGAGATACGAACGATGAGTGGAGGGATAAAGCAGGGTGGACGATTGGATGGATGAAATGCATGGGGAGGCATTAAGTGGAAGCCTCGATATGCATATCGGCGTTTTTGGCCTCCCGAGAGCACTCAAGTGGTCAATCTTGGATGGCCGACAGCCCAATGCCTTGACTTTCCTCGCTCTTGGCCCCCAACTTGGCAAAGCTTAGCAGAGCATGCAGCAAAACAAGCATTTAGTCCGAAGTCCCACAGCAAGTACCATGGTTCGCGGACATCCACCATGCGCCACATGTCCCTGCCATCAGCGGTTGAAATTGAAAGCTGCTGCAAAGGCAGGATTATTTTCGTGACCAGAAAACACCAAAGCAGAACTCTTGCGTTTGAGAAAGTGACGCTGTTCGCGACCATGCATTCGCAATGTAGAAACCCAGACCTCAATGACTGTACATGTGCAGACCTTATGCCATCCAGGCTCCAGCCAGCGAGCAATCCAATCATCAATCACCAATACATCGAACCGACTCTCCCACCCCATTTAATTCCCCAGCATCGCACATTATTTACCCCGCCTAACCCCACCCCTTACGACCAGCCCACCCTGATAAGACAACCCATGACCCTTTCCAATTCCCACCACAACCCCATCACTTCCCACAACCCCAACCCGCTACACACTCCCCCACCCACCAGCCATGTCAGACCTCACGCAAGAAATCGAGCGCGGCGTTGGGGAGTTCGCCAGCGGTGACAACGACCCCAACGACCCCAACAACAACAACAACAACAACAATAGCCAGCAACAAGGCGGCGATGAGCTCCAGCGCCAAGATAACAACTACAACGATAACAACACCACCAGCGAGATGCGAAACGACACCCGCGCTTCGACGCAGCAAACCGAGACTGGTGGGAATAACACCGGTGCTGGAGCAATGGAAAGCACAGCGGACAATTACATCAACCAAGGTACGCACGCCATTACGGTTTATCGAACACTCTATTGCGTCGTGTCCCTTTCTTTACTACTATTTTTGGAGTGGCTGTGGGGGGTTAACTGAGAGCTGATGATGAGGGTGATGGGGGGTAGGGGTCGATAGGGTGGCGAGCGATGAGGGGATTCCCGGGGTGGCGGATGGGATGATTAATAGGGAGGTGGATGGGGAGGTGGATAAGTTTTTGTGAGTATCCGGGGGGGCCCCCGGAGGAGGAGAGGGGTCGTGATGGGCTCTGGGGGGGGGGGGGGTTGATGGGCTGGGGTGGGTGCTTGATGCATAATGCATAGGGGGAAGTTGCTGGAGGCATGTGGACGCTTGGAATACTCGACGATGGCATTGAAAGAGGACGTGAATGGCGTCGTTCATAGCTTCGACCTCGGCCTCGTCTTCGTCAATGATTGTTCGGGGTACAAAGACTTCCACCTCCCTGCTTAGCCACGACGTTTTACCCCATTCCCATCAATGTTCGCCATACGTGACTCCCTCCCTTCCACTTTCCAAACCGCCCTTTCCAAATGCTGGCTTGTTCCTAACGCCACCGACCCGGATTTTTCCATCCCCTTCTCCTCGACCACGCATAAATATGGACAGGTTAAGAGAACATGACCAACCACCAAAAGGTAAACGGTAGCAGAGGCTCTTCCGAATCCATTCCTTCTTCCGCCATCTCTTCTTTGCGTGCGCGCTAAAGGCTTCTATCCAAGCGACAGGGGGTCCTCGGCCATCCCCATTGTCACTTTGCCCGAATTGTCATTGCATCGGTTGGCCCCCGAAGAGCCAAAAATCAAGAAATCAATTCCATCAGAGCTAGTCGCCAAAGTCTGCGGTACGATAGTCCTCGGCCGTATCGGACGCCGTTTGGCCTCCGGCTTTGCTTGATTTCGACTGATGAAACCAATCTTCCCAACTTGACGCGTACAGCCCGCATTGTATCAACCAGAATGGATGGGAAAAGCATTCCAAGGAACGTATTACCGATTAAATCAGTCAAACACGCGGAGAAGAAGAGCCAGTGTCGCAGGAGAAATAGCTTCCTTTATAAGGGTCTGTTCCTGGATGTGCTCAAGCTCTCCGCAAAGTCATGTTCGAGACCTGGTGTTCTAGTTGTACAGTCGTAAAGATGTATCAAGAGGATGGTAGTCAATCAATCAGTATCCCGAACCTCGATTTGGCCCAAGCATCACCCGGATCGAAAATGATTTGAAAACTTTCATCTTTCGTACACGTCCTGGACTCGTTATCGTAGTCTTACACCCGGAATAGTCCACCGATCAGATCCCACGCACGACAGGAGAAAAGTCAAACATCCACCAGGAGCCGACATAGATGGTAGCTTAGAGGCGCCGCAGATCCCATTTCTCCTCGTCCTCCAGTCCACCTTGGCTCCGAAAAAGAGAAAATACTGTATACAATCGGCCTTTCCCAAATGCATGATGACGATCCAACAGTGTGACGTAGGGTAGCAGTGAACAAAGACGAACCTAGAAATTTCTCTGGAGGGTATAAGGCGGACAGAAAAGGAGTATAGGATCTCCCGCCTGGGATATGATGGAAGAAGATGAAGATCGAGGATCCTCCGGAGTACGGAGCATACATTACCAGATTCCCGCAAATGCGAAAAGTTGTTCGAGTGCGATGCTACCGACGGAATTTGATAATTGCGATCTTGCACAAGGTGAGTGTACCATCCTACGTCTGAGGGATTGCTTTTCACATACCTGATGGCCCAATCCGTAGGCCAACTTCCCTCCATCTGCGTCCCAACTCAAGGAATGAGTGAGACCAGCATACTCGTCTTCGTCCTGCATGCCATTGTGCTCTGTTCTGTTAGCAAGAGGGTGCCAGGTGCTTGGTTCGCCTCTCCAGACAGCCTTCGGCGTCCCGCCCTCTTCTGCGTTCCATATTAGTACTTTGTTACTACTCGCTGCTGTCACCAGGTAGCCGTCGGGGGTGAAGGTCATCGCCATTGCCGGGATGGATATACCCAGATCAAGGCGGTGGATGAAGGTGATTGGCTTCTTAGCATCCCAGATCCGAACACTGCCGTCGATTGAGGAGGTTGCAAGGAGTCGTGGTGAACTGTCGTGGATGGAAGAGAGGTTGGTGACAGGTTGGTAAAGGAGTGCGGTTATGGTATCGTCGTGAGCGGTTTTGGTGTGAAGATGACCCGAAGAGTCAATGACAGCTAATATCGGTGCTTCTTCAGCTGAGAGAGCCGTTGTACCCGTGATCGAATCGAAGCGTATGTTGAGCCATGCCTGCTCGGCTTCTGGTTCGGTACGACTCGTCAGGACACTGATGCTTTGATCGTCGATGACGGAGTCAGCGATAATGCCATGTCCGCAAACAGTGAACTTCCGATCGTCTATCCAAGCGGCATCGGTAACGATCTTGTCCAACTCGAACGGTTGCATGGCCTGTCCGGTCCTCAAGTCCCATACGATCAGAGCACTGCTACCATTCCCGGCGGACGTGATACCTAGCAGAAGCTTGCCAGATGGATTCCACCGCAAGGCCAGTACCATGTCTTGCGCAGCTGGTAGTTCGTCGATGGCCTCTCCAGTTTTGGTCCGGATGGTAACGGCACCGTTCCACTCGATCGCGTCGGTTGTCCGCGTGGCCACGGCGATAAGTTCGCCATCGGGACTCCACGAGATTGTCGACACCAGCGAGCGTTCTGGCGATTCGAGCAGGTCGACGTATGGCGGCGGGCTGTTATCCGACGAAGGCGACGACGGCGACGAGGCGGATTTGAGTTTGGAGATGTTCCAGATGCGGCATAGCGCGTCGCCTCCAGTTGCCAGGATGGCGGGATGGCGCGGGTTCCATTGGGTGTGCATGACTGTTTTGTCGCCCACGCTGAGAACGCTTGTCTCGGGCCCGAGCTTGGTAACCTTGTCGCTCTGCACGCCCCAGCTGCGCCCATTCGTCAGGGTCAGGGTCACGCTCGGTTGTTCCTGTGGTGCCTCTGCCTCTGCCTCTGCCTCTGCTGCTGCTGCTGCTGCTGCTGCTTCTGCTTCTGCATCCGCATCCGCATCTGCATCTGCATCCCCATCCTCATCCACGTCCACGTCCATGGCCATGCCACTTCCGTTCCTACTCCCATTTCCATTTCCATTCCCACTTCCATTGCCATTCCCAAATTCAACCCCAGCCTCTGCCCGTGCCGCTCGAGCATCTGCATCACCTTCACCATCGCCATCTGCCTCTTCAGTGGTCGGCGCATCAGGCTTCGGGGGTCGTTCGGGGTCAAGATGCAAGAACCCATTGCGGTCAATCTCCATGGCGTCGCTGCCGCTGCCGCTGCGGTCGCCGTTAGTAGTGGTAATAGTAGTTGCTTCAATACCGTTGCTTCTTCGATTGCGCTTCGCTGCTGGTGCTTGCGGCACGGAATCGTAGTTTAGACCGTTAGTGGTGATCTCTCGTGCATGTTTGCGTGGCCGTGGGGTCGCGCGCGGTCCACAAGCGACCTCGTCACCTTCATCGTCCACGTTGCCAATTGGCGATGCAGTGCCCCGACCAGACTCGTTTCCGAAGAAGTATATCCCGTTGCCATTCTGTTGCAAGTTAGAAATCACCCGAAAATGATGGGAGCATGCAACTTGCCTGGATTAAGGACTGCTCGATCTCGTGATACTGGAGGCCTTTCTGTACCAACGACACTAGTGCGTGAGTTTTGATGTGCCGCGCAAAGGGCAGCCTTTGAGGTTCGGGATTCCAATCGCGCTGCAGTTTTACAGCTGCCTCGCCATGGCCTGGATACTGTTAATTCTTCACAGTTCACGCCTGCCTGCAAATGCTCGTGTACGCACCTGACTCTTGTAGATATCTTTGCGCGGGCAAAAAAGTGTTAGCGAGGGGAGCCATTTGGTGTAGTGCTTAAACCTGGCAATTCGATGGGAGGCAGTCCAGTGACAACGTACCTCCAGATCAAGTAATTGACATGATTCGAAGTTAGAGATCCGGCGGACATGTTGGGAGTCGCAACATGCACGCAACCACAGATCGGTTCTCCCTATCCCCGGCAAGGCCTCTCGAAGCTCGGTGTGCTGCAAGCGGATGAGTGGCAGAATGTGTGGGAAGAAGAGAGAATGGATGCGCTGATGGTGAGTTGAGTTGGGTTAAGTTGGGTTGAAGAGAGACGAATTAAGTTGAACCTTTGCCGGTACGGCTTAATGGCGAGGAAATGGGCTAAGGAGGGTGGGTCCCCAATCATACTTCGAGAACAGCGACAGGGCAAGAGCGTTCGAGATGGAAGGCGAGCCGGACTAGTGCCCGAACAGCCTTGGGATGCGCAAGGCCAAGTGACAGCTGCCAGACGGCCAGACTTGGTTACGGGGTACGAGTGGAGTGAGCTGGTGTAGTACGAGGACGAGTATCGGAAACAGCGAGACAATTGGCAGCGCCAGCGACGGATGATTGTTGTGGGATGGCGAAGAGAACTGTTACGCCTGTTACGCCTGTTACGACTTACGAGTCCGGGTAGAAGATCGTGAGTGTTAGCGCTGGCGTTAGGATCATTTGGGACGATGGATCTGGAGTGCGATCCGAATCCCCGTTGCGCATCCCTCTCGCTTTGGCTTGGGGCTTTCTCCCTTCCCTTGTGCAGGCGTCAGGCGTGCCAACCCTGGAAAAAAGAAAAAGGAAAAAGGGTGGGCGAACGTCGAAACTGCTGCTTGACATTATTGCCATCGGCCTTTGTTTCAACTTCCGGGCTTAGCGTCCGACGCCCGCCGCCCCAGATCCAATTTGCCGACAATTCTCAGCTCTAAGGTACCTACCTACATAGTATGTGCCCTGTGGCTAAGTGGTCCCGTTTATGACCCTCAGACACACCCAGCGGCGTGTAAGCTAGCGACTAGTCAAGCTCAGGTTATGCCCAAACTACACTGGGTCGCCTCAACTACTTACCTAAATATCAAGACAGATTTCCAAGCACTTTTAATAGAGAGATGGAGGGCCCTCAAATCAGTGTTCATGTCTTGTCTGTCAATGAATGAACCGAGTCAGAGAAACGCCATGAAGAAGCACACTGAGTTAGGCAAGAAGCCCCTCAGCAGTGCTCCGCACAAATTTGTTGCACACCAAAATACCTTGCAGACAGCTGTAGAGTGTGGGCAGCTAGCTGTTGGTCTGTGTTCAGTGTATGCGCCGTGGCTGTCTTTTCGACGGGACCGGCTAAGGTGGTCATCCGCGAAGGTATTGATTCGGTGCGACCGCGACCTCGACCTCGACCGCGAATGAGGTCGCAATCAGCCATTAATCTTTCAACGCAGATATTATAACGATGCCACTACGTATCAACATCCCGCCACTGACGCGCATCTTACTAATACTGCTGGTCGGCCTTTCTTTGACTTATCAGAGCATTCGTTGGAGGCTCCAGGTTCATGAACGCGAACTGATTCCTTATCTCACCATCATCCCGCAACTCTCATTATACTACCCTTGGGTCTACCTCACATCATCACTAGCCGAACAGAACATTGTCTCACTTCTGATCGCGGGTGCGACTTTCCTTTACGGTGGAAAGTACCTGGAGCGAGCATGGGGGTCGAGGGAACTTGGCAAATTCTTGCTGGTCGTGGCATTGATACCGAATCTCATATCCGCCATCATCTATGTCATTTGGTTTGCTATCAATCGGAGAGATTACAATGCGTACGCTGCTTATCCTATCTTTCATGAGCATTCTCGTTGTTGCTAACACTTGCCTAGCCTCACCATCATACAAGGCTCGGTTGCGCTGCAAGCAGCGTTTCTTGTCGCGTTCAAACAGCTCGTCCCTGAGCACACTGTTACGATCTTGAAAGGAATCGTCAAGATCCGGGTCAAGCATTTCCCTGCGATATTCCTCCTTGGAAACACCCTCTCAGGCGTTATCGTTGGGACAGACACAGCTCTAGTACTATCATGGCTTGGGTTCCTTACGTCTTGGACATATCTGCGTTTTTACAAGCAGCAGCCTGATTCGTCAGGTGCGAGCACAGGTGGACCGGGACTGCGGGGTGATGCATCGGAGACGTTTGCCTTTGCATACTTCTGGCCTGATATACTGCAACCAGGCGTCGCTACCATTGCCGACAAAATCTATAATGCTCTTACAGCATTGGGCATATGTACACCATTCTCCGCCGAAGCGATTGAGACGAGTAACGAGCAAGCCATGGCGAGGGGTGAAGGGGGCTTGCCGAGTCTCCTGAATCAGGGAGGCAGACGAGGGGGAGGCGGAAAAAGGGAAGAAGCAGAGAGAAGGAGAGCACTGGCATTGAAGGCACTGGATCAGAGATTACAAGCTGCGACTGCTAACAGGCAACAACCGGGTGTCAGCCCTTCCCCAGGTACGGGTGTCCGAGAAGGAGCAAGCTTGCAGTCCGATGTGGAAGGTACGAGATTGGGAGGAGACCAAGTGTAAGAGATCGTTGATGATGTTCAGTGATATCGAGGCTCTGAACCGAGCTTACGCCATCACTAAGAAGCAGGTAGGACGATATGGCGTTCATTTTTCTCAGCTTAGGTGATATCCATACCCTCAAAATTACTTGACAGGGCCCACTCTGGCGATATAGGCCCCTTGACTCCGTGGCTCCCTTGTGTTTGCAGGACTACTAGGACTCATCACCTCGTGCTGATGGACATTTGTAAAAGGGACATCGAGAACAGGCGCAGGACTTCCATTGCTGTAGCAGATGTAAACGAAAACATTATTGTCATTACCTGGGTGATAATAATGAGTGGATCATTGGTAACCAGTCGAGCCGGTTATGCGAAGGCTAAAGGGGGATCCCCACGTTCCGATGAAGTTCGCTTATGCGGGAGCGCCCGCTCTCTAGCGTCCACCCTATCGATATCAGTTGTAACAAATTTGTTCGGCGAAGCTTTTCGTGAAATTTGGACAGTATCATTGTTCATGACCTTGCACTATGTCCTTGACAGAGAGGCTGGACAAGATAAGATCGCCGAAGCTTCAGAACCAGCGCGAGGTATGACTTCCTGGATGCTGGATGAGCCGTGTATCCTGACTAACACGGCGCAGACTTCGGTGGTTCTGTCAGCAGTCGAGGATACGCTCAAGGACCAAAATCATGGCTTCACTCCGACGGCATACTTCGCCGCGTTGCTTGCCCTACTGGGTCAGTCAATCTCGTCCTCCAGCGGGATTATGAATAAGGAGCTCGCAACCTCAGTTGTGTATCTCCTGGACCTCGTCACTCCGCATGTTCCAGCGCCTCTCCTCCGATCCAAATTCTCTCAGATTCTCACCAACCTTGCACCCACACTCACAAACCCAGAAATTGAGGCACCGTTACTCCGATCTTCCATTGGATGCCTCGAATCTTTACTGGTGGCGCAAGACGCCCCAGCATGGGCGTTGCCGCAAACACAAGTAGGACCGAGGAGGGCCACTGCGGGTCTCTTGACACTCGCAACAGATCATAGACCCAAGGTACGGAAACGGGCGCAGGAAGCTCTTACACAAGTGTTGAAGAGTCCACCCCCAAGTCCGTCCCTCGATCATCCCGCTGCCGACATGTGTGCGGAGACTGCACTGCGAAGTTTAAGTGATATTGCGAGTGCCGCTGGAACAAAAAAGAAGAATCGAACTCAGGTTAATGAAGGGCAGCAACATCCAGGCCTTATGCATTCCTTACAGCTTGTGAAGACTATCGCAATGGCGTCGGGGGGGTGGCCCAGCAAGAAGATTGAGCCACTTTGCGAAGTATTGCTGAATGTGTCAAGATCAAGCAATGAATACCTCACGATGGCGGCCTTTGAAGTTTTTGAAATGATATTCGTGGGGATGACGGATGAGAGCTCTTCTTCCAAACTGCCCCGCTTGATGGAGGTCATTTCCGAACTGCGACCCTCACAGAATGATTCTCAGTTATTGCCACCATGGATTGCAGTCATTTCACGAGGCTACGATGTATCAGCACAGATAAATCCCGACGAGACATTTCAGAAGCTTCCAGAACTTTTCGACTTGATCTCTGGTTTTCTTACTTCATCATCACACAATATCCGGATCTCTGCCTCGGAATGCTTGATATCTTTTGCTGCTAATTGCGTCCCGAAGACCGTCATTCTTGAGCCTTCAATATATGATGAGAAGACACTCGAGAAGCTTGGAAAAGCGGCAACGAATTTGCTAAGTGTCAAATACCAAGCTGCTTGGATGGAAGTGTTCAATGTCTTATCCGCGCTTTTCGAAGCGCTTAGGTGGAGGTCCGTTCCTTTGCTGAACGACGTCATTAAAACCGTAGGGGAGCTCCGGGCTAGCGATTCTTTCAACGGAAAGAAGGAAGCCGACATAGTTCTTGGGAAAGCTATCCAAAATATGGGACCAGAAGCTGTACTCGCAGTCCTACCTCTCAATCTGGCGAAACCTAAGGCTGGACTGGCGGGACGAGCATGGCTGCTACCAGTGCTGCGGGACTATATCACAAACACCAACCTCGCGCACTTTAGATCAGAGTTCGTGCCACTGAGTGAAACTATGTTTCAGAGGGTTATTGATCACGGGGAGGGTGAGAAGACCATGGAGATCAAGATTTTTGAGACGTTGGTACAGCAGATCTGGGCGCTCTTGCCTGGGTATTGCAATCTACCTCTTGATCTCCCCTCAGCATTTGATCAAGGCTTCGCGGAGCTAGTTGCGAACCTACTATATAAGCAGACCGAGTTGCGGCCAGATGTTTGCAGGGCACTCCAAATGCTTGTCGATTCAAATAAGGAGATACTGAATTCTGAAGCGGACGAACAGGATCTTGTTCTACTCAGTCGGGTTACCAAAGATAGTGCACAAAAGAGCATTGATCATCTAGCCGGCTACGCAGGCAATCTACTAGCCGTGCTCTTCAACGTCTACAGCCAGACACTTCCGCAGTACCGGGGCTATATACTACAATGTATCAATGCCTATCTGAGCATAACGCCCGAGAAGGTGCGTAACAGGCTCTGTCCAGCTGACCACTCGGTTGTTTACTAACGACGTTGTAGGAATTGCTGGAGACGTTTAGTCGAGTCACTACCATGCTTGAGGCCTCCCTCGCCGAGCTCGGGTCCCAGACTCAGGCAGACAAACAAAAACAGAAGCCCTCGACCGACAAAATGCCGCCGACTAGTCACACGCTTATGGACCTTGTTATTACCATCGCCATCTATCTCCCACGTTCTAGCTTCTCAACCCTCTTTTCCCTTGCCGCCCTCATATTACCTCAAACTAACGATCCCCAACTCCAAAAGAAAGCCTACAAATTACTGCCCCGCCTCGCCACGTCCGTCAACGGTAAAGTCGCTCTTGCGGACCGCAATCTTGAGTTGCAACAACTTCTCCTTACCAGCGCAGCAAGCGCCTCTGCGCCCTGCCGCCGCGACCGCCTAGCTGCGATTTCAGTAGTGGTTGAACACCTACCCCAGGATTCTTTACACTTCATCCCGTCTATCCTTTCCGAAGTGGTCATTTCCGCCAAAGAAGTCAACGAAAAAGCCCGCACCGCTGCGTTTGACCTCCTCGTTCTCATGGGGAATAAAATGTCCGCCGGCGGCACAATTGTGCAGTCCAATATTCCTCATATGCCGGCTAATGCACCTACCGCTCAGGCGAGTCTGGAGGAATACTTTACAATGGTCTCGGCCGGTCTCGCAGGATCAACGCCACATATGATCTCTGCGAGTATCACGGCACTGACAAGAATCTTGTACGAATTCCGAGCACAACTGTCAGGAGTGGTCATCGAAGATCTGGTGCAGACAATGGATCTGTTTCTGACGTCCAACAACCGCGAAATAGTAAGGAGCGTGCTTGGGTTCGTCAAAGTAGCGGTCATCAGCTTGCCTGAGAAGCTTGTGCGGCCGCGTCTAGAAACGCTGGTGCCCGGGCTGATGGGTTGGAGTAAAGAGCACAAGGCGCATTTCCGATCAAAGGTCAAGCATATTTTCGAAAGAATGATCAGGAGATTCGGGGCTGAGGTGGTAGAGAGATTATGTCCCGAAGAGGATAGGAAGCTGATCACAAACATCCGGAAGACGCGGGAGAGGCGGAAACGCAAGAAGGATGCGGTCGGTGACGAAGAAGAGGATGCTGGTGAAAGGAAGAGAAAGGGCAAGTTTGAGAGCGAATTTGATGAGGCTGTGTACGGCAGTGATGAAGACGATAGCAGTGACGCAGCAGGGAGTGGTAGCGACGACGAGGTGGGCACGCGCCGACGCAAAGGCGGGCAGACGTACATTGTGGAGGATGAGGACGAGCCGCTGGACCTGCTGGACCGCAAAGCTTTGGGGAACATCTCGTCCACAAAACCGATCAGTATCAGACAACCGCCGACCGGTGGTAAGAAATCCAAGGTGAAGATGGATATGGATGGGAAATTACTCCTCGGGGGTAACGAGAACGACGACGACGCGATGTTGCTCGATTTCGGTGGTGATGGCAAGAACGCGGCGGATGGAAGGGAGCCGGGCGATGGGACGTTGGAAGGTGGGATCAATGCGTATGTGGACGCCATCAGAGGTCGGGATGCGGTGAAGAGGGGTCGGGGAGGTCGACTGAAATTCAGTAATAAGAGGACGGGAGATGAAATGGATGTCGATGATGATGATGCTGGCAGGAAAGAGGTCAAGGAGAAAAGAGGGATGCAGAATGACAGAGGCAGAGGTAGGTCGGGACAAAGTGGTCGCGGTGGCGGAAGAGATGGTGGCGGCCCGAAGTTTCAGAGGAAGGGGCTAGGGGTTGGGAAAGTCAGTGGTGGGCGGGTCGTGAAGAATGCTGGAAGGAAGGTGAGTACCGGAAGGGGGGGAAGGGGTGGGAGACGCTGAACTACTGCTTTTGCTTGCTAGAGCCTTACGACGGAATCTACTTGTATATTTACTACCAGTGCATTGCCAGGACGTTGATAATTGGCTTCCACGTGAAAATACCCGATTGAGAAGGCCACGACTTTGCGGAACCCCCCGACAGTGGATGTGACTCATCATCCCGGTGTATGTCGAAGAGAGAAGAAGAAGAAGCGTGAATGCGAGTAGAAGACCGGGTCAGGCATTGGATGTATCACCATTGTAGAAGATCAAGAACGAACGCCGCCACACTAAACATTCCATCTCCGCCTCAAACCCAGCCCCACACACCAACGCCACATACTCCAATTTATCCTCCGCATCCACCAAACCAATCCTCCCCACCCCCATCCCCATACCCATCCCCGTCCCCACCCCCCCCCCCCCCACCTCCTCCCTCCCACCTACCCAATACTCCCCACCCCGACCTCCCTCCCCCCATCAAAAACAACAAACTCCGCCCCCCCAAACCCATTCCGACTCATAAAATCCCACAGCGCCGCCACCATCGCCTCGACCACCCCCCACGTCTGCTGATGATTATTCGAGTTCTGCGAAAAGATACTGACGTCGCCGTGGCCGTCGACGTGGAAGAGCCCGTTGCGGATGGCGCCGTCGCCGGCGTCTTGGAGGTGCGCGGCGATTACGTTGGCGGCGGAGACGAGGAGGTTTTTGATCGACGTGGGCGAGGTGCTTGTCGTGAGGGAGAGGATGAGGTAGGTGCGCGTGTGGGGGGCGCACCAGAGGATTGTGTTGGTGCTTTTGCGGGGGGGGAGGAGCTGGGTGGAGGGTGGAGGGGGGGGGAGTGAACGGTGGGTTAGGAGGCTGGGGGTGGGGGGTGGGTGGTTAGTTGGGGGGTGGATTTGATAGATGGGGTGTACTCACGTTCCGGCTACGGTTTGGGGGGCGTTGGCGCAGAATTGGCTACGTGCTGTCAGTGGAGGGGTGCTGAGCGGAGTTGCGAGATTGAGGGCGGTGGAGTGGGTTAGGGTAATAAGGAGAGAGAGATTGAGGAACCGCATGGTGAGGAGTAATTTGTGAGATGAGGAGGGAGGTGCTATGGTGGTACAACGAGCGCAATGTGAGGATTCGATGCCCCAAATAATAAGGACAGCAGACCTTCCATGGCATCGACTTTCACAGTTATACCATTCGGACAAGCTCGCCCATACTTCGCACAGACGGTCGCGAGTATATGACCAACTTCTTGCAAGGCCCACCCTTCGTTCGCTTTGATATCATGGTAATGAAAATGCTAGCTGCTGGCATTGGTCGTGAAACCGCTGCGGTTGAGGTTATTCGCGGCGGCCCTGGAATGGAGATGATGTATTCCTGCACCTGGGAGTCGGCAAGTACGAGGTTGCAGGGTAGGGCCGGGGGCCTCTTGACGATAACCAGTAGATTGGCTTATGGTTTTAGCCGATGCATGCCAGTGCATGCGAACTATTCAGGAACAAACGCACAGAGCGATTACAGGCAACAACAAAACAGTCATGTAAGACGAAAATGCACAGACATCACGAAAAGCGCAAGATTACTTGGGGCTTAGTTATGGGCAACGTCACCAAAGAGAATTCCCAGCTTTTTCAAGCGACATTTTCCATCTTGTACGAGGTACATGCTTGGACGCAGGGGACCAACTCACATCACTCATCTCAAGCCTTGTACAGCGTATCCAGGAACCCGCTGGCCAACTGTACCACAACACTTTTGTTGGGCAGACTACCCGCAACGCCGTATAGCGCAGCAGTATCTCCCTTTGCGCCGCCTTTCTTGCCCTTCCCTTCCGCCGCCCTGATTCTTTCTTTCTCCTTCTCTTCCTCCACAACCGCCACCAAGTCCTCAATTAGCCGGTCCGCAGCCGCTACTATCGGCAGTGTGACCGCCACATGAATTGCTGGGGGTGACTGCAGTGCATTGAGATGCCAGCCCTTTCTTGACATGGCATCCGCCATATCGTAAACGTTGAGGCTATCGGACGTGAACGCCACCACACTGACTAGTGGTCGTCCTATCATCTGCAGATCAGATGAGAGGGTGGGGTGTTCGCGCACCACGCCTTCGATTTTCTTGGCAGCCCCTACGATTGAGTGACATGCTTCAATATATCCGCTTTCACCCTGCGACATCAAGCTGGCCCAACAAGCCGCAATGAGCGCTCCGGGTCGAGAGCCCGCCATGCTCGGGGAGGCATAGACTCCGCCGGACCAATCGGGTGAGATGAAGTATTGGTACGTACGTAGCTGGGAGTTGCGGTAAAGTACAGTGGAATTTCCCTTGGGAGCGAAGCCGTATTTGTGCGTGTCGCAACTTATACTTGTGACCCCTTTGAGGCGAAAATCGAACGGTTCGGATTCGAAACCGGCGCGGGAGAGGAAAGGTACAAGGAAGGAACCAAGGCAGCAGTCCACATGAAGGGGGAGGCGTTTGCGCAGGGCAATCCGTGAGAGCGCGCTGATGTCATCCATGATGCCGTGAGGGAAATTTGGAGCGGAGCCGACCAGGAGTATGGTGTTGGAGTTTATGAGGCGAGAGATTGATGGTGTGTGGACTTGGTATGTTGGTCTCGGGCAAGCAACAAGGTGGACTTTGATGTTGAAGTATGAACCTGCTTTGCGGAACGCGGTGTGCGCTGTTTCTGGCAGGATCCTGAAAGGTTCATCAGCAACACTTGCGAGGTGTTCTTCCAATAGCAACTTACATCTCTGGCTCTGTGACACCTCGTTCGGCGTATGCTTTTTGCCTCGCGCTGAGGCAGGCCATCAATATCGATTCGGTGCCGCCGCTTGTAGTCACGCCTGCCCCTCCTGGCGGTGCATTGAACATTGCTAAAACCATGGCAACAACTTCGGCCTCCATTTTCCTGACCCCGGGGAAGACATCCGGATGTATTGGGTTGGCCACACTGAAGCGTTCGAATGCTTCGGCCTGTAGTTTCAACAAGTCATTTCCGCCGTGGTACACAGCTCCACTAACCAGACCGTCCTCCCATCTTGTATGTTCCATCTCGCTCAGCTTGACCAGCTCTGCGTGGACTTGTTGATCCGTCCATCCTTCGGCTGGTAACGTCAGGTACCGGCTGACTCCAGGTCCTTTCGTAATGAGTTTTCCTTCGAGCTTGGTGATGGCTTCTGTGACTTGGCGCTGGACCGTGGTCCGCACTCCTGGAGCTCTCAAAAAGAATCCGTATAGTACACGTCGAGTGGTGATATATGTGTCAACGGTCGTGCCAATGATGCCACGGCCTTTGAGCTTCAGCGCTGCTTTACGAGTCCAGCGTAGAAGGAAGAGGAAGAATATGATGTTTCGAAGTCTGATATGAAGTTAAGCAAAGGGACTGCGAAGAGGGCCCCAAACGGGAAAAGTCCGGCTCATTCGAGTAGGGGGGTTTGGACTCACAAGTCAATATTCAGAGCCAACAGGGTGCTTTTCGACTTGGTCTGCTTGGATGACAGACTGCTGCGAAGACCGGCAGGCATCATTGAAGGGCCCATGGTTTAGATGGCGGCTGTGTGAGGCGTGCAAAGGCGTTGTTACCGCACGGCAGGTACGAGGACGAGTACGGATGCTGACGATCAAACATTCGCCATTGTGATTGGACAGAGCTGCCCGCTTACATCTACGGGCTACCACTCGGCAATTGCGTGTTTCCGAAGAAGGAACCGAACCTCACCAGCAGCATCTTTTCAATTCTAAAGCAGCAAGTAGACAACACTTGTATTGCAGCAAGTCTAGGAAACAACGCCCTTTTACCGTTCGAGAACACCCAGACTTTTCATCAATAAGCTGGACCGTACGTGCACGAGAATCAGACACGAATGCAGCGTCTATGTCAAGGTGCCAAGGCCAACGTGGCCCGACTTATGCGACAACCCCATTGCTCTTAGCCTTCTTGTTCTCTCGTTCCGCACTGACTTCCGCCTCTACCTGTTCGTCCAATGCCCTCTTCTCCCGCACTCCCTTGATCTCCCTTTCCTTTTTCTCAAAGATGGCCTTCTCTTCGGGCGTCAGGTTGTCGAGTAGCGGCTTATCCACTCCAAGCTTGATGTTCCGGTGGAAGGCACGGATAATACTATCAGCATCGTCAACGGCGATAGGTCGCACATCAGCCATCGCCTTGATCTTGGTAGTGCACTCTTTGAATTGCGCGTCTGTCATGCTAATGTTTAGCTGCTGGGCACGGGACTTGATGGCGTTCCAGCCGGTGAGCCGCGATGCGAAATGGACGTATCTGTTCATGCCAAAGTCGGCCGGATTGATGATCTCGTAGGTACTAGGGTTGTTGAGGATAGCCTTGGCGTGGATGCCTGCTTTGTGGGTGAATGCGCAGAAGCCGGTGATGTAGTTGTTGAAAGGGATGTTGACTTCGACAGCTTGGGAAACCAGATCTTCGATGTCCTTGAGCTTTTCGAGCTTGTACTTGCTGCGGACATAGTCCCGGTCTACAGCAATCATTCGGGCCATGAGACCCCCAAGGGGAGTAATGCCATTGCGCTCGCCAATGCCCAGCACCGAAGTATCGACGTGGGTAGCTCCAGCCTCGAGAGCACAATAAGCATTCGCAATAGCGCAGCCAGTGTCATTGTGAAAGTGTGTTTCGATGTCGCAGCCCACGACGCCACGAAGGGTTCGGACAAGGTCATAGACTTGGCGTGGAGAGGCGCAGCCCACCGTGTCAGCAATACCAACACGATTGACACCCACTTTGTCGACGGCGGAGTATATTGACAAGAGGTCCACGAGATCTGATCTGAACGAATCTTCGCTTGAGAATCGGATCTCGATGTTCTTGGACTTGACGAATTGGATGACTTCAATTGCGGTGTTCCTGATGTAGGTCATGTCCTTGCCGTGGGAATGTTCACGGAGGTATGATGATGTGCCGATAACAACGTCTCTGCAATCTAATCTCAGAATTCGTATAGGGACGGAAGAGGATACATAAGAACTCACACTCCGTCAACACCAGTTTCGACCGCTATTCTAGCGTCATCCATATGGCATCGAATGTGTGTTAGGATCTTGGCCTTCAATCCCAGCTTGCAGATCGCCTCGCAGTCCAGTCTTGACTGCTCCGAGGCAGCAGGGCTTGTCAATTCAATCTACGAAGACTATCAGTACCAAGAATCTTCCGAAATCTGGTAAGGATGACTCACATAATCCACACCAAAGTCATCTAGGGCTTTGGCAATTTCGATCTTTTTGGCCGTATCGAAGAAGGCATTGGCAAACTGCTCTCCCTCGCGGAGTGTGCTCTCAATGATCTTGAATCGTGAAACATTGCTCAGGAAGTCTCCGACGGGCTGGTATGGGTTTCTGCTTGGGACGTGTGGGTTTTGGTTAGATGTGATGGCAGTGTAGCCTTCGGGGGCTGCATTGAGACGTCAGCGACATGATGAAAGCCACGGGAAGTCGCATGTAGCCTACAGCCATTGCCATTGGTGACTCCATTGGAGGTTCCATTGGCATGTCCGTTAGTACCGTTCGAAGCTCCGTCTTCTACAGGTGGGCACATGTTGTCGTTGGCTGCGCTCTGCACCAATTGGATGCAATTGAGGTGTTGTTGATGTGTAGAGAAGGTAGCATGTGCTGCTTGTGAAGCGCCAAAAGGGTGGATTCTTGCAGGTTGAAGTGAGAAGCGGGTATGACTCTTCAGTTGTATGCTACGAAAGTGGTCAACGGTGTGTCTTGGCTTGACCACAATTCTGCAAGGCTGCAAGTGACATGACAATTTATCCCCGCAAAAACTTTCATTGGCCTGAGGAGCCCTGCGACATCGGCTCCACGCTCCGTATCTACGGTAGATCCTCCCAGACCGCCAAACTGGCAATTCCACAACAGCAGGCTGTTTGTACTCTTAAGGTACCCTTTAAACCTCTTTACTCGCATATGCAACCCGGATGAGCCCCTTCAATCGTGTGTAGGATCGAACCAGGAAGCTTTCCTGTAGTTCTTGGTTACGGATTGCCAGCCAGAATTGCCGCAGTATGCTAGCGAGGCTTCTATCCTGCTTTGACTTACTATGTACATCGAAACATTCGCTCCGGGTGAAATATGGTAGCTACCCTCGTGCACCTCATCACCAGATGGAGCCTGCTGGAGCCCGGAGAAAGTGCCAGACATATATAGATGTGCGACTGAGATAGAGCACTTGTGTGGTACTTTGGAAGCGAGCAATCAGTAGGCTGGCAAACATTATCTATACACTAACCCAGCAATGGCAACGGAGCAAGAAGGTATCAAAAGCCCTTCCTGATTACCACAGTACTCAGCTCAGCAGCTTCTGTGGAGTTGCTGGAACAGCCAATTGAACGACGCTGGAGATAACCCCATGCTTCACATCTTCACCCGCGGCCGCTCATCTGCAGGCTGCACAGGCTCCTCTTCCATGAAGCCCGTCCCAAGGTTTTCGTCCTCCTCCGCTTCCTCCTCATACTCCTTCTCCGCTCTCATCTGTTTCTTTTCTAATTCTCGATCATACTCCTTAATCTCCTCCTCCAAAGCCTCCCCACTGACCACCTGCCCCTGCCGCCCCAGCATTTTCTCTTTCACTTCCGGCAAACCCATCTCCGCTCTTTGTCTCCTGAACCTTTCCCGCACTGTAGCCGTACGCATAATTCTCCATCGAAGCGCCCAACCGCCCATTCCCAGGTCTTTGATCCTAGCTGCCTTTTCGCCCAATAGATACTCGTCCAGACCTCCCACCTTATCAATCGTCCTCAACACTCTCGCTTGCACCTTGAGCCTGATAAACCTGTTCAGGCTTTCGCTCCAGAGGCGCTTGGTCCGGATGTTAGGTCTCCATCTCCGCCGCGTTTTGATTTCATTCTTCTCGGAGACTTTGTTGCCGAATTGAATGCGGGTGCTTCCATAGAGGCCGGAGTTGGATTGTTTGTACCAGGGCGATGGACCGTACGGGTAGGTGGGGATAGTCTTGTGAATCAAGGCGAGGCGGGAAGCGGAGTGTCCGGCCTGTTGCTGATTGCTGGTTGTAAAAGTGCGTCTGGCAATCTGGAAGGGGCAACGGAAGGCCATTCTCGTAGCGAGTGAGGCAGCCATTGCGCGCAAAGCTGGCGGAAGGATGGGTATGGAGCCGCCCTGCGCAGATGCGACCTCAACTCGAGAGAGGAACAAAATCAGACCACGTTCGACTTGAGATTGCAAGTTCGGAATTATATCAAGGGCTGCAATGGATTCGCGGTACTGTGTGTGTATGGATGGATTCAAAGACCGGGATGTAATCCGACGGTTACAGTGCGTTTCAAATGCCTGGTCCGTTTTTTGGCGAACTTCCAAAAAGGTACAAAAATGTGGCAGGCGGAACCTGCTCATAAATTGCAACAGACATAAGTTTCAAAGGCAGAGTAGTCAGTTAATGTATTCTACATCTACATAACACTTCAGACCTATTTAATCTCAGATGTTGTGACTGTAAGTGTAAGCAAAGAATCTGTGTGAATAGAACTGTGTATTTCAGCCCTACAGATCAGAATTCAACTTCTCTTGAAAGCGTTTCAATCTATGTTATTTTTCTTTTGTAATCTGAAGCAGATCATGGCCTGAGTATAGATCATTAATTGTAAGCCTTAGTCACAGCTCTGGAGTGATTGTTGTAGGTTTTAGGAGCTGACTACTTTGTCCCTTTCTTTTGGAAGTTCGCCAGAAAAGGGACCAGGCATTTGAAACGCATTGTAGCGCAGCGGTGAACTTGAAAAGCGAGCATCAAGGCTCAGCCCTACATAACACTACCACCCAACCATGGACCGGGCATAGCACAGACTCCACAAAAACAATGGCAAGTCTCCAAGACCGCCTCCCTCCCTCGACTGCAGCAGTTGTTCTAGCCACGGCAATTATCACCGGTCTAGGCGGCTACTTCCTCGGCCAAGCTCGCTCGCTGGGCATTTTCAGCAGCAGCAAGAAGGGCGAGAGTTGGCCAAATAGCTATGATGTCAATGTGCAGTATGATTCGTCGGACGAGGAGCTCATGAAGAGCTTGAAGGGTGGGAAAGAGGACGATAGTGAGGAGGAGCAAGGGGCATTGAGCAGCTTTGAAGGCAACAAGGAGGAGTGCAAGCTTGTGTTGGTAGTGAGGACGGATTTGGGGATGAGCAAAGGTGCCTTGCTGCATGAGCTTCTGGAAGTGCAAAGTCGGACTTATAATTCTACAGGCAAAATTGCCGCTCAGTGCTCCCATGCCACATTAGCGTGCTACAAATACTTCCTCTCGCATGCCCCCAAGTCGCCGATCCTAAAGCGGTGGGAACAGCTCGGTCAGGCAAAAGTAGCCCTACAGGTCAACAACGAGGAGCAGATGGAGATGCTGCAGGCGCAGGCCGTTAGTTTGGGGCTGTGCGCGCAGGTGATTCATGATGCGGGACGGACGCAGATTGCTAGCGGGTCTGCTACAGTTTGTGGGATTGGCCCGGGGCCGAAAAGCGTGATTGATCAGGTCACGGGACATTTGAAGTTGCTATGAACAGATGGATCAGCGTCAAGAGCATTGCAGCGGCGTTAGGGGAGGAGAACGTAACATGGAAGTGGCGTCCGAGATATTGAGTCAGAATCGAACTGCTTAGTGGTGGATATTGTACCTGCGGTTTTGTGTACATTAAAAACATCGAACAGATCTAACAAGCGAGAGCCTGGACAGCGCTGATTCAGGAAGAGACTCTTGGGGGAGCTTTGGAAAGCGGACGTACAAAGGAGCTGTCATACAAGGTAGATGGTAGGCAGGTTCCCCGGCTTAGCCCAAGTTTGAGAGCACGATAATCTCTTCGGGCTCAAGCGCTGACAGCCTCATGCTAGCAGCGGTTGGTCTTACGAACCCGCTGGCCTGAAGCTACCTGTGGTTTTCAGTGGTCTATCGTTATTGATCACAGCACGTCAAAATGTTAGACTCAATGCAGGTTCACTCGAGGCCAAAGAAAGAGCGTGTTCCAAGGGGGTGCAACTTCGATTGTCTACCTACGACCTTTAGGAGATTCGTTGTTTATCGGCCTTCCAGCGAAACCCCACGCCATGCATACCGCAATCAAGCCAAACGCACACCCGCCTGACGATTTTTCCTTGCGGTTGCACCCATAGCATTGTTCATGCCCGTAGCCTGACTGCTATCTAACGTGCTCATAGCCTCCCTTTTCTTATCATCTTCAATCTTCTTCAGGTGTTTCTCCGTCTTCTGCTTGCCACTGCCTTTCCCATGGAACTGGTGACTGAGATGTTTGAAGGCTTCCTTCTGATTCATTGATCGTCCGAACTCGTCGACATACTTCAGCTGCACGTCGGGCTTGTACTCCCGGTTGAAGATATCTGCCATCTGTCGCGATTCTTGCTGGTCACGCTGCTTGTTCTCCCATCTGGCATACTCCTCACGGTCACGAGCAGACATACGATCGAGCTTACCGCTAGTACGGTCACGCTCACGCTGTAGCCGAGCTCTCCGCTCCGCGTCGGCTTCACGTTTTTGCTTTTCAGAGAGGAACTTCTGGCGCTCGCGGTGGAGGGCATTGAGATCTCCGGAATCGCCGCCTTTGATGAGACCTCGCTGCGATAACATTGTCAACGTAGCACCAATCCCTCTGTTCAGTGTGGCTTCCTCCTCAAGACCTGTACCAGTGATGCTGGGTGTGGCTGGAGTTGAAACCTCACGTTTGAAGCGAGCGTCGCGGTCCTCGCCATCCTCGACGTCGTTGTAGGAACGAGTCATGTCCACATCATCATCACCGTCAGCTGCTGGAGGCGATGCGCTCCGCGTCTTTGGGGATTCGTTAGGTTTCGAAGTTGATTTCCGCGGCTTATCCTCCACTGTCGGTCTTTGCAGATTGGCTACGAACTCTGAAGTCTCGTCAACAATCAAGCCACCCTCTTCATCTCCGTCGCCATCCCCGTTCCCATTATCCCCTCCAGCACCAGGCGTAGCGGATGCTTCCTCGCGTAGCTGTCTTGCAATGTCTTCGGGTCGAGTCCTCTTGCGCTTCCTGAGGGCTGCCTTTCGCTGTGCAGCGAGCTTTGCCTGGAGATCGTCGTCGTCAACAAATGAGGTGTCATCCACCCTCGACCTTGCTAGCGCAACTGGGTAATCGACAGCCCCAGAATCGATGTCCATCTTGTCGGTACCTCCGTCGACGCCATTGAATGTCTCTCCCGTGGGTAAGGCGTCGTCTTCGTCTACTACTCTCTGTCGTGTAGACTTCGCCTTCTTCTTCTTCGGCTTCTTAATCTTGATGTCTGAGGTGTCGAGGTAGTCAGAGGTTGGGACGTCTTTGAGAACATCCAGGCTTATTGGCTGAGCCTTTAGCTTGCCTTCCACCGTGAGCTTCATTGCCTCCCTCTTTTCTGTCGTCGTGCCCTGCCCATCCAGTGTGAATCGTTTCCGTTTCTTCCCATCAATGGCCTCATCGTAGTGCTTTAGTAGCGACTGTTCCCCACTTTCGTCCACATCATTAGGATTGTACACAGGCTTCTTTTTCTTCAACTCCAATCTTTCGTTCAGCCGCTCCCTTTCCCTAAGGTCCAGATTCTCCAATTCATCACCTTCCTCCTCATTCTCATCGATGGTGGTATCCTTCAGCGTCAGGACCTGTTCCCCGCCCTCTTCAAAGTCTCCTAACTCATGACCAACTTTTACCCCGGTGAGATCTTCAGCAGTGTGGTCGGCAACCTGTTCTCTATCTGCAAGCTCCTTCTCTACCCTCATCAGCTTTTCTCTCCCTAGTTTCTTTTGTCTCTTCTTTTGTTGGATAAGCCATGTTTTGGTGTCGAGCTCGGTCACATCATCAGCTTCCCCAAGGCCTTTGCCTTCTAGCTTGGTATATTTCCGTGCGGCATCCCGGGCTTTTTTGATGGCCTCATTCTTCGCTTCTCGCTGCGCTTTAGCATCTGCTTGATCCTGCAGTTTCTTCCAGTTGTCGTACCCTTGTGCTTGCCTTGATTCTAGCGTGCTTCCCTGTTCCTCCTCCGAAGAGCTTTCTTCGTCCTTGGCAGCTTTGAAAACAGGGCCGCCACCGGGTACTGGAAGCGGCTTCAGGCCTATAGCCACTCGGATCTTGTTTGTCTCCTCGATAGATATTGAGTCAGCCATGACAAACGACGGAGGACCTCCCGAGCAGTCCAATGATGGCGACGTCGGACTAGAGAAATGAGACTACGGACGCGTAGTGTTCTTCTATCGCTTTATGAAAGTGAGGCGTGTGATGTTGAAGGATAAGGTAACACTGTGCTCGTCAAACTAGGTTTAGCGCTTGTGAACTCTTGGCGAGCACTAGAATAAAATCTCTCGGTCTGATCAACTCTTCCTCTCAACCGCAAATCTGTGTCCAGAAAACCCGTTGCCCTCTTCGAGGTGTCTTTCGGTCGATTTCTGGACAGCTCGACCGACTTATGGAGCCATCTTCTTCACGCAAGAATTACATGATGTCAATCTTCCGGTCGACAGCTTTAAGAAAAATCGGTACCTTTAAAGCCTGAGTTCCCGCATGGTGAGCTCGGCGGAATAGGTGGCTGAAGGCGTCATATTCCACTTCTCTTTGCCGATGGCCGTCGGCCTGTGAGGTTGGGGATAAACCATGACATACCTACATATTTACTCCTGGGGTAGCTATATCTGCTTATAGGGTACCCGCAACCAGAAGTCTACACCGAGGTTACTATTTGGGCTTTCAACTATTTTCGGTACTTTTCACCTTGAAATAGAGTCCATCATGTGCCCAGTTGGACGGCCAGACTTTTGGAGGACATGGTCTCATTTCGTTTCTCAAGCTCAGTCATTATTTAGTCGGCAAAGGATGGGGAGGCATCTCTGTTAGTCACAAAGCATAAAGCATATCTTAGCACTCCGAGCAGCATCCTTTCTGACACCTAAGCTTCACACTATGTAAAACTCAAGTACCATATCAATCAGACGCAAGGGGTATGTATGCAGTGACCGAGTCTCATGCAAGATCGTCTAGCCACTACGTCCGAATATCAAGCTATTCTGCATAGGCCCTGTATACCTCCATACCCTTCTCACTCTCATATGTAACATCGGTGCCCTGCCCCAAGAAGAACACGTAGCCCTCTTTGAGCTCGTGCGTCTCTCCATTCGCCACCATACTGCCACTACCGCTCGTGATAATAAACACGCTAGGACCAGAAATCGGCGGCATCACCTCTTTTTCGCCACTCTTAAGGTTTGTCTTCAGCATGTTGAACTCGCTCATTGGTGGCGCATATTCCACGGTCTTGCCATGTTGGCCCCTCGCACTCTTGCTTGACGACAACATAGTCTCCTCCGCGCTGTGGGGACCAAAGGTTAGTGCATTGGTGAAGAGATCGATGTTGTCGCGGTCAGCCCTGGGACAAAAGCCTGTGTTGATGACATTGTTGGAGCGCGCCATACATTCGATGATGTCTCCGGAGAGGTAAGCATGTGGAGCATCAGCTGGGATGTAAATGGCGTCACCGGCGGACAGGGTCATGAAGTTCATAGTACTGCAAGAAAGATCAGTGATCTAAAGCGGCAAATTGCGTGTTCAGCCTTTGATCTACTCACAAGAGAGCCACCAAGTTGCCAGGGTCTTCAATAGAGTACTGGCTTTGTAGACGGGGCAATAAATCAAGAATGTAGGACTGTTTGCCGAAGGCGTCTTTAGGTAGCTTTCCTAGTTGCTCCTGGGTGTCCTTGATGACCTCGTCGGAAGCCTTGAGGATTTTTTGGCATACCAACTTCAAGGTCTCGTTATCGAAATGGGCATGCTTCTCCGGCAGAAATCTCTTCAGAGGTTCCAGATTACTGAAAAGCACCTGGATGTCGCTTGTAGGTTTCCAGCCAGCGAACACTTCGAACGGGCCAAGGGCTACGGCAATCTCTGGCTTGTGATTGTCGTCAGTATACTTTTCCGGGTCCTCCTTGTGAAGGCGAGCCGCGAGCTCTTTATTCGGGTGTATCTGTAGAGGCAATGCTTTTTGGATCGACAGAACCTCGAAGCTGGTCAGCGGCAAACGATAATAGGCTTAACCCGGTACAACTATACTTTTGGTAGAAATGGCAAAACTGTTCCGAACTTTTTTATGCAACTTTGCCCCAGTAATTGCTCCTTGTTGTCGTCTATCACTTTGTGAAGATCCTCGCCGGTCTTGAGTACTTTCGCCGGGAGCTCGGGGTAGTCGCCCATCCACATCTCAGCGTACTCTTTGCCATTGTCAATCCTGAAGCCAGTGTTCGGGGTCTGTGCACAAAGTCTTGCAGCTAGAGATTCATTGCCCTTCTTGCCCCATGGATAGTTCTGCACCAATGATGAGTGACCATGGCTACAGAGCGTTGCCAGACGGACGGGGAACCTACATTGCATGAGCAGTTCAGCTGTATCACGGAGGGTGCCATGGTTGTCTAGAAATGCGAACAATGCAAGAAGATTTGTCGCTTTGCCAGAAGACGTCTACAGAAGAAGAGGAGACCTCCATCATGACTCGTCCGAGAATATGGATTTATTTGCAGGTGTCGTCACAACGACATGAGCTTCGTTCCGTCATGGGCCATGGCGATCTCCCGGAGCTTGTCCCGGACAGTGCTCCGAGTAGAGTTCCGCACCAGTTCCTCGCGAGACAAGCGCTATACTCTTTATGGACTTTTCGAGATATCTGAAGATTGAAACCATGGGCTAGAACTCGAGCCAGAGCAATTGACCCATCATCTCCCTCCGGATAATATCCCTACTATATTCGTTGAAACGACCGTTGCCATGCATGTGCGAATTACTCTGACTCGATAAATCGGGCCGCCTCACAACCCTACAAGGTCTCGACTGACCTCTCATAACGCGTTCCCCTGAAGCTGCCAGAGGCCCGCTTCTGAACTGGGTTATTAATCCTCAACGTCCCGTGGACTGCTGTTTCTTCTAAAACGTGCTCGCCTGCGGCCCATGACGAGATGCACTTCGCCTTGCCGCCCCGCAAAACCTCACATCCTCCGCCGTATGCACGATCCTCACGAACCACAACCAGACGGCGGAAACAGTTGCAATTCACAGCGATAGTATCATGCGCGGCTCTTTTTCTGTTGTTTCTAATCCGCAGAATCATGTCCGGCTCCTCTGGCCGATCTCCTCTTGGTACACCTGGATCAGTGATAGTGACGGTGCTTGATGAAAGCATTATGAGCAAAGATTATATGGACAGGGTCAAGGAGAACAGGAGAGACTACGCCACTAGACACGGTTTGTGTCCTGGTATGGGGAGGCTGTGGGCTACAGTGACTGACTTATGTTCCCAACAGGCTACACGACCTTCTTCCCCAACGCTGCAGAGTACGAGCTGAATGGCGCCCCTCGTTCGTGGGCAGTGATCCCCGCCATGCGCCACGCCATGACCGTACACTCTCACTCCACCTACTTTCTCTCGCTCTCGCCACATGCGCTGATCATGAAACCTACTTTACCGTTGACTTCTCACATCATGGCGCCCAAGCGCATTGAATCGCTCATGCTCAAAGACAAACCAGTTGTCCCGCCCGATAGTGTCATCAAGACCTTTTCGCACCTTAGAGGACACAATATAGATCTAGTACTTACACAGGACGGGGAGGGCCTCTGCCAGGGGAGCTTTGTCATCCGACAGGGTGAGTGGGCGAAATACTTCCTTGACAGCTGGTTTGATCCGCTTTATCGGACGTACAACTTCCAAAAAGCCGAAGGGCATGCACTAGTGAGCTCCATCTACGCTTCGATCTACTTCGTGGGCGCTCATACGAAAACTAACACTGGCACTAGGAGCACGTTGTTCAATGGCACCCTACGGTGCTTACCAGATTGGCCATTGTCCCTCAGACCATCATGAACTCATACGGCGTCAACATCCCCAGTCGCGGTGGAAAAGATGTGATGTACAAGGACGAAGATTTCATCGTGTCATTTCCGGGATGCGAGGTGGATCAGAATCGAAATTGCGAGAAGGAGATGGAACCCTACTACACACGATGGAAGGCTGCGGTTGAAAATGCGAGGTGAACGATGACAGGGACATATCACACTCTGATATACCGTGGACTTTCAATTCTATGTACAATTATGGGCGTAAAGGTCGTTCGCGGCGGTTTCTGCCTGCCTGGGTTTGGAGGAGAAGTGGAGCTCACACGATGAGCTTGTTCTTGTTCTCATGTGTTCAGCTACTACAGAAGGGCTCTCTTGAGTCTGAAATTTGGGGGCCTGGGCCTGCAAATAATATATCCCTTTCGGCTCTCACGCACATACTCTGCCGCGCAAATGGCAGGATGGGCATAAAGCACGGGCCAATGCTTAAAGTAAATTATTCAAACCCCCCCCCTACCCCTTGGTACTGAAGCTCTGAAGCGCTGGCGCTCTCTCCGCCATCACAGCGCACCAACAACAGCATCGTGGATTACCGAGTATAGAGGTTTGGCATCTCGATAACCCTCTTCCTACCTAGATAGGAATCTCAATCTGCATTCGCACACTATGTTAGCCTGCGTTCGGTCAGCTGCCCGGCAGCCTGCATCTGTCAGTCGAATCGCACCGACGTTTCTTGCCGCGAGGGCCGCCTCGACCTGGGCCAATGTGCCGCAAGGTCCACCGGTAAATTCCCATTTCCTTGCACTCTTTCTGTGCAGCTTCACTAATGTCTGAGTAGGATGTAAGTACACTGCTAAGCACGTACCCGGCTCATCACTCACAAATGGCTGTGCGTACAGGCCATTCTAGGTAGGTCCACCATCCCTAAACCAAGTTTCGACGAGACTAACTCACGAATTAGGTATAACTGAAGCTTTCAAAGCCGACAGCTTCGATCAGAAGATCAACCTTGGAGTTGGCGCCTACCGTACGTCTGGATTCCGACTCTTGATAGACACGGCTAACATCGTATGATGCAGGCGATGACAAGGGAAAGCCTTATGTGCTCCCCTCTGTTCGAACGGCCGAGAAGAAAGTGGTGGACTCACAGCTGGACAAAGAGTACGCCGGAATCACCGGCGTTCCCTCCTTTACCAAAGCCGCTGCGAAACTAGCTTACGGGCCCGATTCCGCTCCCATCAAGGAAGACAGGGTTGTCATTACCCAGTCCATCTCCGGAACCGGTGCCCTACGTATTGGCGGCGAATTCCTTGCCAGATTTTATCCAAACGCAAAGAAAATATACATTCCTACGCCGAGTTGGGCCAACCACAATGCGGTCTTCAAAGACTCAGGGCTACAAGTTGAAAAATACCGCTACTACAACAAGGACACCATTGGTCTAGACTTCGATGGCATGGTTGGGGATATCAAAGCTGCACCGGAAGGTAGCGTAATTCTTCTACATGCTTGTGCACACAACCCAACCGGTATCGACCCAACCGAAGCGCAATGGAGTCAAATCAGCGATGCGCTGAAAGAGAAGAAGCACTTTGCTTTCTTCGATATGGCATACCAGGGGTTTGCCAGCGGCGATACCGACAGAGACGCTTTTCCGGTGAGGCACTTCGTCAAGGAAGGTCACAACATCTGCTTAGCTCAGAGTTTCGCGAAGAACATGGTAATGTCTTCCCCAACTTTTTGAGCCCCTTTTATTTTCTGAGTCTGTGCAGGGGCTGTATGGCGAACGTGTTGGAGCTTTCTCTATTGTCTGTGAATCAGCGGAAGAAAAGAAGCGAGTGGATTCCCAACTCAAGATTCTCGTGCGGCCGCTTTACTCGAACCCTCCAGTCCACGGTGCCCGTATTACTTCGGAGATCTTGAACGACTCAGCATTAAACAAGCAATGGCTCGGCGAGGTGAAGGGAATGGCCGATCGTATCATTGAAATGCGCGCGTTGCTGAAGAAGAACCTTGAGGATCTGGGCAGTAAACATGACTGGAGTCATATCACGTCGCAAGTATGTTATACGTTAGTCGAACTTGATTATCAGAAGTTAATGGACGCATAGATCGGCATGTTTGCGTACACTGGTCTGAAACCCGAGCAAATGGACAAGCTCGCCAAGGAGGTGAGCCGGTCCTTTCGGCCACTTGGGCAAGCAGCTAATATATTCAAGCACTCGGTGTATGCCACGAAAGATGGACGAATCTCTGTGGCAGGCATCACGTCTGGTAATGTCAAGCGCCTCGCGGAATCGATTCACAAGGTTACCAGTTAGGGAAACCTCTTTCCCTTAGCAAGACTGCACCTCCTGCATAAGCTCTTTCCTTTCCATGTTTAGTACATCAGAAGAATAGAATTGGGATAAAAGTGTGGGAACGGTCACTGTAGAATAATAATGTATCATAAAGACACTCTTTTACATACGTGGTTCTTTCTGGAGCGCTGACTTGTAGCATTCGCTACATCGACTATTCTTGAATGCACTAATGTCAACAACTGCAGATCACAGGACGAACAGCACAGCTTTCCAACATCGACATGTCCAAAGCGAACTCTGCGGTGGGGAAGAGATGACATGGAGGTCGACAGCGGAAAGGTTAAAAATGATCGAGCTCCGTACAGGGGTCTGCCTGGGCTGGTCGGATCGACACGACAGGGTGTGCTCGGCACGAATCGAAGCAGTGCCGGTACTCTAGATCTTCTCGTATCGTTGGAGGACTCAATAATAGAAACGCTGTGATGTACGGAATACCAACACACGAGGAGGTTTCTGCCCAGCACGCCCAGTCTGTGAGATGCCTGCTATTTCCGGTCTGCTCTCCCAAGGTGTTTCGCAAGGCTCTCTCAATTGCTCCTCTGCCGATCGTCAGCAGACCCCACCCTTCCTGAGCATCGTAGCCTAGGACAACAGCCAGCCGTCTGCACGCGGCTCCGCTGACGTTTCTGTACCTGCCTCCATCCCCCGTCAAAGGCTCAACACATGCAGTGTGATATTGATACCCGACCTTCCCTTGTCTGGCGTTGATTACCTTAAGTTCCGGGTGGTTGAGCCGCTGTGTTGTCGACCACAGATGCCAAGACATGATTGTCGTTTGCCTTGCTACATCTTTGCAAGCGTCCGCCGCATGGGATGAAGGCGTGCCCAGAGGCAGGATCACACCTTTAATAACGGTAGATTGATATTTCTGAGCTTACAATTCGCTTCGTTGTAGGCCGTACTTCGTTACATACAATTCTATTACAGAGAGACTTTACTGTACTGTTTTACAATTGCTACATCACGTACTGTTCATACCCATAGTGTGGATATCCATATTCAAAGTTACTCCGAGTAGTGGGAAGGACCCTGAGCCTTGCCGGTAAGGGCTGACCAAATTAGGCCGGCGTGATTGGCATGGGCCGTCTTTTCCAATCCCCAGCGGGCGGCATTGGGTCTCATCTCGTTGCTCGCTTCACACGCCTTGGCCCTTGGTCCACATGGCCTAAGCCTAGGTAAGTCCGATGGGCTGCCGTTCCTCCAGTAATGTAAGGTAGCGGTTACCATCAACTGGAGCTGATGCATATTGACATCATCCAATGACGCACCGCTACCGGAACTCTGCTTGACCGCTCGCTGCTGCCATTTTCTTCCTTATCTGATCCTTAACCGCACAACCAGTCCACAACCACAGAAAGGCCTCAATTAACGCAATGATGCCCACGGCCGTCCTGGATCTTTCCCCGCTGGGGTAGATATCTCTAGTGAGCCGGCAGCAAGGCCGCAATGGAGAGGGCAAGGGGGGCGGAAGCGGCGGACGGAACGGTAAGGTTTGACAGTATATCCAAAGGTCCAGGCAAGACAAGAGAAAGGGGAAAGCTGAAGCGCTCCTGCCTCATCTCCCATGTAGATCTTCTCTTCTTATCACAGCCGTCGCAGCAGCTGAAAAAAATCAATGGCCACGGCTCTCCTCCTTACCCGAGCAAGGAGCCCCACGCATGATCTCATCAGTTGAGCCTAAGAGCTGCTGCTACTACTGTTGTAGTAGGTGTCTCACGGATCTCCCTGCTGGAATAAGAGGAAGAGCTCTTTCGTGGGATGGGGTCACGCTCACGATGGCAAGGTAACACGGAGTAGAATAAGTACAATTACGCCTGATCGAAGGCAAACGAATGGTTGGCGGTCGAGTATTGCGGCCCTCTTGAGACCCTTGACCAAGCTTGCGCTACAGAAGTAACCAGAGCACCTTAATCGACCCCACTATCATCTACTTTACTCCTACAATACCACTAAGGCCACCTCCGGCTTTGGAAAACCCGCCGCTTCGGTGCACTCGTGCTCTCCGCCCTTCCAAAGCTGCCTTTGAGCACAGCGCTGAACACGGAAGCTGTCAGGAGCCATTTCTTCGTTCTATCAGCTTCTTGCTCCTCCTGCCATTCTCGTAAAATTTCAGTCACAGTCCTCTCTCCTCCACCAGACTGCATCCCTAGCAAGCGTTTCCCGCTTTCTTGCCGACATCGTCAGTACATCAAGCTCTCCGGCTCTCTCCGACCTCATTTTGCTCATTGTGCTTTTCAACATCGTCCCCGTTGGAACGACGACCATAGCCGTTCACACTCGAAACCACCCTAGTAGAACCTCTACCCTCCCGGCCCATAGGCAGTCCGGCAAACCCTCCAGCACAGATAAGGCATTAAGAACGAAGCACGAATAGTACGTGCATGGTCGTTCACTACGCGCTTGCGCGTATCAAAACATAAACAGAGAAATCATGGCGAGCGCTGCCCACAGATCCGAACCTGCCGAAGATCGTGTAAGCACATAAAGCGTCTTCCAATTCGCAGAGGCGATCATGGAAGAAAATCGCTGACATACTGAACCCGTCATAGTCCGAAGAAGGATACTCTAGTCTTCCAGAATGTGGCGACAGTATCGATCCCTTGACATTTGAACAGATTCTCGAGATGGACGACGACGAGGAAGAAAGGGAGTTCTCCAAGAGCATCGTGTATGGGTTTTTTGAACAAGCCGAGGCGACTTTCAAGAATATGGAAGTATACCTGTAAGCCTCAAGCGTCACGTCTTACCTCTCCCCTGATCCGCTCGTAAGCCTGTTTGTCGCACATGCTAACATTACGCTCTTTGATTCACAGGCAAAGGCGCGACTTGACAGAGCTCTCCTCACTGGGCCATTTCTTGAAGGGCTCGTCGGCGACTCTAGGTCTGACCAAGGTCAAGGACAGCTGCGAAAAAATCCAACACTTCGGCGCGCACAAGGACGAGAGTGGTACTGTCGATGTGCCCGACGATGACACGTGTCTGAACCGCATCAAAGAGACTCTCGCTAGCCTCAAGGTGGAATATGCGGAGGTAGAGAAAGCACTGAGGCGCTTCTACCACGATTCGAGTGCTTAGTGGATTGGTGTTTGGATAGCCACCAAGACACAAGCTGCAGCGACAGTGTTAAAAGACATGAGGGAACGAAGAATGAATGAGTCTATGGTTACGCTTTCGGAGGTACTTAGGGGGTACCATTGCAGGCGCACTCATGTCAATCCTTCACTTGTGGCGGACTCGAGATTATAATTACTGCCTACCTAATTATGCGGTCGTCCGTGCTCGAGGTCATTCTATTGGTGTGAAACAGTACACATGGAATGATTCTAGTATCAGTGCTCTTGTGCTCAGAGGAGACCATAACGAAACTCACGTCTCAGCCAATGCCCTGATCCCACTTAATGATAGCATTTAGCGGGCTTCAATTGAAATCCATCAGCACAAGACTGTAATATAATGCTGGTTCGAGTCTCAATTCTACGAAGACTTGGAAACGGATTGATGAGAAGGCGCTAATAGTGTGTAGTGTACATAGACCGTGGATTCTATCATATCGAAGCTAGGGCTTGCCAACATGGCATTTCCCGACTACCGTAGAGTCACAATATTAGCTACCGTGGGCTGCCAGGCTCTCAGCGCTTTGAGTCCTTCCGAGTCATCATCGGTAAACACGCAAATCATACAGTCTCATCGTTTTCAGCCGTCCGTTCCAGTTCTATCTCATTCCGTAGATGCTATCAGCGTTTCGTGCTATTTGATTGAGCTTCTCTAAGCGTCAGCAACCACTACAGTCTGCGGCCACTCAGTCTTCCAAAATCTATTCAGCAGCACCCTAAGCCTCTATTGTCTATACACTCTTGAAAACAGGCGCGGTTCGTAACCCTGTAGCATATTGGTTCCTTTCTCAGTTTCGCACATTCAAGATGCCGCCGAGGCCACCATTGACGCATTTTCTTTGTCTCCCTCTCGTCACTACCTCTTCGAGACCGTTGCTTCAAACCGCACTGGAACGATTTACCGCGGAAGCTGTCAGCCCAACTGAGGCATCGCCAGTACGGATTCCGGAAAAGGCGATACGCCCTCTAGAGACCCTCCATTTAACCATCGGAGTCATGAGTCTTCAAACACAAGACCGCATTGATGCTTGTCTTACCTTTCTCCGGGGTCTCGACGTGCACGACCTCCTTCGAGAGGCTGAGAAACTCTCCACTGCGGCCTCAGAATCAGGCTCAACAGGCACTGTGGAGGCCATTGACAAGTCCTTAACAGGAACGCCAAACTCAAAATCGCCACCTGACAAACCTGCAGCTCCTTCTGGCCCACCGTCTCCCCCTTCACCTCTCACCATCTCCCTCTCAGGGCTCCATCCTATGCACAGCCCTGCTTCTACGAGTATTCTCTACGCTGTCCCCACAGACCCTACATTCCGCCTCCTCAACTTCTGCCAATCCCTACAGCAACTATTTACAAGCGCGACCTTCCTTCTCCCAGACGATAGACCTTTGCGCTTACACGCGACGATTGTGAATACAATTTACGCCAAGGACAGAAGCACCAGACCCAGAGGAGGCGGTCATGGAAGGGGTAGTCGAGAAAAAAAAGGGTTTGACGCCACGAGGTGGATTGAGAAGTACGAGGGATTTGAATGGGCGGCATGGGTAAGGATAGAAAAAGTGGCGATATGTGAGATGGGAGCCAAGGAGGTGGAAGGAGATGGCGTCGAGTACCTGGAGATTGGAAGCGTATCCTTACCGTGACAAATTATGGTGCGCTATATTTCGGCACTGCTTTCTGTCTACTGCTTCTTGCCGCCTATTAAGCCTACAAACATTGTTTGCTACCTAGTTCTATTGACTAATGGGCTGATTCATCTTCAAGGATATTATTATGTCCAATGGGCCATGTTCGCGTGCCCTATCTCGCTTATAACAAAACGCCACCGAGGTACAAGCGTTGTTGCCTAAGGCCTCAAGTATCAACATCGAACAACCGCTGGCGAACCCTACACTCTTTTGGCGTCATACAGCAGAGCGCAAAGGTTGTCCGTCAAAGCACCGACCCAGTCATGGTCCACGAAGTTAGCCACTCTGCAAGCCACTTACAATTCTTCTACAAGCCTAATAGTTGTGGCATCGAAGGAATTGGTTACTAGGATGGATTTGCGAGATTATCTTACCGGTGAGCAAGATTGCGTTGGTTAAACGCTCTACTTTCCTCAATGGCCCATTGTACTGGTGTCCCGATGCAGGGTCAAAATGCTGTTGCCTGATCGGAGTCGACCTGCCATCCAATGCACCAAGCAACTTCTCATGGCATATAAGAAGTCCTTCAGTTCCTCTACGAATTCCTCCATAACGCCGTCTACCTCCTCAAGTCGTCCAGACAAACCATTCGACCCCATCGTCTTGATAATATTCGATCACTCTCACAATGTCTGACACAGAAGCCGCCAAGGCTCCCCTCCAAGTGGGTGTTCTTCTATGTGGCGAAGGCGTCCAACTCCTCGATATCTCTCCCGTGGACGTACTAGGCACGCTGGAACCTTATTACATCCGCGCCTGCCAGCTTCCGCAATTTCTCGTCGACATGGGCATTGAAATGGAGTTTCACTTCATCACCGAGACCGGCGAAGGCCCACAGCAACTGACGGGCGGTATGAAATGCGTGGTCACGGTAGGTCACAAGTCCCAGACAATCCTCTGGCCTTACCCCTACCATCGGCATCGGTCAAGGCATCCGCAAAACGGTCTGTTAACGTAACCCACAACAGGATTCCATCTCCACCTGCCCGCCCCTCTCCGTCCTCCTCCTCGGCGGGCCCCCTCCCACCTACCGCCCCTCCGAAGCCATCCAATCCTTCCTGCAAAAGCAAGTCCACTCCGGCGCCGCCTTACTAATCGTCTGCACCGGCGTCTTCGTCGCCCTGCCCACCAATCTCTTGGCCTCCAAACGCGCCACCGCTCCCAGAATGCTGCTGCCCATGCTCCAAGCGCAGCACCCGGAGACGCACTGGGAAGAGAAGAGGTGGGTCCGCGATGGGGATTTGTGGAGCAGTGGCGGCGTGACGAACGGGTTGGATATGATGGCCGCGTTTATGAGGGAGCGGTGGCCGGAGAAGAGGCAGTTGGTCGAGTGTATGCTGGAGATTGCGGATGTGGGGGGTCGGGGCCAGGAGTATGATGGTGGCGAGGGCATGTTGAAACCGGAAATGTTTGGAGCATCCAAGTGAGATTCGGGATGGGATGGGTGAAGGCGAAGAGCAAGGTGACGGGAAGCATTGGGTTATGCCAACAAGAGCGTGATATCCTTCCGTGGCGTCGCAACGATGGAACAGAATGTTCAATGGAAATTCAGAGAATGAACGCACATAAACATGAGCTTGTATCGCCAGGAGTATCTCTAGATAACAAACGTTGCCGACCTCACCAGATTTCTCTGAAACGTTGTAGCCGGTCACCCACCGCAACCGGCTCAAAACTCCAGATATCATACAAGCCACCCCAGCAGCGATGGACAATCAAACGCCATCAAATAGCTCAATTGTCCCTGCTTGCCAACCCCTTCACGAAATAAACGTATCCCCCGCATTGACGATACTCGCGCTACGCCTGGCATCGATAAAGAGATCCTCGCACTCCGCCACATCCACCACATCAATCTCCTTCCTCCCATTCACTCTCGCCAGAATACTCGCCGGCGTGAGCAACTGCAGCGCATACCGCAAACTGACCTTGACGCCGTGCTCGGCCACCTTGTCCAGCGCCGGTTCCGTCATGACCAGGCCTTCGGTGCGCGTGCGCTGGCGGATGATGAGCTTGACCTCGTCCGGGTCGTAGGCGTTGGTGGGGATGATGAGGAGGCGGGCGAGGAGGTCGGGGGGCACGCCGTGCGCGGCGATGACGTCTTCGGTGCCGCGGATGGTGCAGCGGCCGCGGTTGGAGGCTAGGATGACGATGGGGGAGATGGACGATTCGAGGGCGCGGTTGAGGTAGGTGAAGCATTCGATGTCGAGCATGTGGACCTGGTGTCTGATTAGTCATGGCGATTTTGGAGAGTGGTACTGCAGGGCTGGTTTTCCGGGTTGGCCGCATTCTTACCTCGTCGATGAAGAGCACGCCTGGCACGAGCTCCGCCACTCCCTGGTCGATGTACCGGTTTACTACTTTGTTGATCTCCTGGCGCAGCTTATCCGTGATTTCGGTCTTCTTCGGCTTCATCAACTGTCCCATCATGCTCATGATGTCCTGTCCGCCCTGTGGTCTCGCGTTTGCAATATCCAGATCGTGCAGCGTCACATCTTGTACAATCTCCTTTTTCTTGTGCACATCGCCTTTGGGTATAGGGACATACTCCTCGGCTTCGAGGTCGAATTCCGTCGCATAGGCGTCTGATCTTCCCACACGTTTGCATGCCCCGGTATTGGCTTCAATATAGATGACATCGCCCACCGTGACGCGCTCCTTCTGTATGGCTTCGTAAATCGAGGGATCTAGCCGTAGCTTCTTCGTGCCGCGGTACGACTTGAGTCCAATGAGCAGATGACTTATGGTTTTCCCGTACCCTCCCAGTGGATTCTCGGCTTCCTCTGGCGTGAGTTCTGTAACCTCGCCTTCGTAGACCTCTTTCGTTTCCCGTACTCGCAGCCCTATGCGCGCCGCATCAGCCTCGTGCGTTCAATAATGCCCTCCCATCGCAATCATACCGATAGCTCTCCGAAAGTTCTCCATCAGCGCTTCCGTCTTCTTGACCTCGGTAGAGTATATCTCGCTCCCGACTATGGGGCAAAACGGCACCTTTGTCCCCAGCTCCTGCGAGACCGCCAGGGCCAGGGCCGTTTTGCCGGTCCCTGGACCCCCAGCTAGGAGCACCGCTCTCCCTGACATCTTCTTGGCTTTGATAAGGTCGACGACGACACCGCATGCCTGAAAAGTACCGGGAAGTCAGCTAAAGTCCTACGGGGCTGGTTCAGTAGAATTTTGGGTCGCAGGCCGGCCGTACTTCTCGAGCAGCGACCTGGCCGACGAAGCCAGCGCCCGTCTTCTCCGCGTAGCCATCACTTCGTAGTCCGAGACCTTCAAGACCTGTCAGCCTGTGCTGAGCTCTTGTTCGCGTTCTAAAACGATATACCTTTGATGTGTGTGTGCGCCGCTGTTCGGTTCTCCCGTGAGTTGCCCTTGACTTCGCTGATTTGCACCATAGCGGTAGTATAGAAATATACCCAGGACTTCCGTCTTCTTTTGAGGACCAGTTCGGTCACAGCTGGCTTGGGGATTGTGACGACAGGGGCATGGGCGGAAGTGCTCGAAGTGTTATCTTAGTAGGAGTGGTAGATCAGATGGTGGAGGGCCATGCATGCCAAGTATCTTTCCTCTCAGCTGTAAACTTTTGTATCGTACACGATGCGACTTGGGAATTTCGGGGAAGTTTCTTTTCAGCCGCAAACGCCCTTACCAGGCGTGCCAGGCTCCTCCAAGTAATGATGTTTAATATGGGCAACTTGCCTTCACTTTCGATTTGCCTTCACTACCGTTAGTGTCTACGTTGACTGCTTTACATTTTCCACCAGGGATAATGATCCACGACTTGTTCTCCATATTCTGTCTTGCAAAAACACGACTCCGTTAATTCGAGATATCGGGAGACAATGAACTCGCACCTTCCCGTGGTGTCTCCTGTCAGTACCTATCAAGCTTTGTCCACCTGGTAGGGAAGCTAAGACGAGTTCACGAAGGCTTTGCCTTCAAAAAAAAAAACATCAACCAGACTCATTGAGTCTACAAACACGACGCGACTTCGGAAGCCCATTACACATGGCCAGCCTCCACTCCACATACCAGGCTCATCAAGTCTACAAACACGACGCGACTTCAGAAGCCCATTACTACATGGCCAGCCTCCACTCCACATACCAGGCTCATTGAGTCTACAAACACAACGCGACTTCAGAAGCCCATTATATATGGCCAGCCTCTACAAACACAACTTTGGAAGCTCATTGCGCATGGCCAGCCTCCACAAACATTGCCTCAAAAACGCGAATCGGAAGCCCATTACGCTTGGCCAGCTTCCACCTCAACTGAGCGAATATGGCCCATATTCTAGAGCTCCATTAGCAGATGAATAACAGAAGAGGGATACAACTGATGTGCATGAAGCATTGTCTAAGGCTTTTGTCAACTTTTTAAGTAGGAATTCCTTGTGCTTAAACCTGGATGTGGATTGCAGCGTCCAGTGACTCTGGCATCATCAGGATTTTCTCCGAGTATACACCCGTTTACAAGAATCAGAGTTTTCCCTGGGGGCCAGGTTCTCTGCAACACTCAGCCAGAAGCAGGGGCTAGTCACTCAGGCAGAAGGGCGAGGTACATTACTTTTATTGCCTTATGGTGATAGTGTTTCATAGCTTAGGCTGCATAAGCACTTAAAACTTGAATCAAACAAACAAAAAAAAAATTCGAGATATCAGTTGTTATGCTCCCCATCTCCTTGCCTTTTCCACTCTCTTGACAAAAACTCCTCTTCTCTGGATGCACAGACTATATAAACTCAGGCCTCAAGCTCGTCCAACTTTGACTCTTGTACCCTTGAGACCGTTGCTTGGGTTTGGGCGTGTCAAACTTAAACCCTCGGAAGGCGATGCAAAGTCTCCCATTCATTCCAACCCCTAACTCAAGGCTTCCCAAAGCCTCATATCACAGCACCCTAGTCTTATTGAAGCTGACGGACGTCTTCAAGTCTTCAAGAAGGCGCTCGAGAGTCCCAAGCATTATTGTGATAGCTGGAAGTCTGGAACTGTCTGTACAGAACCGTCCAATACCGGCCGGCGTCCCCGAGCCTTTTACAACGTGCAGACAAAGTATTGACAGCAGTGGTTGGAAACGCCAGGGAAGAGGACTCCTTCGAGTTCACGAGAGGAGTGTTTAATCCGCTCAAGTTGCGTTTGTTTCTCCACACTGGTAGTCGTTGTGCGGTCGGAAGGCTACCGCTCTTGGACTTGCAGGACTTCTCTACTTCCTTGAAAAACCGCCTTCGAACTTTCGCGAAAGATGGAATGCAACTTCAGGTTGGCGTTTGCTTGCATGCTGCTCGACGTTCCTGGCATGGCATCTAGCTGACCAAAGCAGATGATAAGCTGGGCTTTTCCAAATTCCATTGAGGCTCCCGCCAATGCACCATGCAGTCTCAAGTGCGCTCGTCAAGCTTCCCAGCATGGCCACTGATCGAAAGGGTGATCCAGTCTGCATTTTGCTTCCGAAGCAATAAAAAGCGGAGGCATCGGCCAACACTGTCATTATGTTCTATCAAACGACGAGCGATGAGGTACGGCGGTGCCATGCTTGCACAAGCTACTCTTACAAATCCATCATATCAAATTTCATCACGGGCGATCTTACGATACAGGCCCTGCGACTTATCATCTGGTGACGGCAAAATACCAAAATATGGGCTAATAGGCGGCGTTGGATGCTTTATATCTGGGCACAGAAATCTAGGTCATCTGTACACAAGAAGCCGCACTAAGCCTGCAGCTGTCAAAAGAAGACCTGGCTAATGTTCCCCGGACAAAGTCTAGTGCTAAGGACGACTTATTGAGAGAACTATCCGCCAAGTTCACCTCATCCTTTGGCAATCTCGTCACCGCAGAAGCGGCGCCGCTCGAAAGCACACGCTAACACAGCATCGATGGCTGTAGTATAAGTAACAGCAGACAGATATGGGGAAGCATGAAGTGCGTGTGGTAACGGCGTAGGTTGTGCTGGGGGTCGGAATCACGGCATGGAGCCCTTGCCACGACGGGTGACAGCACAACACAGAGTGTGGTCCCTCACTCTTCTTCGCTCTCGTCGCTGTCATCCTCGTCGCCGCTCGACTCGTCTGCAGGATGCTCGTGTTTGACTGCAGAAAAGTAAGTACGCTGGCGTAAAATGTGCTAACAGAGAGGGGAAATGTACCTGGTGCTGCTGGGTTTTGGAACTGTGCCAGTCTTCCATTAATTTCACTGATACGTGCCTCCTGTTCGGTTTTGCTCATGGGCTTGTTTTTCTTTGGTCGGCTGGACGCCGCCGTAGATGGAGCGGTGGGCTGCTGGCGGGGCGGGGGAGAGTCTTCGGGACGTGGTGCGTATTTCCGAACGAAGCCCAGAAGCTTGAAAAGTACCTCGTTGGACAGCTCGTCGATGTCGAGCTCGATCTCGTCCTCTTGGACGCCCTGGTCTATATTAATTTCATGCCAATGCACTAAGTAATTTAAGATGGTTTCGTAAATAAGGATCTCAAACATTACCTTTAGATTAGGCATATTATCACGGATGATCTTGAGCGCTGTTGCCATCTTAGATTCGGGAAGACTGTTGATGCGGTTGGAGATATCTTGCTTTTGCTCATACGTGACGTACGGCGCCTTCTCCTTCTTCGCAGGTTTCGATGATCCCTTTTTCTCGCTCTTGATCGGAGCCGCGGAGCTGCTCTTCTTTGCTTCCTTCTTCACGGGCTTTGATCCTTTGTTTGCCTTCTTACCCGACGCCGGAGGAGATGATTTCTTCTTTTGAATCATTTCGACCTGTTTGGACATGGCTGCAATTTGCTTCTGCAAGATCGTAAGCTGGTTCTCTTCCTCTTCCTCGTCATCCTCGTCATCCTCTTCCTCCTCCTCCTCGGGCTCCGGGGAGCTACCAGGACTTTGTGGACCAGACCCAGGCACATGGTCGTCGAGCCAATGCCGCTTCTCGGCCCACTTTTCGTCAAATACACCCTCGAATTGGTGGCCCATACCGTTCACGGGATCATTAGCGGGATTGAATTTGTAACAATTCTGGAACATCAGTCGTATGTCACCCTCAAATTCCTTCGCGTTTTCATACTGCCCGCCCTTGAGCTTCGAGCCTATCGTGCCAAGATCCATTGGCTTCTTTATTAACTTGTGATAGTGGGGAATGTTCAACGCGACAGGATCAACGGGGTTGTAGAAGGGATAGCCAATGCCCTGGTACTTTGGCTTGTTCATCTCGTTCATGACCTCTTGGCAGAACTTCAACTCCCATTGGTATTTCTTCTTCTTAGGTTTCTGGTTTGCATAAGGTAAGTCACGTGGGGGAGGCGGATGGATCTCCCGCTTAGGACGCCCATCACCAGTAGTAGAATCGCGTCGTATCAGCGGTACACCTTGCGGCCCCAATGCAAATGTTTGCGGTGACGCTGCTGCTGGTGTAGTGGGCGAGCGCGCACTGCCTCCGAGAGAAGATCTAGACTCCCGCCGGGGAGCAGCTGCTTTAGCTGCTGGAGCAACGGCAGCTTTCTTCGCCTTCTTGTCTGCAGAAGATGACTCAGGAGCGTCAGGGCCAGGCAGATTACTGATCTGCTTATCGAAAGCCTCCTTGATCCTTTTCGCCATCAGGGTTACAGGATGTTCATGTCCGTTGAATGTGGCAGCGTTTTCGACAATTTGGTAGAAGTCCGCCACGTACGCATCGACGGATGGGTACTGGCCATTCTTGAGTTTCTCTTCCATTGTTTTCAAGTCCATCGGCTTCGTGATGATGTTTGGATAACTTGGTATATTCAAGGCCACAAAGTCAACCGGCGCACTGAATGGTCCGGCGTCCTTTGTCCGTTTAACGTTCTGAATTATCTTGAGTAGGAACTTATGCTGTGTTTTGGTAATTGCCTGTGAGCTATCGACTCTCCGTCCCTCGGATTGCGTGCCGTTCTCCGTAGTATTAAGTGGCGGCAGATCTGGGACCTTGAATTCGGGCACAGCAGAACCATCCTCATCGGTTCGAGAGCGTTTCGTTGCCGGGCCTTCCTCCATATCTTCATCATCTCGACTCCGAGCAATTTTCCCCGGTGAGGGAGGGGGGGGATCGTGCATGTCCTGGTCGTTCCCGGAAGGCTGCGGGTGAAGGAGTGCCGGTGATGGTGCGGGAGCTACCGGCGCTTCAGGTAAGGTGTCGTCTACCATGGGCACTGCAGGGTGGTGCGGCAGCTCAGCAGTCGTACTCGTCAGGGCTGGATCGGTTCCCATGGAGGTATCCATTTCCTCATGATCGCCCACTTGGGGAGGTGGTACATCGATGGTCCTCTCTATAGGATCGTTATCACTGTGCGTCAAGCCGTTGGCCAGTTGAGGATCTCGCTCCAGATCTAGCTGGTGCTTTTGTTCCTTGATGGCCGCCGCCGCTTGCTGGGTAACTGGTTGGGTCTCTTGTCGTAAGTCCGATGTGACCGGCTGAGGTGCCGGATCCTTGAGCGTTGAGTTAACAGGCGCCGACTGCGTCAGTGGAACCGTAACAGCGGATAGAGCCGGAGGTGCTAGTGGATCAGATGATATTACTGTTGCGCCTGTCTCAACAATGGGTAGGGCTGTAGGAACATGCTCGTCTTTCCGTGAACGTTCTTCATTTGCCTGATCCTGGGTGGTGTCGACGCCGTTGGAAGTAGGTGGCAACAGAGCGTCAGCCACCAGGACAGACATTTCCCCCATGGAACTTGTGCCGTACGGTGCATCTCTATGAAAAAGTCAGTACGCGCATACATGTCAGCTACCCGAGTCCACGGTTGAAGGCCACTCACTGGTTTGAGTCCGCGTCCAGGGTTCTTTCACCTGATAGATTCTCAGAAAGCGACTTCGAATCCATGACAACACTCTCTGGCGCTTGCGACAACGACACTGCCATGCGCGAGTCGCTCAGGTCACGGAAGACCTATGACGAACGGTGACCGTGAGATGCGCGAGTGGATGTATTACTCTATCAAAGCCGGGGTCGATGTAAGATGCGATAAACGCGCCAGAAGAGTTGACAGTGAAGTGAAGTGAGGCGGTCTGTGTTGTGGTGGTGGATTGAGATGGAGATCGAAGTCGCGACTTGGAAAATAAATAAAGGTACAGAAGTGATAGAACAAGAAGATTACAAGAACCTTGTACCTGAACAAAAAGAGGGAATGAAAATTATGACTCTGGGTGGCCAATGTGAATGCGAGCGTGAATGGCAAGTGCGACTGTTGACGTAAGTGAGTGGTTACCACGCTGTCGATAGGATCCTTGCCCTAAAGGGTAATTGCCCTCGTGGTTGCGAATAGCTTCAATTAGTTTGGCGACGTGAGAGGAGAAGAGAAGCGAGTAAGGTGCGGGCGTGAGGCTCCTCAACGGTCAAACTAATCAAAGCGAGCCGAGGGATCACGCGATTTATGAACCGCGTTTCAGACTGCGGTCGCGAAATCCGAAAACCGAAATTGTTGTGGCAGATTGAGCTTCAAGGTCACGAGATACGAGATCCGATATCTGATATCCGATATCTAATATCTGGATGACCGACCCGATAAATGTGCCATCGAGCGCAAGTACAGGGCGCGGGCTTTTGTTGTGACTGGCTGGTGAGCGGGGCGGTGTGCAATAGGGTGGCAGTGTGGCAGTGTGGCAGCGGTGGAGATGGTAGGGTTGGCAGAAGTGGCAGGTTCCGCGTCAGGTTCCGCGTCGATGATGCTGCTGCCTTGGCCTTGCCTTGTCAGCCTGATCGGGGCTGCGTGATCGAAGAAGGGTCGGAAGCTCGAGGGGGGACGCGCCGAGGTATTATAAGACACCGAGAGGACGAACGAGCATCCGTCACTCTTTATGTGTCTGATGGGAAAAGTCCACCCCTGTCTAGCGCCCCCATCATGCATCACCGTAACTGCATCTGTGCTAGCTCGGCTATGAAGCGACCCCCTATTGCCGCTCCCTTACATGGAGAGAAGAAAAGCATCCCATCACAACTCACACACACCCACCCGCTCTCGCCGCCGCCAGACTGTATCTCAAGTGTTCAGCGCCCTCCATCATCAGATCGCTCAAGCTGGTCGGTCGCTCTGTCGACCGGTCTGCAGAGGCATCATCGTGGATGCCTCCGGGGTCGAACTTGTCGCCAAGCTCGCTCGCTTTTGGTCCCGCAATGTCCGACTCTATCCGCGGAGGCGACGTGATGACTCAACTAATGTACGGCAAAGCGCCTTGCCACCTCAACACTCGACAACGAAAACACCCAAGGTCACACGACCTTGCCTGAAGCAGTACGTGTGAGAAGAGGAGGACTAATACAGGCTGTGTGATACACGCAAGGCTTTCGCTCGATATCTTGGACGCAACCGAGAACATGAGAGACCTGCAGAGGAGAGAAATCGCATGCAAAGAGAGAAATCCAACCACACGAGTCGAGGGCAGTGGAGGAAGGGTATGGAAACATCGGATACAGCAAGCAGTACCCATGGCAGCCTCATACACAGTGGGCTAGTCGGGGTCCGAAAGAGCCAGAAGCGTTGCAGCCTGCAACGACGATTATGAAAGCTCAAGGGCAAGGCTGTGCGCTACCTTGTAAACGACTGTTGGAATAGAGTACCATGTAACAGAGCGACAGATTAACGGAAGCGGCAAGGATACTTTGGATTTCGCACATTGCGTGCAGCCAGAAAGAACAAATGCATACACCCTAAATGCATGCTGGGTTTTTGAAAACTCGAAAATCAAAGGTGCCGGCTCACTGTACATATGCTTTGCCTCGCCTCGTGTCTCATAGGACATGGTTGTAGAAGAAAAAACAGTAATGAGGGCATCAACCTTGCCTCAGCAAGAGTACAACAAACTAAAAGCCTGAGACCGCCCAAATGATGAGCTTCCAGTGGAGAAAATGGAAAAAACGGGTTGGCAACGGGCAAACGGACAAACGGGGCAACTCTGCCCGAGACTGCACTATTTCAGATACGGGCATTAGCGTGAATTCGGATTATCTCGCGAACTTTTTTCCACAGCGCAGCAAGAAAATGTAGAGACGTGAGAGACAACTTCCAGATCTAGACACTGGCGACTTATGAGGTTTGCCGCGTTCACATCTATGTGTTTCTATCTTCTCTTCTCTACCTAATTTGGCTCCTTTCTTTAAGCGCATAGCACAAGCAAGATGGTCAGCCAAAAGTCGTCCCATACGACAGTCTCCAAGGTATCGTCCTCTGCAGCTCCAGCGACGGCCTCGTCCACACAGTCCGCCACAAGCTCGTCAATACTCCGATCCGCCTTCTCCCCGTCCACATATCAATTGTCGCTCTTTGCCTCGGTGATACAAGGCCTGGATTCACAGCATCTACGGATCCATGATACTGACACGGGCCGTCTTCGCTGCGAGCACCCCGTCGCCTCGAAAGCGGCCATAAGCTGTTTAGACTGGGGGTACTATCCGAGCAAACATCAGGACAGCCATGAGCAATCATCAAAGAAGAAGAGAAAGCGGAACGAGCCGGCCAATGGTCTCAATGGGCAGGTCGATAACAGTGATATTTGTGTTGCCTTTGGCACCAGCGGCTCCGACTCGAGTATACGCATGTTCTCCCCCGTTGAAGCTAGGATTGTTGGGGAGCTGAAGGGCGTACACACCGAACATACAAGAGGTGTAAGGGACTTCAAGTTCACGAGTAGTCGGGCAAGTGCGGAAGGATGGAGTTTAGGTAACGGTGATGGAAAGCTCGTGCAATGGGACTTGCAAAAGGGCAGCAGATTAAGGCGAGTCTCACGGCGTTTACCAAGGTAAACATTTCTTTGGCTACGAGGCTGACTCTTCTGAAGAGTCATACTAGATATATCTGTAACTTGCGCAACATTGGGCCGACCTGTACCTACGGACCCGCCTGTTATATGTGCGTCGCACTCCGCATACATTATAGACCCAGAGTCGAGAGACTCGAGCCAGTCTTCTCCATTTCCAGCCTCTACGAACCTGGTACATACCATCATAACATCTTCTCCAACCTCAGTAGAGTTGTCTCCGCGATTTCTAACGGCCGCCGGATCAGACCGCTCTATGAGCATATTTGATGTGAAAGAGGGGAAACTTGTCGGATCTCTTGTTGCGCAGAACGATGTGCAGCGTCTGGCTTTCATTTCCGATGCAGCGGATGACGACAGAGAACATGCTTTACAGTCCAGACAAGCGATCGCGGCTCTCACAGAAGGGGGCCTGGTCGAATTGTTTCCAGCGCCCTTCCAGAGCTTCGCCAGCAGCTCCAACACCACTGCAAGCGTGAAAGTGAAGAGAAAGCAGATGACGCGGAGAGCGATTGCGCTTGTCAAAATGACGAGGTCAGATAAGCCTGCCGTAGCAGTACCGTTAGTGGATATAGCTTTTCGAGATAATGACCTGCTGATGGTCTGGCTGGAGGGCGGGGTGAATCTGGTTTTTGAAAGAATTCGATGGCGGGACCACGACTCTGGCGATCTTCTATGGTCTGGGACTAAGGAGATTGTGAGGGGCAAGAGTAGCAATACTATCATCGTCGCCTCTATGAATGGTATTAAAGACATGGGCAAGAGCCAGGTGGACGAGTCACATGCGGTTGTCGCTAGTGGTGGAGGCGCCGAAGACGTCCTGATGGACCTCGGAGAGCGGGATGTGATCGATATCTCGAGCGGTGAGGAGGATGACAGCGATCTCGAAGACGCCAGCGCTAGCGAATCAGATGCGCTAGATAGAAAACCACAATCTGACAATGCCTCAGACGAAGAGATGGCTGATGCACAGGACGCCAACGAGGAGAACTCGGAGAAGGCAGAAGAACCTTCATTTGGAGACCTACTTAGGCCCAACGCTCCCGAAATTGTTGATGTGGCAGCTGCGTTCGACAAAGCGAATCCCCAGGCCGTGACGAGGACTGGGGAGAGATCAATACAGGTTCCATCGGGCATGTCTCTTGCCACCGTCTTGACACAATCCCTTCGCACGAATGATGTCAACCTGCTGGAGACATGCTTCCACGTTCATGACCTGAGCACAGTGCGAAGCACAATCGAACGTCTTGACTCCTCCCTCGCGGCAGCCCTACTTCAAAAACTGGCTGAACGACTGCATAGCCGACCAGGGCGTGCAGGCAGCATGATGGTATGGGTGCAGTGGACGCTGGTAGCGCACGGTGGCTATCTTGCCAGCCGACCAGAGGTGATGAAGAAACTAATTTCACTGCACCGTGTTGTCAAGGAACGGGCAAACAGCCTGCAATCACTTTTATCTCTGAAGGGTAAGCTTGACATGCTCGAAGCACAAATGAATTTGCGGAAAGCCGTGCAGGCGCGTTCTCGATCCGGGAAGTCCTTCGGGGAAGATGATGAAGAAGAAGACGAGGAGGGGGTTATATACGTCGAGGGCCAAGAAGAGTCGGATTCTGAAGATGAGGAGAAAGCGCATGCTATTGCCGTCGAGACGAGGACACCGAGACATACAAAGGGAAGCGCAGGACCCAGTGCCTTTGAAGAGGAACAGAGTGACGATGACGACTCTGGCAATGAGATGCCAATGACTACGAACGGCGCGATCGCAGATTCTGAAGATGAAGGCAGTGACAGCGGTGAAGATGGTGTCATCGACGATGAGGCCTCCGAGACAGATACGGAATCGGGCGATGGGGCCACCGAGGACGACATCAATCACGACGACATCGATTCTATGTCCGAAGAGAACGAAAGCGAGCTCGAGGCCCCTCCCTCAAAGCGCGCTGCCAAGATGAAGATGAGCAATGGATTCGTTTCCAAGATAGAATAAAAACCGCTCGTCATTTCTCCGGCTCTTTCCCTCCCTATATCATCTGCTCAAATATACTCTCGGATTCGTATTTTGCATAAAAGACAGCAGAATATGTCGGGCGGCAAGAAGACGCATTGAAGCCGAGCAAATCCTGTAACATATGCATGATGACACGAGTGCATGGGCGGGCGCTCGAGTACTTCTATAGATTGTCGTCGTGGCATGATACCCCGGCGTTAACTTTTCTATTTTCATATACTCGTCTTATCCATCTCCAAAATCACAGCTCAGCTGCGCCGAATACCATCGTGTTGGCTTAAGTATCAGGATGCAGATGTCATATGGTATCAGCAATCGAAATTCATTGCAATGATTTTGAACGCTGAAACTGAAGTCAATAATTGCAAGTTTTTCAGTGCTAAATTACTGGGAACACTTCCATGCTATCTGTTTGAACATTTCGTCAGTAAAATTGGTTCAAGTACAATACCACATAGGCCACAAGGAACTTCTGAAGGAGGCTCAAGTCCTCGGCTCAACAAGTGCGATATGTGTCTTGACGTCGATATTAGACGCCTCGAGACCAGGGGTCTGCCCATGCATATCCCAGATAAGTTTCACCCCCGGCCGGAAGATCAAACAATGCGTAGAGCCACCGAAATGAAACATCCCAAGCTGATCCCCTTTCTTCACGTGCTGACCTTCGAAAACCGTCATGTCGCATGTCGATACTTCGGCCATCCCCACAGGCATGATGCACATGAGGCCGATATCGGGGTTGTCGGCCTCGATGAAGATAATCGCACGGGTGGCCACCTCGGTGATGTAGCCCTGAGAGTCGTTCGGAGCTGAGTCGTCGAAGCCTACCGCCGGTGTCTCCGAGTAATAAGTGCCTGGTTGCACGTACGCTTTCACCACCGTACCGCTGATAGGGCTGTGCCAGCGGTGATAGCTGAGAGCGCTCAGGAAAGCCTGATATACAGTCCCGCCGACGAACTGAGGTGCGAGAGGGTCGCCAGCAAGCATATGCTCCAGAGAATACGGCTGAGCCTTGATCCAGAAACGGTCACGCGCGCTTACGTTGGAGGCGATTCGGTAAGGAGCCGATTCGCAGGCATTCGCGATGATCCTATCATCCTCTGGGGCTGCGATCGGGCGCTTGCCGGGGCGGAACTCTCTCGTGAAGAAGTCATCCCAGGATTCGAACCCATGGTGTGGCTTGGCCGGATCACAAATGAAATTTTCGGCGAAATCGGGCATGTCCTTCGCCGCAAGCTCACTAAACCAGCCTACACTTGGATCGGAGCTGAGCACATAGGTTGATGCTGATGAATCGAGAAAACGCGTCCACTCGGCGAGCATTTTACGGAACTGAGCGTTGACCTTTTCATTGAGAAAGGCTGCGAAACCGCTGGGAGTCCCCATGGGCCAATCAAGGATTGCGTTGATAGGAAAGCCGACCAGGCCGGTTTCGTTGAATTCAGGCGCGCGGGTCATGATGGCGTTGAAGAGCTCTAACATGTGAACATAATCGCGTACCTGCGGCGCCTGCTTGGTCGGATCCTTGTTATAGGGAGGCTTCGTAGGGACCTCTTCGAACATCTGATGGAAGAGCATGTAGATTTGCGCATCGCTCTCGATTAGGGCTTTAAACTCTTCAAGGACGGGGTGCAAAGGTTTCGGATTCGAGTCCACATACTTAACCAACCCATCAAGCCAGGCTTTAAGAAGTAGATGATCCTCGGGCAGCCATTTGCCAATTCTCGGGACGTGCATGACTAAAGTGTAAGCCTTGCTCGGTGTCGACTGGAGCACCGTGTTCGTTGTTCGATGCGCAGCAGGTGTGACTTGTAGCAGTTAGTACGAAAACTGGTAATAATAGTTCCTCGCCTATTGACGACGGAAAGAATGGCATGGCCCTAACATCAGAATGTGGCTGATAAAAGGTAAGAAAGATCGAGCCTCACCTAGGAAGATAGCAATAGAAAATGGGAGGCGTGAGCTGAGACTTCAGGCCGAAAATATAGAGGTCTATAGTAGGGACGCAAAAGGAGGAGGGGAAGGGAAACAAATCCCGATGCTTAAGTACTTCTGCGCATGGGGAACTGCCCCGCCCCTAGGAGACAACCATAGTAGAACCATTTCGGCTGAACTGGGTGCTATGCAGACAAGCTCGACAGAGTGGTGATACTGCAGCCTGGCAGGCAAATAGGACTTCCCCACGTCTCTGAGGAAGTCTGCGTGTTGCGCTTCAGCTAGCCACATCGGCTACGAATCAACTCGGATCGTCCGCCAATGGCCCAGTCTTGCATGGTCTGAATGCAAAGATTGGTCCAACTGAGGGGGGGCTGAGAATGCCTAGTTGGACCTAATTAGGGAAGGCGAGCTGATTCCACCATTTCACAGTGGCTGGCTGAACAAGTGAGAAAAGCTCCAATGGAGGTCGTCCATCCTCCACTTGTCGTTTCTCTGGAGATAATAGCACACAGTATACAGCTTGGAACTTTTCTCAAGCTGATCATGGGTGGAGATAATATCGACGTGGGGGGTGGAATTACTTGCTCCACCATCTCCTCCGCTGTTGATGGATTGACGATGAACTGGCAATGCTGCACAAGGCTTAAGGCCAGCCCTATGCTATTTGTCACACTTGAAAGCTGAATGGGCTCACAACAGCATCGAACCCACCAGATCCACATTTGCAGAACTCATCTTGCTGTCACCACTCCTATAAACCATGGATCACACTCGCGCCCCGGAGAGGAAGCACCCCGAAGGGATCCCCACGGAGGTGACCGATCACATTCGGTCACCTTGCACCTGGAATGACGCTCGATACTTAAGCTTCATCTCTTCAACTTAGTTACAGAGTTCCACTCTTAGAGAAACCTAACTGTGGGCACAGCACAGATCTGCTACAATAGCCTCAAGAGATTATCAACGGAGGGAAGTTGGAAATTCTTGTCATCCTCCGAGTACCCAGTGAGAGATTTCGCATACTAAAACGCGCTGAAGCTTGCAACACCTCAATGACTTCAGGCTCGAACAAAGCTACGTCAATGATGCCAGTACTTCAATGCCAGATGTTGCATGTGCTCATATGAGTACCTTAGTGTCAGAAAAATGACAGCTACCAAACAAACACGTCCTACCTGCTGAAGGTACTGGCCATGCACTTGCCCTTGCTGAAGGTCTGGGTACGGGTACAATGCCGAGATGCCGCCCTGGTAATTGACCATCAACTCCTCGCAGACTCCGCTGCACCGAACGGTACTTATCCCGTGCGTTTCAAACCGTGAAGAGCAGGACTGTTGGAGGATGGCACGGTATTCAGTATATGGACAAGACTGGCCCCGCTCAGAGGGAGGATGATGCTGTCACCCAGGGAGGGGCAGGGTAACTAAGGTATGGAATACTCCCATCGCTGCATAAGCAAGCTTGAACTGCACAATGTCCGAGAGTAGCCGATGCATTTTGAGTAATCGCTTTATGTTCTGGTTTGATTCATGTCAGCTTCCAGCTACTTTTGTGGTTGTTTGTCCTGGTTATGCCTATGTTCGCAGATGGCTCTACGGAGAAGAGGAGCCGAAATCTCCCTCTTCTATATATTTGGACCTAGCTACAGAAATTGTCAAGGCGATCATATCGTCTATGTTCACTGTAGGCCTCGTACTGAGAGACAAGCGGGTAGGAGTTCTATCAGTCACCGTCGGATTTTCTATATTTGCTGTTTGATAGTGTTATGCCGATCGAGCTGGCTGGATCTGGCTACACCGTCAACGGGAGAGTGGATACACTTTCCGCGCAGCCTGATGTCATGGCTAGCCGTTTCGATCCGGTCTTAAGGTTCCGATATACCAAAGGTTTCACCACCCGGGCTCTCTGCCAACTCGACTATGTTTGGAGAACCAATACGATAAGTACTGAAGCAAAGGCCAAGGAACTGCACCACACGGTGGTCTCCGTTGAGCTATGAAACGTCGTTCCGACGGACAAGGCGCCCTGTCACCTCTGCGATGATAACAACCTTCCGGTCGAGCTACGAGCCATCCGGCTATTTGACTGCAGCACTGGAGGGTCTTGGGCATAATCAGAATGTGTGGGGATAGTGCTCGGCCGGTTGCGTTGGCATACAAACCATGCGCGTATGAAACTTTCCGACCTTGTGAGAGCATTGTCAGACGCACAGCGCCAGGAAGATATCTCCTCTGGTCGACGCTCTTTCGTCTGATGCTTCCGCACTAGACTGACAGCGGCATGAAGGGACGTGATGCATCTCGGAACCGCAACGATGAGATCGGTCACGAAATGCGCAACTCCATCTTAGCCAATACACAAGAACGGTAGAAACCTGACTGGGCACCGTCCGGCGAAGCTTAAAGTGCTGCAGATGTTCTTCAGGATAGGAACGGGACCTCCTGTCTGGCTTTTGGTCCGTACAAATACTGAGTCTTCCATGGCAGTGCATCGGAGTGTAACCTTAAGCGCGTGACATTCTTCACGGCTGAGGGGTCTGCAGGAATGCGGTAAGTGCCAATGCCGATCTTTGGGTGGGAACGGGAAGGTCGAGAACACTGCTGCTTAAGTCTTTGCATTTGCATTCGCAGTCGGAATCGCAGTCGTGCCATTAAATTTTGACAATAAGCCACAGCACTGTGCAGCTTACGAGAGTATGCTCAACGCCAGATTGGCACGGTTGAGGTGTCAGATAATAATGGTCGTTTGTATTTGCTTGTCCTCTCATCTTTCATCGGTCGCATTCTTGCATTGGTCGTTGGTAGGACTGTCTCACTTTGAAGCGCTTTCCGCGTTCGGCGAACGAGCCTCAAACAATGAACAAAGAAGCCACTTCAGAATCCTTAGCTATCCGCAACGAACTGCTACCGTCGCAGGCCAAATACATTAGGTTTATTAAAGAACAAAGGATTGCAGGTCTGGTTAAAATGATATTACTTACAAAGAATCTCCTTTTCTTAGCATTCCAAGAGCCTGTCTAAGTCTGTCTATACAATCCTTACAGCCATTGGTGCATGCGGTCTCAAAGGCCCAAACTCTCTTTCTCATGTTACAATCAATGTACTCTACTCCCAATGTTCTATCACCGAGTCCTTCCTCCGCCGCCATCAGTTCCAGCTCACTGTCTTGCAGCCGCGCTGGTTACAGGACGAGACACTCTTACAGTACATAGGATCATGACGGCCGAAGAACCCAAGAACGCTGCAGATAAAGACAATAGTCCCGCCCCATCGAACAACACGAGCCCTTCACTCTCACCACCTGGAGATAACAGTTCACAGTCTCCTCATCAGGAGAGCTACGAGGAATCAACGAAAGTTGTATCTCCTGCGCACTCAACGCGCAAACGCTCTTCCACTTCCTCCCAATTATCAGAGAGAGACAACCCCACCGAACAGAGTCTCCCTCCTATATCAACGGCAATACCACGGTCTGAAGATTCTCTAAGCCAGGTGTGCCTTTGTCAACGGGATCCCAAAGTCCCCCGACCTCGAAACGGTATGCCATTCTATTGTGTCCTTTGAGTGCTGCTGGTCCATTCATCAGTCGCCCCGGTTATCATTCCTTTGTTCTGACGTTGGTTCTTTGATGAGCTGACGCAACTGTTTCTTTGTAGCTTTCATTCTTTATCGCCAACATCATCAAGCCGGTGTCGTAGCGCAACATCCTGGTCTTGCAAATCCTGACATTTCAAAGATCATCGGTGACCACTGGAGAACTTCAGCTCCAGAGATTAAAAACCATTGGAAGATCCTCGCAGAAGTCTGCAAGCCCATTGCCATAACCTGTTAAGCTGCCACTGACAGATCGCTTAGGAAGAAAAGATACGGCACCAAAGACAATATCCTGATTACAGATACCAGCCCCGACGATCCGGTAGGAACAGCTCAGTGTCAAATTCTCTTCCATCGGCAACCTCTCCTGCGAACGGGGAAACTCCGAAGTGTGCCAAGTGCAGTGGTCGAAGTATCACAACCCCTAGCATGTCCACACCGCCCCTGTCAACACCAAACACTCCAATGACGGCTTATGCACCAAACCTACCGCCCCCAACACCATCTTCCACATCAAGTGCCGGCCGTTTTCTGCAACTGGCTGGGAGTCCTAGAACCGGCCCACCAGGCTATAGACCCCCAAGGCCCACGAGTACCAACGGCAGCATGGGCGTCCTTCAACTTGCCAATCCGCGCGATCGGCGGAGAGACGAGACGGAGTCACCTATGAGTCCAGATGCAAAACGTCGTCGTTTTGCCAGCGGAAGCCACGTGCGGAGCGGCAGTGGGCAGTTGACCCCATTTCCCTTTCCGCAACGACGCGAGTCACTTCCAAGACCGGATTTCATGCCCCAGAGCAGAGGACAATTCACCATGGGGCCACCACCTCGACCGCATGGGCATGCCCATGATGCATCTCTCACGCTTCCACCGCTTCAAACAGCAGCAGCAGCGACGTCATCACATTTGTCTTCGCAGGCAAAGTCAGTCGAGGCCATGGTCATGTCGATTCCCCAGATCAACAAGGTCAAGGTTCTAGCAAAGATATCGCCGCCTCTTGGGACTCCCGGTCCCACACCTCCCCCTCAAGCAATCAGAGGCTCCGTGGTGGCCGTCGACGGCCCTGATCGGGAAACCATCATCAGTATGGTCAGGTACCTCTCGGATTTCCTCGTCAAAGGTAACGAACACACTGTACGCGTGTTCGACGGACTCGCAGTAGAATCGCATTCTGATGCAAGACGTAATGACACCACCACCTTCCTCGACTACCTTGAGAAAATCACGGAATGGCACAAGATTTCCGCCGAGGTGATAAAGTACGTTACCGACGTTCCTTCCCCGCCCTCACCTTCACCAGTCTCGCCGAAAACAATCACTACTGTGCCTAAGAAGGATACCACCCCTCCACGAGCTTCATCATCGTCGCCAAAGCCCACCTCGCCAAAAACGTCCATTGCTTCGCCACCATCGCCCCCGTCCCCGACGGCATCCTACCCCATCCCTATCGCAATCATTCCACATTACCAACTCTCACACACCGACTCCGCGGCCTCCCAAATCCCGATTACGGACGCTTACGCTCCAGTGGACCATTGGCAATGGATGGCCACTCTCTGGCGCGGGATCGTGGGACCAGACATTACCGTTGTTGTCAAGGACGCCGCCTCAGCCGATAACAAGGATGACGCGGGGAGAGCCGTGGTCGCTGGAACGGGCGTGGAAGTTAGACTTGCAGATGCCAGGACCATCATCGTAAGGACTGGAGACAACGGCGTGCCGGATGGAGCCTTGAGGCGGGTGGGGTTCGAGGTGGGGGAATGGGTGAGAGGTATAGGAGAGAGGGAAAGGGATGGAAGAAGGGGAAGTTGACTGTGGGGTGAGAGCGCCAGCGAATGATGGATGGAAGGCGAAAGCGAAGGCAGGTCGGATTACGTTTTGTTGAACTTCTGCATTGGCGCAGCATATTCCAAGGTGTTGAGGGGCATCGGGTGAAGCTACTCGCGGGTCAGCTTCCTACTGAATGCCAGGATACTGTGTGCAATAGAATAATGTTTGATATGATCAGATGATCGATCTCGCCGTCAGCATTGTGACTCCCTAAGGACGTGATCGAAGCCGTCGGTCACAGCATCCTTAATTGCTCCACTATCTCCTGCAAATCCTCTACGTCCACCTTCCCGCTTGTAACCCTGTCCAACCACTTTAGCATTTCCGACCTCCCGAACCACCCTCGTTTCTCCATGGACAACCACAAACAGCCCGCCGCAACCGCCCTTGCGGGATAAAGATTTGCAAGGCTATAGTCCTTGCACCTGGTCACCAATCATCAGTCCGCACGCGAAGCGCAGATACCTGCCTAACATACGCTTCCACTGCAATAGCCCTGCACGATCTTCCCAGACCCGTTTCCATAAGCTCGGTAACTCCATACTCGTCTCTTCCTTCCTTCGGCCAAGCTTCGTAATCCTCCACAACCCCTACATCCCCTCCTCCGTCAAGCATATCGCTCATGGCACGCTCCAGGTACCGGGGAAGATGCTCCAAGGGAAGTGGGAGGCGCAACTCGAAACCAAGCACGCGCAAGAGGATGAGTTCGGCACGAACGAGCGTCGCGCGAAGGGTGTCGTAAGTAGATGAGGGTATCGTGAGCGGTTCATCGGTGACAGGTTGGAGGTTTGGCTGTTGGGACTCATGTGGGTTTGATGGGTTATGAAGGAGCCGATGCGCAGGGAGTAGGAGCTCTCGCAGCCGGCGGGGCGACTCCGTCGATTTCGTTGCGAGAGAGAGTGTTGCTAATGCGAGGGTCTGGAGGAGGGAAACTTGTTAGTTCCAGGGACTCGTTTTGCAGAGCCGTGACGTGAAAGAGTATACCAGGACCCGAGGCTGAGAGACGGACGTACTGGTCCAGAAGGTCAGGTGCCTCGGAGGACCTCAGGAAGCGCTTGTATTTGTTGAGGTAGATGTACGACATGGCCAAAGCCTCATCAGGACTGCACATGCCGCGTTGTTAATTATCTTGCGGGTGAGGAACAACTTGAATAGGGATTAGAAGGTGGCCTACAGGCGTAGTATGTCGGCCATTGCGCCAGCGAAAGATAGCGCATCTTTCAACCCTGACATCTTGTGGTTGAGCGAGATGCCTGCGACAAAGAGTGGAGGGGACGGCCAGCTGATTAGGACTTCACTCGCCGCTTTCGTAATAGTGTGTATCATAAGTCATGAGTAGAAAGATGATGGCAACTTGAATAACAATCTTCTACGGCGCCTCTTCGATTCTTCTTTTGACCTTCTTCTACTCGCCCTCTATTTCTTTCTCTCTTTCGAGATACATGACTTAAGTACGTGACTTACGTACATGACTTAAGTCTGAGGTCTTTCACCTCTCAATTGAAAGCTCCAATGGGTTAGACTTCCCGCTCCATCTAGCGTTGCCTTGTGGGGCAACCATGCTACAGTCTGCAGGATGTTGGGCGCCCAGTTGGGTTTGACTCGAGTTGAATGTTATCAGTTGTACTAAGAAGTTTCCTCGCACTGGCCGCGATTGCCTTTTGCCTGGATAGCTCAGTTGTGCAAGGTGACGTTCAACTGGCCGTGTGTGGTCCCATCGGCTCCTCCTTTGTTTTCTCAGGATACCTTAGGTAAGGTAAGATACCTAGGTACCTATCTTAGGTATCTTAGGCATCTTGATCCTGATATCATCAAGGCCCAAGGTATAGCCGGCTTATGCTATGGTCTCAGCCGCCTCAACGAGGAATTGCTTCGTTTATGGGGACCTTCTCGTTCCTCGGTTTCTAGGTCACTGGTGTCTCCGTTTTCTACCATCTTCCTTTACCTTTGAGCTGGACTCCAATGAATACTCGCCTTTACTGGAGAAGAAGCTAAGGTCCTCGCGGCTTAACGATGCATGAACCGCAGAAGTACGGCACAGCCGAGTCTTTTTTTGCGGATCTGCGCAATTACGTTCCTTTAGGATGTCTTCGAGTTACAATTCCTACTCGTTCTACTTGTTTTTCCGATTCTTGGGAAGAGGTTACACACATCTCAAATGTCCTGCCAGATACACATCCTGCATATGATGCAGCCAGTACACTAAAGTTACACTGCCGTATCCGCTTGTTCTGCCGAAAGCATCATCTCCGTGAGCATCTAGGATCGATCAGAGTGCATATGCTGCCTAACGACGTGGGTGGACGTTACCTGTTACGCAACATCAACACCAAAGAGACACGCCATTTGGTCTCTCTCCTCGATGTGTCCTATGCAGCTTGGGAGGCCACGTCTGATTCGGAGGGTCGCCCAGAGGAACTAAACGTAGCTGAAGTCGACGAGGACTCTTTGTTCTATATCTTCAATACATTGAAATCACCAGCTCCTTCCTTGTCAAGAGTTGCGGATCAGTATGCACAACGCGCCATGATACAGCTCCTGGAGCCTGCCAGAGCACCATATGGCTTGAAGACTGTGCTATACCCCTACCAACGACGCTCTGCCGCTCTGATGATCGAAAGGGAGACAACTCCGATACTCACACTGGATCCACGGCTGGAACGCTTGGAAGGTCCAACTGGACGAACCTATTACTATGACCGTGTATCAGGTGTTATATTAAGTGACAAGCGTGAGTACGAGGAGGCCGTCGGAGGAATATTAGCAGAAACTATGGGTCTGGGAAAGACACTTATCTGCCTGGCTCTCATTCTGGTGACCAAAGGACACGGTCCTATGGTCCCCCCTGAATATACGGTTAATACTCCTCCGGTGCGAACTCGGGTTGGTAGTCTGATGCAGATGACTGCTGCTGCTATCGGTCAACAGCAGGTCCCCTGGAAAGTACACTTTGAGGAGTTAACAAGAGCAGGGGAGTATCATCAAGCTTGCTTAACTGCACTAGATGAGAACGTAGGTTCCTACCTGGTTCCAGCGCCCAATGTGCGGAGTAATCGGACTCCGAGAGCAACGCTGAAGGGGCAGACAATACTACTCTGCTCAACTACACTCGTCATTGTCCCAGCCAACCTCGTCATGCAATGGCGCAATGAAATCTCACGTCATATTGAAGAGGGTGCATTGGACATACTGGTACTGGATTCCCTTAATCAGCCACTTCCATCTGCACAGGAGCTTCGGCGCTATGATGTGTTGATAATATCTAAGCAACGGTTTGAGCGAGAGGTCACGGGTCCAGTGTCATCACCCAAAGGCCACAAGCCTTGTGGGTGCCGTTCGTCCTGGGATTGCGAATGTTCCAGACAGCCGTATCGATCGCCTTTGAGAGATCTCCACTTCTTGCGGGCAATAGTGGACGAGGGACACAGCTTCGCTTCTCTAGGATCTCGTACGAACGCAATCCAGGTCTTCTCAAACTTACAGATTGAGCGGCGGTGGATCGTCAGTGGGACCCCAGGAGGTGAGATGATTGGAGTAGAGGTGGGGTTGGCAGCACATGAGACTTCAGGAGCCTCCTCAACCATTGTTGGCAACCGAGTTGCATATCAGGCCCTTAACCAGGATCGGGAGGCCCTTGCAATTTTAGGGGCCCCCTCATTTGTCGTTAACAGTCAAAGCACACTCCAGGCCCGTAAGAAAGAAAATGCACATGAGCAGGAATCTAAAGACCTGGAGCGGCTTGGGCGGATTGTAGTGGATTTTCTGGCTTTGAAGCCCTGGGCAAACACCAAGAGCGGAGAGGACGCCGCAATTTGGCAGCGCTATGTTACTACACATGGACTACGAAAGAATAGGACCTTAAGGAGTACCCTGGAAAGCCTTGTTGTCCGACACCGCATTGAAGATATTGAGAAAGATCTTCAGTTGCCTCCTCTGCACAACCGCGTTGTCTATCTGGAACCAAGTTTCCATGATAAGCTGTCACTCAACGTTTTTTGTTTAGCTCTCATTGCAAACGCTGTAACTTCTGAGAGGATTGATCAAGATTACATGTTTCACCCAAAAAACAGACGTCAACTGGATTTACTCATCTCAAATCTAAGGCAAGCCGGATTCTACTGGACGTCGTTCACGGTGCATGATGTTTCGGAGACCCTCAGAGTCAGTCAAGCATATCTTGATGCGGAGAACGCTTATATAGCACCTCGAGATCGCATTCTACTGGAACAAGCTATCAGGATGGGTCAGAGAGCTCTTGAGTCTAGTTCCTGGAGGGCTTTCAGTACATTTCATGAGCTTGGCTTGTTCGTAAGAGACTTTCCAGAAGATGCTCAGGATGCGTGGTCGCTACGTTCAGAGACTACGGCATCACCTTTACTGCTTGTTGGGGCCTCTCAACTAGGCGTCGCTCAGCGTCATGTTGATGCACAGCTTTATGCACCTGATCCCACAGACGGGCTATCTGCAGCTGGTCTCGATATCATGCAAAAGGCTCAGGAGAACGCGATGAAGGACGCTTTGGCAAAGGCTACAGGACTGGGTTCTTCTCCGAAGGCAAAGGGCAAGGATATGGAGAATAAAGGCGTCCCAAAATCCGGTCTGAGTGAGCAATCGCAAGTCATGTTTAAGCACACCATTTCAAGGGCTAAACCAACCTCAAGTCCGATCAAGTCACGAGAACCACATAGTAGTGGTGGAGTTCAATGCGCTCCTGCTATTAATTCATCCTCTGGTATCAAATCAGCCCTCAAACCCTCTCTCTTTCCGAAAACCGTGGCACTGCCGGCCGACTCCCTGCTGGCAAGGACAATGCTATGTGGTACTGCCTCGGCCAAGCTCAGCTACCTGCTTGACAGGGTTCTTGCTCTACAGGAAGATGAGAAGATTCTTATCTTTTACGAGGGCGACCACATCGCGTACTACATAGCTCAAGCCCTGGAGATTGTTAACGTCCGCTATTTGATTTATGCCAAAACGTTGACCACCGCTCGGCGGAGCGCATACATCGCAACATTCAATTCATCAGAGGCTTTTCGAGTGTTGATTATGGATGTGACTCATGCGGCTCACGGCCTTCACATAGCTTCCGCTTCTCGTGTCTTCATTGTCAATCCCGTATGGCAACCAACAGTTGAAGCTCAGGCTATCAAGCGTGCACACAGGATCGGGCAAACCAAACCCGTCTACGTGGAGACGCTTGTCCTCAAGAATACCCTGGAAGATCAAATGTTGCAGAGACGGAAGGCTATGACTACACAAGAACATCAAAAGGCCGTGAAAAGCCTATTGGATGATTCTACTATGGGCGGGATAATCAAAAATGCCAAGTTAATCCCCATTTCTGATTTGGAAGCCATTGATGTCCAGAACCAAATGGCAAGCTTGTCGATCCCACAACGGGTTTTCGGTCGGGATGGTATACGAGCCGTTGACGTCGCAGATCCGGATGCGGATCTAATCATGCCCGATGGGTATTCGCCTCCGAAGCCGAAGAGAGGGGATGGGAAACAAAAAGGCGGTATTGCGGAGGGTCCCTGGCTCATGGCAGAGTCAATGACAACCAGGCCCTCGACGAAGCGAAGATCACCGAGTGCATCGATATCTGTGAACGATCCAGATGATACGCAGACAATGAAAGCAAAGAGGAGACGCGGAACACCGGTGAAGAAAACTGCGCGGTTTGCTCCTGATGTAGAGGGGTCTCAAGCGCCTCAGACTCCAACTGAAAGCATTTTCGGAGGCATGGCTTCCGCAGATTCCAGCCGGGATCCCAGCCTCGGGGCATACGGGTCGGCGGCCTCCATCCGATTTCAGGATGCTAAAGAGTTATGATCACGGTTAACGAGCATAGCGCAGTGGGATCGCATTTATTATCGACCAGGCGTGGCGTAATTGCCCCCCTGGGTCATTGGGTTCGAGGTGATTCAATTTGCAGCTACGGCACATGAGGTGGCGTTTTCGAATCTGGTTCGGTAACATCTCCTGTTGAACCGTTGCGTCGGCGCTTGTCGTCGTTGCTAGATAGAACAGCACCTACATCAAGTCTACGTGCCTAAACGTCCGTTGCCCTGTTATCGGTAGTAAGATTTAAGGGAAAGCATTCGGGAGGGGCTCCTTGCATCGCACTGCAAGGCAGACTGTAAGACTCCCTAACTTGGTAACATAGGCTTCATTGGTTGTAATGAGTGACTGAGTGGCATACCTCCTCAAGTCCCTCTAGGGCTTCAACAACATCCTCGCCAACGCTGCTCCGACTGCCGGCAGGTCTGGTAAACCTTCCGTAGCGCAGATCACTCAAATCCCCTACCGTAGTTTTGATATCGTCCAGAGCCAGGCTGGTCTCCGCTTCTAGCACCGAGATTTCGGTCTCGAGTTCCGCACATGCTTGCTCCATATCCGGTAGTATGCTCGACAATGTATGCGGCTTGCTTATGGGCAGGTTGGAAGTAGGACCGAAAAGCTGTGGGTACTGCTCAGTTCGGTTCCGCAACAGCTGGACATAGAAGCCGTAAGCTCATCACCTCGGTCTCCATCTCGATCTCCCGCATGTCCACCCCGTTCAGATCCTCCCTGTCAGCCTTCCGCCTCGCCTTGACAACTTCGCGCCTCTGCCGCTCTCCGCGCTTGACTTCTTGCGCAATGTTCCTCCGTACTTGGTCTGTGTCGAGTGCTCGGATGTGCTGAAGCTCCCGGTACAGGAGTCCGATCTGGGGATTCGAGCGTTGGGCTTTGGGGAAGAGGTCGGTGAATTTGGTGAGAGTGATGATAGTTGGAAGGGCGGCAGGCGACAGGAGAAAGTTGGCGAGGATTGTAGATTCGGCAGGAGGCATGATCGGAGGCGTGGTGTAGAATGTAGAACGAGCGCTGCCTCAGTAATAAGTAAGTGCAAAGAAAAGCAGTGACGATCTAGGGCTTTTAGCCGACGCGTTGCCGAAAAACACGCTAAAATAGGAGCTCGGGCGTGGCAATTGATATTGAGATTCCCCGCGAGTACGAGTAGGCCGCCCAAGTTCAACAACACCCATGGACGGCCTTGCATTAATATTCACTCGCCTTCGCTTCATCCTTCATTCTTGCTTACCAATTTGGAGATAGCCAGCTCCGTCTCCCATCATATCGCCGCTTTCCATCACGGTTCCGCCCACGCTGCAACATGGCTCCGTCAAACCAAGCGGCCTACGCCAAAGATGAGCGAGTGCTTTGCTTTCATCATGAGCTCCTTTACGAAGCCAAAGTGCTCGACTCTAAGCTTTCGGATTCGAGTGACAAGAAGAGTTCTCTCCAGTACAGAGTGCACTACAAAGGTTGGAAAAATACGTAAGTTGCCTTCTTGTTCTTTTCTCTCTACTCGCTGCTTGCCTCATTTCACAAGCCCCTGCCAAAAGAGGGCTCTGTCACGCGACTCCACGCTAGCTTACGCAGTGATTTTGAACGACCTCTCTGATCTCTCGGCGAGAAATTGTCTACTGTTGCATCCTTCACCACTTGAGCGCATCTTCGTATTGCGTCGGTCTATCATGATCATTGTTTCTTTGTGCTTGAACGATGTTTCCAGCGCCTATCAGCGATGACTTCATCGATCAAGCTAATTCTGCGGCCGCGTCGCCCCAGGTGGGATGACTGGGTGCCGCAAGACCGTCTCCGCAAGCTCACAGACGAGAACAAAGAGCTGGCCCAAAACCTAAAGAAGGAGATGGATGCACTTCGCCAACGTACCGCTCCAACCAAAGCACCCACTACATCCACCAAGAAGAAAGCCGCTGGTTCGGATCTCAGCTCTGGACGTGGAAGCGAAGAGAGACACTCTTCGCTGCCTGCCACAGGCCGTGGTCAAAAGCGAGGAAGGGACTACGAGATTGAAAAGGTTGGTGGCCCGCCGGAGTTTGCCTATTCATCTCCTTTAAACCCGTCCTTCACATCGACACTATCCAGCGCTAGCTCTGGCACATATTCGATGGAAGATACCACACACGTGGCTGGGCCTTCTCATCTTGCACATGTCCATTTCCCCGGGCTCCAGGACGGCGCAGTCAACGCTGCACCGCCTAGCACGTCCGTTCGACGTGGCCGTAGCCGCAATCTTTGGCAGAAGGAGCGTGACGCAGTCGGGGGCATGGAGGATGATCCGAAAGCTTCTCTGCTCCCCACAGCAGAGAAGATCCTCTCCAGGCCCGCCCCTGTCGACTCTAGACGCAAAGCCATGCTACGCAAAGAGCCGGAGAGAGCCCCAATCGAGCAGCACCCGCAGCTGGCGAAGCTGAATGTCGACGATCCTGGCAACGAACCCAAACGGCAGTTTTTCAAGGCCCAAGATGCCAAATCTGTCCTGATGCTCGCCGGGTACTCGAAGGATCATAGCTTGCACCCCTTACGGAGTCATGGTGGAGGAAATCCCAACGATCATGATAATAACACTTGGCAGGAGGAATCGTTCCTACAACGGCCCGCGGTCCGTATCGTCATCCCTGACCATCTGAAAGCGATCCTGGTGGACGACTGGGAGAACGTCACCAAGAATCTTTCGCTCGTACCCTTACCCTCGAAGCATCCGGTCAACGAGATACTAGACGCCTACTGGGACGAAGAGAAGGGGAAGAGGAGGTACGGCTCGGCGGAGGCGGATCTGCTCGAGGAGGTTGTCGCCGGCGTGAGGGAGTATTTCGAGAAGTGTTTGGGGAGGATCTTGCTGTATCGGTTCGAGAGAGAGCAGTTCTTCGAGGTTCGACAACTCTGGGAAGCCGGGACAGGAGAATGGGAAGGGAAAGGGGTCGGCGATGTCTATGGGGCGGAGCATCTGTGCAGACTCTTTGGTGTGTCGCTGTTTGGACGACTCTTGTCCATTTGAATTGCTGATCGGGTGCCGCAGTCACGATGCCCGAGCTCATCGCGCAGACGAACATGGACCAGCAGTCGGTGAATCGCTTGAGAGAAGAGCTGGCCAAGCTGACGCAGTGGCTGGGCAAAAACTCGTCACGCTTCTTCACTTCCGACTACGAAGCTGCGACTCAGGACTATATCGAGAAGGCGAGGGGGGTGTAGGTCACTCAATAAAGACGATGGGGGCACGCAAGGTAACGTAGATCATGGTAGGCGCAACGGCGTTCGAACGACGAAGCTTCGGACACGAGTATTTCAAGATCCTCAAGGACAATTGTTTTTTTCCTGTAGCATCATGCATACCTTGGATCAGGTGTCGAACATTCTTCTATCATGAGCTGTGCAAATACTCGTTTCCAAGATCAGGTCTGAAGAGCCATACGACGAGCGTTCTTCCTCCTTATCAATGCATGTCATCGCGGTGTTCTCAAGGCTATTCCCCTGCAAGAGCCGAGGAGGTGGTGTGCTGAGTTTGATTTATGTCGAAAGTGTTCCAAGTAGTGAGACACCATTGTAGACCTCCAAGAACCCGTAGTTCGTGTTTCCCTTGTCCTTGGGGATCTCATCAAATATGTCGTAGTATTAATCCGAATGCAAGAACGGCTACCTCTTCCGTTAATACGTGCTTGAAGTCTTCTGGTACCTGTTCTCGAGGGTTCAGTTCCATCCTGCTCATCAACTCATACCGATATTGTGATTTGACAAACCGCCGGGCGTGATATGAAAGACTAAACAAAATCCTAGGTCCCGTATCAAAGCTGCGTCGACTGATCCGTCCACTCAGACTCCTTTATCATTTGTGTCTGCCCTATTGAATTGGTAAGGCTGTTGCCTCCTAACGTGACCTCCGAGACGTGTGGTCCAGCATCTTTCTTGAATTCGCAGCTCTTGATTCCACTCGTCGATCCTTCCTGTCTTCATTTATGTCTCTCGATGGATTCCTTCCCGATTTTCTCTATCGCACTTGTGCGTTCTGTCTCGGCACTAGCTACCTCTGAAGTTGAGAAGACTGCATCCGCTACAGGAATGGTAGATCTCTTTCGTGAGCTTTCCTTGTAAATGGCGGATGACTATACACAGCTAGCTGATCTGCAAAAGGCAACAAAGGTGCATTTCCCGTACGGTCTAGAGCACAAGCCTTGTTCCTCCCGCCCTTCTCACAGCAATCTTCTTGCGTCTTCCACTGCAATCCTCGTAACCCTTTTCAACATCCCTCGCTCCTCGCCTTCTCGGAACCTATCCAGATTGTCCGGCCCTTCCACCGGTGGGATAGTCAAAGTCTCGTATCCTTGCCGGATGATCTTGTTCACCTCCCTTGGACTCAAGCTTTTGCCCATCCGCCCTTTGCCCTTCTCCGCTTCAAGGAGATCATGATAATGAGTCGAAACAATGATCAAGACATCGATTGGAGTGGTGGTGCTGTTGCTTCTATACGTTTGCAGTTGGGCATTATAAGCAGACTTGAACCGTGTCAGGAAGTCACCAGCCTCGACGAGCTTGTAGAATAAATCATCGTAGGATGCTGGATTTGGAAGGAAAGCATCACCAGAAGACACCGCGAGGGTGATAGTATTGATGAGAGGGGTAATCAAAAGGGTGATACTTGGGTTCTGTGCGATAAGATCCGAAGCGTAAGTCGTTAGAAAGCGAAGAAGCGAGAGAAGGGTTTGCCAGAGAAGGAACCAATGGTATGCAAGTCGGATCCGCGAGTGAGTTAGGTACACCAACACGCGTTGAATCACATGGATGCACGATATATAAAGGTCGATATCAAGTCGGCGGCGGAGATTATGATTGATAGCATCGACGATTATGTCAAGTATGAAGGCAGCCACGGGCCGCTCACCAGCGACCAAAGGTAAGAATGGTGGTCGTTGGCGACATAATCGAACCGAGGCTTTGTTCTCCTCGCTGCAGACACTCTTGCATAGCACTTGGTCTTCCACGAGGATGCGCAAGACCACAAGATTCAGGAGGCCATAAAGTGTCGCTCGAGGTGACCTGTACGCGTGGTGTAGTACATAAGAGGTAAAGGATAGAAAGGCGCTAAACGGGCTTTCTTGGTCTTTTGGCTCGCCGGGTAGAGTAACGAGGTTAGAGCAGAATAGTTTGTTTGCATTAACAAAGTCGTAGGTTGCGACTAATATGGCAGCTTCCGGTCCCGGTCTGATACCAAGTCAACAAAGTTGCAGTAGATTATCAAGGACATGGTTTCTCACAGAGCTGCAAACACTTCTTTCGCGTCATCAGTATTTGGGACAGGTGTCGCAGTCTTCCCAAGGACAAGTGCTCCAAGGCCGATAAATGTCAGAGTGCTGGTCAAGTTCCAGCCTTCAGGGACGTCGTCCTGCCCGACGAGGTATTTATCTCTGGCGTGTGAACAAGTATAGGCCAGGCCTTTCAGGATTTTTTGTATAGTGGCTTCGTTGACGAAGTCCTCGAGTCTTAACCGATATGGGTTACGAAACTCGAACTTGTTGTAATTTGCTAACAAGCCAAGGAGAAGGAAAGGATGAGATGCGTCAGCTGGGCTGTCAGATTCTTGGACATACTTGGAGAGTGTTAGTGGGAGTAAACAAAAATATATAAGTATTCGAGACCACACCTAGCAGAAGGTGCCGGGTTTCGCAAAAACAAGAATGAGATGCCGCAAGTACTACTGACCTTCATCAAAGAAGGGAACAAGTCACGATGTGTGAAATAGGAGACCAGGCTGGTCTGATAGGCGCCCGAGGTTAAAGCAATTGCAACTCCAATGGCCTTTTGCCGCACAGCGACTGATGGTGGATTAGCCGTGACTAGTGTACATAAGATAAGAGATATCTCACAGGATCTCCCTGTTCGTATAGTGCTCTCTATTGTATTTGCAAAATCGGTGAAGACGGTGTCAACTTCGTTGAGCCCTGCCAGGACCGCGATGATGTCGGCACTAGGGTTAGTGTACCTTTTGGCTAGAACGCCACCTAGAAAGACTGTCAAAGTCTGCTTCGTAAGTCCCACGGAATATTGCAGGAGAGAGAAGGTGAAGAGCTCACATCGAGGGCCACTTCGTCGGAAGGAGGAATTCCCAGCTTTACTTGGTTGACTGCGCGGGCGAACAGTTGCCGTGTTGCATGCTGGAGAGGTTTAGCACAAGGCCATACGAAATCCAAGGCAAGCGTACTTGTAGATGAAGGAGACCGTCCGCACCGACGTCGTCAAGCCGGCGTTGCAAGCTCGCTTTGTCGGGCTTGAGGAGGAAGAACTCGCGCCAGAAGCCCTCAGACTGAAGGACATCCTCATCGTCATCCTGTTCGAATCAGCAGGTGTGCGCACACAGCGCACGAAGCAAGCTGACGTTGAGAAGCTCAAGGTAAAGCTGTGCAATCTTTGGTTGGAAAGAGTCAGGTCGAGCCTGTTGTGTCAGAGGTGATGTTTCCATGCCTCATGGTGTAGATCGATCGCAGATGTAGGCCTGCTTTTGGCAGGGGGATCTTACAGGTCGTACTGTGTATTCGACGCTGCTCTGTACAGTGGGAAAGAAGGAGAAAGGAGGAAGGAAAGGTGGGCGTGGGTATGAGTCGGGCAGCAGTAGTAAGCGGACACGTGAGACATCAACAGACATCAGATCGCGTATCAGATATCAGACGGAGATAAAATATTCCCGCGAGGCAGGGCTGATGCCGCACTAGCACATACAAGGTAAGGTGCTCCCACTCGGACCCTTAAGCGAACGGCGATCCCCTGCATGTGGCTTGCTAGCGGCTCTGCTCGCTTTTACAATCATCCGGTCGCTAACTGGCCGGTCCATCGGGCCGGAAAGTTGCCGCACAATCGCAGTCCGACGAAGCTCTCACGCCTCCAACTTGCGTTGTAAATCATCGTTGATCGCACACGTACCTTACAGCACGACACGCTCGGGCCTCTACCACCAGGATTCCGACAGCACGCTGTTCCTGCCTACGGCCTCTTATTCTTTATGCCGTCGCCTACATCCTGTCTTTCACCATGTCTTCGCAGCGTTACATCGCCCCACTGACATCATCTGCAAAACAGATCTTCGAATTCGCCTTTACACCTGGCTCGGCTACAAAATTCATATGCCCATACACAGTCCGTTCCTTCGCATCTACTACCCGAGTGCGCCACTCCTCAAAGCGAGAGCTACAGACCGCAACCTCCTATCGACCACAAAACCTAAACCCCGCTCCACCGCCACCTCGAAATACAGGCATCCCGGAGAGCTCAATAGCAGGAAGGATACCACAAGTCAACGATACCAGGCCACCACGCACACCGAACCAGCACCATGATTCTAGGGATTCCCAAGCCGGCGGGAGACCAAACGTCATTATTTCGGAGCACGAGGCGCAAAAGTCCAAACCCGTTGCAGCGGGCGATCAAACCACTTCAGCCCAGGCTTCCACTTCGAAACCAAAGCGTAGCAAGCTCAGGCCTCGCAAAGCCGCCATGTCTCTAACGCCATCAGCGACAGAACAGCTGCGAAACCTGCTTGCCTTGCCAGAACCGAAACTGATCCGGGTCGGGGTCAAGAATAGAGGATGCTCGGGATTAGCGTATCATCTGGAATACGTAGATAAGCCAGGGACCTTCGATGAGGCCGTGGAGCAGGATGGTGTCAAAGTTCTAATCGATAGTAGAGCTTTGTTCAGCATAATAGGAAGTGAGATGGACTGGGTGGAAGACAAGCTGAACCAGCGGTTTGTGTTCAGGAATCCGAATATCAGTACGTCATTCCACTATTGGTCCGACTGCAATCACGGCTAACGACCACTCAGAGGAACAGTGCGGCTGTGGAGAGTCATTCATGGTCTAGAGCATCGCATAGCAACGGGCATTGGGGCACTACAAGCAGATACGCAGCGGCATTGGACGCGGAGTTTTGGATGCATACTTCTGATAATAGACTTGAGTCCAAGCCTGGAACTTCCATTTGGCCACCTCATACTTTTGATCTCTCAGAAGACTCCTGGCTCGTAATCGATAATCCTGGCCCTCTGCATAATGCTATCTAGACTTTTGACGAAACTCAAGTGCGCCGGATCCTTCTCGAGGTAGTACTTCCTGTCTTCCTCATTTTCGAATTCGACTACGAAACCGTGCGAAAAGCCACCCTGCCGCTCCCGGTCAAATCACGATAATGGAGGGGATATGCATAAACGAGGGGGAATAACTACTTGTTGCCCCTCCGGACTGTTGTCACGACCGCCCGACGACGTTTTAATGTATGGTTTTTGACTTGTTGGGCGGACGCACTCTATACGAAGGTTCATCATGCGGGAGCAGACCTGTGTGTGTCAGTCAAGATAGCCAGTCGTGCTTGACACTTCGTCAACGGACGTCTTGGATTATTGACAAGTCCACCGTTGGCTTGAACTGTGAATGTTGTTAGCGTGGAAGGTCTCGTATCACGCTTCAAATTCAGGTGTGAGATACCTCGAACAATACGATGTGAATAATCGGCATGGCTAGCAGCCAAGATGTAAGAGGCCTGGAATACAACGATTGTTTACGATTTGAAAGCGTGCTCCAGAACCCCACTGTATAGTGAAAGATGGTAAAGGGACAAGATAAATCAAGCTAGTAGGCTCCCTACAGAGAGCTTTTGATATATTGGAAATCGGGAAGTCACACGTGACATCCCACCACGCCCATTACAAGCACTACTGCTGCTGCAACACCAACAACAACGGCAACACAGTGACTGCACAAAGGCTAGTAACGCTTGTTCAACACTCTTGGAAGCGGCTAACGACAAGTCCTCTATAGTCACGTTCACATAGCTAGGCTTTTGGTTAGCGCGAGAGACGTTCGATCATGAGGATCGCCGTCCACCTCTCCACCTACTCCAGCGCCAGCGCAAGATGACAGAATCGAACCTAGAGGATGATCTCCTCCACGTTATAATACGCTTCACGGCTTCCGTTCCGGATCTTCCTCTTAAGATAGCCAGACCCACGATGACAACAAGCGTAGCGCTCAAACGCCAGATCCGCTCCCATCTTCCCCCAGACCTCTCCAAGAACCGCCTCCGCCTCATCTACTCTGGCAAAGTCCTCCCCGACGTTGCGACTCTCACCAATGCTCTGCGTCTGCCGCCGCCGCCCCCTCCTCCCTCGAACTTCCCCAAGGACAAAGGCAAAAGCAAAAGCCCTCTCGCTCGACAACAAGCTCTCTACATCCACTGCTCCATCTCCGACACCCTCACCACCGAGGAGCTTGCCGCCGAAGCCGCCCTTGCTACCTCCACCGCTCCGAGCTCAACTCAGTCCCCTGTCTCCGACGATGGTTCCCCGGCGGCAGCGGCAGGTACAACAAGCACAACGCCCGCGCCGAGGGGCTTCGACCGCCTCCTGAGTGCCGGCTTCACGCCTCTGGAAATTGCCTCGCTGCGCTCTCAATTCCTCGCCATCCAAGCACACACTCACACACCGGATACGATGCCCAGCGCGTCCGAGCTGCGCACGCTGGAAGACCGTTGGATCGACGACACGAACAGCGCCGCCCCTGCTCTCGGGGGCGAGGGCGGAGCCGGGGTGGGCGACGATGCGGAAGGCGATGGGGGCGGGCTGGATGATATGTTGTGGGGCAATATCATGGGGTTCTTCTGGCCGATCGGTGCCGTCGTATGGTTGCTTCGGGAAGAAGGGGTATGGAGTAAACGGCGGCAAATTGCCGTGGTGACGGGTGTGCTCGTCAATGTTGCATTCAGTGTATTCAGAGTCACGAGCTGAGTATTTAAGAGAAGGAGAGGACGATGGAGTATGGGGCATGACAGGCCTGGACGGCAAAAGGTCATGTTAGGAATATCGGATCGCAATACGATACCTGGAGACTTGGGCAAAGAATGCACGGAAGGAACATGGCATGCTGAGGAGCCGCGGTTACAGCACAGAGTCAACTTCATAAATGTACTGGCTTTACGAAACTTTCTTGTGTTGTATTTGGCCCGCAGGTGGCCCGGAGTGACGGAAAACGAGCGTTTGCCAGACGGTCCTTGCGGGAGTGAGCTAAAGCTAATCCGATATGCCACATGAGAGCCAAGATGGTCCAAAAGCATCTGTGGCCACCTTCAGCCATCGGTTCTGAGGGTTATGACCGAACGACATCGAGTACGCCGGCATGCTTTCCGAACGTCAAGCTGCTACCGTAGCTTCTTTCTCAGCTCCTGCTGAACATGTTGCTCCTGCACCGTTTCCCTCATCCGCCCGACGAGGTTGATAAGCAATTGGACCAGCAGCACAAATATCCTGACTACATAATCCCGCCAACCCAATCTTGGCATCCTCCCTCTCGAAAACGTGCTGTCCACAAACTCAAACGGTAGTTCCGCTCCGAGATGCTCCACCGCTACCTTGAGCCCGCTACTGAAACCATCCTCATGGAACCCATACTTCGTCCATGCACCTGCGTAGCTGATGCCCCTGGTGTTCTGGATCCGGGGTAGAAGCTTTTGAGATCGAATTGCGATAGGGTTATAGAGTGGATGTGTATAAGAGTAGGTACCCTGAGTAAGGTTCGGGTCTGGAGGAGTGATCGGGTTGAGTGTTACAAGGACTGGTCCAAACTTGGACATGGGAATGTGCTGGAGGAGGTTCATCCAGTACGTCAGGCAAATCGAGGAGACGGCGTCGGATGAGGAAGAGGTGCGGGTTATGTAGTTCCAGGCGGACCAGGCGACAAGGCGGGTGGGCATCAGCTGGGATTTGTCAGTTCGTTGTTGAAAAGAGATGGCAGAATGGTAGTAATGGACTACGCTTACCGAGAGATCGGAGTGTAGGACGGCGGTGTTGGTGCTAGACTTGAAGCCTGACATGATGTCCTTTTCCGCTTTAGTAGCGATATTGCGGATGATATTCATTGCTTGATCTCCATGCGTGGCAAGGATGACGTGGTCAAAGATGTCCTCCTTCCCATTGATTGACTGCAGAGCGATCTGATCGTTACCGAGGACTCTTAATGACTCAATAGCAGTGTTCAGATGCAGTCTCTGTGGCGCGAAATCGGCCATTACAGCATTAATGTATTGTTCTGAACCACCTTGAATTGTCAACCACGGCGGCCGCGTGCCTACAGTGGTCAGGAGGTGATGGTTCCACATGAATCGGACTAACGTCACGGCGGGAAACTCTAGGGTGCATTTATCTGGGCTTGTGCTCCAGACAGCGGCCGTCATGGGTATCAGATAATCGTCTCTGAACCCTTCCGAGTACCCTTCTCGATCTAGGTAGTCTCCGATGCTCTCCTGCTGCCGCGATTTGTGGTTGTGATAAAACTCCGCTCCAGTCTCATTGGCGCCGCTTGGATCTTCTTCGCTTTCGTCTGATGCTGACAGCAGATCCTGAGCATATTGATTGAAACGTATAATATCAAAAATCATTCGCCACATCCGTGGGCGTAGTAGGTTTGATCGCTGGGCGAAGGCGGCCGAAAGGGAAGTTCCGGCCCATTCGAACAGCCCTTGGTCTCGCGAGACACCAAAAGTCATCTCAGTGGGGACTGTTGGCACCCCTACTTCTTTCAAGAAGGCGATGAAATTTGCTGGCTACCGTTAGCATGGGTACGTCGATATCAAGGAACTCAAAAGGGGGACCTACGGTAAGTTGCGGTATTTAGAACGATAAATCCGGTATCGACCTTTGTCTTCTGGTTTCTATGTTCGAATTCAACAGTGTTCGTGTGTCCGCCCAATCGGTCTCCTGCCTCGTATAGATGGACTTCATGTTCTGTGCTTTTCAACGCCCACACTGCGGCCAAGCCGGAGCAGCCACTGCCAACAACAGCGACTCGCTTCCTGCCTTGCATCACAATGGAATCTTTGACAACGAAGGGACTGCGGATTCTTTTGATTCAACTGAAAGAAAGAGGAAGGGAATTATCGGAAACGCAATGCTAAGGTTCTTCAACAAGGTATCTTGGAAAATCACAGAAAAGATGTTCGCCCGAAGGATACATAAAGTTTACTTCAAAGCGCCTCTTCAATGTGGCGAATGTACGGTCGTTGTATCTGTAATAAAATTATTAGAATTCTTAGAAGTAAGTTACAGTACGAGTGGAAGTATTACGGCGATATCTTAATACTGCAGGGATCTTTAGACCTCGCCAAGGGACGGCGTGAAAGGCAAGCGCAAGCGTCAAAGAGATGCCTAAGGAGCCTCAACTTGAGTCGTCCATTCGTCATTCGTCGTTCGTCATCTAACAGCTCTCACCATCACAACATCCTACATCTCTCGAATCCACCCGACAAAGCATAGCAACATCAAACTTTATCGAACCTCCTGATCCAACTGAGCTCTTCCAACACCAGCCCTTCTCAGCTACTCTCAACGCAAAGCTAGACCTCAGCAACCCCTCTAGCCTGAGTCCAGGCAGCGGCAAAAGCAGCAAGATTTACGACATTCCCAGCGCACCACCTACAAGGTCGCGCTGGTCGGTTGCTCAACCGCAGTAGCCTTGATACCCGACTGTTGATATTCCAGCTGCAGTACAATGGCGAACCCGCTGGACACCGATGCCGGATCCGAGCTATTTGGCAGCTACGAGGCGGAGCTCAAGCTGGTGCAAGCAGACCTGAATCAAAAGCTAGACCAGATACCCGAGCTATCGGGAGAGCCGAGGAAATCAGCAATACGACAAGCCGAGCGGGCCCTTGATGAGGCCAACGAATTGGTAGGCCAACCGCCAGCAGTTACCATGACGGGGCCGCTCCTCAAACCGAAAGCTACCCTTATTTTGCTAACCTCTGCGCTCCCCAGCTTGACCAAATGCGCATCGAGAAACAAAATATCCCCTCCTCGACGCGCAGCAAAACGAACCAACGCTTCCGCAACCACGAATCCGACATTGACGCTTGCAAGCGCAAATTAAAATCCCTCTCCTCTGACCGTACTGCCTTATTCGGATCGCGATATACCGACAACCCTAGCACTGATGACCAGCTTGAGCAGCGTCAGCAGCTCCTTTCCGGCACCGAGCGCTTGGACCGGAGCTCGCACCGGTTACGGGAGAGTCAGAGGATTGCTCTTGAGACGGAGGACATTGGCCGAGGGACGCTGGCGGATCTACAATTGCAGAGAGAGACGATCCAACACACCAGAGGGACGTTGCTAGAAAGCGAGGGCTATGTGGATCGGAGCGTCAAGACGCTGCGGGGGATGGCGCGTAGGTACCTAATCCCTTTTCACCTCGTTTCCCTCTAACAGATCGCCGGGATGGGTATTGCTAACGGCTGGGTGATAGGATGGCTACAAATCGGATTATAACCGTCGCTATTATTACCGTCTTGGTGCTTCTGATTTTCGCGGTTATTTACAGCAAATTCCATTGAGGAAAGGAGCGGCGTTCATCCCATGCATCCGTTATACCCAATTGCAGTGCACGTGGTGGACCTGCATGCGCCTCCTGATGATGTACGTCCACTTCTAGTGTATAATATAACCAAAAGGAGGTACCTTGAACCATACCTCGTAATCCTTGTTATTATTATGTTTAGTACTATCCCCAGAGCGTCGCTCTCGGGCCATTACATGATAAATTTACAGATGAGCCCGCCGCAGCGGAATCGAAGCCTTTCATGTGACCCGACTTGGTACAAATATTCACGGCTTATACCACTTCGATACAAACTCGATCAGGGCACTGTCCACCTCCTTCGGGTGCGATGCACTCAGGAAGTGCTGGCCATCTTTGACGGTGACCAGGTCCGCGTGCGGCGAGTTGGTAAACAGCTTAATCTCCTCTTGCGCGTTCTCGACCGAGTATACCACGTCGCTCGTGCCCTAACAAACTCATCAGCATCGATATGTTACTACGCGCTTTCACCCGAATTCGGCTAACGAATCAAGTCTACGAAGGTAACACTACTACTCACGTGCAACCACATCACCGGGCATACGACGTCAGACAGCCGCCCGTGCAACCCATCCCTCTCTCTCAGATTGATTGCCGCCATCCTCGCTCTTCTCCTCCCCCCATCACCCCTGTAGTTACTCTTAATTGTCTTCTGCCAGAATTCCCGGACGCTGCTGTCGCAGTCTTTGCCGAACCCGATGTCGATCAGGAAATTGCAAAACGAGTCCTCGGGTTTAAAATCGGGAGTTGGTTGGGTGGTAATCCAGTTGTTGATGGGGCAGGTGCTTGCGTCGGCGCCGTCCCAACAGCCGAGTTTACGTGTGCGTTCGAACTCGTAGTCCATTGAGGTGCCGAGGGGGATTATACCCTCGATCTGTATTTTGGAGGAGCATGGTCAGTGGCCTTCGGCTCGGACACTTGAATTACTGGATGGTGTGTCATACGTACCCTATCTGGTGCCAACAAGGCCATTCTGACTGTGATCCAGCCTCCCTGACTCGTGCCCAAGACAAAAGCTTTCTCGATTCCCAAGGCGGTCATGACCTGCAAGTTCATTTGGGCGGTATCCCAGTACGTGAAGTTTTCGGATTTGGTGCGCGTGGCGCCATGACCCAAGAGCTCAATCGCAAGCAGGTTCATGGCCTTGGTCAATTGGTGGTTGGCATACTGGCCCTTGTGAAGGTCGGAGGAGGTTGCGAAGGAGTTCACGAGGACAATGGTCGGCTTCTTAGGATCGTAAGGGTGCGGCATTTGGTACCTTTACGTACAGCGTTAGCATTTTCGTCATTCCGGACCTGCTCTCTTTCACACTCCACCGTACCCAGCGTAGGTACCTAGGTGATCATTAGCTTGATGAGATAGCGCCTACGAGAGAAAGACATACCGTCCAAATAGGGAACGTATATCCTTTGAACGTGGGAAGACATGGTGCTCAGATCTGATGGTACTGTTGATGCAGCTCTAGATAGATGTCGTGGCCAGTATAGTTTCTTCGTAGTTGGCTCTTTCAGACGGTATAGCAGTGCCTCATATAGGGTTCATTTGCCCTAATCCCCCCAATGCGGGGCAGCCCAGGGCTGCCGCATGAGTGGGATCCCCTCGTTGACGGATGACAGCCACGGAGCAGGACATTGGCTCTGCTGCAATTGGGCCCTTGGGGCTGAAGGTCGTGAGGATAACGTTCCAGGGGCTCCGCCTTCAACCCTTCGGATGTTGATTGAAATTTGCGGGGGCACTTTGCGGGGTTGGAAAGGAGTCCTGGACGGAAATAAGAAACGCCCAAAGGCAAGGTTGAAGTGCCGGTGATAACTTCGGGTACGACATCTGCCGGCCTTTTGCTCTTTGCCATACCGTGTACCAAGTACGATCTCTTAGTCCGGTGGCATTCCTTAACCAAGAAGGTAATACAAGATTCAATATACTTCGAGGGTATCTGTGCTGTATGAGCTTTGGGTCAGATTCGAAAATCGGCCTCAGCAAATGGGGAGCTGTTCAGGTCGAATTTTGTCTCCTAAGTCATAAGGTGCGGTATGCCATGTACTCTTTATATGTCAAGGGTTCCTCCTATCTCATACGTTGTTGTGAAGTTATGTGTATGGTCTTTCCCATAAAGTCTTCGCTGAGATTGAAACTGCCATGAGGATAGCTGATAGGCGTGCGATGGGTACGACGACCAGGTCTGAATACCTGGTGGCATATCTTCATTCACTGAGTTGAAGAGAATCCTTGGGCTACCTTATCCATAACGATTTAGGACGCAGGGGATTCCCTTCTGCTCTCAAGCCAGTTCTCATGTCATTCTGTTTGCGGCCAGTTCCGGCCCAGTCACCTGCAGTAATAAAGGTTTATGCATGCGGCTTCAACGCTCATAATCAGCTGAGCTTCGAATCACTGAACAACCATCCCAATGACATTGACAAATTTGTTTGTATCTATACGGCAAGACACATCAACCTCCTATGCGCACTTTGGAGTTCAACGGTCCTTGAAGTGGATGGAGAGCTTGTCCTTCGCGGCTCACAGCACACGGCCATCAATGAGGGCTTTATCCGGGGCCTCGGTACGTGTGATGTCAGCAGGCTCTACGGCGATCATACGGGCGTGCTGGGAGCTTTGGCGAAGGATGGCAGTATCTGGAGCCTGAAAGCCGACCAGGACTCCCTGCGAATGGTCCCGGTGCGACACCATCAGAAAGCACAAGCTCCGATACAACATCTGACTATTGCGGGTAACGGCGAAGTTTGTATCTGCAGACATACAAGTCCTGGTGGAAGAAAAGGATGCGAAGCCCTACAATTCAAAGGGTCGACCCTATTCTTGTTTACCTCCCTCGTAGATTTTCTCTCGGACGATGACCCGAAAGCCACTTACGAGCTCCCGATCACTGTCACACAGCTTGCTGCCAATTCGACCGCTTTCACAGCCTTGGCCGCCAATGGCGAAGTCTATACTTGGGGGGATCCTCGTCACTCTCACCTTGGCCGTACTCCCACTACCACGTCATCCGCCTACACCCCTTGCCTAGTCACATTCCTTGGAGGCGTTCCTATCAAGAAAGTCGCAACTGAAGGGTGGGTCACTGCTGCAATCTCTAAGGACAACGACCTCTACGTCTGGGGCGGGCGGCCAGGGGAGAGCGAAAGGATCGGCGCTTTGCCAGCCGTGGGACAAGGAAGCAAGGACGAGGATGACGAGGAGGTGAAGCTCGTCGACATTGACGGTGGCACCGACATTGTAGATGTGGCTGTAGGTGAAGGACATATTGTGGTGTTGACCGCCGAAGGAAGGGTCTTCGCTACCGGGAGGGGCGTCAACGGGCAACTGGGTACTGGCCAAAGATATTTTGCAGATGACTGGATCGAGGCAGTATCATTGCAGGGCAAGAGGGTGATTGGAGTTGAGTGTGCATTGTGGGCGAGCTTTGCCATTGCGAAAGCGGACGAGGAGAGTCAAGGGGACAATGTGGTCGGGGAGGGCTCCGGATGTCTCACCGAAAAGTCATGAAGCTGCTGCCTTGGGAAGTCTTAGACAACCTTTCCTTGGAAGTGGCGATTGGTGTTCCAAAGCGAAGTTTCAAACTTCACCACCTAACCTCTTAATGTCCGCCCTCATAGCATCCGCTTCTTCCGTGAGCTCCGCAAACTTCTCTGCAATTTCTTGAATAACCTTCCCAGAGCTCTCATACTCTCGAAGCTGCCATTTCGCCTGCTCCTCTCTTTGTTTCAACTTGACTCGCGCGTCATCAAGGTGCCTCTTATACTTCGCCAGCGCCTTTCGCACTTCTGGCGTGTATATCTCGTTCAGAGCTTCCAGATTCATAACTCTGCCATCATGTTAGCATCGATAATATTCGTCGCGAGGTTTAGCATGTGACTGCGGCCGTGGAGTGAACATCATACTGCAATTTCGCATCCATACTCTCAGCCACAATCGCCAGATGCTCTGTCTGTGCCTTGATCCCTCGCGCTACACTGCCATACTTTAACTGCTCCAGGGCACGGATAGCAATTTCAATTATATCACGGTGGATTTCGAGAACACTACTAACAGCTATAGCGAGCTTGAGTTGGGAATTCGATAGGGTTTCTCTGGCGAGGCCGAGGTCCTTATGACGTGTTTGCATGAGGTATGTTAGATTAGACGTCTTGGTGCGCGAGTCTTGACGGGCTTCTTCGGGATAAGCTATCCGCCTGATATGCAAAGCGGTCTTTGAGAGCTCTGATGAGAGCGCTTCGCCTATGGGACGGAGATGGTCAAGAAAGTAAACCAGATCGCCGGAAAGGAGATCCCGTTCTGAAGGAGATATCGGTGTGGTTAACTGAGTGGAAACTATGTTGGTAACTTCTTGTAACTGTGATGTAACTTAGCTCCAACGTATGGCCTAACGCTTGAAGAATGACATACTTCGTCAGGAAGTTTATTGCTGCCATAGCTTAGTCGCGGTAGTGTAGAACGTACTACTACCGCCTTTGCTAATCTTCTTTGAGTGACGAGGAGCGCCTTGTACCACGGTTGATCAGAATGATGAGCAACCATGAGATCATGTCATTCTACGGACCCTTTCATCAGAAGCTCTCGCTTCCTCGTCCTGAGGTGCGACTCGAATTGATCCGTCGGGGTTTAGAAAGGATCCTGTGAGACTTTTGTACATTTGAGAAAACTGAGGGTTGGTGCTTAAGACCATTATTTCAATTGGCGGCAGCATAGTGAAATTCTCACGAGAGCGCTAAGAAGAACCCACAAGCAGGGATTGAACAAGAGGAATTTCACCAAAGATAGCACCGCGGAGGTTAGGAACACACTTTTTGAACGGGGACCTGCCAGAGAACAAGAGACTTCTTAGGCTGTGTCTATCGTTGTGTCTATCGTTGTGTCTTGGGTGAAGAGCAGATGTGAAAGAGCTGGCCGCTTACCAAAGCCCGATGTTACAAATTGTGTTACCTGCATGTTCCGTCTCAAGCCGAAAGCAGATGGCGATAACAGAAAATAGCTGCTACCTTCAACTTACAGACAGCCGCCAGGTGTTGAGTCAAAATGAGGCGGCCAAGGCAGCCCCCAGCAACAAGGGACTGCAATATTTGAAAATTATTACTACACATTACAGAGCTCAAAGGCTTCCCGAAGTTTACCGCATTCGTAGCCTTAGGCTTTAAGTCAGTGCTGTTTAAGTCTGGGGGACCCTCTGTTGTGTCTGCTACCTATTGTGACCCCATACCTGGCTACTACAGTACCTGCCACCGGTTTGCGATTTCATCATAACAGAACACATTGGCTGGTCAATATCAGCGTGGATTTGATCATAGATATACCTCATAATGCACTCCATTCATCCGTAATGATTATCTGCCGAAGTGGAAATGTACCAAATTCAGCATCTGCCTGAGGTTACTTCATCCGCTTGGCTGCCACATTCTGTATAGCTTGGGATCCAAAAAGTGGTGGCCGTTGATCGGGCATCTCCATCGCAAACATCCACAATGCTTCTCCTTCCTCTAGCCCTCATCTACACCTTCTGGAAAACCCCGTTGTCGTCGTTAGATTCGAAATCTGCCGACCGATTCTTCACCGCCTAGAGTTTCTCACCGCATAAACCCACAGCTTATAATTAATAGCTGAAATCTTTAGGGGAGACCCGGGCGCCCTAATCTTGGCGAATGAAGTTGCGCAATTGAACTCCTAGCTTGCTCCGGCATGTCTAGGTAGTTAGTGACTAAATTCCAGTTCGCTTGGCAAAGGCGTTGTCATCAGCATCTGCTCTGAATTTGCTAGCTGCTTGATTTATCAACCCCGTACGCTATGTGGAAGGGAAGGTGTAAGGCTTTCCGTAGCAAATGCGAAGACGCTACTTTAAGATTACACCTTGTAAGAGGATGAATACTGAAACGGTAACTGTGAAATATAAAAACACCAAGAAAACCCTGATCGGTCCAGTAACAAAAGGATCATTCTCAAGGGATTTGAACAAGTTCCGAACATGTAGAACAACGACGTTTGAATTATTGCGCTGCAGATGGGGCGCCCCCCATGGGGCGATCTGTTGACTGCCGCGCCTGCGTGTTCCCAGTTCTGCGGGACCTGCAACATGGTGAGCACGCACACATGCCTCCGATCACGAGAAGAGACTTACATGATACTTCTGCTGAACATGCTAATGATGATCATGAACGCCCAACTAGGCACCAAGGTAAAGACAAAGAGAACATAGCCCAGAACCCGGTTTAATCCGAATTGGGCAAGATAGCCGTCAAAAGGGTGGAAGGCGCCTTCGTAGACCGGAGTCTGCTCGTAGCTTTTGGAGGTGTGGATCTGTACAATCTCCTGTGCGGTGGTAGTGGTGACATTGAGCGGGATAACGTGGATGGTAGTAGCTGGCTTCGACTGATCTGCCTGAGGAACGGGAAGTTGGATATGCCAGATTGACGGAGCACTGGCTGCCCAAGTGGTGCAGAGGATGGCCTGGTCGTCGCAATCGGCGTACGCCAGATGCGGCGCAGTGGGGTCGGCTGCGAAGAGGGCCGCAGACTCGTTCCAAGCCTTCTCTACTCCGTCGCATCGTCCAAAGCAAGTTTTGTTTCCACCCGTGAAGAACACCATCCAGGTCTCTGGTCCCTTCCACGAGTCCTTTGTGGATGGTGAAAGCACGGAAAGCCAGTTATCTTTGGTCAGGGGGGTCACATTCTCGGCGGCCACTTTAGCAGCGCCGGCAGCGACAGGCGAGTACACCGAGGGGGGGATGTACGATTTTGCTTTCTCGAACCAGGCTTGCAGGTTCTCGCCGAGGAGCTTCTGCTCCTGCGCGACAACGATGGCTGGAAAAGCGAGAAGAAGTGCGGGTGGGAAGCGCATGATGTCGGTTAGGACGCGACCGATGTCAGTAAAGGGGTGATGTCAACGGTCAAGAAGGTAAGTGCGGATGAAGAAGAAGAAGTACAAGTAGAAGGAACGACCAAGCTGTGGGAAGACGAAAGGATACAAAGAGACGTACGAACAAGGTATGCAGAAGGTAGGAGTACGGAGATAAGGCCTGAGGCGTTGAGGAGTTGGACTGTTGCGATGTTGCGAACTTGCGACCCATCGGCGAGAGGAAAGGCAAGGCTAAAGGACGCCTCCTCAGCCCTGCGTGCCTCGAGTCCTCAGCCTTACGTGTACAGGGCGCTGTCCACACCAAGCTGCTTGAGGCCTAGTGCTTGGCGCTGATTGGATTGAATCTCACGCAGATCAATTCTCCCAAGCCTGAGATCCAACCTCACCTGCAAATGCGAACAGGAGGTAGAGCTACAGCCCGCCCGTACTGTCTCTCGAGTCCTCATTACCCCTCGGGGACTCTGTTGAGATAGTCTTACTCGCGTCTACGACTTGGTCAATCACCACTCATCGCGGCACACCGGTTTTTCTTTCTTTCTTCTAAAGGATTTTTCAAGCCCCCAGGATAACAGAGCTTTGGGTTAGAAAGTCGATTACTATGCATTTCTTGGGTCGTTGGACGAAATCTGCAACCCTTCTGCTGCTTGCCAGTACTGTTGCGGTCCCGACCTGGGCAAGTCCATTGGCCCAATTAGAAGACGGTGAGTTGCTTTTCGGGCTTCTCAAGTCTACAACAGTGGCTTCTCCCACCGCTTCCTTGAGCTGATTAACGTATCTGTCACTACTCCTGTAGCCTCGTCACTGTCTTCCACGACCTCCCCTGCAACCTCAATCCCTACGAGCGCGGTCAAAACGACAAGTACTACCACCGCAACAGGAACTCTAATCAGCCAAAGCAGTGTCGCATCCGGATCGACTTCCGAAGCACTGGGTTCCGCGGCTACTGATATTGTAACAACCACGTTCAGCACGACTGCTCCAGGCTCCGCAGCAACTAGCGATGTCAGCACTTCGCCTGGTGGGCCGGAGAATCCGTTTCCGCAATGTCACGAGGCTGATGGGCCTTACGCGCCGTTCTGTCAGCCGACCAATGGCAGCGATGTCTATGTTGGGGAGACATACTATAGTACGAAGGCAACTGTTGGCATTCCTGGGAGCGTACTGACGTGGCTCAGTCACCTGGGATCCCGACTACTTTCCCATCAACTCTACCATAACCCTTGAGCTGAGCTATGTCAACACTTCAACCGGTGGTGATAACGCGTGGTCTTCAGCAAAGACACCAAATGCCTACGGGTACTCGACTTTGACAATGGATAAGGCCTGGCTGCAAGGCTCGGGTCGAAATAATCTCACGCTCACAATAATATCTTTAGCCCCAAACGCAAACGCTAAAATAAACGCCACCGCTGGTCCGGTTGTTTCCCTCACAAACAGGCCTGCGACACATTACCCAGCGCCACCTACCACGAAAGCTCCGAACAGACTAGGGTTACTAGTAGGCATACCAGTGGGTCTCTGCTTCTTCGTCTTTGTTCTATGCGGTCTGTTCTTTGGTATGCGAAAGCACCGTAAAATAGGCCTAGGAAACGTCATGGGAAGAAGAAGGGGCTACGGTGTAGGCAAATCGAGACGGCAAAGACTAGGGAAGAATGGGGCCATCAGACTCGGAGAGGCTGAGGGTGCAGATGGAGGAAAGGAAGCCGCGCATTTCAAAGATGAGCCGGCCGAGGGCGTTGAACTTCAGCAGCGAAGCCCCGAGCATGCGAGGGAAGTCAATCTCGGCAGTCTAGCCGATAGTCCATCGACGGAGGGTTTCGGGCACGTTGACACCCATGGCAATGCCTTCCGCGATGAAATATCCAGACAACGGGCTGGACGCTAATACGGCCTTTGGGATGGACTTCATGCATTGCCGGGCGTTTTCCCATTGCAGCATGTATTCGGCGTTGAATTATATATCGTATCTTCGAGCTTTGCCGTAATGAACGATGTCTCCACAACTAAGCCAGCAGAGCTCCAGCGGCAAATCATCCGGTACGAAAAGAGATCCAGTACCTGTACTGGCAGTAGAGGCCGCAGCAAACTCATCGGTTGGGACTGGTGTTAGGCCATGCATCGTTTGACATGATACTGTGCCGATCACCAGGCGAACCATCAAAATAAGTGGCAGTCTTCTGATGACGAGGCGCTACTCGATGTTCTATTAGCAAAGAGGGTTGATTGCGTAGTTGTTGAAACTCTTGCCTTTACTAGACGATCATGTACTTTTCATTATAGTTCATTATCGTTTAGCTGCTGAGGACCTTCCCGGAATTCTCTGCCCCAAGACTGCCATATTACTGCCATATTTTGATAGTTGCCCCGCCTCGTGCCACAAGTCTGCGCATCCGCAACTTCCCCCTTTCTTGCCGTTGAGGAAAACAAGGTAGCTTGGTGATGGAACAATGCTGCATTATTACAACTTGGGTAAGTCTGGTCGAGCATACTTGGCCATTTCGCTCGTAGCTCGGACCTTCTTCGAGAAGAGAGCTTCCACTGCTGTGATGACTGCGAGAGTTTGGCTGGGTCGCCAACCCTTCCTTGTGGAAAGCGTCGTTGCATCTGCCCTCTCCTCGTGCATGCATGCTTCAACCCACTCTTCCCTCCAGTTCAAGCTTGACCTTCTCCACTGCCCACTCCAGTATCTTTTCCATACGCCAATCTCCGTGGCCCGGGCATACATACAACCCCAGCTCACCAACCATTTTCTCGTTGACGGCCCCCTCCACGTTCCTGCCCTCAAACAGAAAGCCATGCTCTTCCACATAGTTGGGCCAAACGACCCTATCCACGTACCCCGGCGGGTCCTCCCAAAAGCCCTCCAGCGTCACGTATCCACTCCTCCTTTCCCTGCGCTCCTTCGCCTTGGCGTACTTGGCCCTCAGTAGAATCTTGATATCAATGCTCGTCCTCACACCCGCCTTCATACTTTCCCCAAACAACAAGAAGCCATCCAGAATCGCCAGCGGCTTCTCCTGCCCCAGAGCCTGTCTGCCCGCGCCCTGGCTGGCCCACTGCAGCACCTCCGAGCTCAGCCTCTCCACCACTGCCGCGTCGACCCCGCTGGGCCCGACTTCGTTCTGATCTTCTTTGCTCTCCAACCAACGCGGTAACGTTCCGTGCTCATGAACGTACTGCAGGGCCGCCTGTAAGCCGTCCATGTCGATCGAGGCGGCGCAGTCCCAGTCACGGAGACCATCTCGGAAGGGGAGGGATTCTTCGGCCTTGTAAAAGTCATCTTCGTGCAGGATGAAGGTGTTGGGGAAAATGGAGCGAAGGAGGCGAGAAAGGGTCGTCTTGCCGCTGCTGGAACAGCCGGAGAGGCCGAGAACAGTGGCGTGTGGCATAGTAGGGTGGGTGGTAGGGTCTGAGCGAGATACCTGGGTATTTATTACACGGCTCGCACGGTTGACTGAGCAAATACTTTTGAGACGCTGCCAAACCCAGGTCTACTACTACAGGATCACATTAACTTGTAAATTGTTGCAACGCACGCTCCGTACTCGGAGTAAGCACATTAGGTTACGGTATTTAGACATCCAATAGCTCAAATCGAAAGAGAGTAGTTCTTATGAGTAGTGTTTACTGTGGTAAAAATGTGTTCTCTTCAATTGACATAGGGGACGCCAGCCTCTCCGCGAGGTCGTCGATTCTGTAAGCTCCCGTTTCCAATCAGATCGATATGAAGAAGCTCTTCTCACCCTCCTGTGGCTCCACATAGGCTCGCTTGATGATCGGGTCCACACAACTCATTCTAATTCTTTCAGGTGTCGCCGGACTCTGCAGACTCAAGACATCTGTGACCTCGTACTGCTTCCGAGCTGCTTTTAACGCATCCCTAATCGCGAAGAAGACACTGCTTCCCATAAATAAAGGCGGCTCCCCTACACCCCTAGATCTTTGGATCGTTCTTAGATTTTCCCACTCCACGTCCTTTAGTAGACTCACGTTGAATTGCTGTGGGATATCTCTAAAGCCAGGGATCTTGTACGTACCCGGCCCGCGAGTGAAAAGCTGGCCCGAACCACGGTGCCAGAGACTTTCCTCTATCGTGAAGAGGCCTTGCCCTTGGACAAAAGCACCCTCGATCTGACCATAGTCAATGGCGGGATTGATGGAACGACCGACATCCATTTTGATGTCGGCGCGTAAACATGTCCAATCGCCCGTAAGGGTATCAATCTCGACCTCTGCAGCTGTGACACCTTGAGTGAAGTAAAAGAACATCTGGCCCGTGTTCGGTCCCCAAACATACCCTATTTCAGGAGTTTTGTAGAATCCGTTGGCTGACAAATTGACGCGGTCGAAGTACGCCGTGTGAGCGAGATCTTTCAAAGGGGCATCTTTGCCAAGTTTCGCTCTATACGGCGCCAAGCGCTCGTTCAGTTGCTCACAAGCGTTGAATATAGCATACCCGTTAAGATCACTGGAAGCAGATGCGGCGGTTGACGAGGTGTTTGCGACGGTGTTTGTCGCGGTCTCCGATACGAAGACATCTGAGAGCGGGACACCAAGAGCTTCGGCAGCGATCATGGTCATCTTCGTGTGCAGCCCTTGGCCCATTTCGGTGCCTCCATGTGCCACGAGCACGGACCCATCATGGTAGATGTGGACAAGGGCCCCAGCTTGGTTGAGGAAGATGGCAGTGAAAGAGATGCCGAACTTGGTAGGAATAATGGCAAGACCACGCTTTTTCCACTTGCTCGCTGCATTGTACGCTTCTATGGATTTTCTCCGCGCGCTGTAGTCGGCTTCATCAAGCACTTGATGGTACATCAAAGGGACATGCCAGTCCTTCAAAGCCTGGTTGAAGTGCGTGATCTCGTTGGCTTTGTAGAAGTTGATGTCGCGTAGTTTCTCGACCGGCAGACCTAAATGATCCGCCACTTCTTCCATGTAGCTTTCTGCGATATACATTCCCTGAGGGCCACCGAAGCCTCGAAATGCGGTGTTTGACACGGTGTTGGTTTTGGCAAGACGACCTCGCACATGAACATTCGGGATGAGATAGCAACCGTCAATGTGCGACAGTGCTCGGTCGCAGACCGCTCCACTCAGATCCTGGCTCCAGCCTGCATTGCAAAAGACGTCGGCATCAAGAGCTTGCAGCTTTCCGTCCTTGTTAACAGCAACTTTCCATCGGGCCAAGAATGGGTGTCGTTGGCCGGAAGTCATCATATCCTCGTCTCGGTTGAGCATGCAGCGCACCGGCCGTTTGGTTTTATTGGCAGCCACAGCGCATATTCCTGCGAGTTGTATAGACCTTGTCTCCTTACCGCCAAATCCTCCGCCGAGGCGTTTGACTTTGGCAACTACTTTGTTGGCTTGCACCCCTGTGACTTGAGCAACGTAGGATTGCCTACAGAAACGATCAGCAACGGCCACAATCCCTCTGATTAACATTACCTAGGCTCACGTTTCAGAGGGATTTTGCGTACTGCTCCACACCTCCATCTCTCCATCCTCCGGCTTGGGTATTACGACGCATGCTTGCGTTTCGAGATAAAAGTGCTCCTGGCCACCCATGCGAGCGATTCCTGAGAACACATGATCTGCCTTTTCGAAGGCGCCTTCAACGTCTCCTTTATTGATGTATCGATAATGAGGGAAATAGCTTTCCCTCGCAATGGCTTCTTCGATGGTGTAGATTGCAGGAAGCTCTTCGTATTCGACCTTTACGGATCGTGCGCCTGCCTCAGCGTGTTTCGCCGAGTTGGCAAGAATCATGCCAATCGGTTGGCCAGCAGTAAAGACTTCGTCCACGGCAAAGAAAACCTCATCGCAATTTGGGGCCCCCCACCAATTGGCGTCTGGGTTTGGCAAGTCCCTATGGTCTATCCATTCCACAACTCCAGGAAGATCCATTGCAGGAGAAGCGTCGAGGCTGACTATCTTCGCATGGGCTTTAGTCGACAGTACCATAACACCGTAAAGCTCATTCTTCTGAACCGGTATATCGTCTGTATATTGTGCCTCGCCGGTACACTGCTTCAGCGCCGCCACATGCGGGTTGGCCTTACCCAGAACGCGCTGTTCGTATGCTTGCGTTGCTGCGTGGTCCTTTTTCCCTGAGGATATAGCACGCTCTATCTCCGTTCTCGCGTCTCCGTCCAGGTGCACTACCCCGGCTTTCAGCTCCGAGAGCACCTCGTGATAGAACCTGTAGAAGAATCCAAATGCAAGCGATTTGCGGTATGTGGCCATGCCACCTGGTACACCGAAGCGTAGATCAAAGTCATCTTCGAGAGCGTTCATGACACCTTCTAACGTTAGAGGTTCGGTCCAATTCTTTCCCTTCAGGTAGGCGACACTATATTTCGCAACTATAGTCATGGGAGCCATGCCTCCATAGACGAGGTCAACGCTCTGCACATTGAAAGACTCATCCAAGGATACGCGAAAGGCAGCGTTGACTATAGCTATATCATCGTCTTTTCTTTTCGCCTGCTTGTAGGCGCGAAAGAACTCTCCTTTCTCACTGCCGAGGGGAATTCGCAATTTGGCGATAATTTCATTTGGTCCCAGGGCGGTCGTTCTATATCCCTTGAAAAACTCGGACATGGGTATTTCGGTCTCCTTGTCCAATGACTTAGCTACCAGTATGCTGTTAGACGCTACAAAAACAGGATTCAAGTCGGATATCGGAGAAGCTGTGGCCAAGTTGCCGGCTGGTGTTCCAACATTCCTGATCTGCCGACCAGCAAAGTACCGGATTTGCTTATGTATGGCCCTGAAGGGTTGGCCTCTGACAGGACCATAGTGTTCGATCGCCTTCAGACATATGTCTTCAAGATCACTCAGCACTACGTTGCCGCCAATCTCCACGTAGTCATCCTTGAATGCATATTGTCGCAATTCAGTAATGTCACCAACGTAGACTGAAGCAGTATATTGCATAGCCTTGAACTTGATTTCGATCTGGGTTTCAGTGCTACCTCCAATTATTTTAGCCGAAGGATAGGCACTCTTGATTTCGAGTAATTCTTTGAGCGTGACCGGCCTATACCACCGTTTCCGCTTGTTGCCGAATGCGAGAGGTTTCAGCTGATGACGTGTCAAAGAAGGTGGGAAGATCAACTGAGTGTCCGGGTTGTATTTGATGAAGCCTGGTGGTGTGAATTTCTTTAATGGTTCATCCCCATCGGATTTTCCTATGCACTCGTCGCCGGTGCTCTGTTTGCCATTTTCCATACAGCAGCCCCTGCCCCCGTTCGATTTCGACTTTGCGCAACTCTTCTGGGTACTGAAGCTTTGTGCGGCATCTAGAATGGGACGGTAGCCAGTACATCGGCATAGGTTGCCATCGAAAGCTTCCTCGATCTCGAGCTCTGATGGATCGGTCTCGTTACGTAGCAAGGCATATAGGCTCTAGTTCGGCTTCAGCGTTAAGTGTGCTCACTGATCGCAGGGGCCTTACCATGACAATACCAGGGGTACAAAACCCACACTGGCTTCCGGATCCCATTGCTGCGGCGACTGAGTGCTCATCTGATGACGGGGAAATGCCAGGCTCAGCTCACCTATCCGCTCCTGTGCTGGATGTGGATTTCTGACATTACCAATACCCTCCACTGTGATGACGTGTTTTCCATCCACACTGACCAGTGGCGCGAGGCAAGCGTTGATTGACGCATGGTAAATCTTCTTTGTAGTCGGGTTGAATTGCGATACAACCTTCAATAGCGTCAGTTTCCCATCCTCGGTCCAGGCGTGCCCTCGGGCCATACCACGGTACAAGCCCCACATCCGCCTTCAGCACATCCCAGCTTCGTGCCTGTCAAACCAATGCCTCTTAAGTATTCGAGGAGTGTGATCTCAGGATCGATGGTATCTAGGACCACCTTTGTACCGTTCAGGTAAAATCGTAAAGTGTCATCATAATGCTCTGTGACTGTCTGAAGCGAGCGGGCCCGCTCAGATGGTACTGCCGGATCCACAAGTCCCGGTGCCATCTTTTGAAGATTCTGACAATTGGAGGTAGAGGCACAGGAGGACCTTGCATCAGTGGACAGATGAGGCACGAAGATCACTGAAGAAGTGGTATTGCTTGCATAGGTACACCATTTGCGCTCAGAAGCATCGTTGACGGAAAGACAGAAGAAAAAGAAAGGAAAGGGGGATGAAAAGAGAAAGGGAGAGTAAAAGGGCACGTAATGGAGAATGCTGTAGCTTATCAGTCTAATGCAACGATCATGTGCTTAGCAAAGTATCGCAGGCCGGCCAGCGGCGCAATCCGACCAGACGCAGGTTCGAAAGACTAAGGCATGATTGTTATCGCTTAGCAGCAGAACCGGTCGATCCAAGTATTGGTCAAATCAAGCGGTGGCAGCGCTGGTGGGAAACGATGAAGGAGAAAGGATCTTTGACAAGAATGTAAAGCTCTTTGAGCACTTTGGATATCGAGCTGCAAGATTTAGGCTTCTCGATATCACAATCAAAAAGACGTGCTCTGCGGCTGTTGACGTGTTGAGGATTGAGAATTGAGAATTGAGATGTTCGATGGAGGCCTCTGAGACCCCTCAGACCTGCTGTCCGTGGTTAGTGCGGCAAGCGCGGTTCCTGCCGCCTCCGCAGCCCCCTGCAAGACGAGAAAGTTGTGCTCTCGATTTTCCGCTCTTTCACTCTTGGAGAATCAACCATGCCTCCGCGATTGCAACTCTTATTGTCTGGCCGTGCAGCTACGATTCGCTCACGGCGCCTCAATCCATCTCCTGCTACTGTACCACTATGTTTCCGTTTACAGCCGCGACGAAACATCACAGCGGATGAGAAGCCCTTGCCCGAAGCAGAGGATCAAAGTCCAGGGCCCAATCAGGAACAATTACCACATGTCAGTGAAGAGGCTGCTGCAATGGGCAAGATCACCGGCGAGGGCGGACCCGAAATTGAACAGGGAACACCAGTACAAGAGGTTGGTGTCTAGTCGTGATGCAGACCACGGCCATGTCACTAATGCGAGAATATCAAGATCTTGGAGCGTGATAAGGAGGGTCAGGCCAAGGCTCCTCAAGTCATCAAGGAAAACTCGACTTCGTCATCGTCGCCAAAGGGAACAAGATCTTACACCACCTCCGCGAGACGTCAGCAAGAGGCTATGATTAGTTTCGAAGATGCCGAAATCGAAACGCAAGGACACAAATTCGGACTACCGGAGCTGCCACTACCGAGTACTGCCCACATGAAGCATCGATACGATCCAGTAGTTCACCAGGTCACAAACCTCTTGATGAAGGATGGCAAGCTGAGTGTGGCCCAGAGGGTATGTGAGTCAGTCCCTTCGCAGCCTTGCTTACGGCGAGTTTCGGTTGTCGCAACAATGAAAATTGGTGCTAAACGGTCCCGTGCCGGTAGAATATGGCTATGATCCTCATGCATCTTCGGACCGCATCACCGCCTGCCGTCAACCCTAATCGACCTTTAATTCCTGGCGCGCCTCCAGCATCCCATCTTCCTCTCAATCCTATTCTGTATCTTACACTTGCAATTGACTCGGTGGCACCCCTTCTCCGGATACGATCTCAAAAGGGCGCAGCAGGAGGAGGAGTGGCTTTGCAAATACCCGTGCCCTTGGGCTTACGACAACGGCGGCGACAAGCAGTAGAGTGGATCCTGGATGCGGCAAGTAAACGACGGAGCAGGGGGAGCGGCAGAGGAGGTTTTGCACAGAAGGTAGCGGAGGAGCTGATTGCGGTGGTGGAGGGCAAGAGTGGGGTCTGGGATCGGAGGGGAGGAGTGCACAAACTCGGAGTCAGCGCGCGCGCCAACCTTTCTTTTGGCCTGAGGAGGAGATGAACACCTTCGTAGCAGTATCTCTACATGAAGTCCCAGACTGTTCACACCAAGACCCATATGGGAGACTTGCAGCATGCCATGTCCAGTTGTTGCAGATTCCAGACGTATGGTAAGCATGAAGCTGGAATAACGATGGGCCGAAAAGATGACTGCGCCGAGACTACGCCGACCCCTGTGGAGCCGGTACGACGTGAGCGATGCAGACGCGCGATGTTTCGGAAAGGCTCGACGGTGGCATTGCCTCATTGGAATCAGATGATATGATGTGATTCATGACCTTATCGTGCATCTGCTGGCACGGGCTTGGCCGCATGAGACGCTCCACTGGGGTGACTGGCGACCCTCGGTGGGGTTGCGCGATGCTATCAATGACTCTCTGATGAGGCGCAGTCCCAGATCTGCCGGCTTTCAGAATGCTTTTGCAAACCTTGCCTGATGCTGGACGCCCGCCCACGCCCGTCTTCTCCACAGCACCACCCCCTCTGTAAGATCTCACCATTCTTCGCATCTCCCCATGCGAATCCCTTCCGGCCTTTGAGCTCTTCACGCCAAGTCTGTCATCCATCGAGCGAACCCACCATGCGAGCTGGCATCCTGCGAGAATCTCAACCCTCTGGGGCGGGCACCCCCCCGGTATGACGCCCGTACATTGATGCCCCCGGATCCCACCCTCACTGGGCCCAAAGGCTTGTGCTGCAATATTGCCCGGACGGAGCGCGACTGGGAAAGATCATTGCAGCGTCCGGCTGTGCGTCTGATAGCTTGGCCCTGTCGACATGCTTATGTCTCCCTGAGAGCCTAGATTGCCGGATTATTGCGCCCACGGCCAAGCACACCTTGGGGGCACTCGTACCCCGGAACCAATCTGTCTTTAGGTTCGGCCCCACAGCGAGCTACTCGTACCACGTTAGTAAGAAGAATGACAGGCAGCTCCGAGTATTATTGCATCTGATCCGAATACGGTCGTGCCCGTATCTGCCTACCTACCTGTCCGCGTCTTTCTTCAACGATTCCGACGTCATTCAAGGAAATCGGGCATCTGCCGCTTCACTGTTGTTCAGCGCATTTGCAGGCAAGCCCACGTGCTCATGCGGACTTCCGCCCAATGCGGTCATTGACCACTAACAACAAATCAGCAAGCAACGGGCGGGATCCAACTTCTCCACCATAATCTTCACCACCGGCAAAGGCTGCTGATGATCATCAGGCACCCAGCCCTGATCCCCAGCCCTGATCCCCAGCCCTGATCCCCAGCCCTGATCCCCAGCCCTGATCTTCCGTGACGCTGCAACCCTTTCCAGCCCAGCAGACCTGCTTTGATCCCTCATCTTCATGCTGTGCTGAAGTGCAGGTGACAGGTCTCTTTGCTTCTGTAGCGTCAACATGTCTCTGGAATCGGCGCTGGACGAGGAGCGACGTGAGGTCATGAACATTCTCGAAGGGAGGACTACGCAGACCCGTGCTTCGGCGACTTCGACGACATTTTCAGTCGGGCAGAATGCCGCCGGTACAGCTAATCCAGCCCCCGCAGTGCGCAGTATGCTAGATATAGCAGGTCCTGCGGCACCGAGGAAGGGCTCAATCGCCGGCACGGGGATCGCAGCCGCCACGACGCCCGCTTTAAGAAATGCACCTACAACTCGCAGTATGCTCGATCCGACCTCCAGCCCGCCGCCAAATCGATACGCACATACCGTTTCGAGATCACCTACAAATGTGCAGTCTTCGAGTGCGGGGCTCCATCGAGCACAATCTGATGCCGCCTCCCATCCTCCCGATACTTGGCCTCGACCTCTAAGCGACCGAGATCGAGCCGTCAACCCAACCCAAGATTACCAGTTTGAGATGCTGCCTAGTATCCAATCACAAGCGCTTCCAAAACGTGTTACTCAAGGAGGTAAGAAACAGGGGCTGACTACAGGCTCGATGGCGGCCATCATGCAAGGACAAGAACTAGGCCCGCTTCCACGAGGACGAGACAGTGGAAGACACAATTCCACAGCGGGTAAATTGGGAGGTCATTCGAAGTCGCCATCCTCACGCCTGAATAACAGGGCATCATCACCTGGTAGCAGTATACTAAACACCAACTCGTTCAATCTCATGCCAACCCCCGGCAGATTTGTAACCGACGGAGGGAAGGTCATAGACCTGAACAGCGCATACCGTAGGCTATCAGACGTAGCCCTGCTCAACTCAGGGGGAAACCTTTCTAATCTTCCAGGACGAAACACTGAGCGAGTTCGAGCGGGTAGCGGAGAAGTACTTTCACCCAGTGGCGGAGTGCGTTTGCAGAAAGATTATTACGAGCGGGGCGAGAACGTGGAGGGGGCAATCGAGAGCAGTGACGAAGATCCCACCGCCAGTTCTGGCGAGGAAGGATGGGACTCACAGTCCTTGCGTGGTCGAAGAAAGAGCAGGCGAAAGAGGAATGCTGGGGGGACCAATGCAGACACAGAAGATAGCGAGACCGATGGGGCATCGACTGGCGGAGCAACTGCTGGAACCTTGGGTATGGGAAGAGCAGCTGGTCCAAGGAAAGTTAAAAGCTTGCTTGCCGCCGCTGAAGAGGAGCGTAAGTCTACTGAAAAATGCCAGACGAAGTAGTTGAGCGAGGGATACTCGAGACTGACAATCGCCAGGTCTGAGTATCTCATCCCAGTATAAAGTTAGGTCACTGTTGGAGCCCACAGTCACCGTGACAGGTCCCGGCGGGGAAAAGCTGCCGGCTAAGAGACGAGGAGTCCGCCCGATCACCAACTACGACCAAACGGCCTCTGGAAGGTCAACACCTGCGACGTCGGACTCTGAAGAAATGAAAGACATCAGGAGAGCACAACGGATGAGCATCAACATGTCACCTATCGATAATTCCATTCCACATCGAGTCATAAAGACGATCATTCGCGGCGAATTTTCCAGGATGCAGCAAGAGGCAGAGGAGGGTTCACGACGGCTCAGAACGTATCTGGTCGCCACTGACTTGAGTGACGAAGCCGCTTATGCTCTGGAGTGGACCATTGGTACAGTCCTGCGTGATGGCGATACGCTTCTGGCTGTTTACGCTGTTGACGAAGAAAGCGGAACCGGAAAAGCCGGAGACAGCGACAGTATCCATGGCGTTCCTATCGGTGAAGGCGCGCAGGCGATACAAGAGACCGCGGCTCTTGTTGGAAAGCTGACCGCTGCCACGCAGAGCGCTCCCTCAAACCAGGGTCCATCACCGCTAGGGCAGACATCATTGCTACCCGGTACAAACACTGGCAGTCGTAGCGTATCGACGGATTCTAGGCACGTGTCCAAGCCAGAACAAGAACGATATCATGCTATAGAGGACATATCGCAAACTTGCATAAAGTTCTTGAGGAAGACAAAGTTGCAGGTCCGTATCGCGGTGGAAGTGATCCACTGCAAAAGCCCGAAGTATATGATCACTGAAGCTGTATGTTGCTACAATGCCGGAGCATCCCCTCATGCATGCTAAATTCTGGCAGATCGATGGTCTCGAGCCCACGCTCGTCATCCTGGGCTCTAGAGGTCGCAGTGCGCTCAAAGGGTATGAGTGATCCATGAACAGCTAATTCGCTTTCCACCTCGACTGTCCAGAGCACGCTACTGACCTCTACGTTACTTTGCAGCGTCCTTCTCGGTTCCTTTTCCAACTACCTTGTCACCAAATCCTCCGTCCCCGTCATGGTCGCTCGCAAGAAATTGCAGAAGCCGAACTCAAAGAGCCGGCTTCCACACATTCGCCTGGCTAACAACCTGACGCCGGCGAAACCTACAAAGAGCCTGGCTGATGCCAAGATTGATTAGCGAGGACGAGAAGCTGGCTTATGACATCATGGCAAGCATGCTAGCGAGGAGTTCATGGCGCTGAGATTGTTGATGCTCTGCACCTGAAGCGACTATCGCAGCATAGCATCAGCGGATTGACCGCTCTTGTTGGCTGTAGGACTTGTAGAACGACAAAACTCGCGGTGGCGTGACTTGAACGTATATTCGATGATAGAAGTCTTGATCCGGCCGTTGCTTGTGAGAGGACCTTGTTTAGACAGACAATCTACCCATATTATTATGAAGTAGTAAATATTCAGTCGGCCTGAAATTGTCATTAAGCTACCTGAAGGGAATTGGTGATATTCCAAAGTGGTAATGAATAGGTCCCCATCGCCGCAAACACGCCATTGAAAGTGCTGTACCGGCACCATTGTGAACTAGCACCCTGCAAGATTGCCATCAGTGCTTCCTATAAACGGCAATGCCAATGTTGTCAACGCTATGCTCCCGCCATCAAGCACACAAGTAGATGCCTTTACTTTCTATCTCTGCTAGACCTCTTCTTCGTTGCCTTGGTGTTGACAACCAACTCATCGCTCTTGTCCTTCTCTTCCAACTCCTACTCCCCCTCGTCATCTTTCGCTTTCTTCCCATCCGGCTTTCGCTTCTTCGCCCTCGCAGCGGTCCTCTCAAATGCCTCTTCAGGTGGTTCATCCTCCGGCCGCTTCTTCCCCTTTTTCGTATTCTTTGCTCCACTCGCATACTTGGCCTCCAAGTTATCGAGAAAACACGCCGCCCTCCCTTTCGATTTCTGTTGTATCAACGCCGCGAGCCCGGATTCATTGTCGCCTTTACCCTTCTTTTTCTTCCCGGGCTTCCCCTCAAAAAGCTCCTCGTAGACTCCCAGTTCCTTCGCATAGTCCTCAGCCTCCTTACCCTCCCGCCTCGCATTCTCATGTCGATTCTCTCTTTTTCTCGTTGACTCATTTGTGTATGCTTCGTACGCCTCGACCTCGTCATTCGCAAGCGCCCTATCGATATATCCGTAGAATCTTTCCTCGTCGTCAAGAGGGTTACTCAGCATCACTGTCCGGAACACATTATTCAGATTCCCCTTTGAAGACTCGTAAGCCCGCAGAACATCGCGCTTCTCGTCGTCGGAACCCTGGTACGTCGATTTCAGCGTGTTAAGGCTTTCGCCTGTTACGGCGTCCGCCCATTGCTCCCGGTAGAAATCGCTCCAGTTGAAGTCGTCGTCGTCGAGATCGAGAGACTCGGACGTGTTCCCTAACGTGTCATAGCGTTTGCGTCTTCGCTCGTCGGAGAGGATAGCATAGGCGAAGGCGATTTCTTGAAAACGGGTGTGGGCAGCGGCGCGGTTTTGAGGAGAGACCTTGTCTAACGGCGCTTTTGTGAGCGTCTGAAGATTTCGCTGTATGTACCATGCAGGCGCATACCGGGATGATGCTTGAGAGCTAGCTTCTTGTATGTCTTCTTGATATCCTCGCCGCTGGCACTGATCTCGAGTCCGAGGGCTTCATAGGGGTTGATGTCAGTGGGAGGCTCAGCTGCAAGGTCATCTACAATAGAAGGCATGGTGACCGGCAATGACTGGAAAGCTATCAAGTATGTGTAAGTTGCTGTGAGCTGTTGTGACAAGCAGCAGCCTCGCAGATTGCTGTTGAGTGAGCACAGTAAGGTAGATAATGTCAATCACTTGTACTCATAGGGCTGATGGTGACGCGGCGGTTGCTGAGGACGCGCTCGCGATGTGTTATCCCACGGCCGAGTAATTATGTAAACCCCAATAACGTACCTTAGGCAACGCCGCACACTAGGCAACGCTGCACCCCACGCCCCCCTCCCAGTAAAAATCAGAATTTCACCAATTGAGCTGTAGATTTTGATCTCAATAAGGAACTTTGAAGCTCTGCATTTTAGTCTATGATAAAGCTGTAGGATCTATACATTTCAGCACCTTTAAGACTGCTCTATTAAAATGATCCACCGTGAGGGGACCTCTCGCTAGGGGCATGAGCTTGCATGACTAAGCAGAAAAGGGGGCAGCAGCAACACAGTGGAAATCCTTATATGAAACCCTTATATACAGGTGCATAGACATTTAGATATTTGTTTAAATACATAGATACTGTAGCTTTATAGTATTTAAACTTAATATTTATTTAAATGCATGTGTTTTTAAAATTATATATATATAAACATTATTATTTAAGATAATATTGTTTATAGTAAGTTATATTTTTATTATAATGTCTTACTGTTTTAACTGTGTATATAATAAGTATTGAATATGGAAGTCATTATATCAGCTGACTTACTGACTGAGCTCAGCTAGTTATCTGCTTTAGAACTAGTGTCTTGTTGCAGAGATTGTTATACACTTTGTACAACTTTCACTACTAACACTGAGAATACTACTATTAATTATCATACTCATTATATTTATTAGAGAGCATATCATCTAGTTGTTCAGTCACTTACTTTAAGGAGATCAACATAGCCCTGTCTATTCAACAGGTTATAAGCCCAGCTATCAGAATTATGCAGAGCTCATTATGCAGATATAGTGACTAAGAGATTAATTCTAGGAAGTTATCTATCTGGTGGCAGCCTGAACACATATATGTGAGTGCTGAGCTGCACTAAGACTAATCAGGTGTTAGTGCTGAGAACACTCATTGAGGTGCACTAAGCCTAATTAAGCACTAGTACAGGTCACTGAATATCAGACACCTGAATCAATAACTGAACACCTGAACAAATAATCAAATGCCTGAACAACATCATGCTTTTAACATTACTCCCCCCTTCAAAAAAGTGTTGTCTGTAACACTGTCATCACTGTTCAACTCCTCAGAAACCTCAATTTCAACACTTTTCATGAAGGCTTCAGACTTCAACAACATGATACTTTCACAGAAAATAGTTATAGACAGTGAGACTGCAGGGTCTCCTCTCCTTATAAGTACAGGGAGAAGAGGTTTAAGAAGAAATCAACAGCTCTAAACTACTGTAGCTTGTTTGAGTACTTCTGATGAAACTTCACTAGAATGTCAGCTGAGCCCTTAAATTCACCTTTGTCAGTGTAGTACCACTTGTCATCTCAGTCAAAACTGTGTTATTTGATCTTGTACTGAAGTTGTTCACAGTATTGCCTTGAGTTCAGGATGTTGTCAACTTCCCAGTACTCCTCATCATCCTCTGTAATAATGAGAGCTGGTGAGGGTGTCTGTTAGCCTGAAAGAGGGTCTGTGGCACACAGACAGAGCAGTTTGAGACTGAAGACATCTTGAATTTACATGGTAGCTGGCAGCTTCAGTTAATAGGCAGCTCCTACCTGTTCTTTGATGTGAAATGATCCCAGCTGCTTATTCTCTAGGTTTTAACATGGTCTGATGGACTTGATGTTGCAGCCTGACAGTTAGATCATGTCTTTAACCTTGTATGTGACATCTTTACAATGTTTATCTGCTTGTACTTTTATAGATTTTCAGCTCTTTTCCAATTACTTAACTCTGAAGTCTAGAATCTCTTACATGTGAGTGTTGATGTCCTCTGCCTTCACCAACTGTAGTCATTCATGTGTAGATTTGTACATAGTTTTATCAGGGCTGAAGCTCATTTGAAGATGAAAGCTCTTGTTGAGGTAGAAGGATGAGAGGAAGATTACAGAGAAGGTGTTGTTGTTGTTGCTGAACTTCATTATAGGCAGCCATTTCACTCAGTCATCTTGCATGTAGTTGCAGTATGTTCAGAGACCTTGTTTAACTTCTTAATTAGCTTATTCAGTTTGACTGTCAGTCTCTGGGTGATAGGCTGTTAACAAGTTGGCCTTGATTTTCAACTGCTTGCACATGCTTTGTCAAAGGGTGAAGATGAATTGAGGACCTCAATCTGAGACTATGAAGCTGGGCAGTTTATGCAGGCAGTAGATGTTTCAAATTATGATCTTAGTCACCTTCTCAGTTGAGGTTCCTTTGTCTCCTGAATGGCATAGAATGTAATGCCTCTCTTTTGACAATCAGTCAATGATTGTACAAATGGTGTTGTAGTCCTCTGACAGTGAGAGTTCAGTGACAAAGTCTATGGCAATATCTTGCCAGCATTGCTGGGGGATAGAGAGGGGAACAAGAAGTCTGTTGATGGCATTACAAGATGACTTACTTCACTGGTAATGTCAACAGTTTCAGATGTATTACTTCACTGTAGTCATGTGTTCTGACCAGTAGTAGTGACAGTGAATCAGATCTACTGTTTAATTAATGTCTGAGTGGCCAGCTGATGGCTGGTCATGAATTTCCTGAAGGAGCTCAGTGTGTAGAGACTCTGAAACCCACAATAGATTGTTCTTAAACAATGCACTGTTAATGACTCAGCATTTATAAAGATGTCAGTTATGAAGTTTGACTGTGTTGTTGATAATGGCCTCACAGTACTTATTGCACAACTTGTCTGTCTTATTGGCTGTATACACTTATTTAAACAGGCCTTGTTTCATCTCTCTCACTCAGACTTCTACACAGTTCAGGGTGAGGATGGTCTGATAGGTCAGGTTCTTCTTCTCAGAATTGAATATCTGAATAAGGGTGTTGACCTTATCATTAGTCTTGCCTGATTAAAAGATCACCTGAAAGTTAAACTCTGACAGAATGTCTAGGTACCTGACTTACTGATAAGTCAGCTTCTTATTCTTCATAAAGGTCTTCAGGGCCTGATGATCAGTGAAGACTTGTATAGACAAGTCAGTGTGTTCAAGTTCTGAACATCAGTGTTCAAAGCAGTGAATAATAGCTAGGAGTTCTTTGTTGTAGATGTAATAGTTACACTCTGCTGATATTATACTCTTGTTGTAGAATGCCACTGAGTGAAGAACTCCTTTCTTATTGTATTGAAAGAGAATCTCATCAGTCATCAGGTCTGAGGTGTCTGTCTCTAGTATAGCCTGACAGTTTGAGTCAAAATGTCTCAACACTGAGGCCTTTGTCATGACTTGTTTGAGGTCTTAAAATGCCTTAGTGCAGTTCTCAGTTTATGCAAATGAAACTTCCTTCTGAGTAAGAGCAACAAAAGGCTTGACTATCTTAAAGAAATCTTATATAAACTGATAATAGAAGTTAGCAAAGTCTATGAATCTCTGAACCTCTTTGAGGTTTGTTGATCTAACTCAGTTCAGGACTGCCTTAACCTTTTGAGAATTCATACACAGTCCTTCTTCAGATATGATGACATTCAGGAAAACTGTCTCAGAGGCATCAAACTTGCACTTCTTAATGTCTACTTGTAGGCCAGCTTTACAGAGTCATTAAAGAACTTGTTTAACATGACTCTGATGCTCCTTCCTGATCTTGCTATAGATAAGGATGTCATTCAGGTAGGCTTGACAGAAGTCATTGAGGAAGTCCTACAGGGTATCATTGATGTACTGCTGAAAGGTGCTCAGACTGTTAGTCAACTCAAACAGTAGAACTCAGTATTTGTAGAAACCTAATGCAGTGATAAATGTGGTTAGGTCCTCACTGTCTGAATGTATATAAAGCTTATTAAAGGTGGCAATGATGTTCAGACAAGTTAGGTGTTTGCACTTAAGAATCTTCTCTATAACCTCTTCTATTAATGGAAGAGGGTATTAATTCCATTTAGTGAGTGCATTGAGCTTTCAATAATTCACACAGAATTGTAGATCACTGTTCACCTTAAGGGTGAATAACACTGAAGAGAAGTAGGCTGCCTTACTTAATGTAATGAAGCCTTTAAAGAGGTTCTTATTAAGGTACTCCTTAACCTTTTAAAGCTTGTATAATGACATACAATAAGCCTGACTATGAGGTAAAGCAGCATCACCTGTCAGCTCAATTTTGTAGTTGTATAGGCAGTGAGGCAGCAGCTTGCTGACCTGAGAGCAGTTAAAGATGTTGAGGTACTCATAATACTCAGCTGAAAGCTGTCAACAAATATCTTTTAAGTGTTGAGAGGTGTTTTACTTAACACTGATTTCCTTTGCATGACACTCTTGATTCAGTGTCAGTTATTTATCTATGTTCTTCATTGACATAGTGAATATTTATACCTTCTCTTAATGAGCTAGCACAGTGTAGAGTGCTGCTTCTACACTGCACACCTGAAATGGGGTGTCATCTGTAATAGGGGCAGATTAAGAAAGGATTTTGATTGTTGTCTGAACAGTTCAGAGAGGGGAAGAAGTAGAATGTTGAGAAAGAGACAGACATTCTAGTCTCATCTTCTTAATCAGTGAGGGAAGGTCTTCTCTGAAGATAATAGAGTCATCCCTCATGTTCAGAAGAAGCTGGTTCCAGTTTATTCAGAGTTTTCCCAGGATAATATTATGCTGCCTCAAGTCAGCTATCAACATAGAAACAGTAGCCTCCTTGTAGTTCTTTTTCAGAAGCAAACCTGAGTAGATGACATGAGTGATCTTAAACTTGAAGAGCTGGTCATTGAAATCACAGACTGCCTTGAGTTTGAAGAGAGGAACAGACTTCAGATCAAGCTGGTCACAGACCATAAATGCCAGCCAACTATAGATAAGTGAGTATGTGGTGCAGCCAGTGTCAACTAGTGCTCAGAAGGATATAAGGAAGCTCTGAGAATAAAGTGAGCATGGGGTGACAAAAGGCTGCAGGGAGAAGAGATTATAAGAGGTGTCTGACTCATCTTCATCAGAATTCAATGAACAGTTTATATTGCACAAGAAGACAGTATCACCTCTATCTGTAACTTTAATAGAGGCTACTCATTTTTCAACTCAGAGTCAGAGTCCTTATAGTCAATATGCAGTTTGCTAACTGAGCTGTCATGTCAGAATGGGGTTACTGGTGTAGCTCACTGCATGCAGTCATTAGTAAGGTGTTCAGGTCAGTGGCAAATGTAGTAGTTGCCAGCCTGTTCATTCACTTAATGTTGAGAATCAGTGATTGGTCTTCTATTGATCTCACTTGAAGGTGTGAAGGGACATGTCACCAGTTGAGGGTTAGACAATTTAAAGGTGACATATTTGAATGTCTTGATTTCCTTTATAGGGGCAGTTATGATGCTGGCATTCTTTTAATTCTTTGCTGCCTTGACGGCACATTGTTCATTATCAAGGTGAATAAGGTAAGTCTTCATAATTGATAGTGAATCCAGTTGAACCATTTGAGATGATATAGCTGCCTGAAGATGAGAAGAGATCTTGTTTCAAATGTCATTCATACATTGAGTTTCACCATACTCAAGGAAGGTAGAAAGATGACAGAACTCTATATAGAATTCAGAGAACCACTTAAAGCCCTGAATAAGATTAATGTAGGCTCAACAGTAATTCCTCAGCTTATCTGAGTCTTTATAGATCTCCTTCAAGTCCTCCAGAATCTCATTGACAGTACAGTAGAGGTTGGTGACTGAGAATTCATATAGTGAATGAGACTCAGTGTGTTGAGCGGCCTTTCTGCCCAATCAAGACAACACATAACTCATACAGGCAGTTTCAGTCAGGTAATGGTCCTCATTGACTGCCAATTTGACCTGCATCTTGCCTACTCATTCTTCCCATGTAGGTTTGAAGCTGTCATCTAGAATGGAAGGGTTCAGAATCTTGAGTGAGTGTTTGCCTCTGTCAACCAACAGCATAGAGGCATTGAATAGCTGGGTTCCTTCACAATCAGCTTGCTGGCATTTCTTCAATAGTTGGTATTTGATGTTGAGGGTAGTGAAGTTGGCTTTCAGAGAGTCCACTCACTCTTGCTGCTCAGTGATGATGCTCACAAGGCCATTCCTTTCTAGCATTAGATTGTAGATGCTGTCACTGACTGTCATACTCAAATTCATCTGCTCTTAAAGGGTGGTGAGTGTCTCTAGAAACTGCTCTGGCTCAGCCTCTGCTCAATGCTGAAGTTGTTTCATATTGATGATATTGTAGGGGGTTCTGGCATCATCTTCACCGGTTTATTCATGATGTTAGGCAGTAGGAACAGAGAACTTCCTGGCCTTTCTTCCTTTCTTAAGTTTCTTAAGAGCGGCATCTAGAGCTGAATAGATCACCTCTTTCACACTGAAGAGTGCCTCATCATCTTGAGTCCCATGTTGCTGAGAAGAACTTGCCTCAGCAGCCTTTCCTTTCTGAGCTTGACTCAGAGGAACTGTGCTCTCATGAGTTATCTCAGTGATGAGTCTTCTCTTAACAGAGATTAACACATCTTACAACAGGTCTTATCATGTCTGAGAACTGCTGAACAGTGTCAGAAACAGTATTCTGCCAGAAAATGCTTTATCACCCTTTCACATGTTATAGCCTCAGTGTTGTTCAATTTGAAATTCATTGTTCAGTATGTTCAGTGACTTAGTGACTCAGTGACTCAGTGACTCAGTGATGCTCATCTATTATAGCAGGTTGTTTTGACTTAACTGCTTTATGAGCTTTCAGATTTCTGTATAGCTTAGATTGACTGGCACACATCTATATAGCTTAGGAGGTGTTTCAATGATTTCTTTCAATTCAGCTCTTTCACAAGAGCAATTTAGTGTTCTGTATAACTTAAGTAAACTGGTACATGTTCTGTATGGCTTAGGAAAGTGTGCACAATAACAGTGTTATCAGTGTCTTTCAGTGTCATTAACACACACAGTTCAATGCTGAGTTTTAAAGTAGGTTTTTTTAGTTTAACTAAATCATGAATGTAAGGTAATGAGAATTAATCTAATATCAGGATCATGCAGAGCTTGTTATACAGATATAATAATCAAGAGATTAATTCTAGAGAGTTATCTATCTGATAGCAGCCTGAATGCATATACATGAGTGCTGAGCTGCACTAAGACTAATTGAGTGTTAGTGCTGAGAACACCTGTTGAGGTGCGCTAAGCCTAATCAGGCACTAGTGCAGGTCACTGAATATCAGACACCTGAATCAATAATCAAACACCTGAATGAATAATTAAATGCCTGAACAACATCATGCTTCTAACACCAGTCAGCATGACTTAAAACAACACACTGAACCTCTTAACATACTGAGTTCATCAATATACTGAATTCATTCTACTACACACACTATCAACAACTATGACATTAGTGAATAAACAAGATAATTGTGTTTGTATAAGATGAGTGATATTGACTGAATTTGACAATTGAGGAAGGTGATTAAGCAACACTAAGATAAGTATGCAAGAGAAGAGTGTTTGAAACTTAACAGAAAATGAAACAGCCTCTCAGCAGACACAAACAGTTATGAAAAAGACTAAAGAAACAGCTTTAAGAATCATATTGAAATTCATTAACAATAACCTTTTTTGTACAATTGAAGGCATCAACAAAATAGCAGAGATTTGAGACAAGCTCAGAACTACATGCTTACAGGTTGACTAAGAAGTAATATACATCATTCTGAATGAGTTGTTTAGATATGCTGCAGCAAACAAAGTAAAGGACTACATTAAATCAGTCAACACAATATTTGAAGATGTTAAAAGCCTAATTAAGAGACTTAAGTCAGCTGTACAAGAAGACAGAGATATATAAGACAACATTTACATTGTTATTACTCTTAAAGCTCTTACTTCAGAGTATGACATTAACAAGGCTCACATCACCACATTAAAAGAGATACAGGTATGAGAGGTTCAGCAATACCTGACATCTGAGAAAGTATGAATCAACTCTGACTGCCTAATAGGCATTGAGCCAGAACTAGTAATGGGTATACAATATAGGGGGAGATCAGAAGGCTGAAACAACTCATATAAAACTAGAAGAGGTCATGATGATGACAGAGTATACTACAACTGCAGGAAACCTGAACATCTAATGCAGAATTGCTGTCAACTCAATAAAAGACCTGACTTGAAATGACAACTTGATAACAATGCTAAACTGTTTGTATAAAACAAGTGTCTCAAGAACCACCTCAACAAGGTCACTAACATAAGTTTCAACAACAATAATGAGAGTAAGAAAGAAGGAACAAGACTACTATTGAGAATGACTAGATAAAAGCAGAAGCTACCTGCTGAGAATAACTGTTAATATGTTGACACATGTGCAGTGCAATATATCATTAATCAATTGAATCTGTTCAAACTGTCATCATTCTATGAGGAGAATTATGAGTTTAAAGCAGCAAATGATGAGGTGTTATATTGCACAAAGAAGGAAATGATAGCAATTCTCATCAGTTCTGAATCATTTGTACAAATACAGAATGTTTGTTATGTTTTAAAGGCATTCACTAATCTCATCTCAATGGGTATTTTGAAGAGGTGTGGATGGTCATACTTAAATGAAGGTAATCACATGCTACTAATTAAGGAGACTTCCATCAAAGAGACTGTCACCATTAAGGCAAAGCTTATTAAACATAACATCTACTGTTTAGTGATGTACAGAGTCAAGAAGGTCATTATATCATTATATAATCAGAGTAGACCTACTCATCTGATGAGCACAACTTCAACACAACATCTCTGGCATAGAAGATTCAGACATGCAAGTTATGCAAGAATTAAGCTAGCCTCTACTATAGTGAACAGACTACTTCTGAATTAAGTAAATGAAATGACCAATTGATTAATGAATGAATTGAGCAAACCACATCTGAATTAGTCAAATGAGTCATATAAGACAGTCAATCAACAAATAAGTGATAATAAACACTTAAGTCTGAACCATTCTGAACAGTCAAGTCTGGACATGAAAGTCAATCTAGCTGAGAATCTTAAAGACACCAACAACACCTCTACTGAACAGCTTGCAGCATTACAAGCAAATGAAGACCTTATAAAGGTGTGCCAGCTGTGTGTGCAAAGTAAGCAGACAAGAATCATTCAACATACCTCTATAAGAACTATAAAGAGAATACTGAAACAACTACACTCAGATCTTTGAGGACTACATGATTCTGAATCCTTAGGAGGATCTTTGTACACTGAAGTATTAGTGAACAACTACTCTAAGAAGTCATGAGTTAAATTTCTAAAGATAAAGGATGAGTTCTATGACTGGTTTATATGCATGATTTTAAAGCTGAAAAGGCTTACTGATCAAGAACTTGTGCACCTACATGTTGATGGAGGGAGAAAGTATATTAGTTATGCACTGTTACACTGATGTAAGACTAAAGGAATTTCCATTGAACACTCAGCACTATACATCTCAGAATACAATTCAGTAAGTGAACAGACCTGAAGAACACTTTATATAATGAAGGACTCTTTATTACTGAATGCTGATTTACCTAATGTCTTCTGAGCTGAGGTAATGCTTACTGTAAATGAGCTGAAGAACTTACTACCAGCATTAAAGAGGGACAAAGTTCTGAATCACACCTTTATCAGTGTATGACTCAGTGTGACTCACCTACACATCTTTAGCAGCATTACTTATGTTCATATTTCTAAGGAG